>JBPOJE010000016.1:0-12587 GCA_052033935.1 Armatimonadota bacterium
GGGTTTCCAGGAGTGGATTCGCCTCTTTTCCTTTTGTACCTGCTGTGTGCGGTTGTAGTAATCTCTTGGCTCGTGTGGCCGGTTCTGCTCGGCCTCACGTCCCGTCTCGTCTCACGCCGGCCTGACCGCCTCCCGGAGGGTCAACTCCCGCCGCTCAGCGTCGTCTGCGCGGCGCACAACGAAGAGCCCCTCATCGCTGAGAAGATCCGCAACTCCCTGGCGCTTGATTACCCGCCAGGTCTGCTCGAAGTCATCGTCGTTTCCGACGGCAGTTCGGACAGAACCGTGGACGAAGTGCGTCAAATCGCCGATCCGCGCCTCAAGCTGATCGTGTCCGAGAACCAGAACGGAAAGAGCTCCTCCCTCAACCTAGCGCGGGAGCAGGCGAGTGGTGACATCATCTTGTTCACCGACGCGAATGCCATGCTCGACCGTTCAGCGGCAAGGCTCCTCGCGGAGCGGTTTGTGCCGGGCGTGGGCTGCGTATCGGGCGAGCTTCGCTATGCGCGCGATGGCGCTGAGACGAGCGCGGGCGGAAGTCTCTACTGGCGCTACGACACCGCCGTCAAGCGCGCCGAAAGCGCCTTCGGATGCCTCATCGGCGGCGTCGGGCCGATCTTCGCCATCCGCCGCGAGCTTTGGCGCGGCCTTGCCCCGGCCGAGGTCCCCGACCTGGCCCTGGGGATGACCGCCCTCGAAGCCGGGCAGAAGGCGGTGTATGTCCCGGACGCGTTCTGTGTGGAGCGCGTGGCCGAATCGGTCGGGCACGAGCAGCGCCGCTACCGCCGCATCATCGGCCGGAGCATCTCGACCGCCGGGCGCTGCGCGCTGCGCCTGCTGGCGAAAGGCCGCCTGATGGCGCTCTGGTTTCTGTTCTGGCACAAGCTGGTGCGCTACTTTACCGTGCCGCTTCTTGTTGCCGCTGTTGCCCTCGCCGCCGTGTCGGCGCGCCAGACGGGCGGTGCGCTCATCCTGAGCGTGTCGGCGCTCGCCGTGCTGCTTGCGTTGCTGGGGCGATTCCTGCCCCTGCGGCCGCTGCGTCTGGCCTACTATGCCGCTTCGGTTCTCGGCGCGGGTGGGCTTGGCGTTCTCGACTGGGCTCTCGGGCGGACGTCGGCTACCTGGAGCGTTCCGGTGCGCTCGCCCGATGACCCGGCTGCCGCGCGGGCGGCATCGTTGAAAGACCATGCCCGCTGACAGGCCCGCGAAGGTGACCAGGATGCGCAGCAAGTATGCCTTGCTGAACGCCTTCGCCAAGTGGCTGGCCGGCAGATCTCCTCATACCGTGTCGCGGCGCGTGCTGGTTGCGCTTGTCGGCGACATTCTCTGCTGCAGTCTGTCGCTCGCGCTTCTGGGGATACACTACCTGGGCGACCCCTGGGTGCTGCTTTACGGGCACCGGAAGGCGGTCCTAGCCTGGGCCACCATCATCCCCTTCTGCATGTACTACTTCGACGGATACTCCAGTGTGCGCTTCGCCAACCGGCTCAGCATGATGATGAGCGTCATCAAGGCCGGTATCGTGGGAAGCCTGCTGCTTGCGAGCGCCGCCTACTTCCTTTCGGCCGACTACCTGTCACGGCGTTCGAGCCTGCTGATCATCGGCTATTCCATGGCCGTGCTGCTCGTGTGGCGTCTTCTGCTGAGCGAGATACTGCGCCGCATAATCCCCCGCCGGCGCGTCGCCATTATCGGTGCGGGTTGGGCTGGCAAGACTATCGCCGAAGCCCTGCAGGATAGGCACGGCGAGTACGAAATCGTCGGGTTCTTTGATGACGACCCCGGCGTTACAATCCCAGAGCTCATCAAGGCGTCTGTCATTGGCCCTGTCAGCCAGGCCCCCTCGCGCATACGCCGTACGGATACGGATATGTGCGTGATGGCGATCACCCGCTCCGCGGGCGCGGAGGTGCACAGGGCCCTGCAGTCCATCTATCGCGCTGGCGTGCCCATCCTGCCGATGACGGACCTTTACGAGATGGTCACGGGCAAGGTGGCGCTCGATCACTGGGCTGACAACTGGTTTGTCAACATCGGCTACGGTGGTGGAGATCCCCTGCTTCTCACGGCCAAGCGGGCGCTTGATATCGCTGTTTCGGCGGCGGCGATTGCTGTCACGTCGCCGTTGTGGATCATCATCGCGGCCGCCATCAAACTCACGTCGCCCGGCCCCGCGTTCTATCGGCAGGAGCGGGTGGGGCGCAAGGGCCGCGTGTTCACGATCGTCAAGTTCCGTTCCATGCGCCAGGACGCCGAGTTGGCGAACGGGGCGACCTGGGCTGTGCGGAACGATCCTCGGGTTACTCCTGTCGGCGGGTTCCTGCGGCGTACCCGCCTCGATGAGCTGCCCCAGCTCATCAATATCCTCGTGGGAGACATGAGCCTGGTGGGTCCGCGCCCGGAGCGTCCGGAGTTTGTGGAGCGTTTCGAGAAGGAGATACCGTTCTACGGAATGCGCGTCTCGGTGCGGCCGGGGTTGACAGGATGGGCGCAAGTGTTGCACAAATACGATGAGACTCTGAAAGACGTGCAGGAGAAGTTGCAGTACGATCTCTTCTACGTCAAGCACTGGTCTCCATTCCTTGACCTGCGTATTCTGGTCAAGACAGTCGCCATCGTTCTGACAGGCAAGGGAGCCCACTGATGTATCGCGTGCTGATTCTCGCAGCTCTGATCCTGACTGCCGCGGCCGACGCCGCTTATTGCCAGGCCGCCGCGCCTGCGCCCGCTCCGGCGGCGCCGGAGACCGCTTCGTTCACCCAGCGCGGCGTCCTCGATACGGACTATCGCATCCGTCCCGGAGATGTGCTGTCGGTCAGCGTGATGAATATGGCCGACCTTGCCGCTCACCCGGTCGTTCAGCCGGACGGCAATATCTCGCTTCCGCTGCTGAAGGTGGTCAAGGCGTCCGGGTTCACGATGCAGGAGTTGAGCGAGAGTCTGACGGCGAAGTTCGGCGAGTATGTCAAGAACCCGGTCGTCATCGTTGACATTACGACTTTCCACACGCCTACCGTGTGGGTTCTCGGGCAGGTCAAGGCGCCCGGACCGGTGCGCGCTCAGCCGGGCTTCGGTCTGCGGGACTATCTCGCGTCGGCGGGCGGCCTCACGCAGACCGCCGACCTTTCCCGCGTGGCACTGTCGCACCCCGGAGGAGCTTCGGTTGAGGTGGACCTCAGCACGCGGGGAGACCCCGCGAATATCCCCTCCGTGGCCGAGGACGATGTCATCATCGTCGCCGAACTGAAGGGCAATGTTTCGGCGCTAGGCAAGGTCGAGAAGCCGGGCACCTTCGAGTTTCGCCGCGGGATGAGAGTCTCCGACGTGCTGACGCTGGCCGGAGGCGGGCTGGAGGACGCCGACCTTTTCGCCGTGCAGGTCATCAACAACGGCAAGACCATGCAAACGGTGAACATATCCGCGTTTCTCGAGAAAGCGGATGAAACCCAGAACCCGGAGATCTTTCCCGGAGATGTCGTCTATGTTCCGGAGAGCAACCGCAAAGCGTATGTGTATGGTGCCGTCACAAAAGCCGGGGTGTATCGTATCAAGCCGGAGGAGCGTGTCGTGGACATGATCATGCGTGCGGGGGGCATGACGGGGAGCGCGCAGCCATCCAGAGTTGCCGTCGTCCGGCTGGTCGAGAACCAGCCGAAGCCGACGGAGCTCGATATCACAAAATACATGCGCAAGGGAGACATGACAAACAACCCGCTGGTCGAGGCGGCGGATATCATCTACGTGCCCGAGAAGGGCAAGCCTACGACGTGGTCCTCCGTCACCCAGCCGCTCATAGCCTTTACTACCCTCTTCAATCTGCTCCGTTGACAGTGAGCACTCTGCGAAGAATGCTACTGAGGCGGCGTCCCCCGGCGATCCATTGCCTGCACTGCGGGCGGCAGATATCGCGCAGGTGGCGGTTTTGCGCTCTCTGCGGCGAAAAGATTGACCTCATGGCTTCGCGCGCTGCTGCTGAGGCGGCCTGGCGGCCCTCCGGGTCCCTGACCACGCGCAGGCGGAAGCGCCGGTCCGCCAGAAGCCGTAATTCGGCCTGGGTGCGTGGGCTTACCTGGGTCTCGCAGCGCGCCCATGCTTTCGCCTGGGCCGGGCTGACTTTCGGAAGCTTGCTGCTCCTCGCCGTGTTCTGGGCGTTCTTTGTTGAGCCCAACATGGTGGAGGAGACCCACCTTGCGATCCCTGTCAGAAACCTGCCCGCGCAGCTCGAGGGCTTCAGGATCGCGCAGATTTCGGACATCCACATCCGTGATTTCGGCAAACGCGAACGCCGGGCGGTCGAGATCGCCAACAGGAACAAGCCAGATGTCGTCGCCCTCACGGGCGACTACGCGGGTGGGGCGTGGGGCAGCAGGACCGACCAGTCCTCGTGGGAACTCGTCCGCATGATCCGGCGCTTGAATGCGCGGTACGGTATCTACGCTGTCTGGGGCGACTGGGATTACAGCGTCGTGCTGAGGCAGCGTGTTGCCTATGCCGGGGCCGTGCCGCTCCTGAACCAGGGCCGGACTCTGGATGTGAACGGCGCGAAGATATCGTTTCTGGGGCTCGGGCTCAACATAACCGACCTGAACGCCGCCCTTAAGCAGGTGCACCCGGCCAGCGTCAAAATCCTGCTCTGCCACGAGGCGAGGGCCGAGAGCGTGGACGAGGCTGCTGAGGCGGGAATCAGCCTCACGCTTATCGGGGGAGAGCACGGCGGGCAGGTGCGGCTGCCGTTTATCGGCCCGGTGCGCCCGGCGGCCGTGGAGAACTACGGGCGCAAGTACATGAGCGGGCTGCATCTCATCCACGATCGGATGTACCTCTACGCCAACCGTGGGCTGGGTATGACAAATCTGCGCGTGCGCTTCCTGTGCCGGCCGGAAGTGACCATCGTTACCCTGACGCGGGCGAAGTAGGCATGCCGCGCGCGTTCCGCGGCCATCACTTGCCCTCGGAGCTTCCGCCCCGGCAGGCGCGAACATCTTCGGCGTTCATCTGCTGGTGGACACGCTCGACGCGTGCGGGAAGGCGCAGTTGATCTGGCCCAGGCATCTCCCCTGCAGGGGTGGATAGGTCAAGGTACGGGCCAACAGGTACGCTCGCTCGCGCGGGCAAGAAACGGAGTTGTGCTCTTGAAACAATCTGTCTGTAGTTGCCTTCTTCTCCCCCTCGCTGTGCTTGTTTTATCAGCGGCGTGCGCCAACGCATCGGGTGTGGCGTTCTACGACGCAATAGTTGTCGTGGAGCGCGATATCCCGGATGGCGCCGATGGCACTGTGCTTGCGGTGCAAGCCATCGTGGCGGGCCCGACAGCGGGAGAGGCGGCCGCCAGGATCGTCTCTGCCATCCCGCAGGGCGTCGCCGCCCTGAGCGTCAGACTCGACAACGCCGTGCTCACCGTAGACCTATCTCCGGAGGTGGCCGAGGGACTCGATGACGCTCTCCTTCAGAGTGTTTTCGGTCAGTTCAAAGCGACTTTCCTCAACCCCCCGATGTCTCTCTGATATCGCTTTGACTTGTCAGGGGCGTCTCCTGTCCACCTATCTTGCCCCGGCCGGAAAGCCCCTTGGCCCGTCACCGGCGCCTCCCTCGCCGCAGGATGTGACAATTGCCGGGCTCGCAGGGAAGAAGATATCAGTTGGTCCGTCGCACGGGTTGTACTGGAACGGCTCCGTATGGTACTACCAGCGCCCGCAGGTCTGCGGGCTGGGCGAGGCCATTCAGGAAGACCTGAACAGCATCCGGCTCATTCAGTTCCTGATACAGGACGGCGCGAGCGTTTACTATCCCCGAACCCTCGACGAAACGCTGTGTTGCTACACTGGCTATAACAACACCCCCTGGTGGCGGATGGCGGCGCGTTACTGGCTTCAGAACCTGCTGCCGAGCCGCTCCGATATATGGGACAGTTCGACGACCGATCTCAACGACGACATCCGTGCCCGCCCTAAGTACGCTGATTACGTGGGCGCGGACATCTACATCTCCCATCACACCAACGCTTACAACGGGACTGCCACCGGCACCGAGGTCTATTACGACTTCGCGATGGAGAACCCGGAGCCGGGTAACATCAATGAGATCAACAGCCAGCGCCTTGCGGAGAACGTCAAGGACTGGATCGAAGCGACAATACGCAACACCTATGATCCCGACTGGCCCATCCGAAACGGCGGCGCCGCGCGGAACGCCAACGGAGAGATCCGCATCCCTAATCGCCCTGCCTGCCTCATCGAACTGGCGTTTCACGATAACTGCAATCAGGCGCGCTTTATCTGGTGGACAACTTCTTCCGCTCCGTCTCGCAGTGGGGGCTGTACAGGGGCATCTGCGACTACTTTGGAACGGCGCCCACCTGGGACAAGTACTCCGGTGAGTACGTGAGCGACACCATTCCAACCACAATGGAGTTTGGCAAGACCTACACGGTCAGCGTGACCTTCCGCAACAGGGGCGTGCTGTGGCGCGAGGCGAACTCCTTCCGGTTGGGTGCCGTGGATGACAGTGATCCGTTCACCTCAACGACGCGTCACACGATCTCCGGCGAGGTGAGGGCGGGGCCTACACATTCACCTTCAACATGACCGCGCCCGCTCCCGGAACCTACACCACCGACTGGCGGATGGTGCGGGACGGGTTCGCCTGGTTTGGCGCGACCCTGTCGAAGACGGTCAACGTGACCGCAGCCGACAGCGAGCCGCCGTCGGCGCCCACCGGCCTGACGGCCACTCCGCAGAGCCCCATCCGGGTGGATCTGATCTGGACGGCTTCCACCGACAACACGGGCGTCACGGGCTACGACATCCGCCGCAACGGCGCGATCGTCGGAATCAGCGCCGGAACGGCCTACACCGACACCAGCCTTACACCCGGCACCGGCTACACGTACGAAGTCCGCGCAAAGGATGCTTACTCCAACGTCTCCGGTTGGAGTGCTCCGGCCGTCGCGCACATGCCCACGGACAGCGAGGCACCCACGGTTCCCACGAATCTTGTCGCGACCGCGACGAGCTCCACGACGGTTGCCCTCACCTGGGCGGCCTCGACGGACAATGCCGGGGTAGCGGGCTACGATATCCGGCGCGATGGAGTCATTATCGGATCGAGCGCGGCCAACAGCTACAACGATTCCGGGCTGACAGCCGGAACTTCCTACGTTTACGATGTGCGGGCGCGTGACTCCGTGCCGAACTACTCCGGCTGGAGCGCTCCCGCGAGCGTCCGGCCGCCGCTCAGCGCAAAGGATGTGTTCGTTGACGGGTTCGACGGAGGCCTGACGAACTGGACGCAGACCGCAAGCAAGGAGTTCGCCTACAGCACAACCCAGAATCACGGCTCGTACACGGGCGGCGGCGCGGCGTACTGCGGCGCGCTGGAGTCCGACCAGATGACGCACTACTTCGATCGCCCGTTTGCTCAAGGGACCGTCTCCGGCTACTTCTACGATGGTAAGGGTGGCTGGAAGGCCGGCACGTGCGGCAATGCCTATAGGCAGTCGCTCTCGCTCAGGAACCCCGGCGACGCCGTGACCATGTTCCTGGACAACTGCTTCGCCTCCAGCGTGAGCAGCGGCAGCTACTTCTACCGCAAGCTCGGGGGCGGCGGCGAGAACACCTACTTCCCCTATGCCCAGCGCAATCCGAACACCGGCTGTAATGGTGCCTGTATCTACTTCGAGACCAATGTCGCCCCGAACCCTCCCGGCATGAGCCCGACGGGCGTCGTTACGCTCAAGGTGACGGATGGCGCCGGGACGACAATCGCTCAGACCGATCTGCAGACGGACTTCTTCAGTAACGGCATCGGAAGGATCGTGCTCGGTCTGGGAGTCTCCTCGGCTGCCGAGTGCTACTGGGACGACATCCGCTTCACCGCCAGCCCCCCGGGACAGCCGGTGATCTCCGCGGCAAATGCGCTGTCGAGCTCGTCCGTCAGGTGGGACTTCTCGGCAATAGACAGCACGGCTTTCGGTCTGGACCTAACGAGTTATACGGGAGCGCAGATTTCCCCTGCCTATCCGGACTCGGGATGGCTCACCCGTGACGCCGTCTCGTTCACCGAAACGGGTCTTGCGCCGAACTCCCCCTACGCGCGCAAACTTCGCGCCTGGAACGGGACGCTCAACAGCGCGTTTTCGGCGATTGTGACGAAGTGGACGCTGGCTGCTCCGGCGAGCTCCTCGACGGTCACCCGCGACCGGGCGGCGGGCACGCTGTGCGCGACACCGGGATTCATCTTCACGGCTGTCGGCGGATTTGGACAGGGCACGGTGGATTACTACTGGTACGCCTGGAACCAGAACCCGTCGCACACGTTCACCGGCACAGAGCCGAAGTGGAGTTCCGGTCCTCTCTCGCTGTCCGCGGCGTCCGCCGGAAGCTGGTATCTGCACGTGCAGCCGTTCAACCGCGAGGATGCCCCGAACGGGTCGTTCGATCTTGGCCCGTACAACTACGCTTCCGCCGTGAACCCGATCGGCGCGGCGTGGTCTCTGGCTGACAGCATGCCCTTCGCGTTGCAGGACAAGGTCGTGACGCATGCGGTGGGCGGCACGCTGTGGATCGAGGAATCCGATCGCTCTGCGGCGCTGAAGGTGCTCTCGGCGGCAACAGTTGCTCGCGGCGATCTTGTGTCGGTGGCCGGCGATCTGGGTCTGTCTGGTCCACAGCGCGTTCTGACGGCCAGCGACGTCGTGGTGTCCGCCTCGGGCCGGCAGGTTCCTGCCCCCATATGGATGGTTCACAATGCGCTTGGCGGGCAGCCGTTCAACGCGGCTACTCCCGGCGTCACCGGCGCATCCGGCCTCTACAACGCCGGTCTGCTGGTCTCGGCGTTCGGCATTGTCACATCCGTTGACGTCTCCGACCCGGAGAACAAGTTCTTCTACTTCGACGACGGCTGCAGCCTGCAGGACGGCAGCGGCTCGGGTGTGCGCGTGCGGATTGGCGCGAACACCGAACCGGCCGTTGGCAGTCTGGTGAAGGTCACGGGCGTGGTGGAACTGGAGACAGTGGGCGGAAGTTCCGCGTCGGTGATCCTGGCGCGCGATGCCGCCGATGTGACGCAACTCTGAGCTTCGAGCGTCTGCCATTATTGCCGGACGGCGCCGGGGGCGATGCTCCCGGCGCCGTTTCCATCAATACTGCGAAAGTGTGCCGTCGCGCCGCGCGATGTTCACTGCCCGGCGGAACGCGAAGAGGCTCACAGGAAGCAGAAACACGGCGAAGACTCCGAGGACAATCAACTCCGTGCTCAAGCGTTGGACGGGGTAGCCTTTCAGCACCGCCAGCCGAATCGCCTTCAGCGCATGTGTAATGGGCAACAGCGCCGAGAGCGACTTCAGCACTGGAGGGAGCACCTCGATCGGGTAGTAAACGCCCCCCAGCAGCCCGCTGACAGTCGCGAACACCCACGTGATCGGGTCACCCCTCTTGAACACGACGATGAACGCCGCCGACAGCACCCCGAAAGCGCTCATCGCCAGAATCGTCATGACGATCACCACCAGCGCCGAAAGTAGATTTGCGTTCGACAGGTCGAGGCCGAAGAACAGGGCCGCCATCCCCAGATTCAGCACAATGACGATGGTCTCGAACAGATAGGTCCACAGGGAGCTTCCGACGATCAGCGTTTCGGGGCGCATGGGACTCGCGAGGATCATCTCCAGCGTTCCCATGACCTGCTGTTCGCGCAGGCTCTGGGCGAATGTGTGCAGGCTGATCCACTGATACTGCCCGAACGCCAGCCCCACCGCCAGAAACGCAAAGTAATTCCCCCCGTACTGCTCCATGCTCGCGGGCATCTTCACCAGCTTCGCGAGGAAGAAGAACATCGCCAGCTCCAAGAACACCCCCGCGAGGTTCAGCACGAACTGCAGGCGGTAGCTGTACTCGAGCAGCACGTCCTTTTTCAGAATCGCCCAGAACTGCCTGGCAAGCACCGCCGTGATCATTCGTCTGCTCCGGTCAGTTCGGCGAACACCTCGCCTCCCGTGCGCTGTTCGCGGGCAACGTCCACCACCTGCAGGCCGCCCGCGGCGAGCCAGCAGACAATGTCGCCTAGCGATGCCGCCGATCCCGCCTGCAGTGACGCCTGAAGGGTGATTTCGTTCTTGTCCGGGATGTCCGGCGTGTGGTATAGTGAAACAGTGAATCCTGTCGGGCGCCCGGGCAAGGCGCTGGCCGATTCCCAGTCTCCTCGCACTTGGATGCGCCACACGTCTTGCGACCCTAGGGCCTGCAGTTCGGATGGTTTACCCAGGAATGCGGATTCGCCGTTGCGCATAATCAGGATGCGGTCGCAGACGCCGAGCGCCTCTTCCAGGCGGTGGGTTACAAAAAGAACCGAGCGCCCCTGATCCCGCGCAATCTGGTCACGGATGATCGAGGTGAACGAGAGAGCGGACGTGGGGTCCAGGCTTCGCGTAGGCTCGTCCAGAAACAGCACCCCGGCCTCGTTGAGGAGACCGCGGGCTATGGCAATCTTCTGACGGTTGCCGGTCGAGTACGAGTCGAAGCGGCGGTCGAGTATGTCCTCGACCCCGAGGCTTGCGGCAAGCTTTTCGATCCGGTCGCGGACTTGCCTCTGCTTCAGCCCGAAAAGGCCTCCGAAAAACTGAAGGTTCTGGCGGCCTGTCAGCCGCCAGTAGAAAGATCGCTCATCGCCAGTGATGAAGGCGATGTTCTCGCGTACCCTGCCCGGGTAGCGTGTGACGTCGAGGTCGCAGATGCTGGCGGCACCCGATGTTGGTATCAGCAGGGTGCAGAGCATCTTGACGAGCGTGGTCTTGCCCGCGCCGTTCGGTCCCATAATGCCCAGGATCTCGCCCGGTCCCACGGCAAAGGTTATGTCTCTGACCGCCTCGACGTCAGCAGGAGGACGGTTCAGGAGAAACCGGGCAACGCGGCTCCGGGAGCCGCTGAAAACTTTATTGAGGTGTTCGCATCTGATTCGAGGCTCGATCATGTGCTGAATCTCTGGTGAGCAGGCCCGGGCCTGCCGCGGACACTGACTTTATTCTGTATTGCCGTCTGTTATCCTGCGAAGGAGTGGGTTATGCGTTTGTCTAGCTGGTTGGTTCTGCTCGCGATTATCGCCTGCGGCTCGTCCGCCTGGGCGGATCTTGCAGTAACTGAATCGCCCGTGTCAACAGCCGTCAACGACCAGATTCTCCCTGCCGTCTTCGGCGGCCGGATCGTCTGGGAGGACTACCGCAACGAAGCCGCCTCGGGCGCCGACCTCTGGTGGTACGACATCCAGGCGGGTGAGTCGTATCCTCTCGTTGAAGCCCCCGAAGACCAGATCGCCCCCTCCATCTGGGACGATCTTGTCGTATTCGAGGACAACCGCGATTCTTCCTCGGGCGGCCCGTATCTGTTCGATGTGTGGATGGTCCAGATTGGCGGGACGGCTTTTGCGCTCACGCACACAATCCAGCAGGAGGAGTCGAGCTGCCTGTACCCCGGGCGCGTGGCCTTCGCGCGCGACGCGGGCAACGGCAACTGGGACATCATCGAAAAGAACCTCGATACGCTCATCGAAACCCCAATCGGGGCCACACTGGGTGCCGAGATCTTCCCGTCAACCGCCGGCAAGTACACGGTCTTCTCGCGCCTCAGTGGCAATCAATACGACCTTTGGGCGTACGACCGGGTCATGGCCCAGGTATTCCCCATTAGCCAGGCTCCGGGCGACCAGTGGCTGGCCTCAACCGACGGCCGCCGGGTTGTCTGGGAGGACTGGCGCAATTCGGCAACCGCTCCGGATATCTATATGTACGATTTCCTGACTCAGCAGGAGACGGCCATCTGCACCGAGCCGGGAAAGCAGCAGGACCCGGTCATCAGCGGAAGCTACATCGTCTGGTCTGACGGCCGCTCGGGGCAGTGGAGAGTGCAGCTTTATGACCTGAACACGGGGCTGGATCAGGCCATCTCGGGCGTGACCCCGGCCGCGCTCGACCCGCGCATCCACGAGAACATCGTCGTCTGGAGAGACCGCCGCAACGGCAACGACGACGTCTATATGGCGCAGGTAGGTCCCTCGTACAGCTCGTTTGCCACCATCGGCCAGGTGCGCCTGAGCCCGGACGAAACAGGCGTGGAGCTTTCGGGCAAGGTCGTCACGCGCGATCTCGGTGGCTCGTTCGGCATACAGGAGCCCGACCGCAGCGCGGGCATCCTGGTCAAGGGAGCCTGGTTCGTCAATCCGGGAGACGTTGTCAGCGTGAAGGGCATCCTCAAGACGCTGGGCTCGGGTGAGCGGATACTGGAGCCCGTTATCGTCCGGGTCGCCTCTTCGGGCGATGCTCCTGTGCCGTTTGGCGTGAACAGCAGGGATTTGGGCGGCGAAAGCTTCGGCGATTTCACCCCTGGGCTTTCCGGCGGGCAGGACGGCTGGGGACTCAATAACGTCGGCAGTCTCATGCGCGTGTGCGGGCGCGTTACGGCGTCGGGCAACGGCTGGTTCGCTCTGGCGGGCTGGAACTCGTCTGCCGCTGACCTGCGCATCGAGTGCCCCGGCCTCATGGCTCCGGCTGTGGACGCTGTCGTGCAGGTGACGGGCATTGCCGGGCTGAATCTGTCAGG
>JBPOJE010000088.1:0-12992 GCA_052033935.1 Armatimonadota bacterium
GGTCAGGCCGGCGTGAGACGAGACGGGACGTGAGGCCGAGCAGAACCGGCCACACGAGCCAAGAGATTACTACAACCGCACACAGCAGGTACAAAAGGAAAAGAGGCGAATCCACTCCTGGAAACCCAACATAAAGCGGCCGGGCAGGAAGGGTGCCCGGACAGGGCGCGCTCAGGCGAGTCCGTGCTTACTCTATCAGGAGTCGCCCCACAAGTCAAGAGTAACGCGGTAACGTGGCCGAATCGTGGCAACGCGGCGCAGGGAACCGGGCAGGGCAGGAAGAAGCTCTCAATAGCCGCAACAGAAAGGGGCAACGCCGTTGCTGATTGACATCCACACACATGTGATCCGCAGATCCACGACCGTGCGCACCGACGGTTCAACATACACGGACCCGGACGAGCTGCTCTCGATGCTCGACGTGATGGAGATAGACCGGGCGGTGCTTCTGCCGATCGTGGCGCCCGAAGGCAATCATCACATCACCACCTCCGAAGAGATTCTGGAGATCGCGCAGGCACACCCGGCACGCTTCATCCCCTTCTGCAACATTGATCCGCGCCAGATCGGCAACTCCGGCGACACCGACTTCCGGGGGCATCTGAAATACTACAAGGCGGCGGGATGCAAAGGGCTGGGCGAGATCACGGCAAACATCCCCTTCAACGACCCGCGCGTGATGAGGCTCTTCGAGCAGTGCGAGGAGGTGGGCATGCCGGTGCTGTTTCACATCGCGCCCTTCGAGGGAGGCTGCTACGGGCTGATTGACGACCTGGGACTGCCAGGCCTGCAGGAGGCGCTCGGCAGGTTCCCGGGGCTGACCTTCATCGGGCACTCGCAGCCGTTCTGGGCGGAAATCAGCGCGGACGTCACCAACGAGAACCGCAACACCTATCCGTCCGGCCCCGTGATACCCGGTCGCGTGCCCGAGCTTCTGCGTGGCTATCCGAACCTGTACGGCGACCTCTCGGCGGGAAGCGGATTCAACGCGATCAGCCGCGACCCGGAGTTCGGACTGGGCTTTTTGGACGAGTTTCAGGACAGACTGCTGTTCGGCACCGACATCTGCGCGACGCATAACCGCCCGCGGCAACCGGAGTTCTTCCGCCGCATCGCCGCCGAAGGCAGCATCACGGACGAGGCCCTGCAGAAGATCTGCTGGAAGAACGCCGAGCGGATACTCGGGCTCGGCATTGGCTGACCGGGCGCGAAATTGACACCCCTTCGGCGCGGGGCTAAACTGCGCCTGACCGGACGGCGCCGCAATCAACGGCCCGCCCGGCGTTTCACCTGCGTTTCATCGGTAAGGGAAGGACAAAGGCCACTTGCTGCTATTCGGCACTCAGAGAATCCTCGAT
This sequence comes from Armatimonadota bacterium, assembly GCA_052033935.1. GTDB lineage: Bacteria > Armatimonadota > UBA5829 > DSUL01 > DSUL01 > JAGVUD01. Next base: position 1,359 of record JBPOJE010000088.1, read on the forward strand.
AACGGCCATCTGGAGGTCGGGGGATGCGACGCTGTTGAGCTAGCGCGCGCGTTCGGCACGCCGCTCTACGTTGTGGATGAAGAACTTCTGCGCACGCGGATGCGCGAATATCTGGCCGCCTTTCGGAGCCTGTACACGAAGGTTGCCATCGCATTTGCTGGCAAGGCGTTTCTGTGTACCGCCATGGCCCGGATCGTGGAGCAGGAGGGACTGAACCTGGACGTTGCTTCGGCCGGAGAGCTGTACACCGCGCTAACGGCCCAGTTCCCGCCGGAGCGGATCACCATGCACGGCAACAACAAGAGCGTGCAGGAGATCGAGATGGCACTCGACCGGGGCGTGGGCCGCATTGTCGTGGACAACCTGCTGGAGTTGGAGCGAATCTCCACCGCGGCTGACGCGAGAGGCGTGGTTCCGCATCTGCTGATTCGATGCGCCCCCGGCATTGACCCCCACACGCACCGCCGCATACAGACCGGGCAGGACGATACGAAGTTCGGGCTGAACATCCGCAGCGGCGCGGCGCTGGAAGCCATACGGAAGTGCCAGGACGACAGCGCGCTCCATTTCGCGGGGATTCACTGCCACATTGGCTCGCAGCTCATGGACGCCTCATGCCACGAGCAGGCCGTCGAGATCATGTGCGCGTTTCTGAACGAGATACGGGAGTCCACCGGGGTTGAGGCCGAAGAGCTGAACCTGGGCGGCGGGCTCGGCATCCGCTATCTGGAAGAGCAGAACCCGGTATCGGTGGAAGACTACGCGCGCGCGATTGTGACCGCGGTACGCAGCGGGCTTGCGCGATACGGGCTGAAGGAGCCCGTGCTGGGGCAGGAACCAGGGCGATCCATCGCCGGGCAGGCGGGTTTGACGCTCTACGAAATCGGCGCGGTGAAAACAGTGCCGATTTCGGAAGCTCCCAGCTACCGCAGCTACGTTAACATTGATGGCGGTATGTCGGACAACCCGAGGCCGCAGCTTTACGACGCGGTTTACCATGCGTTTGTCGCCAACAAAGCGGACGCGCCGATGGACACAAAGGTCCGCATTGCGGGCAAGCACTGCGAGACGGACATCCTGATTCAGGAAACCCACATTCAGGCACCGGAGACCGGCGACATTCTGGCGGTGCAGGGCACCGGCGCGTACAACTACGCAATGGCGAGCAACTACAATCGCATTCCGCGCCCGGCGGTGGTGCTGGTGCGGGACGGTTCGGCGGACCTGATCGTAAGGCGCGAGACCCTCGATGACCTGATCGCTCAGGACATCATTCCCGAACGTCTGGCAAAGACACCCGCCGGGAACACCAATTGAGCTTTGACCCTTACCCCTTCGTAGTCACGCTTTTCGCGGTGGTTATTTCGATAACCATCCACGAGTTCGCGCACGCCGCGGCGGCTGTCGCCGCCGGTGACGACACTCCCCGCATTTCGGGCCGTCTCTCGCTGAACCCGCTCGATCATTTCGACCCCGTGGGGTTCACGATGATCGTCATTATGGTGTTTGCCGGTTTCGGCATCGGATGGGGCAAGCCCGTGCCCGTGAACCCCTACAACTTCCGGCGGCCGCGCTGGGACGATATCAGAGTCTCGGCCTTCGGGCCGCTGTCTAACATTGCGCTTGCCGTTGTCTCGGCAATGGCGCTACGATTTGTGGGACCTATGCTCGGAGAGGGGCTGGAGTTCCTGCTAAGGACCTTGGTCTGGGTGAACATCGGGCTGGCTGTCTTCAACCTGATCCCGCTTCCGCCTCTGGATGGTTCCCACATCATGGCGGGGCTTCTGCCCGCCGAACAGGCGCGCAAGTACGCCCAGTTCGCCGGCCAGTGGGGCATTGCGATACTGCTATTTCTGCTGCTGACCGGCGGGTTGCGCTACATTATCGGTCCGCCGATCTATGCGCTTCAACAGCTGTTGCTCGGCTAGAAGCTCAGCGCATCTGGAACTGCTCCCAGTCGAGAACCTCACTGAGAGGCTTTTTGGGAGCGTTGGCGGTCTTCTCGGCCCATCCGATAGCGGCCAGCGCCACCAGGTTGAAGTTGTCCGGCGCGCCGATCAGCTTTGCAATCAGCGGGGCATAGGGCTTCTTGTCCGCGCACACCCAGCAGCTTCCGAGCCCGTGCGCATGCGCGGCGAGCAGGATGTTCTGCATCGCGGTGCTGCCGTCCTCGAGGTAGAGTTTCACGTTCTCGCAGAGGACCGCCACACACACCGGAGCGTCTTTGATAAACTTGCCGTACTCCGCGATGCGTGCGATCTCAGCCCGTTTCGCGGGGTCGGTGACCACCACGAACCGCCAGGGCTGCATGTTGTTGCCCGTGGCAGCAAGCCTGCCGCAGTCAATGATGTCCTCGATGACTTCCCTGGGAACGGGGTCCGTGCGGTAAATGCGCGTGCTGCGGCGTGTCTTCAGACATTCGATTGCTTCCATGAAACGCGTCCTTTCGGCCTGCTGGTCAGGCCCTTTTCTTCTCACTGCGTTTTGCTTTGAGGTACTCGTCTATGGCGATGGATGCGCGGCGCCCGGCGCCCATTGCGGTAATGACCGTGGCCGCCCCGGTGACCGCGTCCCCCCCGGCGTACACCCCCGGAATGGAGGTCGCGCCGGTCTGCTCATCTGTAATGATACCACCCCTTTTCTCGACCGCAAGGCCCTCGGTGGTCGAGCGAATGAGAGGATTGGGCGACTGCCCGACGGCGATGATGGCGGTATCCATCTCGATTTCGAACTCACTTCCCGCCACGGGAACCGGCCTCCTGCGTCCCGATTTGTCCGGCTCGCCCAGTTCCATCCGCTGGCAGACGGCACGCACCAGCCAGCCGTTTTCGTTGCCGACAAACCGGACGGAGTTCGTGAGAAGCTCGAACAGCACGCCTTCCTGCTCCGCATGCTCAATCTCTTCGGCGCGGGCGGGCATCTCAGCGCGGGAGCGGCGATAGACGATCCGGACTTCGGAAGCACCCAGCCTGAGCGCCGTGCGGGCGGAGTCCATGGCGGTGTTTCCCGCCCCGAAAACCGCCACCTTGCGCGGCTTCTTGATGGGCGTGCCTTCGAGTGGAAAGTGCCTTGCCTTCATGAGGTTGACCCGCGTCAGGAATTCGTTGGCGGCGTACACTCCGTTCAGGGTTTCGCCCGGGATGTTCAAGAACGTGGGATAGCCCGCGCCCGACCCGATAAACACCGCGTCGAAGCCGCTCTCGAGAAGTTGCGGAATCGTGAGGGTGCGCCCGACGACGGCGTTTGTGAGAAACTCGACGCCCATCTCGCGAATGCCCGCGATCTCGCGGTCCAGAATCTCGCGCGGGAGCCGGAACTCGGGGATCCCGTAGCGCAGCACCCCGCCCAGTTCGTGCAGGGCTTCCAGAATAGTAACGCGGTAGCCGAGCGCCGCAAGGTCTCCCGCCGCGGTAAGCCCCGCGGGCCCCGAGCCGATGATCGCGACCTTCTGCACTCCGCGCTTCGGACGCCACCCGCGCCGCGCGACGGCCTGATTGCGGGCCGCCCAGTCCGCGGCGAAACGCTCAAGCCGGCCGATTGCCACCGGCCCGCCAAGCTTCGCCATTACGCAGAACTTCTCGCACTGCTCTTCCTGCGGGCAGACGCGGCCGCAGACGGCCGCCAGGGCATTGGCACGGGATATCTCCCCGGCCGCCGCGCCGTAGTTCCTTTCGGCGATAAGCTTCACGAAGGCGGGAATATTGACATTGACGGGACATCCCCGAACGCACGGACTGTTCTTGCAGGCCAGGCAGCGGGAGGCCTCGGTCAGGGCCATCTCTTCGGTATAGCCGAGTGCCACTTCGGAGAAGTTCCTTGCCCGCTCTTTTGGGTTCTGCTCGGGCATGGGGGTGCGCGGGACTCTAGGCTTCGGCATTGGCCCCCTCACGCTCCAGAGCCGCCTGCAGGGCGAGCTGCTCCTCGTCTTTGTAGATGGCCTTGCGAGCCTTCAGAGTGTCCCAGTCCACCAGATGCCCGTCGAACTCCGGGCCATCCACACAGGTGAACTTCGCCTCGCCGCCCACCAGCACGCGGCATCCTCCGCACATTCCCGTTCCGTCCACCATCACCGGATCGAGGCTGACGATTGTCTTGATGCCGTGCTCTTTCGTGAGCTTGCAGACGAAGAACATCATCGGAAGCGGCCCGATGGCGTAAGCGCGGTGCACGGGCTCGCGGACGATGAGGTCCGCAAGCGCATCGGTCACCAGGCCCTTGCCTCCGTACGACCCGTCATCGGTCATGACGAGCACGTCGTCGCACGCTTCGCGCATGTCCTTCTCCAAAAGGACCAGTTCCTTCGTCCGGGCGCCGATGATTCCCACGACCCTGTTTCCCGCCTGACGCAGAGCGCGCGCTATCGGCAACATCACCGCGATTCCCACTCCGCCGCCGACGCAGGTGACCGTGCCGAACTGCGCTATCTCGCTGGGAGTGCCGAGCGGCCCGGCAAGGTCTTGAACATAGTCGCCACGCTTCAGCTTCGCCAGTTCGCGGGTGGTTACGCCGGACTCCTGAAAGACGATGGTGACCGTGCCTTCCACGAGGTCCGCGTTGGAGATAGTGAGTGGAATTCGCTCGGAGTGTTCGCACGGGCGGATGAGCATAAACTGCCCCGGCTTTGCGTTGGCCGCGACGAGCGGCGCACGGATATCCATGCGCACAACGTTAGCCGCAAGCCTGCGCTTTCGAAGCACGCGAAAACGGAAGCTGGAGCGCGCTACCGCGTGCTGCAACCTGCATGTATGATTGTGTCCGGTGATCCAGTCACCCGCGTCTTTGTTGGTGCCGCGGTTCATGGCTCCTGTCTTTCCCGGCGGCGCCATTGCCGCTGCAGGCTATTCCTGCTGCTGCGGTATTCTGACATAGACACCGCTCGCCTCGGCCATCACGTTTCCGTGGGGATCCTTGAGGTGGGCCTGGCAGTTGACGAAACGCGCCCGCTCGGACTCGACCCAGGCTTCCACGAGCAGCGTGACCCCGGCCTCCGCTGGCTTGCGCAGGCGCATGCTGAAGTTGCCGGTGAGGACAGGCGCGCCCTGATCCCACAGGACGCGAGCCATCGCCTCGTCCAGCACGGTCGCCAGGATTCCTCCGTGCGTAATGCCCGCGTAGCCCTGATGGTCGGGCTGCGGCGCAAACAGCGCCTTCGCCCTGCCATCTTCGAGCCTGAAGTCCAGATGGAGACCTATCGGGTTGTCGGGGCCGCAGGCGAAACAGCGCCGGTTGTCGGTCAGTTCGATGCTCTTCACGGTGGGGATTATACCGGAATAGCTGCGGCGGTGTGAAGCCGCCCGCCAGGAGAGGCCCCCGCAGCCATGGGCGCGAAGTGGTAGAATGCGATTCGTGACACCTTCGGAACAACAGGATGCCGCCAGCCGCGCCGTGGATGAGCTTCTCGGCGAGTTCGCCGCGCATCTGCGCCAGCTCGGACGCAGCGAGCACACCGTCCGTAACTATCTGGCCGACCTGCGCGGTATCTTCGGCGCGATAGGCCAGAAAGACGCATTCGACTTGAGCGCAATAGACCGCCCGGCGGTGCGAAAGTGGCTGATGGGCATGCGGATGCAGCGACGGTCGCCCGCCACCATCGGCAGGCGCCTCGCGGCGCTCCGCGCGCTGTTCAGGTGGGCGCTCAGCAAGGGGCGGATCCAAGAAGCGCCTCCGCTCGACGGGCTGAGCCCCGGCCGCTACCGCCGCCTGCCGAAGTTTCTTTCGCAGACGGAAGCCGCGGCGATGCTGGACGAACAGACGCCCGAGACCCCCGCGAGCCTGCGGGACCTCGCAATTCTGGAGCTTCTGTACGCGACCGGGCTGCGTGTTTCGGAACTCGCCGGGCTGGATGTCGAGGACGTGGAGAACGGGCGCGTGCTTCGCGTTATCGGCAAGGGCGACAAAGAGCGGATCGTGCTGATGGGCACGGCTGCGCGGGAAACGGTGGCCGCGTATCTGAAGCACGGGCGGCCGCACTTGAAGCCGCGGCAGGACGAGCGGGCGCTGTTTCTGAACAGGCAGGGAGGGCGTCTCACCGGCCGGAGCATCCGGCGCATGGTGGACGCCGCGGCGAAGGGCCACACGAATTTCGCGCATGTGGGGCCGCACGCGCTTCGGCACAGCTTCGCGACGCACCTGATCGAGAACGGCGCCGGCCTGCGCACCGTGCAAGAGCTTCTGGGACACGAGAGCCTGAGTTCCACGCAGATTTACACGCACGTCACCCGCGATCATCTGAAAGAGGTTTACCGCTCCACGCACCCGCGCGCGAAGCTGAGCAAGAAAGGGCCGCAGCAGAAATGAAGACACGCTCCACGACAATTCTGGCCGTCCGCAAGGACGGGCATGTGGCGGTGGCCGGAGACGGCCAGGTCACGATGAACGACAGCATCATCAAGGCGCGCGCGAAGAAGGTGCGCAGAATCTATCATGACGAGGTGATCGTGGGATTCGCGGGATCGGCTGCGGATGCGCAGGCGCTGTCGGACCGGTTCGAGTCGAAGATCGAGGAGTCGCACGGCAATCTGCGGCGCGCGGTGATCGAGTTCGCGAAGGACTGGCGCACGGACAGGCTTCTGCGGCGGCTGGAGGCGCTGATGATCGTAGCCGATAGGGAGTGGCTGCTGGTAATCTCGGGAAACGGGGACATCATCGAGCCCGACGACAGCATTGCCGCCATCGGGTCGGGGGCGGGCTACGCGCAGGCCGCGGCACGGGCGCTGGCGCAGAACACCGACTTGAGCGCACGCGAGATCGTCGAGAAAGCGATGGCCATCGCTTCGGAGATCTGCGTCTATACGAATTCGAACGTCACCATCGAGGAGATACGGCCAAACCAATCATGAGCAAGGTTTTCGAAGTCAACCCGGACGGCGAAGCGTCGGCGGTGTCCGTGATCGCAGAGAAGCTGGCGGCATCGGATCTGACGCCCCGGCAGATCGTCGAGGAGTTGGACAGATACATCGTGGGACAGGACGCGGCAAAGCGGGCGGTGGCCATTGCCATGCGCAACCGGACGCGGCGCCTGCGACTGCCGGGCGATGTGCGCGAGGAGATTATCCCGAAAAACATCCTGATGATCGGCCCGACGGGCGTGGGCAAGACGGAGATCGCGCGCAGGCTGGCGGCGCTCGCGAATGCCCCGTTCGTGAAGGTCGAGGCGACGAAGTTCACCGAGGTCGGCTATGTGGGGCGCGACGTGGACTCGATGGTGCGCGACCTGGCGCAGACCGCCTACCGTATGGTGGAGAGCGAAGAGGTGGCCACCGTGCAGGCCAAGGCCGAAGAGGCGGCGCTTGAGCGCGTGCTCGACCTGCTTCAGCCGGAGCCGCGCCAGCGCAGGAGAGACTCGGTGGATCGTTTTGCCGCCGTCGTGGGGGAGTGGCTTTCGAAGCAGCCCGCGGACGCCGAAGAGCAGCACCCGCCGAAGGAAGTTCTGGAGGAGGACGAGGAATCCGACCTCGACTATGAACTGCGGAAGGAGGAGCAGACGAAGCGCGTCCGCGCCAAGCTCCGCAAGCGCCTGCTGGCGGGCAAAATGGACGACCGTATGGTGGAAGTGGAGGTGGACGACTCGTCGAGCCCGTTCATGCAGGTGTTCTCGCCGCAGGGGCTGGAGGAGATGGGCATGGACATCTCCGGGATGCTCGGCGGGATGATGCCGAAAAAGAAGAAGACCCGGCAGGTGAAGGTGAGCGAGGCCAGGGAAATTCTGACCGAGCAGATTGCGCGGGAGATGGTGGATCAGGAGAAGGTGACCCGGGACGCGTTTGCGCGGGCTGAGGAGTCGGGGATTATCTTCGTGGACGAGCTGGACAAGATCGCCGGGCGCGAGCGCGGCGACGGCGGCCCGCAGGTGAGCCGCGAGGGTGTCCAGCGCGACATTCTTCCGATCATCGAGGGCGCGACGGTGGTGACGAAGTTCGGGCCGGTGCGCACCAACCATGTTCTGTTCATTGCCGCGGGCGCATTTCACACGAGCAAGCCGAGCGACCTGATTCCCGAGCTTCAGGGGCGGCTGCCGATTCGCGTGGAGCTGGAGAGCCTGGGGCGCGACGACCTGCGCCGCATCCTGACCGAGCCGCGGAACGCGCTGACGAAGCAGTACGCAGCGTTGCTCTCGACCGAAGGCGTCACGATCGAGTTCACGGACGACGGGATAGACGCGCTCGCGGACATCGCGACAGACGTGAACGCACGCACCGAGAACATCGGCGCCCGGCGGCTGCATACGATTATGGAGCGCCTGCTGGAGGAGATCAGCTTCCAGGCGCCGGACATCGCCGAAAAGCAGGTCACCATTGACGCCGCCTACGTGCGCGAGCGCCTCTCCGGCCTCGCGAAAGACGAGGACCTGAACCGGTACATTCTGTAGGCGCGTTGATGGGGCAGGCCCTGCGCTACGCTGCAATAGCTGCCGTCAGCAGCTCAGCCTGCTCGAGCACGGTCTGAGTAGCCTGTTCCTGCTTGTCTGGCGGGTATCCGTACTTCTTGAGTATGCGCTTCACGAGCACGCGCAGCTTCGCGCGGACGGACTCCTTGAGGTTCCAGTCAATGCTCGTGTTGCGCCGGACGGTGTTGACCAGTTCGCGGGCGATATCCTTCAGAGTAGGCTCGCCGAGCACCTTCACCGCGCTGTCGTTCACCTCCAGCGCGTCATAGAACGCCAGCTCATCATCGCTCAGGCCCAGCTCCTCGCCCCGGCCGTGCGCCTCGCGAAGCTCCTTCGCCAGCTTGATCAGCTCAGCAATCACCTCGGCTGCTTCCAGTGAGCGGTTCTGGTAGCGCCGGATGGCCTCTTCGAGCATCTCCGAGAAGCGCCGGCTGGTAACGAGGTTGCGCCGGGCATAGCCCTTGATCTCGTCGGTCAGCAACCGCTGGAGCGCAGCGAGGGCAAGGTTGCGCTCCGGCATGTTGCGCACTTCTTCCAGAAACTCGTCCGAAAGAATGCTGATGTTGGGCTGGTCCAGCCCAGCTGCCTTGAAGATATCCACAACCTCATCCGACGTGACCGCTCCGGACACGATCTGCTTGATGGCGCTGTCCATGTCCTCTTCGCTGCGCCGCCACGGAGGCGTCGTCTTGCGCAGCGTTGCCCGCACCGCCTGGAAGAACCCGACATCGTCGGCAATCGCGAGTGCTTCGTCGCGCGGAACGACAAGCGCGAAGGCTCGCGAGAGCGCGGCGACCGCGGGCAGGAACCTGTCCTGCCAGTTGTCCAGCCCGGCAATGTGGTCGCTGCCCTGCTTGACGAGCACCATCTTTGCCCCGGCGCCGGCGCGGTGGAAGCCCGAGTAGTCGAACCCGTGGAACATGTCCCGCACCACTTCGTACTTCTCGAGCATCACGGCCACAGCCTCGCTGACATCCGGCACCGGGTCTCCCTTGCCGCCGGACTCGGTGTAGGTCTTCAGCGCCTTCTTCAGTTCCTCGGCAACGCCCAGGTAGTCCACCACCAGCCCGCCGGTCTTGTCCTTGTAGACCCTGTTCACGCGCGCAATCGCCTGCATCAGCCCGTGCCCGCGCATCGGCTTGTCGAGATACATGGTGTGCAGCGGCGGAACGTCGAAGCCCGTCAGCCACATGTCCCGCACTATGGCCAGCCTGAAGCTGCTGTCGGGATCCTTGAAGCGGACTGCGAGCCTGCTCCGGCGCTCACCCGTGCGGATGTGCCGCTGCCACTCGGGCGGGTCCATCGCCGAGCCGGTCATCACGACCTTCAGGAACCCTTCCCCGTCCTCGCCGGAAGCCCACTCCGGGCGCAACCGCACCAGCGCGTTGTAGAGGTCCACGCAGATGCGCCGGCTCATGCAGACGACCATCCCCTTGCCGTCCATCGCATCCAGCCGCTGCTCGAAGTGCCGCACCAGGTCTTCGGCAATCAGCCCGATCCGCTTCTCCGTGCCGACCATCGCCTCCAGCCGGGCCCACCTGCTCTTGAGCTTCTCTTTCTGCGAGACTTCCGCGCCTTCGGTCACCTCCTCGAAGTCAGCATCTATGTGCGGGCGCTCATCCTCTCTCAGCTCCAGCCTTGCCAGACGCCCTTCGTAGTAAATGGGCACCGTCGCGTGGTCTTCCACCGCCCGCTGGATGTCGTAGACGCTGATGTAGTCGCCGAACACATGGCGCGTGTCTTTGTCCGCAAGCTCCAGCGGCGTGCCGGTGAAGGCGAGAAACGAGGCGTTCGGCAGCGCGTCGCGCATGTGACGTGCGAAGCCGTCTATGAAGTCGTACTGGCTGCGGTGCGCCTCGTCGGCGATGACGACGATGTTGCGCCTCTCGGACAGGGCAGGCAGCTTCTCGCCCGGCTCGGCGAAGAACTTCTGCACAGTGGTGAAGACGACCCCGCCCGATGCCACCCGCAGCAGGCGGCGCAGGTGCTCGCGGGTCTGTGCCTGAACGGGCGTCTGGCGCAGGAGCGCGGCGCACGACGAGAACGTGCCGAAGAGCTGCTCGTCCAGATCGTTGCGGTCGGTGATGACGACGATGGTTGGGTTCTCCATCGCCGGGTGCTCGATGATCTTGCCGGCGTAGAAGAGCATGGCCAGGCTCTTGCCCGACCCTTGAGTGTGCCACACCACGCCCACCTTGCGGTCACCGCCGGGAGACGCCGCCTGCAGAGTCTGATCCACGGCGGCGTTCACGGCGCAGTACTGGTGATAGGCGGCCATCTTCTTCGCGACGGACGGGCCCTGAGACTCGAACGCCACGAAGTTCCGCGCCAGGTCGAGCAGGCGGTGCGGGGCGAAAGCCCCCTGCAGCAGCACCTGAAGCTCCGGCAGCAGGTCGTCGGCGATCTTCCGGCCGTCGATGGTGCGCCACGGGCTGAAGCGCGGCCAGTCCGCCGTCAGCGTGCCCATCTTCGCTTCCAGCCCGTCGGAGGCGACAAGCGCCTCGTTGAAGGCGAAGAGCGACGGGATCTCGTGCTTGTAGGTCTGAAGCTGCTGGAAGGCCTTCTTCGCGGTCGCGGCTTCGTCGGCAAGGTTCTTCAACTCCAGCACGGCGACCGGCAGGCCGTTCAGAAAGATGACGATGTCCGCGCGGCGCAGCTTGTCGCCCTCCTGCACGGTGAACTGGTTGACGGCGAGCCAGTCGTTGGCGGCGGGGTTCGCGAAGTCGGCCAGCCACACCTTCAGCCCGGCGATGCTGCCGTCCTTGCGCCGTGTCTCCACGTCCACGCCGTCTCGAAGAGATGCATGGAAGGCGCGGTTGTTTTCGATGAGCGAGGGGCTGGGCGGGACGGTGATCTTGCGGAAGGCGTCGGCCAGCGCGGACTCGGGCACGTCCGGATTGATGCGCGCCAGGGCGTCCCGCAGCCTCGGGCGCAGGATGACGTCCTGAAAGCTCTCGCGCAGGGCGGCGGTGGAGCCGGGCTCGATCTCCGGCCCGAACAGCACCTGGTATCCCAGACCGCGCAGGAAGTCGAGCGCGCCGGACTCGACGGTGTATTCGTTGATGAAGCTCATGGGCCGCCCCGCGACTGCCGGCGCACGCGGTAGAGCCGCTCCGTGAATCCGCCTTCGGCCTGAAACGCCGCCGCCTGCGCCGCGAGCTGGCGGTCCAGGAAGTAGCAGCCGAGGTTCAGAAGACTGAGTGCCGCGTTGGCCACGAGTACTGCTGTATAGGACTTACACTGACCAG
>JBPOJE010000029.1:0-14766 GCA_052033935.1 Armatimonadota bacterium
TCCGGATGCGCGGCTCGTATTGGTGGGCGCCAGCACGGAAAGCGTCGCGGCCAGAGAGGACACCGGCGGTTCAGTAATCGGGCTGGGCAGCCTGGCCTACCCGGAAACCCTGCAGCAGATTGGCAACGCCGCTTGCGTGGTGGTGCCGTCCCTCTACGAGGTGTTCGGTTATACCGCGCTGGAAGCGATATGCCGGGGTAAGCCGGTCATCGCCTCCGATGCGGGCGGTCTCCCGGAGGTGCTGGGTGAAGCAGGCGTACTTGTTCCCTCCGGGGACTCGCGGGCGCTGGCCGGGGCTATCCAACGCGTGCTTTCCGACAGCGGCCTCAGGGCCCAACTGTCGCGCTCTGCGCGTGAGCGTGCCGCGAGTGCTTTCAACCCGGTCGTCTTGAGCGCCAGACACAGCCAGTTCTACCGTGATGCGTGGGAGCGGCGCGTGCCATGACTGCCGCCATCTGCGGGAACTGCTGTGCCTGCCCCGGCGGCCTGCTCGTTCCGCCGAAGGACAGCCGCGCCATCGCGGACGCCATCATCGCCCTGGCGTCCGGCCGGTCGTTCCTTCAGGAACACACACGGCGGAGCCGCCTGCGCGCGCTGGAAGTGTTTGAGCCCGGGATGATCTTGAAGAAGCACGTTGAGTTCTACACGCAGGCGTGGGAGCGCCGCCAATGACCATCGCCGTCTGCGGAAAATGGTGCCTCTACGACGGGCAGTTCGGGGGCATCCCGATGTACAACCGCGGCATCGCTCGGGGCTACGTCGAACAGGGGCACGAAGCCCTGCTCATCTGCCCGAAGTGGAACCCGGCCCTGCCGGATGAGTCGGCCCCCGCCCCCGGCATACGCATCCTGCGCGTGCGCCTGCCGCACATCCCCTCGCGTGCCATGCGGGGGCGCTTCGGCGGCCTGGCACGGTTCGCCGAAAGCTGGCTCCTCTCCCGTGAGGTGCGCCGGGCGCTCGACTCCCTCATCGCGTCAGGCAGCGTGCAGGCGGCGGAGTTCGCCGAGTCCAGCCTGGAAGGCTATCACAGCATGGGCAGGCTCGGCATCCCCCACTTCCTGCGCTGCCATACCCCGCTGGGGCTGCTGAAGAGCTTCTACGGCCCCTCCGAGTTCGGCTACGGCCGGGCGGCGCTCGGCATGGAGGCCGCCCTCATCCGGCGCGCCCCCCTGCTCACAACGCCCAGCGAAGACCTGCGCCGTCAGATCGTCACCCTGTTCGGAGTCCCCGAAGGCCGCGTCTCTGTCGTCCCCAACCCCGTGGAGCCCGACGTTTACCGCCCGCCGCAGCACTCCGACGACGGCCGGCCGCCTACCGTGCTGCATGGCGGCCGCCTCGACAGCCGCAAGTGCGGCACCGTGCTGGGTGAGGCCGCCCCCGCCATCCTGCGGCAGGTTCCGGAGGCGCGCATCGTCTTCGCCGGGCAGGACAGGCCCGGCCCCGAAGGCGAGGGCGTCGCGGCGTCCATTTTGCGCGCCTGCCCGCCCGATGCCGCCGCGCGCCTGGTCTTCGCCGGGGAGGTGGACGAGGCGCGCCTTGTCGAACTCTACGCCGAGTCCCGCGTCTGCGTGGTTCCGTCCATGATTTACGAGAGCTTTTCATACACGGCGGCCCAGGCCATGTCCTGTGCCCGGCCTGTGGCCGCCTCGCGCATCGGTGGCATCCCCGAGGTGGTGGCGGATGGCGTCACCGGCCGGCTCGTTCCCCCCGGCGACGCCGGGGCGCTGGCCGCGGCCGTCGTCCGGCTTCTGGGCGACCCGGCCGGCGCGCGGGCCATGGGGCAGGCCGGGCGCGAGCGCGTGCTCGCCCGCTTCACCCCGGCCATCGCCGCCCGAACCAACCTGAGCATGCTCGGGCTGGAAGGCGCCGCGCCATGAGGCAGATTCTCGGCTGGCTCGCGCGCTGCGTCAAGTGGCCCTTCACCTGGATGCTGCTCGGCGTCCACCGCCGCTCGCGCAACTGGTCGGCCATCCAGAACTTCGTCTTCCGCCAGAGCAGCCGCCAGGCCCTCGCCGTGTTGCGCTGGATGGGCGCGCGCATTGACCCCGGCGCCTGCGTCGAGAACCGCCTGAGCATCCACAACGGCGGCGGCGACTGGAGCAGGCTCTCCGTGGGCAGCGGCGCGTACGTGGGGCCGGAGTGCTTCCTCGATCTGTCCGAGGCTGTCGAAATCGGCGAAAACGCCACCATCGCCATGCGCGTCACCATCCTCACCCACTTCGACGCCGGCGCCAGCGGCGCGCGCCACGTGTTCCCCGCCGAAAAGAAGCCCGTCCGCATCGAGCCGGGCGCCTACGTGGGCGCATGCGCGCTCATTATGCCGGGGGTCACCGTCGGCGCGGGCGGCATTGTGGCGGCCGGGGCGGTGGTCACGCGCGACGTGGAGCCGGGCTGGATTGTCGCCGGGGTGCCCGCGCGGCCCCTGCGGCAGGTTCTCGAGTCTCCAGAATGCTCGAATGGGGACATCTGCCGGTGAACAGATCGCGAACGCGAATTCTGATTCTCCCGCGGTGGGGCATCGGCGATGTGCTCCGGACCACGCCGTTGATTCGCCTGCTGGCCGAATCGTTGCCCTGTTGTGAGATTGACGTCGCGACGCGCAACCCGGAGTCGCGTCAGGTTCTGGTGGGAAACCCCCGCGTGCGCGATCCCCACGTGATGCCCAAGACCCGCAAGGCGCTTGCCAGATACATTCTCTCGCGGCGCAAGCAGCATTACGACGCGGTCATCGCCTGCTATCCCGCCGGTCTCGTCACAGTGCTGATAGGGTTCCTGATTGCGGGCAGAAAGGTGTACTCGCACCTCGCCCCCGGCGGCGCGGGTTGGTTGCAGAGGCTTCTGTGTGCAAGAGTCATCCGCCCCTCAGACGTGCCTCATCACATAGATAAGAACCTGGCTCTCGCCGGCCTGCTCGGGGCGGACACCGCCGGCGCATCGCGTGCAATGGAGGTGTTCCTGACGGACGAAGATCACCAGGCGGCGCGGGCTTTCGTTGAAGAGAACGGTCTGGCCGGACGTGTGCTGGTGGGCTTGTCTCCGGGCTGTGGCATAGGCTATAAGGAAAAGCGCTGGCCGGCGGAGCACTATGCGGAGCTTTCTGATCTTGTCCACGAGCGCATCCCGGGCGCCGCGGTGCTGGTTTTCGAAGGTGACTGGATGGACAAAGAGGCCGTGGACGCGATGGGGCAATCGGTTCAGCGTCCGTTTGTTCGGCTGCGTGGCCTTCCCCTTCGTGAGGCCATGGCCATCAAGTCGCTGTGCGCGGTTGTGGTATGCAACGACAATGGCGGGATGCACATGGCCGAGGCGGTTGGAACCCCGGTTGTCGCTATCTTCGGGCCGACTGACGCGGCGGAGTTCGGGCCAACGGGTACGCACGACGTACTGCTTCAGCGCGCCGACCTCGGCTGTTGTCCCTGCTGGGACGAGCAGAAACGCCGGATTGATTGCACGAACCCGGTGCACCTGGAATGCCTGGTGTCCATATCACCTGAAGAAGTGCTTGCAGAGGTCAATGCGGTAATGGGGGACAACCGGCAGTGACGCGCTGTGATGGCGGTTTCGAAGGACGCGATCGATCGGCAGATGCTCTGTCGGTTGGAGTCCGGGGACGATCGTCCCCCGTCTGGTGCTCCGGGACTTCCCGATGACGGGGGTGCTGGTGTCGGCCCCGTCGTCGTCAGTAGCCCTCGCGGCAGGACAAACCGTCCGCAGCGCCGTAGAAACACCCTGGGTCGGCTTGTTATGGTATCAGGCGGCCGGCCGGCGGTATTGGAGTGGAAGGAAGAGAAAAGGCACGTAGATGACTACAATCGGTGAGGGGTTCGTGCATGGGGGCATTTCGCTCCGGCAAACGGCCGTGTTCTTTTACGTTCCCGTCGGCCACGCCCAAAGCGCTATTGACGATGGGAAGTGCCCGGTGGATCAGACATGGACGGCTGTGGGGCAGCCTCTCTGTCGTAGTGAAGGGTTCATGGTCAATGCGCCGTAACATTGTAGCCGTGACCTGCAGACGTGTGCGCCGCCTGGGCACGTACGGGCACAGGCTTCTTGAGACGAACCGCCAACACCAATGGGATGACTTTCCGCACGATCTTCTCGATGCCCTGCGCAAGCAAACCCGGGCATACCTCCGGGGCCGTACTGGTGGCGCGGCTGTTGGTCAGAACCCCAACCGGAACTGGTGGCCAAACACCTGTCTGCTTAGTGGGCTTCTTGCCGCCTACGGGGTGCGCCATGACGCAGACGACCTGCGCGCAGCAACAACACACGTGTACCGCCTGCTCGGAAGTGACGGGGGGGTTGCAGAGCCGATTGGCAGCGTCGACCAGTGTTGGGTGGGTTACGCCTTGCTTGAGTTTCACCAGCTCACAGGCGACGACTCAGTTCGGAAGGCGGCAGACTGCCTGGCCCAGTTCTTGATGGAGCAGCACGCGCGAACCACGTCGGGAACGTTACCGTACCGGCAGGCACAGCCAGAGGTCGTCCTTAGCGACGGCCTTGCTTTTGCCTGCCCCTTCCTTGCGCGGTACGCCCGCGTCGCGGGAAGCACGGAGTGTGCCGATCTGGCGGTCGCACAACTGTCCGAGTTCCTGGACACCGCTATTGATCGGTACAGTGGCCTCCCATTTCACGGCTATGTCGTTGGTGGCACCCCGAACCTGGGGGTAGCCGGTTGGGCACGGGGCTGTGGGTGGCTAGCGGTTGCTCTCGCAGACACACTGCTGTGGCTGCCGCCAGAACACCCCGGTCACGGCCGGCTCGTGGTTGCGCTGTCATCGCTCATCGAATCGCTCAGCCGGTATCACAGCGCGAGCGGGTGTTGGCACTGGGCCGTAACCAACCCAGTGACCTATGATGACACTTCAGGGACGGCGTTGATCGGCTGTGCAGTTGAGCGAATGCTTCAGCTTGGTGCTGCAGAACAGCGCTGGGCACAGGTGTCGGAGCGTGCCCTGCGGGGTGTATCGCAAAACACGACGGCCCACGGCTTCGTCTATCAGTCGCAGGCAGAGTGTGGGCCGGGGCCGGGCTTCTATCCCTCCCTTTTCTGCAGAACAACGTGGGCACAGGGGGCTGCAACGGCGCACTGTGCGCTGTATGTAGCTCGCATTCTCGGCCCTGCGTCGGGCCACCAGCGGGAGGGGCTCTGAGTTGGCGCAGCGGTGCCGAAAAGGTCTTGCTACCATTGGTGGCAATGGCGCCCCGTTGTGGCGGCGTGCCCTTTCGCTGGGCAAGCGTGTGGTGCTCTTGCCGTGGCGGAAGACAAGAAACCTGGTGGCCGGTGCGCGCCGCTCGTCGCCGGGACCGGGTGTCCGCGGATGAAGCGGCCCACAATCGCGCGTGCCGGCATCGGCGCGTGCAGTCTCACTGTTGCGAAGCTGCTCCTGGCTGGCAGGTTGTCCGCCAGAGTTCTCAACTTCGTCCTGCAGTGTGCCAGCAACAGCGGCCCCTGTTGCGTGAGCGGGGGCATGAAAGGATGGCGATGAAATCAGCGAGGGTCAGGCCGAAACATATGCGGTGTCAGCCGCAGCAGGCAGAAGGGGTCCACTGATGGTCCCGGGCGAAGGTCAGATAGCTGGCGTGCGCAACCCACCGCGCTTCCTACTGGTCGACAATGGCTCCAATGCAAACCGTGGTTGTGAGGCAATCCTGCGCGGAACCGTAGCGATACTGAAGCGGGAGTTTGGGGAAGGTATCAGAATCACCAACGCCTGCTTAGGGTCAGAAGCGGAAGTTACCCACCAGAACGCGACGGAAGCTGATCCGTGCATCACTCATGTGTCATTGATGCCAAGGTATCGGCGCTGGTCGCGCAACTGGGTCCGCCGCCGCCTCTGTGCCCTAGTTCAGGGGAAGGCCCCCAAGTATCTGGCGATTGATGCGCTTGTGCCAGGAGCTTGCCTCGCTCTGGCCCTTGGTGGCGACAACTACAGCCTCGACTATGGCCGGCCGGAGCTTTACTTGAGCCTCGGCTGCCGGATCGTTCGCCGCTCATTGCCACTCGTCCTGTGGGGCGCTTCCGTCGGGCCGTTTGAGGCCGATCCCGAGTTTGCACCGTTGATGCTCGACCATCTCCGAACTCTCGCGGCCATCACTGTCCGCGAGTCCGTTAGCCTAGAGTATCTCCGGCGGAATGGCCTGTCTGCCAACGTTCACAGGGTGGCCGACCCGGCCTTCGCTATGGAGCCGCGCGAGCCCGCTGCGACGGCGCTCGGTTTTGAGATGCCGGGCGGTGCGGTTGGCATCAATCTTAGTGCACTTATGGCCAGGCACGTAACTGGTGGTGACATGGAAAGCTGGATTGGCCTGTGCGTCAGCATGGTCACATCTCTGGCCGAGAAGACAGACCGCGCCATCGTTCTTATCCCCCATGTCGCGTCGCCAGACGAGTCCAACGACGACTACCTTCTGGCGCGTCGCGTTGCCACGCAGCTAGACCGCAATAGGGGCAGTCGCATCTTCTGTGCCGACAGAGCCCTTTCGGCCGCCGAGACGAAATGGGTCATATCGCGGTGCTGCGTCTTTGCAGGTATGCGCACTCACTCCACCATCGCGGCGTTCTCGACAGGGGTGCCGACCTTGAGTTTTGCCTACAGCGTCAAGGCGCGGGGGCTCAACCAGGACATCTTTGGCTCACTCGACTATTGCTTGGAGCCCGACGACATCAGACCCGATGCAGTGACAGCCCACGTGCTTCGCCTGCTCGATCACGAGGCCGCCATCCGCGCCCATCTCAATGCTCGCGTGCCGCAACTCGTTGAGGCTGCCTATGCGGCAGGTCCGATACTCAGGGAGATTTTGCGGAATGCTGGAGCCGAGGCGGCTCTCGGGAAGGCACCATGACTAACCCTACCATCAGCGTTATAATGCCCGCCCGCAACTGCGAAGTGTATGTGGCGGAAGCCGTTCAGAGCATTCTGGACCAGACCTTCGGCGATTTCGAACTGCTCGTCACGGATGATGCCTCCACCGATAGGACATATGACGTGCTTCGAGGATTCTCGGATGCCCGTATCCTCCTGAGCCGTCACGAGGCACCCGCGGGCTCCGCCCAGACCCGCATCGAGCTCTTTGCGCGCGCCCGCGGCAATTACATCGCCCTCATGGATGCGGACGACATATCGCTGCCGGAGAGGCTGGAAAAGCAGCTCAATTACCTGCGTAGCACCGGATATGACGGTGTCGGGTGCGAAATGTCGCTGCTCTGCCCGGACGGCACACTCCGCCCTGGCCCCCATTCGCCGTACCCGTACGAGCCTGCAAAAGTCAAACAGGCCCTCCTGAGGACCTTCCCGATGCTCCACCCCTCTCTTGTATTCCATACGTCTCTCGCTCGGGACCTGGGCGGGTACAGGGCTCGTGTGGGGCTTGGCTATGACTTGGATTTCTTGCTCAGAATGTCCGAGCAGGCCGTGATTTCCAACATGCCGGATTGCCTCTACATCTACCGCGAGCAGCCCGGCAGCCTTAGCGTCACCCGGCAGAGAGATCAGCAAAACAGCACCGTTCTTGCGCGCCTGTTGGCCGTCGAGCGCAGGCTTCACGGCTCGGACAGCCTGCATCTCTATTCAGATGCGGACCTAGATGCCTTTATGCACGGCGCCATCATTCCGCCTCCCGGCCACAGCCCGGAAGAGCAGCGGCGGATACTTGTTTTGTTCGTAAAGGAGGTGCTCCGCCGCCAGCACGGGGCTGGCGCGCGCGCGTCCGAGGCGGTGCGTACCCTGCGGTGGCTCTACGGGACCGACCTGGAGCTCGTGCTGCTTGCAGCTTCCCTGCGATTCTCGGCGTGCTATACTGGCCGTGCGCGCAAGCGGCTGCGCGGCCTGGCCAATCGCGCGCGAGGGTGGCTCGGCGGGGCGCTGGGCACGGCCAAAACGAGAACGCGAGAACCCTCCAATGACTGAGCCATCGGTACGCGTGCTCGGCAGGGGTGGTTCAGTGTTTTGGGAGAACGTCGCCCGGTTGCTTCAAGCGCGGGCGCCAGCCTGCGCGGAAATGGGCCCGATGCGGTTGTCCACAAAGAGCGCTAAAGCTCACAGCGTGATGCGGCAGTGCTTGCGGCGTTCACGCGGAGAGGTAGAACACACTCAATGTCCGGGCTGAAACACACGGTGGTAGTCGCCATGCTCCTTACCGCCCGGGGCGGCGCGGAGGATTACCTGGTCCGCCTTATCAGGTCCGCTGCTGGGCCGCTCCGGCGCGAACTTGCCTGTTTGTTCTTCCACGAAACCTGCTACGCACATTACGGTTCCACCCTGCAGGAGTTGGGTGTGCACTGCGAGGTGGCGCGCGGAGGCCCATTGCGTAAGCTGTGGCACCTCGCCGGGCTGATCCGGCGTCGCCGTCCGGCTGTTGTGTACATGAATGGCATGTGTGATCCTGCGGCCAAAGTGGCCTGGCTCAAGCTGCTGTTTCCTTCAGCACGCTTCTGCATGACCAACCACGTGACACCTGATCCGAGCCTCGACTCCAAAAAGTGGGCCGCACTCCGCAAGATAAACCGGTCGTTTCGGACACTGCCTCTGTTTATGGTTGCAGACCCACTCATTTTCGTGTCACGGCAGCAGGTCGGCCTGATGGCCCGCAATCGTTTCTTTCGTCCTCGCAAGCCTCTGGTTATACACAACGGGGTTCAGTTACCCGGTCGGTCCAAGGCCTCCCACGGTTCGGGACCCCTGGTGGTTGGGCTGGTTGGCAACTATGTCTTCTACAAAAAGTACGAATTCGCGCTTGCTGCCTGCGATATACTGCTGACCAGCGGCCTGGATTTCGCGATTCACCACTACGGCAGTCCCGGTGCCGACCTTGCCCAAACGCTCTCGCCGGCCAACAGAGGACGCTTTGTCACTGGCGGGTATGTGCATGACATAGACAGCATATACCAGGCGATTGATGTGCTCTTTGCGCCCGGGACGTACGAGTCCTTCTGCTACGTCGCAGCCGAGGCGATGGCCTATGGGATTCCGGTGCTCCTGCCGGATACCGAGTTGTACCGGGAACTGTATGGTGAAGGCGATGATGCAGCCTGTTTGTTCTTTCGGAAGGATGACGTGGACGATGCCGCCTCAAAACTGCAGCTTTTGCTGACGGATGCTGGCCTGCGTGAACGACTCGCACTTGCGGGCCGCAAAGTGGTGGAAGAACGCTACGACTTGGCCGAGTCGAACCGCCGAGCCTGGCAGGCGATTCTCGGCCCCGCGTTCGGGCCTGAACTGCTGTGCAGCCCCGGTGCCCGGGTTACGGACTGAGTGTGCCTGGTGCATGCGTTGAAAGCGGCGTGTACCGGCTGTAGCCTTCGGCTTGGCGGCGGCCTGTGCCGGGAGGCCGCCAGGGCTGACAGAACCGGGAGGTGGCCATCACGCAGGCCAAGGCTCAGCAGGGAGGGCGCGGCGGATCTTCAATTACATCAGGGCGTTCTACAATCGCGAGTGGCCGCACTCCAGGCAGGGCGCCGGTGGTTTGAGGACGTTACAGAGGACGCTGCAGCGGACATTGCCGCTAGGCGCGCAGAATGGAAAGTGCACAAGGACGATGGCTGAGCCAGCAAGCGTGATAATCGTGGTTCTGGGAAAACACAGGGGCGGCGGCGAGGAATACCTGCTCCGCCTGTTTCGGTCTGCTTCCCCTGCTCTGCGCTCGCAGATCACTGCGCTTTTCGTTTACGCTCTGTGTTACCAGCACTACAGGCCAGTGTTCGAGAAAATGGGAATCCGCTGTCTGTTCGCGGAAGGTGGCCGGTGGGCCCAACTCCAGCGGCTGGCCGGCCTCATCCGCGGCGTGCGGCCCCGCGTTGTGCACTTCAACGGCGGCTGCGACCGCGCGGCGCCCTTCTTCCTGCTCAAGCCCTTCTTTCCCAGGGTGAGGTTCTGCATGACGAACCACCTCACGCCCGACCCCGACCTGGACCAGAAACGATACAGGCTGCTCCGAAAGGTCAACAGGTCGTTTCGCACCCTTCCTCTGTTTCTGTGGGCCGACCCCCTGATATTCGTGTCACAGCACCAGGTGGGTCTTATGGCCCGCAACCGCTACTTCCGGCCACGGCGGCCCCAGGTCGTCTATAACGGCGTGTCGTTGCGCGAACGCGGTTCCGAAGGCTCGGATTCAGGCGGCCTGGTCGTCGGGCTTGTTGGGAACGCGGAGCCTCGAAAGAAGCTGGGGTTTGCTCTGGAGTGTCTTGCTCTGGTGTCCCCGGATGTGCCAGACTTCAAAGTGAGCCATTTCGGCGCCGGAGGTGACGTGCTGGAACGCGACCTGCCTCAGCCACTTATTGGCCGGTTCGCAGCCCACGGCTTCGTTGCGGACAAAGACTCTGTCTATGGGTCCTTGAGCCTGCTTTTCTCGCCGGGGTACCACGAAGCCTGTCCCTATAATGTCATCGAGGCGATGTCGTACGGCGTGCCAGTCCTCGTGCCGGACACCGCGTTATACCGCGAACTGTACGGCATCGATGGCGGCAGCGCGGCATTGCTATTTCGGAAGGACGACGCCGCGGGCGCTTCGGCCAGGCTCCGTCAGCTCCTAACCGACGGCGAGCTTCGCGCCCGCCTCGGAGTTCTGGGCCGCGACCTCGTGGAGCGGCGCTTTGAGGTCAACCGCACCAACAGCCAGACCTGGCAGGCTGTGCTCGGGCCTCATTTCGCGCCGGAGTTGCTTCAGAGCATCTAGTGTAAGTCCACGGCCTGCCATCGCGATCGGTGTCTCACCTGCCGCCCGGCGCGCCCCGCAACTCAACAGCTCAGCAACTCAACAACCCAGCAACCCAACAACCAAACAACTGAGCAACCCGCCAACTCAGGACAGCCGGATTAGCGGGCGAGACGGAACCCGACCGAGCGCCCTAAGACGTAGCCGGGATCATAGAGGAAGTCGCGGTTAGAGCAGCGCTGGAGGTTGCCGTGCACGCCGGCCTTGGAGTAGCTACCGCCGCGCATTATCCGGTATTTGCCGCTCTCTGGTCCGGGCGGGTCCGACGGAGGGCTCACCTTATAGTAGCTGCCGTCCATCCAGTCCCGGCCCAACTCAAACACGTTCCCCGCCATGTCGTGACACCCGTACGGGCTCACACCGGCCGGATAGCTGCCAACCGGGGCTGTCTGTTTCCGCTCGTACCCGCCGCCCGCGGGGTTGGTGTCGATGGTGTTGTTGCATTTCTCAGGGTCCCATACGTTCCCCCATGGCCATTCGTTCGGGTAGGTCCCCGTCCAGCGCGCAGCCTTCTCCCACTGAGCCTCCGTGGGAAGCTGGCCGCCCGCCCACGCGCAATACGCCTCCGCCTCGTAATAGTGCACCCCGACCACCGGGTGAGCATCCGTCTGAGTGAAGTTGCCCGTGCCCCAGTTCTGAACGGCGCCCCAGTTATGCGGCTGCGTGCGGGGCGGGCCGACATTGGGATATGACGAGGACGCAGACAATCTCCAGTTCCAACCATCGCTGGACCAGTACGCCGGGTTGTTGTAGCCCCCAGCCTCCATGAACAGCCGGTACTCGCCGCGCGTCACCTGGTACTTACCCATCCAGTAACCCGAAAGATACACCCAGTGCTGAGGAAACTCGTTAACTTCCGAAGCACACTCGTTGCCGTTATTGCCCATCAGGAACGAACCCGCCGGAACGTAAACCATCTCGGTCACCGCGGGGCCAACGTAGGCTGTCACGTCTCCGGTCACCGTCAGCACCGTGCCGTCCCAGTCGCCCGTAACCACAAGGAAGTCCGACAGCGCCGCTTCCGCGCCGACCACGGTGATCTCACCGCTGTGATCGTTCAGCTTCAGCGGCGCAACTGACGTGACTCTGCCCGCCACCTTGATGGGGTTCGGTGGGGTCGGGGCACACTGCAGCAGATCCTTCACGCGCACCACGTAGGCGCCTTGAACGGGCACAACCAGCGCAAGCAGCAAGAACGCGGAAAGCGGTTTCTTCATTGTCATTACCTCTCTGGACAGCCCCGCATCGCACGCTTGCGCGGAGCCGACGGCTTCAGTATCCCGCACATCCGGGCCAGTGTCAAGCAACCGAACTGCCTCACGAACAGCCGCTGCCATCCCGTCTGGTGTCTCGCCTGCCGCCCAGCGCACCCAGCAACCCCACAACTCAGCCCCCCCGCAGGAATTCCCGGCATCGGCGTGGAACTCCCGGGACGGGTTCAAAGCACCGTCCCAATGCGCATCCTTCTCGTGACATCCAAATACCTCCCCAGCGTTGGCGGGCTCGAGACCGCCGTGCACGAACTCAACGCCCGGCTTCGCGCAGCGGGTCACGAGACGCTCATCGTCACCAACAGGCACAGCAGGCGGCTGCCGCCACGGGAGGTTCTGGACGGCACAACCGTCCGCCGCTTCTTCTTCACCTCCGGACTTCCGCGCCTCACGCCCGTGCAGCTTCTCAAATATCCCGCGCGCCTGGCCGCAGCGCCCGCCGCATATCTGGGGCTCAAGGGCGTCATCCGCGAGTTCAAGCCCGACGTCGTCAATCTGCACTTCGTCGGACACCCGGCGGCCTACCTGCTGGCGGCCCTTCGGGGCAGATACATCCCGCTTGTCGTCAGCCTGCACGGCGAGGACGTGGAGACGGACCTGGCTCAATCGCCAGCGCGCAGGCGGCTGTTCGTGGCTGTCGCGTCCAGGGCCGCGTATGTAACCTCCAACTCCCAATACCTTCTCGACCTTGCCGCACGGCGCTGTCCCGGGCTCGGCGAGAAGGGTGTCGTCGTCGGCAATGGCTCTCATCCGCTTCCCCCGCCCGTTCCCGGCGCAGACCAGGGGCAGCATGTTCTGTGCGTCTGCCGCCTGGTGCCGAAGAAAGGCGTTGACGTCCTGCTTCGCGCCTTCGCACGGCTTTTGCAAGAGGACGCCGGGGTCCGTCTGGTCATCGCCGGTGACGGGCCGGAGATGCCCGTGCTCCAGTCGCTGGCGCGCACACTGGGAGTTGCGCAGGCGGTCACCTTCACAGGGTCGGTGGACCGTCAGGCGCTGTCGAATCTGATGGCGGGTGCAAGCGTGTTCTGCCTCCCCAGC
This sequence comes from Armatimonadota bacterium, assembly GCA_052033935.1. Lineage (GTDB taxonomy): Bacteria > Armatimonadota > UBA5829 > DSUL01 > DSUL01 > JAGVUD01. The sequence goes on from JBPOJE010000029.1 coordinate 13,023, forward strand.
CGCAAAGAGCCGTTCGGCATCGTCCTGCTCGAGGCTCTCTCCTTCGGGCTTCCGGTCGTCGCAGCGGCGGTCGGGGGAGTGTCTGAAGTGCTGGAGGGCGGCGCCCTGGGTTATCTGGTTCCGCCGGACGACCCGCAGGCGCTTGCCGCCGCGCTCAGCAAAGCTGCCGCCGAAGGCCCGCCCGCGCCGCCGGAGCACTTGAAGAAACTGGTGCACGAGCGGTATGATTGGGGTGTTATTACCGCGCGCTACCTGAGCGTTTACGAACAGGCCGTCCAGGTCCGCAGCAAACCGGCACAGTGAAACTCGCCTTCATCCATTTCTATACTCTGCGCCTTCCGCGCGGCATCGAGACGCTGGTCATCTCGCTCGCAAACGAGTTGAGCGCCCGCGGGCACGACGTCTCTATCCTCACCGCGCGCACACGCAGCGCCCGCACCAGCGTCCCCATCTCGCCGCACGTGCGCCTCAAGCAGTTTCCCGTGTTCCGCTTCTACGAACATCGCACCATCCAGCCGTTCTACGCTAGAGACCTGCTCGCGAGTGACTACGACGTCGTCATTGTCTTCTTCGCCGATTTCGGCGAGCAGATCCTCACCCGCATCCACCGCCGCCTGCGCGCGCAGATCGCCGCCTACTGGTGCTACAGCGCCGAACAGGTGCCCCACCGCTACCTCTCGTATCGCAAGGGCGGGCTGGAAGAGATCACGTCCCTCTTTCTGGCCGACTCCCGGTTTGTTGCCGAAAGCGCCGGCCGATTCTTCGGGCGGCCTGTGGATGTCGTCCCGGTGGGCACAGATTCGAGCTTCTACCGCCCCGACCCTGCCCTGCGCCGCAAGGCGCGGGCAGATCTCGGGCTCGGCGACAGCGACTTCGTGCTGCTCAACATGGCCGCCCTCGAGCGGGCCAAGGGCGCCCACCTGGTAATCGAAGCCCTCCCCCGCATCATCAGGCAGCTTCCCGGCGTGCGCTATCTCGTGTTGGGCGCCGGGGCGGAAGAAGCCAGTCTTCGCCAACAGGCCGGGGCGCTGGGGCTGGAAAGCTGCGTGCGCTTCCTCGGAACAGCCTCCGATATCCTCCCGTTCTACAACGCCGCCGACTGCTTTGTCCTTCTCTCGGAGGCCGAGGCGAACTCTGTTGCCATGCACGAGGCCATGAGCTGCGGCGTGCCCGTCGTCGTCTCCGATACGGGAGGCGTGCCCGAAGTCGTGGACGAAACCTGCGGCCGCATGGTCAATCGTGACTTGCCCGAAGCCATCGCGGGCGCTGTGCTCGAGCTTGCCGCTGATCCGTCCCTGCGCGAGCGGTTGGGTACGGCCGCGCGCCAGAAGATCGTCACGCATCTGAGCTGGGCGTCTTCGGCGCGTACAATCGAGTCGCTTCTACAGGGTGTGGTGGGGCCGGACGCGCCGTGAGCACTCCCGTCACCGTGCTCATCTGCACCTGCAATCGCCACGAGCTGCTTGCCGGCGCTCTGCGGTCGCTCGCCGCCTGCAGCCCGCGTCCGGACAGGGTTGTCGTCGTCAATGGCGGCGACGAGCGCGCGGATGCCGTGGTCGAAGATGCGCGCTCGTCCGGCCTCGACCTCGAGCTGGTCAAAACCAAGAACATCAATCTGGCTGTCTCCCGCAACATCGGCCTGGCGCACTGCGGCGAGGGCATCATCGCCATGACCGACGACGACGCGGAGGTCTTCCCCGACTGGATCGCGCAGATCGTCAGGGTCCTGGACGAGCATGCCGGG
>JBPOJE010000114.1:0-24545 GCA_052033935.1 Armatimonadota bacterium
GTTGGTCGGGCAGCGACATCTGGGAACTGAGGAGAAGGAAGGCGAGGAAACAGCAGCCCGAGCAGGCTGCTTAGCCATTCAGCAGACAAGAGCCGAATCCAATTTACACACTTCACAAGGAAGTACCTTGCGGCAGGTGCGGAGTTGACACCTGAGGGGGCACGGAATACGATGTTCATGCCAGAGCCGTCCAGTGGGCCCGCAGGTGAGAATGTCAGACCTATGAGCACGCCGCCAGAGACCGATATCACAAAACGCGCTGCAGAACTGCGGGCTACACTTCACGACTGGAACTACCGCTATCACACGCTGGATGCTCCCATCGCCTCGGATGCGGAGTACGACCATCTGTTCCGCGAACTCTCCGATATCGAGTTGCTGCATCCGGAGTTGCGCACGGAGGATTCACCGACGCAGCGCGTGGGAGCAGCGCCCGCCGCAGATTTCCAGACGGCGGAGCACCGTCTGCCGATGCTCAGCCTGGCGAACGCGTTCAGCGGCGAGGAGCTGGCGGACTTCGACCGCCGCGTTCGGCGAATGCTCGACCTTACCGACGATCTCGAATACGTTGCGGAACTGAAGTTCGATGGGTTGGCGGTCTCGCTGACGTACGAGCGGGGATCACTGGCCATCGGGGCTACTCGCGGCGACGGGTATCGCGGGGAGAATGTTACCGCGAATCTGCGGACGGTGCGTGATATCCCCCTCGTTTTGCCGGCGGACGGGTCTCCTCCTGAGGTGCTCGAAGTGCGTGGAGAGGTGTACCTAACGAAGGCCGATTTCGAGCGCATCAACGGCGAGCGCGCGGCCGAGGGGCGGCCCCTGTTCGCAAACCCGCGCAACGCCGCCGCGGGTTCGGTCCGCCAGCTTGATTCCTCGGTCACGGCGAGCCGGAATCTGCGGTTCTTCGCGTACGGAGTGGGCGAGGTCGCGGGCATATCCTTCACGGGGCAGAAACAACTGCTCGACCGCTTGCGTGGGTGGCGTTTCCCTGTCAACCCTCACACACGGCTCTGCGTGGACATACAGGAGGCGCAGAGCTTCTGCGAGCACTGGGCGGGTGAGCGCCGGAGCCTCGATTACGAGATTGACGGAGTCGTGGTGAAGCTCAACTCGCTGGAGCTGCAGAACCGCCTGGGAAGTGTCGCGCGGAGCTTGCGGTGGGCGATAGCGTACAAGTTCCCGGCGGAGGAAGCTGTCACGCGCGTGACCAGGATTGTGGTGCAGGTGGGCCGGACGGGCGCGCTGACCCCGGTTGCGGAACTCGAGCCTGTTTCAGTGGGCGGCGTAACGGTGTCGCGGGCAACACTGCACAACGAGGGCGAGGTCCGGCGCAAGGACATCCGCATCGGCGACTGGGTGAACGTTCGGAGGGCGGGCGAGGTCATCCCGGAAGTCGTCTCGGTAATCCTTGCCAGACGCCCCGCAGACGCGCGTAGCTTCGAGATGCCGCAGCGGTGTCCGATCTGCGAGTCCGACGTTGTCCGTGAGCATGGGGAGGCGGTGGCGCGGTGCGTGGGAATCTCGTGTCCCGCCCAGATACTGGAGCGGCTGGTGCATTTCTGCTCGAAGGGCGCCATGGATATTGACGGCCTTGGTCCCGCTACGATCCAGCGGCTTCTTGAGTCGCGGCTGATCTCGGACGCGTCGGACTTGTACCGGCTGACAGCGGGCGATCTGCTCACGCTGGACGGGGTGCAGAAGAAACTGGCGGAGAAGATTCTGGCGGCGATCGCGGCATCCCGGACGCCTGCGCTGGACAGCTTTCTCTTTGCCCTTGGCATCCGTCATGTGGGCGAGAGCGTTGCCCGGCTTGTCGCTGAGAGATTCGTGTCTCTGGAGAGCCTTCTGGATGCGGAAGAACCGGCGATTGCTCAGATCAAGGGTGTCGGCCCCGCAATTGCCGGTGAACTTGCGGGTTTCCTAAGCGACAGCAACAACAGGGCGCTGCTCGACAGGCTGCGTGAGAACGGCGTGCGCCCGAAGGAGTTTAGGCAGGCGAGTGCCGCAGGCACCGCGCTGGCAGGCAGGACCATCGTGTTCACGGGTACACTGGAGCGTCTCAAACGCTCCGACGCAGAGGATCTGGCGCGCAGGATGGGAGCTGAGCCAAGATCATCAGTGACGGGCGGCACGAGCATGGTCGTGGCCGGAACTGGCGCGGGTTCTAAGCTTCAGAAGGCGCGGGATCTGGGGATCACCGTGCTCAGCGAGGATGAGTTCCTAGCGCTGGCCGGAGCGCAGGATTGAGATGGCCGGACAAGGAGCGTCTCAGTGTGAGTGCGGCGGAAGGAGATTTGGAACAATGAAGAGCAATGACGAGGGTTTTGAGTTTGTGGACAAGCGGCGGACTTCGTCCGCGGAGCTTTGCGCAGACGCAGAGCCGGTGACAGATAATGCGGTGAGCGCGCAGCAGGACGAGGACGTGAGTTGCTCAGGCGAGCCGTCTGAAGCAGAGGATGCGGGGCAGATGACTTTTGATGTCCCGAGCCTGCTCGGCTACATGCTCGGGCTGCTCGGGTCCGCCGCGTGGCAGTGGATGGGGGTGGTGGTCCACCCCGCCACGGCCGGGGTTGACACGGACCTCGCCCAGGCGCGGCTGGCCATTGACACGTTCGAAGCGGTGGCGAGCAAGCTGATGCCGCACCTCGATGAGACGGGGCAGCGGGAGGTTCGCGGGGCGCTTACCGATCTGCGGATGAACTACGTTGAACGCAGTTCTGGTTCGGCGGGGGGGCAGTCGTAGTGGAGCGGCTGTGGGCACCGTGGCGGATGGTATACATTTCGCAGGGAGAATCCGGCGGCTGCATCTTCTGCGACAAGCCCGGTGAGAGCGACGAGGCCGCCATGATCGTTGCGCGGGGGGACAACGCATTTCTCATGATGAACGCCTATCCCTACAACAACGGGCATCTCCTCGTTGCTCCTTACTCGCATGTGGCCGAACTCAGGCTGCTGTCGCCAGAGGAGCAGCTCGAAGTTATGGACTTCGTCTCGCTCGGGGTGGACCTGTTGGGTGATGTCTGCAGCCCGGATGGGTATAACATCGGTGCGAATCTGGGCCGCGTTGCAGGCGCTGGGGTCGCGGACCACGTTCACTTCCACATAGTGCCGCGCTGGAATGGAGACACGAACTTCATGCCCGTGATTGCAGACGTCAAAGTCATTCCTGAGGCGCTCGAAGTCGTGCGGGGCAAGCTGCAGGCGGCGTACTCAGAGCGAGGGGGGCGTAATGGCTGACGAGAAGCGAGAAGCACTTGCTCCTATTGCCGAAGAAGCCTCGGCCTGCCAAAAATGCCCGCTGGCGAAGACGAGGACGCTGGTCGTGTTCGGAGAGGGCAATCCGGATTCGCCCCTCCTGATCGTTGGTGAGGGTCCGGGAGAGCGGGAAGACCTGACGGGACGCCCGTTCGTCGGTCGGGCAGGCGCTCTTCTTGATGAATGCCTTGCCGAGAACCGCATCACCCGCAAGCACGTCTATATTACCAACATTATCAAGTGTCGCGCGTGCTCGTCAGAGAACGGCCGGAAACGCAACCGCCCGCCATCCACAGCCGAGACAAGCGCCTGCCGCCCGTATCTCAATAGGCAGCTCGAGATCATCCGGCCGCGCGTGGTGCTCTGTCTCGGATCCCCGTCCGCCAACGCGCTGATCCACACGAACTTCCGGATCATGCAGGAGCGCGGCAAGTTCTTCGAAGTTCCCTTCGCCGACTATGCCATCGCTGCGCTTCACCCCGCCTACATTCTGCGACAGGGTGGGCAGGCATTTCGGGATGTCCGTGCGACGCTCGTTGCTGACATAGGCGCCGCACGGCTCAAGGTGGTGGAGATCAGGAAGGCCGAGGCGAAGACCCTGTTCTGAGGGGTTAGCGGTTCTCTTGCTGTACTTCGTGCGGTATCGCCCCGATCAGTGAGAGAATACGGTTCAGGTCTTCCTCGCCGTAGAACTCGATCGTGATGGCCCCGCGGTCCTCGTTGAACACGACGCGAACATAGGTCTGGAAGAGCTTGCGAAGCTGCTCTTCCACCGCCAGAAGGTTGGGTTTTGCGGCGGGCGGAATTGTTTCACGTGAAACATCCGGCGTCGTGGCAGCTTTGGACCAGCCCCGAACCAGCCGCTCCGCCTCGCGGACGGAGCACTTCCTGCGGATGATCTCATCCGCGACCAGTGCCTGCAGCGCGGCGTTCGGAAGGGATAGAAGCGTCCGCGCGTGCCCCTCGCTCATCTCCCCTTTCTCAAGCCGCACCTGCACACCCGCTGGGAGCAGCAGCAGCCGCAGGGTGTTCGCAACCGTGGGCCGCGACTTACCCACGCGCGAAGCCACCTCTTCCTGTGACAGATCGAATTCGTCCATCAGTCGGCGGTACGCCCGTGCTGCGTCGAGAGGGCTGATATCCTCCCTCTGCAGGTTTTCAACGAGAGCGATCTCGAGGGACTCCTGATCGCGGATGTCACGCACGATGGCGGGAACCTGGGAAAGCCCCGCCTTGCGGGCGGCTTGAAGCCTGCGCTCGCCAGCCACCAGCTCGTAACGGCCGTTATCCGCCGGCCGAACGACGATCGGCTGGATGATGCCGTGGGCCTTGATCGAATCCGCAAGCTCCGCGATGGCGGATTCGTCCATGCTCTTGCGTGGCTGAAACGGATTCGTCGCGATCAGATCAAGGGGTACCTCTATCACGCTCCGCGAGGCAGCATCCCTGCCCGGGATCAGCGCGGAGAGACCCTTACCCAGTCCTGTCCTGTCCAAATCTCATCACCTCCGCCGCCAGGCGGCTATAGCTCTCGGCGCCCTTCGATCTGGGGTCGTAGAGGATGACCGGCAGCCCGTGGCTCGGAGCTTCGGACAGACGCACATTCCTCGGTACGACGGTCGGGGAGACAAGGTCGCCGAAATACTCCCGGACCTCGCGCACGACGTCCTGACTCAGCCTGGTGCGGTAGTCGAACATCGTGAGGATCACACGGGCTATCTCGAGTTCCGGGTTCAACTCGCGGCGCACCAGCCCGAACGTGCGCAACAACTGGCTGATCCCCTCAAGAGCATAGTACTCGCACTGAATGGGTATCAAGGCATAGCGCGCCGCGGTGAGAACATTGATCGTCAGAAGCCCCAACGCCGGTGCGCAGTCAATCATCACCCAGCCGTACCGGTCTTCGATTCGGGTGAGCGCTGCCTTCAGACGCGTCTCCCGCGAAATGAGGGATATCAACTCGATGTCGGCGCCCGCAAGATCCAGAGTGGAAGGAACGATATCAAGTCCCTCGATCTGAGAAGGCGTGATGGCGTTCTCAATCGCCTCACCGCCTAGCAGCACGTCGTAGATCGTGCGGTCGAGCTTGCTCTTATCCAGCCCAACGCCCGACGTCGCATTGCCTTGGGGGTCCATGTCCACAAGAAGCACGCGCTCCCCGGCAAGAGCCATACACGCCGCGAGGTTCACCGCGGTTGTGGTCTTGCCCACGCCGCCCTTCTGGTTGACTACGGCAAACTTCAGCGCCAAAGGGTATATCCGCCTACCATCTTTCGAGGATTGCTCCTCGTCAATGCTACGTACTGCACTGTTGCATTTCCTGTCTGCAATGCCGGCCCCCGCAACAAAAAAGGAGCGCGCACTGACGCGGCTCCTCTTCTGTACAGGCGGACTGCCGGTTTTCAGCCTGAGACCCTAACGAAGGCTGTCCGCCCTCATGCGCCGCAGCATCATCTCCGCCACATCTTCGCCCCTCACGCTGTACTCGCCCCGCTCGATCTTGGCTTTGAGGTCGGCTACCAAGTCCTCGCGGACGTCCGGTATTTCGGCCACGGCCGCCATTGCAACCCCGATGGCTTCCTCGCGCGAAGTGGGAGGACGCCGGTTGCACTCTGCATCCCTCGTGTCCTGCATCGAACCCGCCGGCAGGATGCCGATTCCGGTGGATTCACGCGCTCCGGCCTTTGCCTGACCGGACTCTGTTGCGGTTATCTTCATGCTCTGTCAATCTCCGCTTCTATCATCAGGTGACAGGGCAAGCATCACTGTGCCATCACGGCCGGCAACCTTCTGTCGCCGTTACTGCCGGGTACGCCCCTTGCTCACCGGATTGCCTGTGGGCATCCTGATCCACGCTGCATAATCGCCGGCTGCACCTGCCATGTTTTCGGGACTGCGAATGGGGCTCCTCAGGGTCAGGCACCCGCAAATCGCGTCCCTTTGAGCGGCTCGCTCAGCCTCTCCGATGTGCAGTCTACTCCCACAACTCATTCGAGTCAACAGGCCACCCCGGCAATCTGCATGGAGATCTCCGCACCAGCCTCGCAGGAGCCTTCCGGCTTGGTAGAGAAGAGGCTCCCGGGCCTGTCGGGCCGCAACGCCCGCAGGAGCAGCCATTATCATCAGGTAGGAACCAGAATGCCAGACAAGAGCACCAGAGCGAAAAAAGAACCCAACCGAAACGGCACGCACATCGTTGGCGTTGATATCGGCGGCACGAATGTCCGGGCCGCATTGTTCGACCTTGACGGCACGAAACTCGCCGAGGCACGCAATGACACGCTCGCGTCGAGGGGTCCCCGGACGGTCGCAACGCAGGTGTCGAAGACGATCAGTGAGTGCCTCGACAAGGGCAACGCCGTCGCGGCCTCGGTCGCCGGTATCGGGTGTGGAATGCCCGGGCGCATCACCGCGGACGGCGTGGTGGTCTGGTCGCCGAATTTCCCGAATATCGAGGGTGTTCCGCTGGCGGACTGGATCGCGCAGCCGCTCGATCTTCCGATTTGGATGGAAAACGACGTCAACGTGGCAGCCCTCGGGGAGTTCGAGTTCGGCGCGGGCAAGGATGTCAACAGCCTCGTGATGCTGACCCTTGGAACGGGGATAGGCGGCGGCATCATCCTGGACAGGCGTCTCTGGAGCGGGTTCAACGCCGGCGGTGCCGAGATCGGGCATCATGTGGTGGATCCGGGCGGGCGCCAGTGCGGCTGCGGAAACCACGGCTGCCTCGAAGCCATGGCCCAGAGAGATGCCATCGTCGAGCGCGCCGCGCTCAAGATGCAGACGGGACGGCCCAGTCTGCTCGCTCAGAGAGTGGACTTTCAGGTGGATGCGATTACGCCCGCCCTCATCGCCGACTGCGCGGACGAGGGCGACGAGGTCTGCATCGAGACGTATGCCGAGACGGGCTTCTGGATCGGCGTGGGCATCGCAAATATGATCAACATCCTCAACCCCGAGATGGTGATCATCGGCGGGGGAATCTCGGAGGCGGGCGACGTGCTCTGGAGCCCGATGCTGCGCACTGTGAAAGCCTACGCAATCCACGAGTCCCGGCTTGTCTGCGAGGTTGTTCCCGCGAAGCTGGGCGACGACGCAGGAGTTATGGGGGGGTTCACACTCGTGCGCAGAGCGTTGGAGATCGGAGGCTGACACGATGCGGACGGATTGCCTCTCGGCTTCTGCCCGTGGATGGCGGCGATACGCACGGAGCAAGCGCATCGCCGGAGTTCTGCTCGCGCTGGCGCTTCCGCTCGCCGGATGTGCCGCGCCGCCAGAAACTGCTCCTCACTGCCGGGGCGCGAAACCGGCGGCCATCGGCTGCTGATGCATGGAGGCTGCGGGCCACATGTGTCTCAGTCGTAAATAGAGGTCGGTGTTGTGTTGTCGAGCGACCCGTCCGCCGGCATCGGCCGCCCGGATTCGTTGAACCTGATCGGCCGCTCACAGATGTCGCAGTCGAACTCCGAGACAGACTCGAACACCGAGTTCACGTTGGTGCAGTAAGGGCAGCGGACGTCGCGCCGGGGCTGTTGCTGCAGCCGGATCATCCAGATGAACAGGCCGAGCATCATCGCCGCGCTCAGCACAAGCAGCGGAACCCCCACCATCATCAGGCTGATCGTGAAGCAGAGCAGAAGCCCCACCCCCATAAGTGCGAGCAGCGGTTTGAGGACCCTGTAGCAGTAGCCTTCGAGTTGCCGTATGGTGGCGTATTCGCCGCGCTTGATTGGTGGTATCGCCTTCAAATCGTCAAACCAGTATCCCGCCGAATTCTATCCGCGCGGTGTCAGGCTGTCAAACACGCGGCGCGGGTGGTCGTGTACAATATCACTGCTACGCCGAGACCGGGATTATGCGCGAGAAAGTACAGTTTGGAAACCTGCTGCGGCAGCGCACTCGAGAGGGAGTGCTCTACCGCAAGATCGAGGACGGGAAGGTGCTCTGTTTTGCCTGCGGGCACAGATGCGCCATCGCGCCCGGGTGCTCGGGCGTGTGCCGGGTCCGCTTCAACGAGGACGGCGTGCTGCGCGTGCCGCATGGATACGCGAGCGCTCTTCACGTTGACCCGATCGAGAAGAAGCCGTTCTTCCACGCCTACCCGGGCTCGCGAGCTGTGAGCATCGGAATGCTCGGTTGTAACTTCCACTGTGGTTTCTGTCAGAACTGGGTGACTTCCCAAGCGCTCCGCGACCCGCTTGCCTTCGCCAGCGTCTTCCCCGTAACTCCGGGCGAGGTTGTGAACATGGCCCTGTCGCACGGCGCACGAGTCGTCACCAGCACCTACAACGAGCCGGTCATCACGAGCGAATGGGCTGTCGAGATACTAAAGATTGCGCACGGGCACGGCATGGCAAGCGCCTTCGTATCCAACGGGTACGCCACGAAAGAAGCGCTGGAGTACCTTCGCCCCTGGGTCGAGCTGTTCAAGGTGGACCTGAAGACTATCCAGGAGGCGAACTACAGAGCGCTCGGAGGCGAGCTGAAGAGCGTGCTCGACACGATAAGCGCGCTTGTCGAGATGGGCTTCTGGGTAGAAATCGTGACCCTCACTGTGCCTGGGTTCAACGATTCTCCCGAAGAGCAGCGGGACATCGCGCGCTTCATCGCCACCGTGTCCCCCGACATCCCCTGGCACATCACGGCCTTTCATGCGGACTACAAGATGCCGGACACAGCTAGCACGCCGGCGAAGACGCTTGTCAGGGGATGCGAAACAGGCAGGGAAGAGGGCCTGCGTTATGTTTACGCGGGGAACCTACCCGGAATGCCTGGCGGATGGGAGAACACCCGGTGCCATAACTGCCAGGCGCTTCTGATCGAGCGCCGGGGATTCACCGTCACGCGAAACGTCATCGCGGCAGGCAGGTGTCCTGCCTGCCAGACGGAGATCCCCGGCCGCTGGGGCTAGAAGACCTTAGAATCGCCCCTCTTCCGCGTCAAGAACCTGCATCCACGTCCGTGCGTACACCCTGTCCGGGCAGGCCGAGCGCCTGAGGGTCTCGAATTGCGCTTTCTCTTCAGGCGTCTCGGGGCCGCGGTTGCGCTGATCGAAGCACCACGCCATTAAATCCGCGTCGGAATGCGCCGTGTCCTTCGACCGCGCCCACCGCGCAATCTCGTCATCCGCCGCGCCGCCCGCGATCAGCGCCTTCATCTCTTCCGCGTCAATTCCCGTGAAGTCGAAGAACTGGCGGTCGAGCGGGCAGTTGTAGTTGTACTCCCCGTTCGTGCCCTTGATGAGGGCACGGCATTTGTCCACGATGCGAGCAAGGAGCACGTAGCCACCCAGCTCTTCAGCGGGGCTGCGGGGAAACTCTTTTGTCAGATATTTGGCTTGTGAGAGTGCCATGGTGATACCTCCTACAGTGTGGTGTCTTCAGGCCTTTTGCGAGGCTGAAGTCTTTCCGTGCTCTGTATGCGCCGAACAATCCGAGCCGTTCCTCGTGCCGCTCCTGTACTTCAGCGCCGCCTCCACCAGTCCCCGGAACAGCGGGTGTGCCCGGTTCGGGCGTGACTTGAACTCGGGGTGGAACTGGGAGGCAATGAAGAACGGGTGCGAGGGAAGCTCGATGATCTCTACCAGCCGGTAGTCCGGGGATACCCCCGAGAACTCCATTCCCGCCTTTGCCATGTCCGGCCGGTACATGTTGTTGACCTCGTAGCGGTGCCGATGCCGTTCGTAAATCAGCTCCTGTCCATACAGGCGGTGCGCAAGCGACCCGTCCAGCAGTCGGCATGGATACACGCCCAGACGCATGCTGCCGCCCTTCTCCGCGATCTCTTTCTGCTCCGGAAGCAGGTGAATCACCGGGTACTGGCTGTCTGGCGCGACCTCCGCGGTGTTCGCGCCGGACAGGCCGCAGACATTGCGCGCGAACTCGATGATTGCCATCTGCAGGCCGAAGCACAGCCCAAGAAACGGAACATTGTTCTCCCGCGCAAACTGGACGCTGGCGATCTTGCCTTCAACCCCGCGCCTGCCGAAGCCCCCGGCCACAATGATTCCCTCCGCTTTCCCGAGCACGCTCCCGACATCTTGCGACTCGAGCTCTTTCGAGTCAACCCAGATGATCTTGACACCCGCCTCGTTCGCAACCCCGCCGTGCTTCAGGCTCTCGGCGACGCTGATGTAGGCGTCTCCGTTGCCCGTGTACTTCCCGACGATGGCCACCGTGGCCTGACGCCGGGGATGCTCGAGCGTCTCCACCATCGCGCGCCAGTCGGCAAGGTCGGGTTCGCGATCTTCCAGATGCAGCTTGCGGCAGATCAGCTTCGCGAGGCCCTCGTCCTCGAGTGCGAGCGGCACCCGGTAGAGCGTGTCCTCGTCGAGTGCCTGGATCACCGCCTCCCTGTCAACGTCGCAGAAGAGCGAGAGCTTGTCGCGCATTTCATCGGACACCGGCACCTTGCTGCGGCACACCAGGATGTCGGGCTGAATCCCGATCTCGCGCAGCTTCATGACCGAGTGCTGCGTCGGCTTGGTCTTCAACTCACTCCACGGCCCCACGCTCGCAATCAGCGTGACGTGCATGTACAGCACGTTCTCGTGCCCGGCGTCCTTGCGGAACTGACGGATCGCCTCCAGGAACGGCAGCCCCTCGATGTCGCCCACCGTTCCGCCAATCTCGACGATCACGATGTCCGCCGATGAATCCTGCCCCACCCGCTGGATCCAGCTTTTAATTTCATCCGTAATGTGCGGAATCACCTGCACAGTGCCGCCCTGATAGTCGCCGTTGCGCTCTTTGGCGATAACCGCGCCGTAGATTTTGCCTGTCGTGACGTTCGAGTTCCGGTTCAGCGGCTCGTCAACAAAACGTTCGTAGTGGCCAAGGTCCAGGTCCGTCTCCGCCCCGTCGTCGGTGACGAACACCTCCCCGTGTTGATACGGGTTCATCGTGCCTGCATCCACGTTGATGTAGGGGTCCAGCTTCTGCATCGTAACCTTGTAGCCCCGGCTCTTCAGCAGCCGCCCCAGGCTCGCGGTCGTGATGCCCTTACCCACGGAAGACACGACGCCGCCTGTCACGAAAATAAATTTAGCCATCTCCTGCCTCGCTCCTTGCCCTGGCCGCCCCGTTCCCGGCCGACGTCCTTGCCATCAGACTCTTAAGAAGATAATCGTGCGCACGCACCACAGCCTCCGGCGCGCGCAAGCCGTCCGCAAGCCCGCAGGCGATCGCCGCACTGAGGCGGTCGCCTGCGGCCGCGGTCCTTCCCTCCCAGTCCAGATCAAGCTGCTCCGAGCCAAACAGCAGGCATCTCTTTCCGCCGCTTGGCCCCGCTCCGCGCACCAGCACCCAATCCGCGCCCTCCGCAAGCAGCTTCTCCGCCGCCCCGGGCATTTCGATGCCCGGCCACACGCCCCGTGCGTCTATGCAGACGATCTCACAGAGCGGAACAAGCATGCGCGACAGCAGCTTCACTCCCCGCGCGGTCATCAACTGCCGGCCCGCGCTCACCCCCGTCACCGGGTCCAGCACCCATCTGCGCATCTCGCGCCGGCGGATGCGCTCGGCAACGGCCGCAAGCGTCTGATGCCGCGCCAGCATCCCGATTACGCCCGCGCCGGGTTTCAGCGCGGCTGCGGCATCCATCTGACGCGCCACGATGCGGGGGGGAACAGCGTGCACAGCCCTCACCTCTCCGTCCTTCGCGCGCGCCACCACGCATGCCGTCACGCATGCGGCGGTCATGCCGAAATCCGCCGCCGTCAGGCTGGCGGCCGCAAGCCCCATCGTCCCCGAAGAGTCCGCCGCGCCAACCGCCGCGATGAACGGGGTCTCTGACGGCCTGCGGGGTGCCATCACTGCGGCTCGATAAGCTCCCGGAGCGTCTCGATGATCCGCTCTGGCCTGTGCTCGCCTTCCGCCGCCTCCGCTTCCTCTCGCGATGTCACCCCTCCCATCACGCAGACCGTATGAATGCCCGCGCGGTTTCCGACGGCGATGTCCGTGTCCAGCCTGTCCCCCACTATTGCCGTCTCGTCCCTCGACCTGCCCGTCAACTCCAGAATCTGGCGGATGCAGTACACCTCCGGCTTGCCGATCGTGATCGGTTCCTGCACCGCCGCCGTCGCCACCGCCGCCACAATCGAGCCGCCGCCGGGACGCAGCCCGGTCTCCATCGGATACGTCGGGTCGCGATTGGTGGCGATGAACGTGGCACCGTGGAGTATCGCCTGCTGCGCGCAGTTGAGCCTCTCGTAGTTGAAAGACCTGTCCATTCCGACAACGACGAAGTCCGCGCTCAGGCAGTCGTCCGAATCAACGATGCGCATTCCCGCGCGCGTGAGTTCTTCTTTGCAACCGTTCTCGCCCACGACGTACACCCGCTTGCCCGTGTGGCCGAACTCCCTGAACCAGAGAGCCGTGCCGTACGAACTCGTCATGAACTCATCAGCGGTGGCGGGAATGCCCATGCGGAGAAGTTTGTCAGCGAAAGTCTGCCGTGTCTGTGAGGCGTTGTTCGTGAGGTAGAAGACGGAGCATCCCCGAGCCTTGAGGGCGGCGATGGTTTCCGCCGCATACGGCTGGGGGTTGTTGCCGCGGTAGATTACGCCGTCCAGGTCGAATATATACAGGGCCCGGTTCACGTAAACGGATGATAGGCACATTTTGCGGCAAAGTCAATGGCTGCCGGCCCGAGTTCTTGAAGCAATCTGTCCCCGCGGACTCCAGCGGGAGCCACTGAAGCGCTACTGCACGGAGCCGAGGAGGATGGCGCCCTCCATCTGGAGCGATATTCCCTTGACTTCAACCTCGGCGGTGATCGTCTGCTCGCCGTCCGCCGACTGCGCGGGGCGCCTCAGCTTGAACTCGACACGCGCGGTGCTGCCCTCGGAGCGCACCGTGAACTTCTGCGTGTCTTTTACCACTCCCCCCATCAGGCTCTGCGGCAGAACCAGCCGCACCGTGCCGTTGACGGGGCCGGTGGTGTTGTTCTTGACCGACACCACGATCTTGCGCTCCGCGCCCGGGGTGAGAGGTCCGGATCCCGTATCGAGCTCGGCTTCAAACGGCTCAACGACATCGAAACTCGAAACCACGCAGGCCTTTCGCCCGTCTTCGAGGTTCATCTCGCCGAGAACAGCGAATGTTCCGAGCGGCATGGTCTCCGGAAGGTCCGTCGAGAACCCCCACTTGATGCCCTTGCCCGGCTGAAGGACGCCGCCGCGCACGCGAAGCGCGTTCAGCAATTCCGCCACGCGAGGCTCACCGCCGATGGTGAAGTTGCTGTAGGCGAGGGGCTCCGTTCCGGTGTTGTCGGCATGGAAGTCCAGGCTCAGGGTCTGCCCGGCAATAAGCTTGCGGTCTTTCATGCGGATGTCGAGATTCAGCCCCTCGATGGTCACAGGCTGAATCTCGTCCTTCAGAACGATGGCCTTCAGCGCGGCTCGCGGCTCCGCCGGGATCATCTTTGACGGGGCGGAAGCGAGGCTTATGCCCGCCCCCACAGCCAACACCTTGCCGTTCTCATAGACAAGCCCTTTCGACTGAGCCGCCGGAATCTCGATCTCGATAACCGTGCGCGCTCCCTCCGTCCTGAACGCCGCCCTGGCGTCCAGCACCACAGGCGAGGGCTCAGTGGACGGCACCTGAAGTGCGTTGTGCAGAAGCACCTCCACCTGCGGCGCGCTCGTGCTGGTCACCGTCCTGATTTCGAAGTTGTCAGCGCCCACGAGCCAGCCATCCGCGTTCGCATCCAGATAGAACACGGCGGAGGCGGTTTCGGGACAATCGGCCGCAAGATACAGACGCCCGGCGTCCCACGCCGCCGAAAGGCTGGCGGCACCGTCACCGGCTGGGAATGATTGGAAGACGGTCCACTGGTCTTCCTCGATCACGCCGTCCAGAATGGGCGAGTGGGCCAGAATATCGAGCGGCGCAGGGGCGCTTGGCGCGGCGGACGCCTTGCCCTCGCCGGACTCCACTGCTCCGGCGAACTGGCAGGCAAGCGCGAGCGGCACGCAGAACAAACAGATCAGCAAACGGGTAAGAGTGTTCATATCGTCGGTGCACCTCCGGTCCGCCAGACGGTTTTGCGGGAGCGGCGCAGGTATTATAGTCACCGGTCAGCGGGCAGTCAACGAACGGGCACCCAAACACCTGCCCCAATCGTTATCCTGTGTGATATACTCCCTGATTGTGCGCTGGGTCTCGATGGGCGGCGCGGATTGCACGCCTGTGCCCGGGAGGCTCCGACGGGCATTCCTGCCATGGGTAAGGACAACAAGGACTACAAGTGGATGGCGTACGCGGGCATGGCCAGCACGGTGGGCGCCCTGCTCGTGGTCGCTCCGGCGATCGGTTTCTTCTTCGGCTTCTGGCTGGACAGGAAGCTGGGGTCCGATCCCTGGGGAATGGTTTTCTTCGGCCTGATGGGGGTCGTCGCGGGATTCCTTGAGGTGTTCCGTATCGTGAGCCGCATTTCACGCTAGGCCAGCGCGCGTTGAAGCCGTTCTGGATTGCTTTTGCCTCCGCCGCGGCGGGCGTGCTATCCGCCGGGGGTGTTGTCTCGGGTGCCCTGGGTGGTTGGGCGGTCGGCGTCAGCTTCGCCGCGGGAGTGGCCCTGGGCGCGCTGGCGATTGTGCTCGTGGGGCTCTCGGTGGCATCGTATGTGCAGACAGGCCTCAGAGCGTCGCGCGGAGAAGGGGTCAGGAGCGGCAGGTTTCTGAGGGGGGGGCTGCTGATGGGGCGGCTGCTTGTTGTGGGCGCCGGGCTTGCGCTGGCCCTGAGCTGGCGGCAGCTTAATCTGGCGGCGTTCGTGGCCGGGCTCGGAACGGCGCCGCTGACCCTTGCGTTCGCCGCACTGCGCGCGAGCCGGTAATACATTTCAGATTTCAGACAATTGCATCATCGTCAGGATAATACTCACAGAGCCTGTTCGCACACCGGCGGAGCCCTCGGGGCGCTGCCTCTTGGCGGACTTCTCATTCTGGCGGCGCAGGGTGCCATGGCTTCTCCGGAAGCCGCGGGACAAGCGGAGGAGGCGAGCAGCCTTGTCCACGGAAGCCCCTGGCTCTACGTCGGATACTCCTTCATCGCCATCGCATTTCTCATCATCACTGGCTTTCTTGCGACGCGCCGGATGACGAAGGTCCCCGGACCACTGCAGAACCTTCTCGAGCTTCTTGTCGGCGGTCTCGAGAGCTTCTTCAAAGGCATTGTGGGACCCGGCGGCGAGCGGCATGTCACGTTTCTGGTGACGCTGTTCCTCTACATTCTGGTGATGAACCTGATGGGGATGATCCCGTTCATGAAGCCGGCGACGTCAACGCTCAACATGACGGTTGCGCTGGCGCTCGTGACCATCGTTTACGTTCAAATGCAGGGCATCCGCGCGAACGGGCTGCGCGGGTACCTGATGCACTTTGTGGGAGAGCCGCTCTGGCTGGGGCCGCTGATGCTGCCAGTCCATATCATCAGCGAGATCGCAAAGCCCGTTTCGCTCGCAATCCGTCTGTTCGGCAACATATTTGGGGAGGAGACCGTCGTACTGCAGTTCGCGTTGCTGGGCCCCGTCGCTATCGGCGGCTTCAAGCTCATCCCCATTCAGTTTCCGATGCAGTTGTTCGGGCTCTTCACGTCCGTTGTGCAGGCGCTGGTGTTTTCGGTGCTGGCGGCTGGCTACATCGTGGTGATCTGCGCCGGACATGAGGAGCATGAGGGGCACGCCGCGCAGACGCCATCCGGCACCGTCGCGGCCGACGCGCGCTGAAGTCAGTTTCGGGCTCTGGCCGCGGCCCCGGGGCGACTCCCCTAGGAGACTCGCGAGGGCCGGAGCAGAGCCCGTCGAAGGCCGGCGTTGACGCCGGCGCAAACTAACCGTACGGAGGTAACAGACAACTATGGGGTACTTTGCCGCTCTGGCTACCGGAGTTGCATTTGCAGTTCCGGTCGCCGTTCTCTCGGCTAGCATTGGTCAGGCTCTCGTCGGCGGACAGGCTATGGCGGGAATCGCCCGCCAGCCCGAGGCGGCGGGCAAGATTCAGATCGCGATGATGATTGCGCTCGGCTTCATCGAGTCGCTCGTCATCTACGCGCTGCTCGTGTTCTTTATGCTTCAGGGCAAGCTTCCGGCGACGGAAAAGGTCCTTGAGATTCTTGCAAAATAGTTCGGACTGGTGGTGCGCCGGGCAGCCCGGCGGCATCATGGCAAGCGCTCGCGTCAAGAGGTAACCATTGGAACTGCTGCTGGAACTGTTGCATACTCTGGGAATTGACCCTCGGGTCATTCTGGCCAACGTCATCTCGTTCCTGCTGCTGCTCTGGTTGATGGGTAAGTTCATGGTGGGGCCCATCAGCCAGGTCCTGCGCCAGCGGCGCGAGGACATTGACGAGGGCTACCGCAAGATCACCAACGAGACCGCACGGCTGGCGCAGTCGCAGGCCGATCTCGACAAGCGGCTGACGGAAATCGAAGCCGAAGCCCGGTCGACGATACAGGAAGCAGCGGCGCAGGGCGCGCAGCTCAAAGAGGAAATGCTCGCGGAAGCCCGTGCGCAGGCCGACCAGATCAAGGAGCGCGGCATCGCGGACATTGAGCGCGAGCGCGACAAGGCGCTCGCCAGCATCCGCGAGAACGTCGCCGGGCTGGTCGTGCAGGCCAGCGAGAAGGTGCTCCAGCAGTCCATCTCCGCCGAAAAGCATCATGATCTCATCCAGCAGACGATCGGCCAGATGGAGAACCTGAAGAACTGATGGCGTCTCGCTCGTTGATTCACGATGGAGGCCGCCTTGGCTGACTCCCGGGTTGTACGCAGATACGCTTCGGGGCTGTACGCGGCGGCCTCTCAGTTTGGCGTCGTGGACGAGGTCAAGGGCGACCTTGCGCTCGTCCGGCGCACTGTTCAGGAGGACAGCAGGCTGAGCGATGTGCTGACGGGCGCGGTCTCACCCGCGGATACTAAGAAGCGGATACTCAAGTCGCTATTCGAAGGCCGCATCAACGCGGTGACGCTCATGTTTCTGCAGGTGCTTGTGGACCACCGGCGCGTGGATGTGATCGAAACGGTCGAGGCGTCGTTCCGGAAAGTCGCGGACGAGCGCGCCGGAATCGTGCGTGCCACGGTGAGCTCGGCAGTTCCACTCTCGCAGGAAGAGCTCGAAGAAACACGGCTGCGGCTGTCCCGGATAACGGGCGCGCAGGTGGAGATCGAGCAGAGGCTGGATGAGACTCTTATCGGCGGCATGGCCGTGCGCATCGGAGACCGTCTGATTGACGGCTCGGTGAAAGGCCAGCTCCGGCAGATCGCGAAAGCGCTGTCGGGAACGCCGTAGCCAGGCGCCGGGGCGGGGTCTACCCGCTCCCCGCCGGTCTTACAGATTGCTAGGAAATAACATCACGGAGTGTAGTGGCATACCATGGCTTCGAGCATAAAGCCCGAAGAAGTTGCGGCAGTCCTTGCCGCTGAAATAGCGAACTACGACAAGAGCCTGGAGGAGGTCGGTGTCGGCATCGTCCTTCAGGTGGGAGACGGCATCGCGCGCATCTACGGGCTCGCGGACGCCATGGCCAGCGAGCTGGTCGAGTTCCCGGGCGGGGTTATGGGCATGGTGCTCAACCTCGAAGAAGACAACGTTGGTTGCGTGGTCCTCGGGCCGGACACGGACATCAGCGAGGGCGATCAGGTGCGCCGTACCGGCCGCATCATTGACGTCCCTGTCGGCGAGGCTGTCGTCGGACGCGTCGTGAACGCCTTGGGTGAGCCTCTGGACGGTAAGGGACCCATAACGAACGCCGAGCGCAGGCCCATCGAAACCGTCGCGCCCGGAGTCGTTGACCGCCAGTCTGTCAACCAGGCCCTTCAGACCGGCCTCAAGGCCGTGGACTCGATGATCCCCATCGGCCGCGGACAGCGCGAGCTGATCATCGGCGACCGCCAGACCGGCAAGACCGCCATCGCCATTGACACGATCATCAACCAGAAGGGCGCGGGCGTTTATTGCTTCTACGTCGCCATTGGGCAGAAGCAGTCCACGGTTGCCAACATCGTCAACATCCTCGAGCGGGCGGGTGCGATGGAGTACACAACCGTCATCACCGCCACGGCAAGCGACCCCGCGCCGCTGCAGTACATCGCGCCGTACGCCGGATGCACCATGGGCGAGTACTTCCGCGACAGCGGACGGCACGCGCTGCTTGTCTATGACGATCTTTCGAAGCACGCGCAGGCGTACAGGCAGGTCTCGCTCTTGCTGAGACGGCCGCCCGGACGCGAGGCGTATCCCGGCGACGTGTTCTATCTGCACAGCCGCCTTCTGGAGCGCGCGGCCAAAATGTCGGATGAACGGGGCGGCGGATCGCTGACAGCGCTGCCGGTCATCGAAACGCAGGCGGGAGACGTGTCGGCGTACATTCCGACGAATGTCATCAGCATCACCGACGGGCAGATCTATCTGGAGAGCGATCTGTTCTATGCGGGCATCCGCCCCGCCATAAGCGTTGGTATATCGGTGTCACGCGTCGGGTCCAAGGCACAGGCGCCAGCCATGAAGAAGGTCGCCGGACGGCTCAAGCTCGACCTCGCGCGTTACTGGGAGTTGCAAGCGTTCGCTCAGTTCGCGAGCGACCTCGACAAGGTCACCCAGCGGCAGCTCGGGCGCGGCAACAGAATCGTGGAGATTCTTAAGCAGCCGCAGTACTCCCCGATGCCCGTCTGGCAGCAGACCGCCATCATTTATGCCGCCACGAACGGATATCTGGATAGCGTCCCTGTGGCGGAGTGCAGCCGGTTCGAGTCGGAGTTTCTGACGTTCCTGTCGGCAAGGCGTCCGGAGTTCGAGAACAAGGTTGAGTCAACCGGCGAGTTCTCCGCGGAGACGGAGGAGTTGCTGAAGACGGCGCTCGGTGAGTTCGTGAAGTCGTTTGTGGCTGAACGGGAGCAGCATGGCCAGCGCTAAAGATATCCGGCGCCGGATCCGTACGGTCAGGAATATCCAGCAGATGACGCAGGCGATGAAGCTCGTCGCCTCGGCTCGGTTTCAGCAGGCGCAGCAGCGTGTAACCGCTGCCCGGCCCTACGCCGACAATGTGCGCCAGCTTATGACCGGCCTCGCCGCCGCGGGCGGCTCGTTCGAGCATCCGCTGCTGCAGGTGCGCCCGGAAGAGCGCGTCACGGTCATAGTCGTCGGCGCGGACAAGGGTCTCGCCGGAAGCTACCATGTGAACCTGGTGCGGTTGGCCCAGAAGTTCCTGGAGGGCCAGCGGCGTGAGCCCCGCGTTTACGTGATGGGCAAAAAGGCGGTTGGCTCTGTCCGGAGGCTCGGCTACTCTGTTTCCGGCGTGCTCGAGTTACCGGGAACCTCGGTCAGCTTCGACGCCGTGCGTCCGCTGTCGCTCGACGTCCAGAAGATGTTCGCCGATGGTGAGACGGATGCCGTCTATCTGATCTACACGCAGTTTCACAGCGCCATCTCGCACGAGACGCTGGTGCAGCGGTTGTTGCCGGCCGAACCCCCGGCCCAGCCCGCGGGTGGCGGCGTGCACGAGGACGCGGTTGCGGAGTATCTGTTCGAGCCCGAGCCGCGCAAACTGCTCTCGCGGCTGCTTTCGCGCTATGTGGACACACAGCTCTTCCGCGCGCTGCTCGAATCTATCGCAAGCGAACAGGGCGCGCGCATGACGGCGATGACGAGCGCGACAAAGAACGCCGGCGAGATGATTGACCGCCTCACGCTGTCACTCAACCGCGCGCGGCAGGCGGCGATTACGACGGAGATCGCCGAGATCGTGGGGACCGCCGAGGCGCTGAAGTAGCGCGGCCCCGCATCACACAGAACGTACTTTCTTGAGGATACTCGATTAATGGCTGAAGGGAAGATCATACAGGTCATCGGTCCGGTCGTGGACGTGCAGTTCCCTCCCGAGGAGCTGCCGAGCTTGCTGAACGCCGTGGAGATTCCACACGGCGAGGACAAGCTCACGGTGGAAGTCGCGCAGATGCTGGGCGACGATGTCGTGCGCTGCATCGCGATGGCGTCCACGGACGGCCTGGTGCGCGGAATGCCCGCCGTGGACACCGGCGCTCCGATCAGGGTGCCCGTGGGGCAGGCAACGCTCGGGCGGGTGTTCAACCTTCTTGGCCAGCCGATTGACGAGCGCGGACCCGTGGACGCCGAACAGACAATGCCGATTCACCGGCAGCCTCCCTCGTTCGAGGAACAAAGCCCGGCCGTCGAGATGTTCGAAACAGGAATCAAAGTCGTGGACCTTCTCTGCCCGTACGCAAGGGGCGGCAAGGTCGGCCTGTTCGGCGGTGCCGGTCTGGGTAAGACGGTCCTCATTCAGGAGCTCATCCGCAATATCGCCACCGCGCACGGCGGCGTGTCGGTCTTCGGAGGGGTCGGCGAGCGCACCCGCGAGGGTACTGATCTCTGGCACGAAATGATGGAGTCCGGCGTCATTGAGAAGACCTGCATGGTGTTCGGGCAGATGAACGAGCCGCCGGGCGCGAGGCTGCGGGTCGGACTCACGGCTCTTACCATGGCCGAGTACTTCCGCGACCAGGCTGGTCAGGACGTGTTGCTTTTCATTGACAACATTTTCCGGTTCGTGCAGGCAGGTTCGGAGGTCTCCGCGCTGCTGGGGCGCATGCCGAGCGCCGTCGGCTACCAGCCGACGCTCGGAACAGAGATGGGCGACTTGCAGGAGCGCATCACCAGTACGAAGTCCGGGTCTGTCACGAGCATCCAGGCGGTGTACGTGCCCGCCGACGACCCGACCGACCCGGCGCCGGCCACCACCTTCACCCACCTCGACGCGACGACCTACCTTGAGCGGGCGATCTTCGTGAAGGGCATCTATCCCGCTGTTGACCCGCTCGTCTCCACCTCGCGCATCCTCGACCCGCTCGTCGTGGGCGAGGACCACTACAGGACCGCGCGCGAGGTTCAGCAGGTGCTCCAGCGATACAAGGACCTGCAGGATATCATCGCGATCCTCGGAATAGACGAACTCTCGGACGACGACAAGCTCGCCGTTGCCCGGGCGAGGCGCATCGAGACGTTCCTTTCGCAGCCGTTCTTCGTCGCCGAGACGTTCACCGGGATGTCGGGGCAGTATGTGCCCCGCGAGGAGACCGTGAAGGGGTTCCGCGCGATCTTGGACGGTGAGTGCGACCAGGTTCCCGAGCAGGCCTTCTACATGGTCGGTGGCATCGAGCAGGTCTTCGAGAAGGCCAAAACCATGGGGCAGAGCTGACGGCCGTGCCAAACGGCTCGTTCAAGCTCGATATCGTGACGCCGGCGAAGGCTCTCGAGTGCGACCAGCCCGTCGCGTCAGTGATCGTGCCGGCAGTCGAGGGGTATCTCGGCATCCTGCCGGGACACGCACCGCTCATCACGGAACTCGTGCCGGGTGAGATCCAGGTCACCCGCGCAACCGGCACCGAGGAGGTCATGGCTACGTCCGGCGGCTTTCTGGAAGTGATCCCCGAGCGCGTCACGATTCTCGCCGACACGGCGGAGAGGCCGGACGAGATTGATGTCGAGCGCGCCCGGGAGGCCCTGGCCCGCGCTCAGGAGCGGCTTGCGTCGCCGCCGCCGGGAACCGACATTGACCGCGCCCGCGCTGCGCGTGCCCGCGCCATGGCGAGGCTTCGCGTCGCCGGTCAGATTCGCTAGCCGCAGGAGGCTGTCCGCATGACACAACTTCGCCCCCGCCGCGCGCCTTGTGCCGCTTAGTGCGGCGCCTGAGACTCCCCGCGAGATGTGGTTCGGAATGTACGTGGGGGACATGAAGATCGGCAGCCTCTCCATTCGCGCCGAGAGCGTGCGCTTCCGCGGGGTGGATGCGCTAAAGACCATCAGCTCCGCCCGCACCGCGATGATGCTCCTCGGCACGCGAATGTCTCAGAATATCAACGCCACGGCATACTGCGACCTGAAGGGATGCCCCGTTACTGAGGTGTTCGCGGAGGTGGGCAAGGACAGCATCGAGTGCCGCATGGTCACCGCCGCTGGCACTACGGCAAAGACAATACCGCTGCCTCCCGAGGCGGTGCTCGCCTGACGATGGCGCTGGAGAATCTCAAGATTTCGGTGTTGTGCGAAGAGACCGTCTTGTATAGCTTGGAGGCGTGCCTGCCGTTGAGGTTGAAAGAGCAGGCACGGGGTGGAGGGGCAGGCTATGCAATCTGCTTTGACAGACTCCCGTAGACATCCCCCACCGCACATGCAAGCGTCAATCGGAATCCAGCGCCTTCACTGAGCGCCAATCGTGGCAAGCAAACTCGCATGTGCCCACCCCGCACCTGAAACAAGCGAGGAGATTATACCATGGAGCACATTGGACCTCCCCTGTTTTGGTGGACACGCTAAGCCGCCTCTGTGACGGCAAGCTGCCGCAGGAATACGCGCAGCGAAACGCGAACTAGGCTGCGGAGGCGCCCTCCAGGGTGTTGTAAGGAACATGCTTCAAGACTACGCACCGTGCTACGAGACGAACTTTCTGGACACAATTAAGCATGCCCTGGCTCGTTTTGGCGTGCCGTTTGCCGGCGCGATCGTCTGCCACTGCGCCGCGGCCGGCGTGCCGGCAGCGCTTGGCGGCGATGCTGGCGCGGTGATCAGCGCCGGGCTCAGCGTCGCTGAAAATCTGCTCGCTGCGCGTGCAGGCGGGGCTGTGGACGAGAGATACGTGCCGCCGTGGCCGACGTTGGTCAATCACGGCCTGAAAGGACACCTGCGGGAAGCGTTCAAGGGCGGCCTCAATTACCTGGCCCGCGACAAGCGTGACAACCCGATCCCCACCAAACTGCGACGGGTTTTGGCGAAAGCGGCAAAGGACCCCACGTTTGACAGGACCTGGGAATCCATTGACCTCAACACGGACTTCCCGTGGCTTGCCGAGCTTCTTGGTCCCAGGCTTGCGGTTCCTTTCGCTGAGAACGGCGCCAAGCTGATCGAACAACCGCTGGGTGATGTCGAGCAATGGAAGGGGTTGCTTGGCAGGCTGCTACCCGAGAGCGCGGTCACGGACCTCGTCGCAGAGAGTTTCCAGGCCGATTGCCTCAGATGGTTCCTATACACGATCAGCGCGGACCCGAGCGCCCATAACGCCCTTGAGGTGTTCCTGCTGGGTGACTGCGCCCAGATGCTGACAGAGCTATCTGAGAGCCAGGAAGAGAACTACCGCGAGCTGGCCGGGCTGGCGAAGAACCTCAGCGACTCACTGGGGGAGCAGATCAGCAGCGTGTTGGAGGCAGCGAGCGGCCTGCAGGAACTGTGGGCGTTGCGCCAGGACTCGCTGCTGCATAACAGACCCGACCGCCTGAATCCCTTCGTGAGCTATCCGTCGTGGGCGGACGTTCTCCGCGGCTACACCTTCCGGCGCACTCTGACTGACGAGTTGCTCGAGTGGTTGAAGACTGACGAACAGACTGACGAACACCGCTACCGGCAGCGCGTCATAGTCGCTGGCAGCGGGACGGGCAAGACCGTGTTGCTGATGCAGTTGGCCCTGGCAGCCTCCGACGCGGGCTTTCGCGTGCTGTGGGCGAACCGGGACAACCCGGACCCGTCGCCCGTCAGTCAGGCCGAGAGGGTGGCCGTGTTTGTTGACAGGGCCGCGATGTTCGACTTCAAGACGTGGAGCGAGCGCTTCGCGCAGAGCAATCTCACCGTGATTGCCGCCGAACAAGAGGCGGTTTGGCGATCGCATCACAGCACGGCTGACGACGAAGTTCGTCTCGGTCCGCTGAACGATACGGAAGTGGGCCGTCTGGACGCGCTGCTGTGCGAACTGTACAAGCCTGTCGGCAAGCCTCCGCGCAAGTGGGCAGAACGCGACATTGCTGAGCGAAGACAGGTTCTCGGCGATCCCGATGGCGGCGACCTGCTGGAGATTCTGGTTGAGCTGAGTACAGGCAAGAACATCAGGGATCACGTCGAAGGCGAGTTGAGGCAGTTGGCTCCGGCTGCGAGGGATGCGTGTCTGCTGACAGCCTGGCGGGGAATAGCGGACTACTTCTTCAACGGCGACATGCTGTGCAAGGTCGTCGCGGCCGCTCAGAACCCGGCGCTGGCCGCGATCAACTGCGAGGAACTCATTGAACGGCACACGGTGGGGCTGTTGTTCCGGGAAGGCGATGAATGGCGTCTGCGGCACCGGCGGTTTGCCGAGGCGGCGCTGCAGGCAGACCGCATGCGGAGCAAGCAACTGCTGGCGAGGTGGAAGGACGGCGACCAGACGTTCACCGGGCAGGCCTCAGAGATCGCCATTCGCTGCTCGGACATGGGCGCCCTGCTGGTTCTTCTGGGTGTGGGGGACCTGGACGACCC
>JBPOJE010000102.1:0-9453 GCA_052033935.1 Armatimonadota bacterium
GGTGGCTGCAGCGGTCGCTGCGCGGCTGGAAGCCAAGCAGTTTGACCGGGCCGATCAGTTTGTGGCCTACTGCGGTCTCGACCTTTCCATTCGTGATTCCGGCGCGTCTATGCCGTGCAAGCGCACCTGCGTCTGCTGCTTCCCGGTCAGGACAGTGATCGTGTCCCCGTCGTGAACGCTGACGACACGGCCCGTGAAGCGCGTGGCTGCATGCGTCGGAAGGGATAGGACTATAGCTGCAAGTATGGCAAGACGTCGCATGGTCATGGGTTACACACCTGGCATGCAGTATACCCTACCGCCTGCGCTTGCGCACGCGTGCAGTACTGGCTTGCGCCCCTCAGAGTCCGGCAGTTCTGGCGATGGTACCTCCTGCCCTCCCCGCTTGTGGCATACCAGACCCAGTCGTTCTGCGAAACGGCCTGCTGCACTGGGGCTGCTTGCTGGGCCGGCGGAGCCTGCTGCTGAACTGGGGCTGCTTGCTGGGCCGACAGAGCCTGCTGCTGAACTTGCGCAGCTGGAGGTGTAACGGATTGCGGCTCGGGCTTCTTGTCTCCGGCTGCGAGCGCGAGGATAAGTCCGATGATGGCGCCCGCGCATCCGAGACAGGCACAGCCTGTCTGACCGAACGGCTTCTGGGCTCCAGTTGGCGGTTGTGGAACGCTCATTTGCATCCTCCTATTTCAAACATGGCGGGGCTTCGCTGACAGCCCGAGCTCCTTCAGGCGGATGAGCATGGCCGACTTCGAGACGCCGAAGCGCGAGGCCAGGACGAAGCTCTTGTTGACTTCCGGGTGGCGCAGCTCGGCGGCCTGCAGGCGGACGTCCTGCTCCGGCATCATCACGTGCACCGCGAACTTGCCCGCGAGATTCTCGCCGTAGTTCACTTACCTGACCTTGTAAACCAGCAGCTTGCGGCCGCCTGCGTTCCGTCCGTAAACGGAGACGGACCGGACATCCTGCCGCCAGGCAAGGAGCGTTCCGCAGATGCTCTGTGCAGGCTGAACTGCGTCAATGTCATCCCAGAGGTCAGTATCGGCGGTTACCGACAGGGAGCCTTCCTTCCCCTGAACCTCGACCCCCTTGATGTATTTGTACCACGAGGTGGCGTATTCCGGATGCACACCAGCGCCACCGAAGTTGTCCAACAGGTACTTCGTCAGCTCCTGGGTATAGGGTGATGGCTGGGAATCCGTCTCGCTTGACTCATCCGGCATAAGCGAGCCGATCACAGCCAAGACAACAAGAACACCAACGATCCAAGCCCACACGGGCACTTTCTGTTGATCCATAGTCAGTATCTCCAAGGCTCTCGCTGATATTGGGGCTGCAGGCCCACGATGCGCAGTCGCCGCATCAGACATTGTTGCGCCACACCGAAGCGCTCGCACAGCACAGTATTTGACCCAGCCCGAGTCCCTACGGGTTGACAAAAAGCATAGAATCTACAGGCGCAACTGTAGCATAGCCCCTTGTGGGCGTCAGAGCGCCGCCTCTCTGCCCCGGCCAGCAGTGCGGCGACGGCGTGCCGTCGCCATGTCCGTTATTATACCGCGCCGATGGCTGCCCGCGCTCAGTACTTCGCGACGATGGTCATCTTCTTCCCGAAAGCCGGATCCAGAGCAATCGTCTCCCGCTTGCGGTCCAATCGCCTGCACGGCTCGCCGTTGACCGTCACCGACCGGATCGGCTTCTTCTCCGGATGCCGCAGACGAAGCTCCAGCTTCTTCGGCGGGTTGCGCTTGGGCGGCTGAACCGTCGCAACGATCTCGCCGGAGTTCACGTTCGACTCGATGCCGAAGCTCACCGATCCGAAGTAGGTCGCCATGCCGCTGGCCTTCACTGTCTGCCCGTCCTTCATCCACTCCCTCGGGATGGCCGGCCCGATGCGCAGCGTGTCGTACCCGCTCTCGCTGACCAGGCAGTGCCGCAGCCAGTTCACCCAGCAGGCCTCGTCCGGCGTCTTGTAGAACGGTCCCACGCCCAGCCCAAAAGCCGACACGGGATGCTCGGTGAAGCAGCGGACATCCCGGTAGATGTTCTGGGCGAATGAGTTCATCAGACACCGGACCGCGTGCTCGGGCTGGTCGCGCTTGATATAGACCATCGCCATCGGCAGCAGGCCGCTCTGGATCGTGTTGCCGCCCTGGCTGAACCAGAACTTCTCGGTGTCCACCTGCCGCCCGCGATACTTGTGGATGAAGACGTTGTCCTCGCTGTCCTTCAGAATCCAGGTTGCCTGGTCTTCCGATGCGTCCAGCACTCCGCACTCGATTGCGTGAATAGGCCCGTAGAGCGAGTTTCTCATCCACCCCAGATCGCGGGTCAGAAGTCCCGCGCGGGTGGGGGTGAATGGTACGAACGAGCCGTCAGCGAGCGCGGTCACCGGCGAGTGTTCCATGTGCAGCCGCATCGAACGTCTCAGATCCTCTCGATACGCCGCCGTGTCTGCCACGATTCGGCCTGCGCTGTTGTGTCCCAGTTCCCGCAGCACTTCCGCCGCCGCCGCCATCCCCCGGTAGCAGTAGGCGTTCACCGCATACCAGTAGAGCCACTCCGGGTTGTCTTCGAGATGCCCGGGCGGAATCAGGCCGTACTCCGGCGCCTTCTCGCCGTCGTGGGTGAGCTTCTTCGTGTACTCCCGCTCGCGCGTGACCATGTCGCACGCTGCCACCAGATTCGGCGCGATGCCATTCGCCCAGCGCCTGTCCCGCGTCAGAAAGTAGTGTTCGCACAGCGCGAACAGCACGAAGCCGTGATCGAGGTTGTAGTTGAATGTCTGATAGTCCACCTCGTCGTTCACGCGCAGACCGTGCAGCACGCCCTCCTGGCTGCGGAACTTGCCGTGCAGAGGCCGTGACCCTTGGCAGCGAACAAACGGCATCAGATACTTGCGGGCGTCCTTGTGATAGCCCCGGAAGTCGAGCGAACGCACCTGGTGCATGGCCTCGTTCGCGCAGACGTTGTAGTGGTAGGTCGCGGCGGGCAGCAGATAGTAGCCCGTCTCGATGTCCTTGTCCGCCGTTATCGCGATGTGCGGAATGGTTGCCTTCACGAACTCTGTGATAACAGGCTCGGGCGTCTCGATCTTCGCTCCGGCATTGATCTTCTGTTCCCAGTAGCCGCTCATCTCCGCCAGCTTCGCATCGAAACTCGCCTGCTTCAGTGCGCTCAGCTCGTCCTCGGTCAGCAGGGTCACGAAGGGGAACTTCAGCTCGATCGTATGCGCTTCTCTCGGGGCAAGCTCCACGTCGTATGCAGCGGCGTTCGGCAGCGACGAGACGTTGTGCGGAGGAGCATAGGCACACGAAGCCGCTGAGACCTCTCCGCGCCCGTGCGTCTCAATCAGCGCGCGCAACCGCGCCCGGCCGTACGGCTCCGCAACCAGCCGCTTTTGAATGGCCTCCCTGTGCCAGGGCCACTGCTCCTCGCTGATTCTTGCCGCCGCGAAGATCGCGCCATCCCGAACATCGAGCGCCTCGGGCTCTTCCACAACAATCCAGAACCTCGCTCGCACAGTGTCTTCCGAAGCGTTCCTGATCCGCACGCGCGAGAACACGGCCACAGCCTCGTCTCCCTGCTTCGCGGCCTCGTTGTCCGGTCCCTCGGTAATCAGCGCCGCGAAGTCCGTCTTCTCGAACTCCACCTGCCTGTCCATCCAGCGAGTGGTGTACACGGGCAGGCACCCCTTCAACGCGGACTGCTCGGCAGCGTCGTCCCGCTCGCGGAAGTCCGGCGGATCCATCGTCGGGAACTTGAACTCAATCCTGCGGCCCGGCCACAGAAGCCTGGCCGTGTCCCGACCCGAAACCTTCAGCAAAAACTTGTCCGCGAACAGATGCCCGTTGAAGCGCAGCGCGAATTCCTGCCGGTTGCTGTCGTATCCGAGAGGAACATACCGCCCCTGCCGAATCTTCACCATGTGCGGTATCTCGCTCGATGCCCGTTCGTACGACTGCTCCGGCTCGTCGAGTATCCGGTCGTACACCGGTTTCGGTCCTGACGCCCGCTGTTTGCTGCCCACGGCGGGCAGCACCGTTACGCCCAGATCGGGAATCTCAATCGGCCCGCCGGCGAGGTCGTCCACCGCAAACGAGACATCCCGCGGCTCCGCCCGCAGCGTGACCACCGTCAGGTCGGGCGGAATCGGCATCATCTTTGCGTCGAACTGCCGCGAGCAGTCCGTGCTGAGAACTCGCGCGTTGATCTGCCCGCCCCGCTTCGATTGTGCTATCAGGTGCCCGTTCCTGATCAGCAGGCCGCCCGGAAGCGGCTTGCTACCGGACGCCGCGATGTTGAAGGCGTTCTCCTTCCACGTGGAGGTCGAGTACACCTCGAATCCGCGCACCGGGCGGCTTGCGCCGTCCTTGAACAGCAGCCGGAAGCGGTAGGTCTGCCGGTAGAACACCGCGAAATCCTCCGCCCGTGCAAGCTCGGCCATGTCTAGCGGGTCGAAGGTGTACGTCACCGTGTCCCCGTCAGCCTTCACGTCTCCGTGAGCCGTCACCCATTCGCCGTTGTGCGGGTCGTCAATGTCCGTCCAGCCGCCGCGATAGGCCGTCGGCCAGTTATGGTTCCAGTACTGCAGCCGCGCGTTCGCCGAGTCTGGCGCCTCTCCGCTGTACCGTACCACGACGCACTCAATCTGTCTGGGCACGTCCCACTCCATTCCGATGTGAGAGCCGCCCTGTTCCGGAACGTCAACCGGAGTGTGAATGCCGTCCTTCGGCTCAATTCGGTGATGCTCGATCGTATGCGCGTCGAAACCCGTCCAGAAGCGAATCTCGCCAAACGGCGCGATATCGGCCGGCTGGCCTACCAGAGACTGCAAATCATTCTTGTCCATCATGCTTGCCCCGCTGAGTAGTCGTTCCATCCCCCGCTTTCCTTCCCTGACAGGCGGCTCTCTTCCTGCCTCCGGAGCCTGGGGGCGCAGGATTGCATCCGCCCAGGCGAATATCCGGTACCCGGCCCGCCTCCGCTGGCGGGAGATAGTGGCGCATGTTAGCATCCTGCGAAAGGCGAAAGGATGTGATCTGAGCGGATGGCGAAACCGGTCGTGGCGATTGTAGGGCGCCCGAATGTTGGAAAATCGAGCCTGTTCAATCGGCTGATTGGCCGGCGGTTTGCCATCGTGGATGACATGCCGGGGGTTACGCGCGACCGCATCTATGCTCAGGCCGAATGGCGCGGCCGTGAGTTCGTGCTCACCGATACCGGGGGGATTCTCATCGGCGACGAGGATCCCTTGCTCCAGAGCATTGTTGACCAGGCGAAGATCGCGATGGAAGAAGCGGACGTCATTGTTATGGTCGCCGACGTTCGCGACGGTTTGACCGGGGCCGATCACGACCTCGCTGAGCATCTTCGCCGCGTGCGCCGTCCGGTGCTCGTTGCCGCGAACAAGGCGGACGACGAGCGCTTGAGCCACGCCGCCGCCGAATTCCACGCCATGGGCTTCGAAGAGGTCTTCGCCATATCGGCGCACCACGGCCGGGGCATCGCTGACCTGCTCGACGCGGTTGTCGAGCGTCTTCCGGAGGCCGGAGAAGAGCCAGCGTACGATGAGTCAACCGTGCGGCTCGCGGTCGTCGGGCGTCCGAACGTCGGAAAATCGTCGCTCATCAACGCTGTTCTCGGCGAGGAGCGGGCGATCGTCTCGAACATTCCGGGCACCACGCGCGACGCCGTTGACACCCCCTTCCAGTGGAAAGACCGCTACCTCGTGTTTGTTGATACCGCCGGAATCCGCCGCTCGGGCAAGGTGCAGGGGTCCATCGAGTACTATTCGGTGCTGCGGGCGATGCGGGCGATGGAACGCGCGGATGTCGCGCTGCTTGTCATTGACGCTTCCGAAGGCCTTCTGGACGGCGACAAGCGGGTCGGCGGCTACACGTGCGACGCGAAGTGCGGGTGCGTTATTGCCGTGAACAAATGGGACCTTGCTCCCGACCGCTCGCCGGCGGCACGGCGTGAGTTCGAAATGGCCATACGCGAGCGGATGCCTTTCCTTTCGTACGCGCCGGTCGTCTTCACGTCAGCGCTCGAGCGAAAAGGGATGGAGCCGGTCATAGATTCGGCGATGGTCGCATGCGATAACTTCAACCGCCGTATCCCGACGGGTGAACTGAACCGCGTGCTGCGCGAATGGATGGACAGCAGGCCGTACGCCCGCAAGGGCCGCAACCTGAGAGTGTACTACGGGACAATGACCCGCGTACGCCCGCCCACCGTCACGCTGTTTGTCAACGATCCCGAGCTTGTGCACTTCTCATACAAGCGCTACATTACAAACCAGTTGCGCGAAAAATTTGGCTTCGCGGGAACACCGCTGAATATCATCGTCAGGCGCGCGGAGGGCGAAACGAACCCGGCGAAGAAGATGCAGGCGAGACCATCCGGCAAGTCCGGGTGACGGCACGGCGTTGAACATACTTGCGGCAAAAGTCCTGATTGGCTCGTACTTGCTCGGATCGGTACCGTTCGGGCTGATAGCCGGATACGCCTTCAAGCGGATAGACATCCGGCAGTACGGAAGCGGCAACATCGGAGCGACGAACGTGCTGCGCCTGCTCGGCTGGCCCGCCGCGATCCTCGTCTTTCTCCTCGACACAACCAAGGGGTTTGTGCCTGTCTGGGTGGCGCAGGCCAGCGAACTTGATCCGCTTGTCGTTGCCGGTGCCGCTATTGCCAGCATACTCGGCCACAACTGCTCTGTGTTCCTCAAGCTCAAGGGTGGCAAGGGCGCTGCGACGAGTCTGGGAGTGGTCATTGGTATTGCTCCCCATATCGCCGCTGTCGCTTTCTTTATCTGGGTGCTGGTTGTGACCGTCACGCGCTATATCTCGGTCGGATCCATGGTCGCGGGCGTGAGTGTGCCGGTTCTGATGTGGCTGTCATCTCGCTTGCAGGACAGCTACCTGAGCAGGCCGTACCCTGCCGAGTACATCTACCTCGCGCTGTTCGGCGCGGGCTTCATTCTGCTGAAGCACAAGAGCAACCTGATGCGCCTTGCCAGCGGCGTGGAGCCCCGGGTCGGGCAGCGCATTGATGTCGGCAAGCCGCCGCTCGGGTCAGGGAAGCGATGACACCCCCCGAATCCCTTCACGTGGCGCTGGCGCGCTCGGCACTTGAGAGGTTCGTCCGCCAGCGCGAGAGGCTCATTCTGCCGGACGACCTTCCGGATGAACTGCGGTGCCCGTCGGCCTGCTTCGTATCGCTTCACACCGGCGGTCAGCTTCGGGGCTGCATCGGAACCATCGAGCCCTGCGCGCGCTGCCTGGCCGAGGAGATCATCTCTAACGCCATTTCCGCCGGCACGCGCGACCCCCGCTTCCCGCCCGTGATGCCCCGCGACCTCGCCTCGTTGTCGTATTCGGTTGACGTTCTCAACCCGCCCGAATCCATCCCGAACCTCGACTGCCACGACCCGAAGCAGCATGGCCTGATCATCGAATCGGCGCGCGACGGCCGCAGGGGGCTGCTTCTGCCCGACCTCGAAGGGGTGGATACGCCCGGTGAGCAGCGTTCCATCTGCCTTGCCAAGGCCGGAATCGGGCTGTCCGAGCCGGTGCGCCTCTTCCGCTTCACAGTCACGCGCCACTACTGAGCAGCCCTATGGAGGAAGGGGTGCGAAATCCGCTGAATACAGCGCTTCAGCCTTGTGGACGGCAGGGCCGCGCCATGGCCGCCGAGGGGCTTGTGGGTTTCTTTGATCTGCTCGTCAACGGGCGGGGCTGACCCGCACCTCCCGCACCTTTATCGCTTTCCGGAAAGCGCCGCCGGGCGTCCTGTGCTTGAAGTCCGAATAGGCAATCAGAAAGCTGTTCGCGCCGGTTGCGAGAAGGCCCGTGTAGCCGCAACTGTAATCACCCGCAACCTCTGGCTTCGGCGCGACCATCTCGAATGGGTCCGACCAGGTCTCGCCCCGGCCGTCCGCGCAGAAGCGTACCTGACGCCGGGACGCTCTGAGGCAAGCACAAGCACGCCGTTGTCCAGACGTAGAAGCTGAGGAAGCACCCCGTTCGGCGTGAAGGCGGCGGGCTTCGGCCATGTCCTGCCCAAATCTTTCGATCGGCTTGCTTACATCGGCCCGATGCCCACACCGTCCGTTGAGCGCATCACGCACAGCAGAGTGCCGTCCGCCAGGATTTCAAATGCGGGTTCGGTGAAACCGCCCCGCTCGTTCCCCTTCGGGTCAGCCGTCAGGTCGGGCTGATAAGGAATCCGTCCCTGCACCGTCCATGTGTGTCCGTTGTCCGTGGAGCGGTAGAAGAACACCCCGCCCTTCGGATCCACCGTGCCGTCGCCGCGAAGCAGGTAGGCCGGATAGATTTCCGCCAGAAGCGACCTGTCCGGGGCAACCCGAACGTCGCCCCACCACACCACCGGGAACAGCCCGCTTATGGTGTAGCGCAGCGCCTGTGGGTCCACCAGATCGGCCAGCTCCGCCTTCCACCTGTCCGTTCCCTTTGCCTGCCGCACCTGGTGCACGGTTCGCAGATCCTCTGGCAGGTCTTCCAGCCTGTACACATCGAGCTCCGTGTCGCAGTAGCTGGCGGTCACCCTGCCCGCGGGTTTGGGCAGCTTCAGCTCGCTTACCTTCTTTGCTTCGGGAGTCGTCACCGCCAGACGATCGCCGTTCGGAAGCAGCAGCCCCGTGCGCATTGAGGCGGCGTCGGCTTTCTGCCACTTACCTGCGCCGTCTGCCGACACGCCGCGACAGCGACGGGAACTGATAGAATCCCCATCCTTCGGGCTTCGAAGCCACGGTGGCGACACCCGGTTCCCCGAAGCTCAGCTTCAGCGCCGGTTTCCCGTCGCGGCGGTAGTCCACCGAAACAGTCCCGTAGCAACCAATCGCGTTCGTCATCGTCAGCGCCCCTTTCCGCGCGGCGTCCGCTACCACTGGCGGCAGGCCGATTGCCAGCGTCGCCGCGGTAGCAAGGCAAGCTCTCATCGCGTGTGTCATCCTGCGCCTCCCTTCGCCTTGTGCGTTTTCTTTCGAGCCCCGATAGTGTACAATAGCCCGCACATGCTGGGATTGTCTGGCGTGTACGCTGCCTGATGCA
Source organism: Armatimonadota bacterium (assembly GCA_052033935.1). GTDB lineage: Bacteria > Armatimonadota > UBA5829 > DSUL01 > DSUL01 > JAGVUD01. The sequence continues at coordinate 9,072 of JBPOJE010000102.1, forward strand.
GCCATGTTTTCTATCGGGGGACCTGTGCTCATGTTCAAGAGGTTTCGCCTGCTCTGGGTAGGCTTGGTTGCCGCCAGCTTTGCTCTTGCCTTCGCAGGGGTGGGGGCACACGCGGCCGAACTCATCATTGACAACGAAAACGCCAACAACACCGATGGCGTGTTCACGATTCTGTCCGGCAACTGGAGCTCGCGCACAAGCGCGTCCGACTACCTGGACGACTATCGCCGGACGGGCACCAGCAGCACGGTAACAGCGGAAGTCGAATGGTGCCCAACCATACCGGTGCCCGCCGCCTATGAGGTCGCGGTCTGGTTTGTCAGCGCCACCACCCGCCCGAACAACGCGAAGTACGTCGTCACGCACAAGGACGGCACGTCCA
>JBPOJE010000008.1:0-51666 GCA_052033935.1 Armatimonadota bacterium
ATGCTGCGCATCTCCTTCAGCGCATCGTCCCAGTACGTGTCGAAGTCGTCCGGCCGCGGGTTGCGGCCCGTGTAGGTCTTCAGCGCCTCAATCGGCATCTCGAACAGCGGCATATGGTCCTCCGAACTCAGAGTAATCTGATAGCTATGCTACGTTCTGGCCTGCCGCCGCGTCAAGGGCCTGCATTGCCCCTGCCGCCCGTTCGTCCGGGAACATTTCTCGCCACGGCTTTACGTCAACAAGTGGCAGCCGGTGCTATGAGACCGGTGCTATGAGATCAGAATGCGATAAGCGGCGATCGCAGTGCGCACGGAAGGTCAGCCGGGCGGTCGCGTCGAATACTCCCCTGCGCCTTGTCGCAGCAACCATGAGAAAAAGCAGCCAGAAAGAGACGCTTGCGGCCCTCGGCTTCCTGACACCGAACCTGCTGGGGTTCCTCGCCTTCACGCTCGTGCCCGTCTTCTGGTCGCTCGCGCTGGCCTTCACCTACTGGGATCTCTTCCGCCCGCCGCGATTCGTGGGGCTGTTCAACTTCGTCAGCCTGCTCGGGTGGCACTACGACCCGTACCTGCAGCAGACGGTGATGAACGACCCGTTCTTCTGGAAGTACGTCGGCAACACCGTGTTCATGATGCTCGCCATCCCCGTTGGGATTGCCGCCAGCCTCATCGCAGCCCTGCTCATGAACCAGAAGCTGAAGGGGATCACCGTCTTTCGCACCATCTACTTCCTGCCCACCGTCTGCTCGGGGGTGGCCATCCTCGTGCTCTGGAAGTGGCTGTACAACAACGACATCGGGCTCATCAATAACCTGATCGCGCGCTTCGGAGACCTCATCGGACTGCCGCTCACCGGGCCGAACTGGCTCGGCGACGCCGCCTGGTCCAAGCCCTCGCTCATGCTCCTGGGGCTCTGGTCTGGTCTGGGCGGATTCAATATGATCCTGTACCTTGCTGCGCCGCAGGGCGTCCCGCGCGAGCTTTACGAGGCGGCGGCGATGGACGGCGCCAGTTCGTGGAAGAGCTTCTGGGCGGTCACCTGGCCCAGCATCAGTCCCACCACGTTCTTCATCCTCATCATGAGCGTCATCGGTGGCTTCCTGGGCGGGTTCATGGCCGCGAACGTCATGACCGGCGGCGGCCCGGCGGGCTCCACTACGACCATCGAGTACTACATCTACACCGTCGCTTTCATGCGGTTCCTGATGGGCTATGCTTCAGCCATCGCGTGGGTGCTCTTCGCCGTGATTCTCGTCATCACGCTCGTTACCTGGAGACTGGGCGGACGGGTGGTGCACTATGCGTAGGAGCACGGACGACGCGGGAATGGCCCGCCCGCGCAGCGCCCTGAAGGCCGCCGCGACCTACATCCTGCTCTCGCTGGGCGTGGTTTCCATGCTGCTGCCGCTCTACTGGATGCTGCTCACCAGCCTCGAGCCCGGCGACGTCGCGTTCTCATCCGGCGCCATCCGCTGGTGGCCGTCGGAGTTTCGCTGGAGCAACTACCCCGAGGCGGCCAGGGCGGTCAATATCCCACGTCTCTATCTCAACAGCGCAATCGTCGCCATCATCGGGACGTTCGGGCAGGTGCTCACAAGCAGTCTGGCGGCGTTCGCATTCGCCCGCCTCAGCTTCCCCGGGCGGGACAAGCTCTTCTTCGCCTATCTCGCAACAATGATGGTGCCCGGGTCGGTGACGATGATCCCGAACTTCGTGCTCCTGCGCTGGTTCGGGTGGATAGACACGTATCAGGCGCTCATAATACCGGGTATGTTCAGTGCTTACGGGACGTTTCTGCTGCGCCAGTTCTTCATGGGACTTCCCACCGAGCTTGAGGACGCGGCGAAGATAGACGGCTCGAGCTATCTCGGCATCTGGGCGAGAATCACGCTTCCGCTTTCGAAGCCCGCGCTCGCAACGCTGACAACATTCACGTTCATGGGATTCTGGGGATCGTATATGTGGCCGCTCATCATCATTCAGAGCGAAGGATTGCGCACGCTGCCCATCGGCCTGGCAAGTTTCGTCGGCAGATACTCCGCGGAGTACAGCCTCTGGATGGCGGCCAGCGTCATTGCGCTCGTGCCCGTGCTGCTGCTGTTCATCTTCAACCAACGGTACTTCCAGGAAGGTATCAAGATGTCGGGCATTAAGGGTTGAGGCGAGGAGGGTGACACGATGCGGGTAATGCGTTCGGAAATCGCCGAGTCCGAGGGGTTCGCGCCGCAGCTCGTCCGCATCATCTACCACAACTCCTCAGCGGCACCGGGTGAGGGGTACAAGGTGGACCTGCACTGGCAGAACGTCGGTGAGGAACCCGCCGATCGCAACTACTGGATATTCGTCCATTTCTGCCCCGAGGACGATCTGGACGAGCCCTACGGCGAAGACGTCTTTACCTGGAACTTCCAGCCGGCGCTCCAGACCAGCCGCTGGCAAACCGGCTTCGTCGTCAAGGAAGAGGGCTGTTACTTCCGTATTCCCGCGCATATCAAGCCCGGCCGCTACAGGGTGTTGGTCGGCCTCTTCGATCTGGAAGGCGGCGGAGACAGGATCGAGCTGATGAACCGCTCCCGCGATATCGGCTGCCGCCGCTACAGGGTGGGGCGCGTTCATGTTGTTGCCGAGCCGGGCGCGCCTTCGAAGCTGCTCGCATACCGGCTGGTCTGGCGCGTCCGCGAGCCCGAGGAGCAGCCGGCCCTTCGCGAGCCGAGATATCTGACACGAGGGCTGCTGGCGGTCGGTTTTGATCCCGACATGCCGGTGGTCCGGGGATGGCGCATCGCGGGACAGGATCTGGCAATCGGAGGCGATGCTGCGTTGCGGGGTCCAGAGGCCGAGTTCCGGGATATTGAGACCGGCCGATGGCGCAGCTCTCTCGCCGTGGATGCGGACTGGGTGTTCAACTCCCGCATCACCTCCAGCGCCGCCGCCTATCGCTGCCGCCTCAAGTGGAAACAGCACGACGTCGCGACACTCGATATCCGCTTCCGCATCGGCCGCAACGGGCTGCAGGCCCGTCTTGCCTCGGTCACCGAGCACAAAGGGTTTCATCTGCTGTCCGTCACGCTGCCCTCGCTCGTCTCCGTCAATGCCGAAACGCCCGGGGCCGCCATTGCCGTTCCGTCGTGGGGCGGAAGGCTGGTCAACATTGCCGAGTCCGCGCGGCATCGGGAGGTCCACCGCCTCAACTGGGAGGAGCCTGTGCGGGGGGCCGTGCTCACAGCGGGGGATTCGATCGCCGTCTTGTCGCACGTCTCCGCCGATGACAGCGTCGTTTCGGAGGTGTACGAGGCCGGTTCCAGATTCGGCGCACTGGGTGTGCAGTTCACGACGCGCATCCCGGCTGAATGGCCCGAACTCGAGTTTGTGCCCCGCAAGGTCAGCGAGTGTGAAATCACCATCACCGCAAACCGTGAACCCGGGCGCGTGGCGTGGATGGCGGGTGCCGCCCTGATAGGCGCCGGTTTCCGCGGCAAGCCGCAGCCGCTGTTCTGCGACTCCATTGTTTACAGGCTTGTGCTGACGGACGGCGAAGGCCGCGTCCGGACAACCTTCCAGCAGGCGGCCGCCACCATCCGGCGCGTGAACGCGCTCACGTTCGGGGCACGGCAGGTCGTCGGTCTCATCGGTTGGGAAAACCCGGCCGGCGGCGCCCGGCCGGCCCCCGATCTTGGCGCGCCGGGCTGCCTCGCGGATCTCTTCGAAACCGCCGCCCAGATGAACGCGTACCTTGCGGTGGACGTCTCGGGCGACTGTGTCTGTAGCGGCTCGGCCGATTTCGACCCGGAAGAGGTCGCCCTAGATGGCGGAGGACAGCCGCGTAAGGAGCCCGGATCGTCCGATTGCTTCGGGAGGTCGAAGGCCGGCATCGAGTCCGGCGCGGCGGCGAACCGCGTCGAGCGCATCCTTCAGACGTTTCCTCAGATGAGGCAGGTTGTGCTTGTCCGCCTGGCTAGCGCATTGAGCAGTCTTCACGACCACAATCCGCGATCTCAGGCTGGCGCGGACGAGTCCCTTGCGGCCCGGCGAGCCGCCGTTGATCTGTGGCGCGGCAAAGGGCTGGAAGTGTGCACGGGCGGGTTCACTCAGCCCTATGTGGGCTTGTGCCCGCATTTCCTGGGTGCCGCGCAGTCGCAGGATGGCGGGCCCTTCTCGCACGAAGAAGCGATTCCCTTCGTCCCGGCTATCTTCCATGGCCACGTCACGTGGGGAGCGCCGCTGGACCCGGAATACGGCGAGGCCGCCCTGCTGCTTTACGGAAGCACTTTCATCGAAGACTGGTCGGCCGAAACGCCGGACGATCTGATCAAGGACCGCTACTACCTCGTTACGCTGCCATGGTCGCGCCTGGCGCGGCTCGCCTTCAGAGACTACGCGCGAGAGGGCAGTCTGCGGAGGGTCACGTACGCGAATGGCGACTATGTGGAGGCCGATCTGGAAGCCCGCGTGTGGCGTGTCGTCTGCGGCGGCTTCACGATATCCGAAACCGGCCTCTCAACGGTGCCGCGCGGGCGCGGAGAGATGCTCGTTTACAGCGTGAGCGCGCGGCGCGTCCGCATTCCCGCTCCGGCCGGATGGAGTGCGGGCGCCCATATCCACGCCGAATCGCCGGGTGAAGACGGACACCGCAGACAGGTCTGGTGCAGCCTGAGTGACGGCTTCATCGAACTCGATGTCAACGCCCGCGAGCCGGTGCTCATCCAAAAGCGTCTGAGTTAGCGAGCGCAGTTACGGGGCGGCTGTCGTCCACGGGTCGCGGTCGTTCGGTTTCTGCCACCTCACATGCCCGTCCAGAAACAGCACGTTCCAACCGCCCCTGTGGGGCAGAATGCCACCCTGCAGCGACTCCTGCGGAGTTACAGCGGTGGACATGATCCGTCGCTCCCAGCACACGGGCACCTGGGTCGGCCCCTTGCCCACGGCTGCGTAGGTCTTCCAGTTCGCCGAGTCGCCGAACGGCGGGAAGTTCGCGTCGCCCCCGATCACGGCACCCGTTAGCTGAAGGCTCTCCGGCGGCGTGCCCACTGGTATCGGCCAGGTTCCGTAGAAGTGATTGTAGTGATAGACGAAGTTCTGGTTTCCGCGGTCTGTCAGGGCGGATCCGGAGAGGTAGTTGCGCGGGCTGGACGGCGGGATGTTCGGGTTGTACTTGTTCGGGTTCGACGGGCAGTGCCACACCTGCATATCGCTGCCCGTGTATTGCCGCAGCACGTAGCCCACGAACCCCGTGCCGTCCCCGTACACGCTGCTGCCACCGGCGGAGTACCAGCGCGACGCCCACGGCAGGCGGCCGTTGTAGTCGTCCGAATACATAAAGAGCGCTTTGCCGATCTGGTTCATTCCGTTGCGGCAGGTGGTGGCCCGGGCGTTGTCGCGCGCCGCTCCGAAAACCGGAAACAGAATGGCGGCCAGGATGGCAATGATGGCTATCACCACCAGAAGCTCGATAAGAGTGAATCCTCCAGTATGCCTGCGCAAGGCCTTCATACGCGTATCTCCGGGAGGCGCACCGGCTGCTGGCGGCCCAATGGGGAAAGAGCACGCCGCGCACGTGCGAACCCGGTTCGATTATGCCGTACGCACCCCCTCGGGGTCAATCTATTTCGCACGCGCGGTCTAGGCTTAACCATACATATGTTACTGCCGGAGAGGGGGCGGGCCCGGACGGTTCTCCAGTATCTGGATATTACCAAAACCCTGTCAACGAGGACCCCGTGACCCGCCACATGACTCTACACCAGCTTGCTCAGTTCCGTCGACGAGCCGTAACGGATGCTCGCAGAACAGGCAATATCAGCCAGACCGCAAGGGATTACCGCATCACCCACCAGACCCTGCACAGATGGATCAACCGCTATGACGGCACACTCGAATCGCTCAAAGACCGTTCCCTATCACTGCTGACCTATCTTGGACAGCAGTGGTTTGACATAGAGAGTCCGTAGGCCCAGGAGCCACCCCAGCCAGCACACTCCTAACGAGATCGCACAGATCAAGCGATACTTCGGCCACAACCAGAAGCTCCGCCTCGTCTGCTTCTGGGTACACCTCAGAGAGAAGATGAACTAGTCTCAACCCTGTACCGCCTCCTCAGAAGGCTCCAGCTCATCCCACCGCCCAAGAAACGGAAGCGCTACAAGCCGAAGCCCTACGAGTCCATCCTTCTGCCTGGCGAACGCTTTCAGATGGACGTCAAGCACGTCCCGGGCACAACGCTGGCCGGCAGCCTGTCGTCAAAGAGGGGCTTAGCATGTCCACGAAAACAGGGGAGGTCCAAAATGAAGCAGACGCTGCAGGTTGCAGACTTCATGGGTTATAGCGAGAACGCGGTGCGCTGGCATATCTGGGCCGCCTTGCTGGTGTATGTGCTGCTTCGGTTCATCGCGTGGCAGAGTCGCTGGAAGCATTCCTTCACGCGTCTGTTCACGCTGTTGCGTGGGGTTGTATGGAGCAACGCGGCTCTCTCAAACGTTCTTGCTTGTTCGCTGTGGGACAGCACCTGGCAGGGCCAGGGCGCGAGCCGCGTCCGCGCAGCTTCTTCTGCCCGGTCTGGGCCTGGGCAGCAAAATGCGGGAAGGGTACTCTCAAGAACAGCCATTGCTGAGCGTGGAAACCGGCCAGAACGGGCCGTTTTTCCAAGTTGTAGGACGGTAGTGAACTTGATTCAGAACCCACCTGTTCCGGCTTCTGGCTTCCGGATCAAATCCGGAATGACGTGTTCTTGCCCAACAACTCAACAACCCCCTCCGCCCGCCGGGGATTGCTTCGCTTCGCTCGCAATGACGGGCACGCCACCGCTTGACACGCCGCTCGCCGGGGCCTATCCTCATGGTGCGGCCAGCGGGTGCCGCCCGCCTGATATGAACGCCAGCGAGTTCACAGCAAAATGGAGCAGAGTCCAGCTTACCGAGCGCTCGGCCGCGCAGCAGCACTTCCTCGACCTCTGCGAGCTTGTGGATCACCCCAAGCCCGCCACTCTCGACCCCACGGGCGAGACCTTCACCTTCGAGAAGGGCGCCAGCAAGACGGGCGGCGGTGAGGGCTGGGCGGACGTCTGGAAGCAGGGCTTCTTCGCTTGGGAGTACAAGGGCAAGCACAAAGACCTCGACGCAGCCCACAGGCAGCTCCTCGGCTACCGCGAGGCGCTCGAGAACCCGCCGCTGCTTGTCGTGTCCGACATGGACCGCATCATCGTGCGGACCAACTTCACCAACACCCCGCTCAAGACGCACGAGGTGTGCCTGGACGGCCTGGGCGAACCTGGTAGCCTCGACGTGCTGCGCGCGGTGTTCCACGACCCCGGCCGTCTGAAGCCGGGCAAGACCCGCGTAGCCATCACGAAGGAGGCTGCTGACCGGTTCGCCAGCCTTGCGCTCACCATCGGCGGCCGCAGAACCGAGCCCCAGCGCGTGGCGCAGTTTCTGGACCGGCTCGTCTTCTGTCTGTTCGCCGAGGACGTGGGGCTGCTGCCGCGCGGGTTGTTCAGCCGGCTGGTGGGGCAGACCTCGGCCGACCCGGAGAGGTTTTCGAAGTACCTCGGCCAGCTCTTCGAGGCGATGGCGCACGGCTCCGACTTCCTTATGGAAGACATCCGCCATTTCAACGGCAACCTCTTTTCCGACAGCGATGTCGTGCCGCTCAAGGCTGGCGAGATCGGGCTGGTGGAGGCTGCCGCGCGGATGGACTGGGACGCGGTGGACCCCAGCATCTTCGGCACGCTTTTCGAGCGCGGGCTCGACCCCGGCAAGCGCTCGCAGCTCGGGGCGCACTACACCAGCCGCGAGGACATCGAGACCCTTGTCGAGCCGGTGATTACGCAGCCGCTGCGGTGGGAATGGGACGAGGCGCGCTGCGTGGCCGCGAACCTGCTTGCGCACGGGGGCAAGCAGGACGCCCCGCCGCACGAAATGGCGGCGGCCGAAACCGAAAAGGCCCGCGCCGAGGCCGAGGCCATTGTGCGGCGCTTCCAGCGGCGGCTGGCCAGCGTCACGGTGCTCGATCCAGCCTGCGGATCGGGCAACTTTCTGTATGTGAGCCTTCAGAAGCTGATGGAACTGGAAAGCCAGGTGCTCGAGTTCGCGCGCATACACGGGCTGCCGGGGTTTATGCAGCAGGTGGGGCCGTGGCAGCTCTATGGCATCGAGATCAGCCTCTACGCCTGGGATCTGGCCCAGATGACCGTCTGGATCGGGTATCTGCAGTGGCGCAGGGAGCAAGGCGACCCCATTACCGAAAGCCCGGTGCTGAAGCGCAACGACAACTTCCTGCTGATGGACGCCATTCTGGACCTGACCGACCCGGAGAACCCGAAGGAGCCGGAGTGGCCGGCCGTGGACTTCATCGTCGGCAATCCGCCGTTTCTGGGCGGCAAGCTGTTACGGCGGGAGCTTGGAGATGCGTATGTGGACGGGCTTCAGGGGTTCTGGCGGTCGCGGGTGAAGCCCGAAAGCGACCTCTGCTGCTACTGGTTCGAGAAGGCGCGGGCGCACATCGAGCAGGGCAAATGCAGGCGCGCGGGGCTACTGGCCACACAGGGCATCCGGGGTGGGGCAAACCGCGAGGTGCTGAAGCGGATCAAGGAGACAGGCGACATCTTCTTTGCCGAAAGCGACCGGCCCTGGGTGCTCGACGGCGCGAACGTCCATGTCTCGATGGTCGGTTTTGATGGAGGTGCAGAGACAGCGCGAAGCCTTGATGGTGGCAGCGTATCTGTCATCAACACGGACCTCACGGCAACGGCGGCCGTAGCCGAAGCCGTCAGGCTGGCAGAGAACCGCGAACTAGGCTTCATGGGAACAACAAAACAGGGTGCCTTCGATATTGCCGGTGATGTGGCATTCGGGTGGCTTCCCCTGCCCAATCCCAATGGCAAACCCAACTCCGACGTGGTTGTCCCGTGGGTGAATGGGTTGGACGTAACGCGCCGTCCCCGGAATATGTGGGTAGTGGATTTCTTCAATCTTGGCGAGTCAGACGCTTCGCAGTACGAGGCGCCGTTTGCGCAGGTGGACAGGACGGTCCGTGTTTTTCGCGAAGAGAACCCTCGTTCCTGGTACCGGGCGGAATGGTGGCAGCACTACGCCCAGCGACCCGCGTTGCGCAAGGCGTGCGCTCCCTTGCCGCGCTTTCTGGCGACGCCCCGCGTCACGAAGCACCGGCTGTTTGTGTGGTTGGCCGCGCCGACGGTGCCGGACTGCCAGCTCATCGTCTTCGCCCGCTCCGACGACTACTTCTTCGGCGTCCTGCACTCCCGCGTCCACGAGGTCTGGGCGCGGGCGCAGGGCACGCAGCTTCGTGAGCGCGAGAGCGGATTCCGCTACACCCCCACCACCTGCTTCGAGACCTTCCCCTTCCCCCGCCCAACGCCGGTGCAGGAAGCAGCCATCGCCGAAGCTGCAAAGGAGCTCGATTCCCTGCGCAACAACTGGCTCAATCCGCCCGAATGGACGCAGGAGGAAATCCTCGAGTTTCCCGGCTCGGCCGATGGCCCCTGGGCGCGCTACGTGCACGAGTCGGACGAGCGCGGCATCGGAACCGTGCGCTGGCCGCGCATCGTGCCCCGCCCGGGCGGCTATGACACAATGCTCAGGAAGCGCACGCTCACAAACCTCTACAACGAGCGCCCCACCTGGCTGCGCCTGTCGCACGAGAAGCTCGACGCCGTCGTCTTTACTGCTTACGGCTGGGACCCGGGCATCTCCGATGACGATCTGCTGGCGAAACTGCTCGACCTGAACCTGTCGCGGGCCGCGGAGGAGGCGGGGTCGTGAGGGCGGCGCCGCGCACACTTCATTATGCTGGACTATGCTGGACTCGGATTTGCAATCCGAGTCCCGACGCCGGCGATCTGTGATCGCCCATTGGGGATTGCGCGCTCGTGGGTAGTCTTTGGGGCGGGATTTCAAATCCCGGGAATTCAGGCCTCAGATTTCAAATCTGAGGCCAGCCACAGGCTTGCACGTCGTTCTGAACTTGATTCAGAACCCACCTGCTCCGGCTTGTGGCTTCCGGATCAAGTCCGGAATGACGTGTTTTCCCAATGACAACGGACTGAGAACCGCCGCAGAGCGCATGAGCGGAATTGCCGAAGCCGGGCAGTGGCCGCTGCGGGAGTTCATCCTTCCGCTCAGCGAAGAGCCGTGCAGCGCATCATTCCGCAGTGTGCGAGAGTGAGCGAATCTCGCGCCCGTCCCTGATTGTGTGTTCATCCCGTGGCGCGGGTATAATGGAGGCACTATGAAAGCTCTCCCGGTCGAAGAGGCCAAGAAGATCCTTGATCAACTTGTGAACGATGTCGCGGCGGACCATCAGCCCGTGACAATCCAGGGTGCCGCGTCGTGTGCTGTACTGTTGCACGAGGACGATTGGAATGCCGTACAGGAGACGTTGTATCTCCTGTCGGTACCGGGCCTTAGAGAGTCTGTCCGCGAAGGGTTGGCCACGCCCGTCGAAGACTGCGCTCCGGAACCGGGCTGGCGAAATGGACGCTGGTGTTCGCCAAAGATGCGGTGAAGGACGCTCGGAAGCTGGCGTCAGCAGGGCTGAAGGACAGGGCGCAGCGCCTGCTTGACCTGCTGGCGGAGGACCCTTTCGCCTCTCCCCCGCCGTTCGAGATACTGGTTGGTGATCTCTCCGGCACCTACTCGCGTCGCATCAACATCAAGCATCGGCTCGTGTACCGGGTGCTCCCCGAAATCAGGACGGTCAAGGTTCTCCGAATGTGGACACACTACGAGTAGGCTCGCCCCGGCTCGCTGACTGACTCCCCATCGCCCCCGCCTCCATGCCATAATGGCAGGTCATGGAATCACCGCAACCGCCATCAGATGTGCCGGCCCGGCCCGCGGGCAGGGACCTCACATCAGGTAGTATCCCCAGGCATCTGGTGGCGTTCTCGCTGCCCATGCTCGCTGGCGGCGTGCTGCATACGGCTTACAGCTTCATCAACGCCATCTGGGTGGGGCAGTTTCTCGGCAAGTCCGCGCTGGCGGCGGTGACAGTCAGCTTCCCGGTCTTCTTCGTGCTTACGGCCATCGGCTCGGGAATGACCATGGCCACCAGTATCCTCATCGCTCAACACTACGGCGCGCGCCGCCACGACGATCTGCGCAAGGTCGTGGACAGCTCCAACGTCATGCTCGGTGGCCTCAGCCTGGCGCTGTTCGGATTTGGCGAAGTGCTCACCCCGCACATCCTGCGCGCCATGGGCACGCCGCCCGAAGTTCTGCCACTTGCCATCAGCTACATGCGCATCTTTCTGGTGTCGCTGCCGTTCGGGTTCCAGCTCTTCCTGTTCCGGAGCGTGCTGCAGGGTATCGGCGACTCGAAGACGCCGCTTTACTTCCAGACCCTTTCTGTCGTCGTCAACACTTTGCTCGACCCCGTTCTGATGTTCGGCTGGCTTGGTCTGCCGAAACTGGGCCTCAATGGCACCGCCTGGGCCACGCTCGCCGCGCACGCATCCGCCGTGCTGCCGTTGTGGTACTACCTGCACCGCACCCGAAGCCCGGTCGCCCCGGCATGGCGCAATACGCGCTTCCATTGGCCCACAGCCGCCATCACGTTCAGAATCGGATTGCCCGCATCAGTGCAGCAGTCGCTGGTGTCCATCGGAATGGTCTTTGTCACGGGAATCGTCAACGGGTTTGGCGAAAGCGCGACTGCGGCCTTCGGGGCCGTCGGCCGGGTGGATCAGCTCGCGTTTCTGCCCGCCATGACCTTCAGCCTCGCCGTCTCGACGCTCGCCGGGCAGAACATAGGCGCGGGCCTATACCACCGCGTCAAAGAGGTGTTCTGGTGGGGCAACGCCTTCAGCGGTGGCATTACGCTCACCGGCTCCGCTCTGGTCGTCGCCTTCCCGGAGATGCTGCTGCGCATCTTCACACACGACGCACAGGTGGTTGAGATGGGCGTGCACTACCTGCGGATTGTCGGGCCGTGCTACGTGTTCTTCGCGGTGATGTTCGTCGCCAACGGCATCATCAACGGCGCGGGCCACACCCTTGTGACCACTGTGATCTCGCTGATCAGCCTCTGGATTGTGCGGGTGCCGATCGCAGTCTGGCTGTCGCAGAGAACGGGAAGCGTGGACGGCGTGTGGTACGCCATGGCCATCAGCTTCTTCGTCTCGATGGCCTGCAGCCTGGGGTACTATGTCTCCGGCGCCTGGCGTACTGCTATCACCCGCACGTGCCCGGGCGTTCCCGAGGCCCTGCTCGCCGACGATCTCAGCGAGGTCTGAGCGCCTGCCGCTAGAGCCAAGCACGGATGTCCGGCATCTCTGCTGCCGGACTTTCTGTCCGTGGGAGCTTTGCTCCCACAGATGCCCGGTATCCCGTTAGGCTCTCACCCCTTCACGCCCGTGAGCGTGACACCCTGAACAAACGTCTTTTGCCCCAGGAACCAGAGCAGGATGATCGGCGCGGTCATCACCACGCTTGCCGCCATCAGCAGATTCCACTGCGCCCCGTGCTGGGTCACGAACTGTTGTAGCCCCAGCGACAGCGTGTAGGTGCGGTCGTCGTTGAGATACATCAGCGGGCCGAGAAAGTCGTTCCACGCGCCCATGAACGTGAACAGCGCAACGGTCGTCAGCGCGGGCTTCGAAAGCGGCAGCATCACCATCCGCCAGATGCCGAACTCCGACGCCCCGTCAATCCTCGCCGCGTCCGAAAGTTCGTGCGGGATGGTCATGAAGAACTGGCGCAGCAGAAAGATGAAAAACGCGCTGCCGAACATCGCCGGCACAATCAGCGGCCGGAAGCCGCCGATCCAGCCGAGCTTCTTGAAGATGACGAACACGGGCAGCATCGTCACCTGGTGCGGAAGCATCAGCGTCGCAAGCAGCACGAAGAATACCACGTCCCGTCCCGGCCACCTGAGCCGCGCGAAACTGTACGCCGTCAGCGACGACGAGATGACAACAGCCAGCGCCGACGCCGAAGCGATTATCAGCGTGTTCAGCGCGTACTGCCCGAACGGGATGTATGCCAGCGCCACGGGGTAGTTCTTCCATACAAACGTGCGCGGGATGATCTCCAGACCCGGCGCGAACACCTGCGCCTCGGGCTTCAGCGACGTCCCCACCATCCACGCGAACGGCAGAAGCGCCACGCACGAAAGCAGCAGCAGCGTTGCGTGCCCGGCGATAACGGTTATGGGAGTCTTGCGCTTCATCGCGTCTCCCCCGGATAGTACACCCACCGCGCCGAGCTTTTGAACACGAGCGCCGTCGCCGCGACAGTGATCGCGAACAGGATCCATGCCATGGCCGAAGCGTAGCCGAACTGCAGATCAACGAACGCCTTATTGAACAGATGCAGTGCGTAGAACAGCGTCGAGTCCTCCGGGCCGCCGTGAGTCATCACGAACACCTGCGTGAAATACTGGAACGTGCCGATGATGCCCATCACCAGATTGAAGAAGATGACGGGCGAGAGCATGGGCAGCGTCACATGAAACAGCTTCGCCGCTGATCCCGCGCCGTCTATCTCCGCTGCCTCGTACAGCTCTTGCGACACGTCCTGCAGCCCGGCGAGATAGATGATCATTGCGCTCCCGACGCCCCAGGTTCCCATCAGAATCAGCGCGGGCTTCGACCACGCCGGGTCGGTCAGCCACCCTGGCCCCTGAATGCCCACCGCAGCCAGAATCTTGTTGATCAGCCCGATCTGCGGGTTCAGAAGCCACATCCACAGCACCGAAGACGCGACGGTCGGGACGATGGATGGGATGTAGAAGATCGTCCGGTAGATCGCCATTCCGCGCAGCTTCTGGTTCAGCAGCAGCGCCAGCGCAAGCCCCGCCACGAGACTCGCCGGAAGCCCGAACACCACCATGAACAGCGTGTTCCGGACCGACTGCCAGAACAGAGGGTCCTCCGTGAGCAACCGCGTGTAGTTCTGCGCACTCACCCACACGGGCGCGCTCAGCGTGTCGAAGTAGGTGAAGCTGTAGTACAGCGAAGCGGCGATGGGATACGCCGTGAAAACGAGAAACCCGATTATCCACGGGCTCGCGAACGCGAGTCCCAGCGCAAGCTGCGATCTCTCGCCGCGGCGCTTCGGCCGCTGGTTAGATCTTTGGTCAGGCATTGTCTAGTAAACCGCGTAGCGCCGCGTTTCCTCGATCGCGCGGGTCATCTCCTTCTGGACTTTTCGCAGAATCACCTTGGCGTCCGTGTTGGAGTGAATCGCCCTGTCCTCCGCCCGCTGAATCTCCCGCTGATAGGACGACCAGATGGGAAGCGGCGACGGCCCGAAAGCGTTTTCGCCGCCCGCCAGTTTGATAGCGTCGCGCATCAGAGGGTTCTTCTGGAACTCCGGCGCTTTTGCCGCCGAAATGAGAGGCGGGATGTTGTTGATCTCGCGGCAGAACTTGCGGCTGGCATAGGGGCTGCAGATCCAGCTCAGGAACTCGAACGCTTCCTTCTTGTTCTTGCAGGCCGATGGCATCACGAAGACGCTGCCCCCGAGCTGCACGCAGTTCTTTCGCCCGCCAGCGGGCGGGGGCAGGGGAGTGTAGCCCCACTTCAGACTCGGGGCGTAGCGCTTGATGTTGTCGCCCGCCCATTCGCCCGTCTGCCACATTGCGGTCTTGCCCGTGTAGAACGCGCCCGTCGAGGCTTCCACGCTGCCGAACCCGGCCTCGAACGACTCCATCTTGCGCAC
Organism: Armatimonadota bacterium; assembly: GCA_052033935.1. Lineage (GTDB taxonomy): Bacteria > Armatimonadota > UBA5829 > DSUL01 > DSUL01 > JAGVUD01. The sequence goes on from JBPOJE010000008.1 coordinate 14,672, forward strand.
GTCGTACTTGCGGAACCAACTCTGCAGCCAGCGAAGCGCAGCTACGTTGCCCGGGTCGTCGGCTGTCAGTTCTCCTGTGGCGGCGTCGTACCACCGCCCGCCGAACACATACGACCAGAGCTGAAGCCCGCCCGGGCGCAGTCCGTAACGTTCGTAGTTGCCCCGGCTGTCGCGTTTCGTTGTCTTCTCCGCCGCAGTATCGAGCTCGCTCAGCGTCAGAGGTGGCTTTTCGGGGTCGAGCCCGCACTCGCGGAAGATCTCTTTGTTGTAAACGATGAAGCTGGCGTTGGCGGTGGCATTGAGGCCGAACGTGCGCCCGCCGTACTGCAGCATGCGGCGCACTCCGGGCATCCATTCGTCTATGCTTCGGCCAGATTCCTGTAAATACTTGTCCAGCGGCTCCAGCGCGCCGCGCGATGCGTACCCGTAAAGCTGGTCGCTCCAGACAGCCGAGCAGACGTCCGGTGTATCACCGCCCGCAATCGCGATCGGCACCTTCTGATAACTGCCCGCCACGCACAGAATCTTGACGCGAATGTGCGGGTGCGTCCGGTTGAACTCGCGGATCAGGCTGCGTTGCACGTCCAGTTCATGACCTGTCCAGCCCGTCCAGTAGCGAATCTCCACTGGGCCTTCCCGGGCGACCTGTCCGCATGAGGCCGCAAGCAGCCCCAGAAGAAGTATCGCCGCTATCTCTCGCCACCTCATCGCGCCACCTAGATCTTCATCATCGTGACCGCGGACGGTCCTTCCCATTCGCAGGGGCCGTGGTCCTTGAACCAACGCCTCGAAGGATCATCCTCCACCTGCCTCCACACAAGCGTAATGGGGGCGCCTGGCGTCCGCTCGCCAAGCGTTACTACGATTGTGCACCCGTCTCGTTTGACTGATTTCAGCTTCGCGCCCGAAACCGTCACGCCGCCCACGTCCTCGATCTCCAGCGATGGCCATTTGTTCAGCACGATTCGAATGGTCTGTCCCCTGTCGCGCACCTTCAGCATCCTCAGTGGCGCGGTATAGATGTCCATCTCTAGCGAATGCATATACGCGAAAACCCCGCGTGCGCCAGCCTCCCTGCCCGCGTTGCCGCATTCATCGAGCCACGTGAGCGTGCGCCGCATTGGCGTTTGCGAGCCGCTGTCCGTCTGGATCAGCACGGGAATCTGCCTGTCCCCGCTCATCGCTGCGTCAATGTAGGGGCGGTAGCTCAGAACGTAGTCCGCGGGCAGCTCCGCGTCCGTCCAGTCCGGCCAGTCGGTCTGCACGACGTACGCGTCGGGCTTGCAGCGCCGGACGATCTCTTCTCCGTCCACGCCCTCCCATTCGCGCATCGTCCACGGCTCCGCCGAACGGGACGCGATGCCCCACACCGCGATTTCCACGCCCGGGCAGGCTTTCCGGATCCCGTCCTTCCCGTTGAAGAGGCTGTCGAGGAATCCGGTCAGCCACCCCGCGCGGGCGTTTACCCACTTCTCGTAGCGCTCCCTGTCCGTCTTCCAGAAGCGCGGGCTGGCGCTGTCGGAAAACTCGGGCGCGTCCATTCCCGTCTCGCTCTTGAACCGCGCGAGGCAGGTATCGCACAGGCACCCGTACATCTCCGATTCCGGCCCGGAATGAGCCGGCCAGAACGGCTCGCAGATCTCCACCGCGTCGAAGCCCCCCTGCTGGATCATCCATCGGACCTCCTGCTGCTTCCACTTGAGGTATTCAGGGTTGTTGAGGCAGAGATAGGTGTACCCGGCCTGCGCCTTGGGATTGCGCGTGCGCATCTTCCAGCGCTCCCATCCTGGCGGCAGATCGGCCGTCGAATACACCCCGTTGCCGAACGTCACGAGTATAGCTTTCAGGCCAAGGTTATGACATTCTGTGATTCGATCAGCCCGTACCGCCGCCCTGTTCGTCACCGTGAAGCGCACGCTGCGGTAGCCCTTCGCCCAGAGCTCCTCGGCGAGCGACTCCGCGGAGCGCCCGGTGAACCAGGCGAAGGCCGTGTCCACCTGCGTACACGGCAGGGCGGTCAGGGCCGGCGCGCCGGGGCTTTCCTCGGTCTTCGGCCCGCACGAGGCAGCCGTCGCTGTCAACGCCAAGGCCGCGACGGTCAGAGCAGCAGCCTTCATCAGAAATCGAATGTGTCCACCGTGTCTTTCGAGATCACGACTCCCGGAATCACCGCCTGATCTCCCGTGACCTTGATTTTGCCGACGCCCGGAATCTCCTGCCCGTCCACCGGCATTTTGCCGGACTTGACATGGTCGCGCACAAGCATTGCCGTCGCGTAGGTCATGTCCGCCGGGTTCCACAAGAGAGCGCCGCTGATTGTGCCCTTCTTAATGTAGCCGCGCACCTCGCTCGGCAGCGAAATGCCCCATACCTTCAACTTGCCCACCTTGCCCGTCTGCATCAGCGCCTCGGCGATGCCCGGGGCGGCCGGAGAGCACAGCGCCACGAAGCCGCCGAGGTCCGGCGTCTTCTGAAGCATCGAGATCGCGCCCTTTATCGCCTGGTCCTTCTGATCGTTGCAGGCAAGAAGCGGGTCCACCACCGTGATGCCCGGGTGCTTCTTCAGCTCTTCGTTCGCGCCGTCCACGTGCATGCGCAGGTTGTTTGCCGTGAGCGTGCCCGTCATTATCGCGATTTTGCCCTTGCCGCCCATCTCGTCTACCACGCGCTTCGCCACGTCGCTGCCGATCTGAACGTCATCGCACCCCGCGACATAGAACTCCCGCCCCGAGCCGGGCGAGTCCGAGTCCCACGTGTAAACCTTAACACCTGCCTTCTTCGCGGCCTCCATGGCGGGCTTCACCGAGTTCGCGTCGTTCGCCGAAATCACGATTGCATCCACCTTGCGCGCGATCTGGTCCATGATCATGTTGACCTGGCCCTGAATGTCGTTACCGGTCGTCGGCCCGATGATCTCGGCCTTGACTCCCAGCTCCTCGTTCGCCCGCTTGACGCCCTCGGCCAGGCTGTCGGCGTAGGGAATCCCCATCACCTTGAAAACGAACACGATGTGCGGCTTGCCGGCATCCGCGCCGGACTTCTGCTCTGGCCCACCGGCCCTCTGGGCGCATCCCGCCATCAGTGATGCCGTCAGCGCCGCCGCAAGAGCGTATCTCAGAAAACGCATGGAAAAGAAGCCTCCTTACAGGTTGTTGATTCAGACAGGGTTTGCGCCCGAAGCTCTCAGGCGCGGGTCTCCAGGGAGCGCAGCATGCGCTTCCTCCACAGGTCAATAACCACGGCGGTAATGAGCGCAATAGCAAGCATCTGCGTGCGCACGACATCCGTCTGCCCGGCGAGCGACAGCCCGTTCCTGAGCACTGCCATCGCCGCCACGCCGAAGAGCGTACCCAGCAGACTACCTTCCCCTCCCGCCAGGCTCGTTCCTCCCAGTACCACGGCCGTGATCGCCTCGAACTCATAGTTCTTGCCCGCATCCGGAAACGCCGTCGCGAGCCGGGACGTCAGCAGCACTCCTGCCAGTCCCCCCAGCACGGCCAGCCCGAAATACGCCGCGAACTTCACCCGCCGCACGCGTATGCCCGAGAGCGCCGCCGCCTGTTCGGATTGCCCCAGCGCGATCAGATAGCGGCCGTGCACAGTTTTGCGCAGCATAAAGGCCGCCGCGATGAACACGAGCGCCATAATGACCGACGGGGTGGGGAGGGCGACGCCAGCCACGCCGATATCCGACGAAGCAAGCGCCTGAAAGCCGGGCTGGTCAATAGACAGGCTCGTCCCGCTTGTCAGAATGTATGCGATGCCCCTGGTCAGGCTCATTGTGGCCAAGGTCACCAGAACCGGCTGCACCCCCATATACGCGATCGCAAACCCGTTCACGGCCCCCACGGCCGCCGCCGCGCACATGCCCGCCCCCGCCGCAGCCCAGATGTTCCAGCCCAGCGTCACGCCCAGAACCCCCACCAGCATGGCCGTCAGGCCCACAATACCGCCCACCGAAATGTCAATGCCGCCCGTTGCGATCACGAGCGTCATGCCCACCGCCACAATACCCAGTTCCGAGTACTGCCGCGCAAGCGAGAGCAGGTTCGCCGAGTCGAGAAACCCCGGCTGCGTGGCGGCGAAGTACCCCGTCAGTCCCAGGAATATGACGTATGTGCCCAGCCGAAACGCGGCCAGCCGCTGCAGAAGCTCTTTCACGCCGCGTCTCCCTGCCGCTCGCGCACGCGCCCCGCGGCCCAGTCCAGCGTAGCCACCCCCAGAATCGCAATGCCGATGATTGCTTGATACCAGAACACGTCCAGCCCCTTGACGATCAGCCCGTTCCTGAGAACCGCCATCAGCGCCGCTCCGACCGCCGTGCCGAACACGCCGCCTTTGCCTCCCGTCATGGAGGTTCCGCCGAGCACCACCGCCGCCACGGCATCCAGCTCGTAGCCCATAAACATGTTGCCCTGCACCGAGTCCAGCGTCGCCGCCGCCACAAGGCCTGCCATCCCGGCCGTGAAGCCGCTGGCGACGTAGGTCCAGCCGATTGTCCGCGTCACGGATACGCCGCTCAGCCGCGCCGCCGCCGGATTGCCGCCCGCTGCATAAACGTGGCGTCCCCATGGCGTCCGCCCCAGAATCGCCAGTCCAACCGCCAGCAGCGCAATGAACACTAGAAACGATGCCCATCCCGTGCCGAGCGTCCGGAACCCCGGGGCAAGTGGGCTGATGAGCGTCACCATCTTGATCGCCTGCATGCGGTAGAGGCTCAACGTCGCGAGCGTCGCGACGATTGGCGGCGCGTTCAGCTTTGTCACAAGAAAAGCGTTGCCCGCGCCCAGAAGCACCGAGACGCTGAGCGCGGCGGCCACCGGCAGGGCAATGCCGCCGTGATCGCGCATAAGGATTGCCATCACGCTGGTCGAAAGCGCCAGAATGGACGCGCACGAAAGATCAATGCCGCCCGTGATGATGACCAGGGTCAGTCCCATCCCCATCATCCCGATGACAGCGGTGTCGCGGCCTATGGATGCCAGGTTGATCTTGTCCAGAAAGCCGGGCGCCCAGTGCGCGAAGTAGCCGAACACGAGCACGAGCAGCACAACGAGCGGCAGGTCACGCATCAGAGGTGCGCTCAGGCTGGCGGATCGCGAAGAAGCACGAGAAAGTAATTGCATAGCTGATTATCCGCACATTTAGCTTCTCACCGTGCCGATTCCTGCCCCGCCGCGCCGTTTCGCTCGCGTTTGAGTGCTCGCGCCGCGTCTGCTACAATGCAGGCATGGCCGAGATTCACAACGATCTGAAGTGGTCGTTCTCCCGGATGAAGACGTTCGACTCCTGCCGCAGGCAGTACTATCTGCGGCACTATCTGTTCTGGGATGGCTGGAAGAAGGACGCCCCCGAGGAGCGGCGCACAGCCTATCGTCTCAGCAAGATGACGAGCCTCGCAATGTTTGCGGGGGCCGTCGTGCACAACCGCATCGCCGACGCTTTCAAGCGCTACCGCTTCAACAGAACGAGCATCAGCCTGAACGAGATCATCGAGACGGCTCGGCTCGACTGGGAGCGCGGCATTGCCGAGTCCGAGTCAGGGAAGTGGCGCACGCAGCCAAAGCAGTACTGCTGTATCTTCGAGCACTACTCGGGCATACCGGACTGGAAAGAACGGGCGCGGGATATGTGGGAGCATGTTGAGACCAGCCTGCGCAGCTTCGATGCTTCCGGAACATGGGCCGATCTGCGCAAGACGGCGCCCGTCCGGTGGCTCGCCTACGACGGCGACCCGTTCGAGTCCGTGCTGGTTGACGGGATACCCGTGTTCGGGCGGCCGGATCTGGCTTACGACGGGTCAAAAGCCGAAAATCCGAAGTCCCGCTGCTGGATATTCGAGTTCAAGTCCGGACGTCCGCGCGACGGCGACGTGCTTCAGGTGCGCTACTACGCCCTTGTCGCTGCCGCCGACTGGGGGTTCGACCCGAGGTCGGTCAAGGCGCGGCTCGTGTATCTTCACCCGCAGCTTATCGAGCGGGAGATGTCGGTTGATGAGGACGCGCTCGCCGATGCCGGCAGCGTGCTTCGACAGTCGTTCGACGACATGAAGAGCGTACTGGCCGACCCTGTGCACAACATCCCGCTTGACATCAGCGCGTTTCCCCCAACGGTTCGAAGCGACCTCTGCGCGCGCTGTTTCTATCAGGAGATGTGCGAAGGCCGCGGCACGGAAACCTCACGCCCCGCTGCCGCGGCCCTTGAAGATGAAGACGATTACGACCCGTTTGTCTAAAGAAAAACCCGCAGGCTCAGACGCGGCCTAGAATACGTCCCAAGCTCTGTACGGCACGTTGTCGATCACCTGCAGGCAGGTCCACCGCTCCTTTTCGGCATCGTCCAGAGACATCCGCTTGGCGTGGCCGTCGCAGAATCCCACGATAGTCCCATCGTAATGGCATCGTCCGATCGGGTCTGTGCCCACCGTGGGTTTGCTGCAGTCGTTGGGAAGGCCATACTTCCAGTTGAAGTATCCGTCGTTGATCCCCACGGGGGCCGTCGGCTTTTCGCCCGACCGCGCTTCGTGAATGATCAGCAGGCAGCGTGAGGGGTTACTGAGGCTGAACCCGGCGTCCAGGTTCTTATAGGACATGACCTGGTTCACCGAATACGAAAGGGCGTAGTTGCGGATGTCCCCCTCGATCTGAAGGGCAGGCTTGTTCTTGTCCGTCGGGCAGAGATAGACAGTCCGGCTCTTGACATAGGGCCACAGCGACCCCTGCTCGATCAGGGCCTGCTTGTAGACCTTCGTCCCGGCCCAGTCCACCGCCCGGGTGTCCGTGGTCCAGTTGACGTTCGGCATTCTGCCCTTATTGTCATCCATATACTGGTTGAAGGCAAGGCAAAGCTGCTTGATGTTGTTGATGCAGGTCGTCTGCCTGCCGCGCTCCCGGGCGTTCGCAAAGACCGGGAAGAGTATGGCGGCGAGGATCGCGATGATCGCAATGACCACGAGAAGCTCGATCAGTGTGAAGCCGCGCCGCTGCTTGTGTCTGAAAGTGTACACCTGTGTCGTCTCCCTGGGTGCGGGATCACGCGCCGCTCCCACTGCTATTCTAACACTCTTTCATCGAATAATAAAGACAAATCAGCACTCCGGCGGCGCTTTGTCCGCGCCTTTGTGGCGGCCCGCGATGCGCCGTTTCCGTTACGCCATTCGCAACGCCCGCCGCCCGCCCTGTGCTATACTACTGCCATCGCCTGAAGGGTGCCCGCCAGGAGCGTCCCGCCGTGTCACACAGATCGGGCGCGTTCCTGGCCGGCAGCAACGGGAAGACGAGCCATGAACCCAATCAGAACCACCGTAGCCTGGGGAATCGCCATCGCCGTGGCGGTTCTTCTGCTGACCTCCATACCTTTATATGTTGACTGGCTCTGGTTTAAGGACCTCGGATATGCGCAGGTCTTCGGCCTGATCCTCAAGTCGAAGGGTCTGCTGGCCTCGCTCACGGGGTCGCTCTTCTTCCTTATAGTATGGGGGAGCGCATCGTGGGCGCTCAGGTCCAGCAGCGGAAGGGTCGCGCTCTACACGGGCGAAGTCAACATTCCCATTTTCCTCGACCGCGTCATCCGCCGTGGGGTCGAGTTCATCGTGCTCGCCGGGAGCATCGCCGTTTCGGTGTTGGTGGGGCTGGAGGCCATGACGCACTGGCAGTCATGGATTGCCTTCCGCCACTACGTGCCCTTCGGCACAGCCGATCCGATCTTCGGCATTGACATCGGGTTCTACGTGTTCCGGCTCGATTTCATCCTGTTCGCCTACCGCACGCTGATGTTCGCGCTCGTTGCGGCGTTCATCGCAGCGGCGGCGATACTCTATCTGACGCGGACCGTGGATTTCCTGGCGGGAAAGGTCAAGATCACCACTGTTGCTGCCGGGCAACTCGGCGTCATCCTGCTCGTCTTCACGCTGCTGCAGATTATCGGCTTCCGGTTGGGCGCGTACGAGCTGCTGTTCACCCAAGGGCCGGCGCTGTACGGCGTCACCTACACCGATGCTCACCTGCGAATTCTCTCGGCGCACCTCTCGATGATCGCGGCTGTCATCGGCGCGGCGCTGGTGGCGATTGGAGCCCGGCGGCGCAATGTGCCGCTGGCGCTCGGCGGTGTGGCCCTGGCAATGGCAGTCAACATCCTTGTCGGTGGCGCCGCTGCCGCGCTGGTGCAGCGAATCGTTGTGAATCCGGACGAGCTCCAAAAAGAGTCGCCTTATCTCAAGCATCACATACAGGCCACGCAGGCTGCCTACGGGCTCAACAATATCGTTCGCACTGAATCCAGCCTGTCGGGGACTCTCACACGGGCCGATCTCGACCGCAACAGGGTCACCCTTCAGAGCGTGCGGCTCTGGGACTATCGCCCGCTGCAGTCCGCCTATCAGCAGCTTCAGGAGATTCAGCAGTACTACAAGTTCCAGGAAGTGGACGTTGACCGCTATACAATCAACGGCATCTACCGGCAGGTGATGATCTCCCCGCGCGAGATTGACCAGCAGGCGCTGAGCGCTACCGCGAAGACCTGGGTGAACCTGAGACTCAAGTTCACGCACGGGTACGGGCTCGTGATGAGTCCGGTCAACGAGGTCTCTCCGGAGGGGCTGCCGGCGTTCTTCCTTAAGGACATCCCGCCCGAAAGCCCCGCCGGGTTCGATGTCGCGCGGCCGCAGATCTATTTTGGCGAGCGCACGGACAACTACGTGATCGTTGACACGCAGGTGGGCGAGTTCGACTACCCGCGCGGTTCGGCCGGCGTGGAGAGCCGCTTCGAGGGCGACTCCGGCGTCAGGCTGGGTGGGCTGCCGCGCCGCGCAATCCTTGCGCTCCGATTCCGAGACCTGAACATGGTGTTGCCGGGCAATCTCCACGCCGGCAGCCGCATTCTCTTCCGCCGCAACATTGTGGACCGCGTAAGTGAGATCGCGCCGTTCCTCGGCCTGGACGCGGATCCCTACATCGTCCTCTCTGCAGGCCGCATGTTCTGGATGCAGGATGCGTACACGACGACCCGGCGCTATCCCTACTCCCAGCCCGCCTATCTCACCCGCCGCGGCGTGGAGGACTCGATGGCGCCCATTGCCTCCGCCAACTATATCCGCAACTCCGTCAAGATCGTCGTGGATGCGTATTCGGGCGAGGTGAGCTTCTACGTCTTCGACGAGGCCGACCCGCTCATCCGCTCGCTGTCGAAGGCGTTTCCCGGGATGTTCAAACCGAGGAGCGCTATGCCGGAAGATCTGCAGAAGCACATCCGCTATCCGGAGGATCTATTCAGGCTGCAGGCCGCCGTGTTCCAGACGTTTCACATGAACGAGGTGGCACAGTTCTACAACAAGGCCGACCTCTGGATGATCCCCAAGCTCGAGCAGAGCGATCAGATGAGTGTGAGCGACCAAGGGCCGATGGAGCCGTACTACGTAATCATGCGGCTGCCCGGCGCGGAGAAGGAAGAGTTCATCATGCTCTCGCCCTTCACCCGCGCTAACAAGGACAACATGGTCGCCTGGATCGCGGCGAAATGCGATGGCGAGGACTACGGAAAGCTGATCCTCTACCGCTTCCCAAGCGGGCGGCAGTACTACGGACCAGCGCAAGTGCAAGCCAGGGCCAACCAGGATACGGAGATTTCGCAGCAGTTGACGTTGTGGAACCAGCAGAAGTCAACCGTCTATCGAGGCAACCTGCTCGTCATTCCCATCGAGAACACGATGCTCTACGTCGAACCTCTGTATCTGCAGTCCACCAACGCAAAAATCCCCGAGTTCAAGCGTGTCATCGTGGCGTACGGCAACGAGATCACGATGCAGGCGACCCTGGGGCAGGCGCTCGATGTGCTGATCGGAGGAGAGGGTGGGGCGCCGACGGGGCCAGCCCCGGGCGCCGCTCCGCAAACGGCGCGTCCGGCGTCCTCCGCCTCGTCGCAGAGTGACCTGATCCGCAGGGCGCAGGACGCCTACGACGCGGCCACTGCGGCGCAGAAGCAGGGGGACTGGGCGGAGTACGGCCGCCGGCAGAAAGAACTGGGCGATTTGCTCCGCAAACTCGCCGGACAGGCGCCGAAGCGCTGAGAGCCTTCCAGCGCTCGCAATCTTGTTCAAAAAAGCAGCCAGATTGCTTGACATGGGTTCAGCGGCGCTCTATACTATTCGCGCAATCTGTGGGAGCGGCAGCCGGGCATGACCGGTCCTGTTCCCGCGCATTACGATTAGGCTTCCGGCCGCCGTGGCTTGGCCAGGGCTTGAGCGGCCGGCTTCAAGCAGCGCCCGCATCTCCCCCAATTTGCGGGCGCTGCTCCCATTTGTCCCTTCTCTGACGCATAGCTGATTGCTTCCTTCTTCCCCTCGCAATCCTTTGCCCGGCGCATATGTGCAAACATATGTTCGCGTAATGATGCCGTGTGGGTCCGGCTTGAGGGTGCGGGCATATGTATGCCTTAAGGTTATGTTTTGGGGCGGCTGTCCTGTTCTGTCGCTCGTTAGGCAGCTTATTGGAGATTGCATGGAGGTCGTCTCCTATTTCTTTTGCTGTTTTTCAATTTTTCTTGACGTAGTGGGGATTCAGTGGTAAAATGGTCGCAGTTGCGTATCTCGCACCGCATTTTGGGGAGGTCTAGCGGAGCTCGGGTGAGTGGAATAGTCGAAGGAGAACCGGTCGGAGTCACCAGCCATCGCGTGGAAGCAAATGGCCGGCTGACCATACCTCAGTACTTGCGGCCCATGCTGGGCCACTCCTTCGCGATTATGCCTTTGCCGAGTCCTTGCTTGGTGCTTATGCCCGAAAAGGCTTTCGTCAATGCCGTCGGCGAGTGGCGCGACAAGCGGTCCCTGTTCGACCCGGACGTTTCGCTGCTGGACCGGTACTTCGTGGGGAATGCCGACGTGGTCAGCACGGACAGCCAGGGCCGCGTCATGATCTCGCCAGAGCTGCGGAAGCTCGGCAAGGTGCATGGCGATGTCAAGATTCTTGCCATGCGCGATCGAGTAGAAGTCTGGGATGCCGTCGCCTACGAAGACCACATGAAAGATCTGTCGCCGGAACGGATTCAGGCGGCGCTGAACAGGAAGTTCGGCTTCCAGGGGCCGCCTGCGGCCGCGCCGGAGAGTGATGCCGAGGCCGGCGGGTGACTTCCACACCCCTGCCTTGGGGGCTGCAACCCTTGAGATACTGCGGCCAGACAAGCCGGGAGTTTACTGCGACCTGACGGTCGGCGGGGCCGGTCATGGGCGAATGGTCTGTGATCGGCTCGATGAGCGTTCGGTCTTTGTCGGTATAGACCGTGATCCGGCGGCCATGGAAGAGGCCAGCCGGAAACTGGAAGGTGTGCGGTGCCGGGTCATACTGCGCCGCGCACATATGGAAGATGTGGGGCCCATCCTTGATGAGATTGGAGGGCCCCTCCGGGCAGTCTTGGCTGATGTGGGGTTGAGCAGCGACCAGCTGGACCGCAAGGCCGGATTCGCGGTGGACGATGTCGGGGCGCCTCTTGATATGCGCCAGGATCCTGACCAGGAGCTCACGGCGGCGCACCTGGTGAACGGGCTGTCCGAGAAGGACTTGGCCGACCTGATCTACAGGTACTCGGACGAACGAATGTCGCGGCGGATCGCTGCAGCCATCGTGAGAGCAAGGCCGCTCGAAACGATGGGAGATCTTGTCGAGGCGGTAAGGAGGTCCCTGCCCGGGGGGTACCGCCACGGACAGGACACGATGCGCAGGGTTGCGATGGCCCTTCGCCTGGCGACGGGCAGGGAGCTCGAACAACTCGATACAGCGCTTGGCGAGACCATCCAGCGTCTCGAACCAGGCGGACGCATCGTGGTGTTGTGCTGGATGTCATTGGAACAGGCTGTCGTGAAACGCGTGTTCAGGCGTGAGAAGCTTAGCAGGAAGCTTGAGATTCTCACGCCCAAGCCGCTCAGACCTTCAGCCGAAGAGGTGTTGAGAAATCCGAGAGCACAAGCCGCCCACCTGAGGGCGGCCGAGAAGCTCGCCGTAGCCGAAACGGACTTTGACTGCGGAGCCCACGGGACAGGGCCGGAGCGTTGCCAGGGATGGCATTTTTAGTTTCACGAATATGGCTACTGCGCTGATACAACCGAACAGCCTGCCGGACCGTCCTTCAGCAGAAGGTGTCCGCAAGTCGCGGCAAGTGGGCCGCTGCCTCCGTCTGTTGCGGCCCCTGCTCGTCTGGGGCGGTTCCGCCGTGCTGTTTCTCGCAGTGTGCGGGTGTCTGCGGCTGGTGGGTTGCGTGCGGCTCGAAGCCGCCACCTCACGGCTGCAGGAAGCGGAGCGCAAGCTCCTCGAAACGGAGCGCAGAAGCGATTATTTTAGAGGTGTCATAGCCGGCCGGATGGATCCCCGGGGTGTGACTTTCGCGCGGGAGAGTTCGGACATGGAGTTAGTCTCTCCTGATAGGGCGATCTCGTGGCTGCGGACCGCACGGATAGCGGAGTCCGCAGCCACACTTTCTGATTCCGGGAAATCCTGGCCGTGAAGCGGGCCATCGCGATGTGCAGACGCATTCGCATTGTCTCCGCCTTTGTAGCCGGGGTTTACCTGCTCCTGTTCGGCCGAATCGTCTTTCTACAGACCGTGCGCGCGCCCGAGTTCCGGGCAAAGGCCAGCGAGGCTCACAAGACTGAAGACAAGTTGAAGCCCATTCGCGGCCGGATTCTCGACTGCAACGGCGTCGTGCTCGCGCGAACCGTTGAGGAGAGCACGGTCACGCTCTATCCTGCCAAAATCAAGAACATGGAGCTTGCGGCGCAGATCGTCAGCAAGCATACGGGCATCCCGCGGCAGCGGGTTCTGGCCGAACTCAAATCCGGCAAGTCCCCCAATGTTCTCGTGCGGCACCTGCCGCGCGAGGCCGCGGAGCGTCTCCACAGCGACCTGCTCTATACAAAGACCGGAAAGCGCTGGAAAGCGTGGCCCGACGGTTGGCTCAACGGAGTAGCTGTCACATCCGTTGTTCGCCGGGAATACCCTCTTGGTTCGATCGGGGCGAATGTCGTCGGTATCCTCAACTCTGAGGGCAACGCAATTTCGGGTGTCGAGAAGGATTGTGACAGTGAGCTCAGGGGACGCCCGGGCAGCATTCGGGGGATGTTCGACAGGCACGGCGAACCGATCCTGACACTCATCAAGAGCCGCACGCCCGCCGTGCCCGGACAGGATGTTGTCCTGACCTTGGACAGCCGCATTCAGGCCGCCGCCGAGGAGGCCGTCAAGAAGCAGGTCCAGCAGTACAGCGCCCGCAGCGGCCAGTGCGTTGTTCTCGACGTCAAGACGGGAGCGATCAGGGCGATCGCTGAGTATCCGTCCTTCGATCGCGCGGTGCCCGAACGCAGGTCGCTCGATCTCCTTGTTCCGGCCAGCCTGTCTCAGGTGTACGAGCCCGGCAGCACCGCAAAGCTGGTGACCGCCGTCGCGGCCCTGTCGCACGGTCTTGGCAATGTTACCTGCCGGTGCACCGGAATCATATATGTGGGGAGACACAGGCAACAGCGCGTCAACTGCCCTTGCGCTGTGCGGTATCGTGAGCGCGGACGGCCCGTCACTGTCGCGGCGATGCTCAAATACTCCTGCAACAGCGAGGCGTGGGCTCTGGCCAGGAGGATGGGCACGGAGAATCTCTACAAGGCGTACAGGGATTTCAGGCTATTTGAGCCTATCGAGTTGCCCGGATACGGGGTGACAAAGCCCGGCCTGCTGCCCGCGCGCGAGAATCGTGACCAGATGTGGACCGTTACAGCCAGCTTCGGGCAGGGAATCGCCACCACCCGGCTTCACCTCACCCGGGCCTTCGCCGCTGTCGCCAATGGTGGCCGCATGATGCAGCCGATGCTCATAAGTGAGACCCGATCGCCCGAAGGCGATGTTATCAAGAAGTACGCGCCCAGAGCCATTGCGTCTGTCGCGAGCCCCGAACACTGCGCCACGATCATGCGGTATCTCGTGGACGGCGTGAAGGAGGGCACCGGTAAGAGCGCACAGGTGAACGGCTTCACCATCGCGGGAAAGACCGGGTCTGCTCAGGTTTTCGACAAGAACGGGGTTGTCCCCGGCGCCTACATCTCCAGCTTTGCCGGTATCGCTCCTGCCAGCGATCCAGCGAATGCGATCCTTGTCTCGGTCGAGAGGCCGAAGGGGTCAACACACGGATCGGTGGTGGCTGCCCCGGCTTTCAAGGAAGTCGCCAAAATGGCTCTCTGGTGCGCGGGGAGGGTCTCGCGCAACCCGGTTCAGCCTGCGTCCGCACCGCGCGGGACGGTGAAGGTTTCGGAAAGGAGGGTCGCGGGAGGGCACACATAGGGATTTAGCAGAATTCACGCTCTCCTGTGACACTCTATGTTCCACACAGGGGGCCGCGCGCTTACAGGCGGGGAATGGGATCTTGGGCGAGCTCGTTTCCCGGTTGCGCGGCCCTCCTTTCTCTTGTTTGGTAATTATAATAAGGTTATCGCGGTATGAAGTAAAGTCCCGCGTCTGGTCTTTCGGGGCAGACGAGCCTTCCGGCTGCGGGACTGCATCTTCCGGGTCTGCTACCCCGGGGATGACCAGGCCATAAACGCACACCTTTTCGGAGGACGAATGCTCACGAGCGAGCTGTTGGAGTTGCTCCCGCAGTCACATCTGATCGGGCGCAAAGACCGTGAGATCCGCGGGATTGCCTACGACTCCCGTGCCGTCCGGGACGGGTTCCTCTTTGCCGCCCTGCGCGGCGCTCACACGGACGGTCATCGCTACCTCGATCAGGCCGTCGCGGCCGGGGCCGCCGCCCTTCTGGTGGAGGAGGCACCCTCCGAAGAACTCCTGCGCGAAGCATCTGCCATCGTCGTTCCGGATACCCGCGCGGCGCTGGCTCCTGCGGCGGCTGGCTTCTACAGAAATCCCACCCGCGAACTGCTGCTTTTCGCTGTTACGGGTACCAATGGTAAGACGAGCACGACGCATCTCATTGACCGCGCCCTCTCAGCGGCCGGAGTCCATTCCGGCGTGGTGGGCACGCTCGGCGCAAAAATCGGCGCTGAGTGGCGCGATCTTCCTCATACCACCCCCGAGTCCGCCGACCTTCAGCGGTTCTTTCGTGGGATGGCTGGTCAGGGCGTCTCGGCGGCGGCGATGGAAGCAAGCAGCCACGCCATCGCCCAGAACAGGATGGACTGCGTCGAGGTGGATGTCGCGGTCTTCTCGAACCTCACGCAGGATCATCTCGACTTCCACGGCACGATGGACGGCTATTTCGAGGTCAAGTCGCGTCTGTTCACATCGTTCGCGGACGGCCGGCCCGGTTTCACTTCGGTCATCAACATTGACGATCCGTGGGGGCGCGAGAAGCTACTGCCGATCGCCCGCGGGCGCATCGTGACATACGGCATCTCGCCCGACGCTCTCTATCGCGCCGCCGATACGCGCTCGGGCCCCAGAGGCGTCAGCTTCGTTCTCGATTGCCCGGAAGGCTCCGCGCGCGTGAGCCTGTCGCTCGGGGGGCTGTTCAACGTCCACAACGCTCTCGCGGCAGCGGCGGCCACTCTGAGCCACGGGTTCCCCATCGAGTCAGTCATCCGCGGGCTGGAGAGCCTCCGAAGCGTTCCCGGGCGTTTCGAACTGGTTGACGCCGGGCAGGATTACACCGTCATCGTTGACTACGCTCATACACCGGACGGACTCGAAAATGTGCTATCGAGCTGCAGGCGGCTCGACGCGGGCCGCGTTATCGCGGTGTTCGGCTGCGGCGGCGACCGCGACCGCTCGAAGCGGCCGCGGATGGGCGAGATCGCCTACCGCCTCTCCGACGTATGCGTCGTCACCTCCGACAATCCCCGTTCCGAGGATCCCGCGGCCATCGTCGGCGATGTTCTGGCCGGGATGCCCGAAGACCGGGGCGGCAAGGTGCGCGTGCAGATCGACAGGCGCGAGGCTATCCGCGAGGCCATCTCCGAGGCGCGCGCGGGCGACGTGGTCGTTATTGCCGGCAAAGGGCACGAGACGGATCAGATCCTCGCGAACCGCCGCATTAAATTTGACGACCGGGCGGTTGTTCGCGAGATTATCACCGGGGGAGGCACGGAAACGGCCCGATGAACCCCCTTCCGCTGTCCCGAATCGCTGAAATGACCGGCGGGCGGCTGGCTGGGGCCGAACCAGGCCGCCTGGTGACCCGCATAAGCGCCGACTCGCGCGATTCGGGGCCGGAGACTCTCTTTTTCGCGCTTGTCGGCGAGAAGGCCGACGGGCATGCTTATGCGCGCCAGGCCGTCGCGGCCGGTGCGGCTGCTGTCGTGCGCGCAGACTGGTTCGAGGCGTCCGGCCAGCCGGACGGCGCCCATTTGCTGACCGATGATCCTCTTGTGGCGCTCGGAAGGCTGGGCGCGGCGTGGCGGAGCCAGTTCGAAATCCCTGTTGCCGGTATCACCGGCAGCATGGGCAAAACGACAACGCGCGAAATGCTCGCCTCAGCGCTCAGAAGCCGCATGAACGTGCTTGTGAGCCCGGCCAACTTCAACACCGAAATCGGCGTCCCCATCACTCTGTTCGAACTCACCCCGTCGCACAATGCCGCCGTCATCGAGATGGCGATGCGGGGGCAGGGGCAGATCGAGGAGCTTTGCCAGATCGCCCGGCCTTCCGGGGCGGTCATCACGAACGTCGGATTGACGCACATCGAGCTTCTCGGATCGCGCGACGCCATCGCGTCAGCCAAGGCCGAACTGCTGAGGTCGTTGCCGGACGGCGGGTGGGCCGTCCTGAACGCGGACGACGCGTACTTTGACTATCTGAGCGGCATCGCGCCGGGGCCGGTCGTCACGTTCGGGCTGTTGGAGGGCGCTCAGTTCAGGGGGATGGACGTGCGGCTGAACAGCGCGGGGTGCGCGTCGTTTCTGCTGGAAGCGCCCGGCGCATCGCAGCTGGTTCAGCTTCGGGTGCCGGGGGCCTTCCACGCCTCGAACGCCCTTGCCGCCGCCGCTGCGGCTTCGCTTTTCGGCGTTACACTGGAAGACACGGTCGCGGCGCTGGAAGCCTACGAGGGTTTCGAAAAGCGCAGCCGTGTCACGCAGGCTGCGGGCGGCTGGCTGGTCTTCGATGACACCTACAACGCCAGCCCTGCCGCCACCGAAGGCGCGCTCGATTCGCTTGCCGCAATGACCGCCGCCGGCCGCAAAATCGTTGTTCTGGGCGACATGCGCGAACTCGGAGAGCAGTCGTTTGAACTCCACAGACAGATCGGGCGCAAGGTCGCCAAAGTCCGCCCGGACCTGCTTGTCACGGTGGGAGAATCATCCGCTGTGATTGACGAGTCCGCTCTCGCAGCGGGGTACGGTGGACCTGTCGAGCATTTCGCCGCTTCTAACGAAGCAGCGGAGTTCGCTGCCGCGCTGGTCTGCCCGGGAGATGTCGTGCTTGTGAAAGGCTCGCGGGCCCTCGAGATGGAGAGAATCGTTGAACGCCTTCTTGAATAGATCTCCGCTGCTTGTCCCGTTTGCCGCGTTTCTTGTTACGCTGGTGGTCATGCCCGCAGGTATCCGCTGGCTGCACCGGCTCAAGTTTGGGCAGAACGTCAGGGACGACGGCCCGCAGGCTCACCTGTCGAAGTCCGGCACGCCGACGATGGGCGGAATCATCTTCATCCCGCTCGCCCTCGGCTTCGGGCTGCTCTATGAGATGCTCCATGGAGTGGGCGGGGGCCATGGCATCGGCGGCCTGAACTGGGCGCTCGCAGCGTTCACGCTTGCCGGAATGAGCATCGGCTGGCTCGACGACTACCGCGGCATCCGCGGCGGACGGTCGCTGGGCCTCAAGGCTCGCGACAAGATGGCTATGCAGGTTCTGATCTCCGCGGTCTTTCTCTTCGCTATTCACTGGATTACCGCGGGCGGCCCTCAGGCGAACATACTTCAGGCTGCCAGGGGCGAGAGCGCGGTGGATTGGGCCGGAGCGCCGTCGGCCATGCCCTTCCGATGGCTCCTGTTGCTCATCGTCACCGTGTGGCTCATCAACTCGGCCAACATCGCCGATGGGCTGGACGGGCTGGCATCGGCGCAGGGGGTTGTCGCAATACTGGCGCTTGTGCTGTGGCGCTTTCCTTCCTTCATTATGGGGGGCGTGCCCTCGGGCGTGTTCCTTGCGTTCTCGATGGTCGCCTGCCTGCTTGCCTTCCTCTGGTTCAACGGGCCCCCGGCCAAGGTTTTCATGGGTGACACGGGTTCGATTGCTCTGGGTTGCTTCGTTGCGGGGCTGGGGATGATGACGGTCCCGCTCTGGGTGCTCCTGCTCATCACTGGCATGTGGTCCCTGGAATCGCTGTCCGTCGTCATTCAGGTGCTCTATTTCAAAGCCACCGGCGGCAAGCGCATCTTCCGGATGGCGCCGATTCACCATCACTTCGAGTTGGCCGGATGGCCGGAGACCGCCGTGACCCTGCGCTTCGTCATCGTCTCGGTTCTGCTGGGTCTGTTTCTGCCGGCGCTCGTGGCGGGGCTGCTGCCATGATGGACATCTCGGGTGTGCGAATGCTTGTTTACGGATTGGGCCTCAGCGGCATGGCAGTCATCCGCGCCGCTGTCCCGCGCGGTGCCAGCGTGTGGGCCTGCGATGACGGCGACGAAGCCCGCGCGGCTGTGCTTCCCGAACTCACCCGCCTGGGCGTGCCGCTGCTCACATCCGATGAGGCCGCCTCAGGTGATTTCGGCTTCTGCGTCGTGACGCCCGGCGTCCGGCCCGGAAACGCACTTGTATCGGCGCTCGAAAGGCGCGGGGTGGAGCTGATCTCCGAAATCGAGCTTGCGGGTCGGCTCGCGCCTTGCCCCATCGCCGCGGTCACGGGTACCAACGGGAAGTCCACCACCACCGTGCTTGTGGGGCTTATGCTTCGGGCGTCGGGCATGCGCTGTGGAATCGGGGGCAACCTCAGCGCCGAGGGCTACGACCTGCCGCTGATTACCGCCGCCGTCACGGAGCCTGCGAATGATGCGCTCTGCGCCGAGGTCTCCAGCGCGCAGCTTGAGCGCTGTTATCAGTTTCGCCCCAAAGCCGCCGCGCTCCTGAATATCACCCCCGACCACTTCGACCGCTATGCGGGCGTAGACGGATACGCCGCCGCGAAAATGCGCATCTTCCAGGCTCAGCACGAGACAGACTTCGCCGTGCTCGGACTGGACGATCCGATGGCCACCGCGCTCAGCGCGGGCGTGCGCGCGCGCAAGCTCTGGTTCTCGGCGCTTCAGGAGCCTGAGGAAGGCGCATTCCTGCGCGGCGATGCGCTCGTGCTGAGGTTTGACGGGGACGAGCATGAGTTTTGCCGCACCAGCGAAATGCGACTCTGGGCGCCGCACGACTGGCTGAATGCCGCCGCCGCTGCCTGTATCACCAGGGCGATGGGGGCCACCATCGAAGGCATCCGCGAGGCGGCAGTGACATTTCCCGGACTTGCGGACAGAATGGAACACTGCGCCACCATTGGCGGTGTCCGGTGGATCAACAGCTCGATGTGCACCAACCCGGCCGCCGGGGCGGCGGCGGTGCGGGCGGTGGCCGAGAGATATCCCGCCGTCGTCATCGCCGGAGGGGCGGGCAAGAAGCTCGATTACGCTGAGTGGGGCGAGGCGGTCGCGTGCTCGGCGAAGCGGCTGCTGCTCATCGGCAAATCAGCGTCCGATCTTCAGCAGGCCGCGGAAGCCGCGGGGGCGAACAATATAGATGTGTTCGAGACAATGCGGGAAGCCATGGAGGCGGCCCGCTGTCTCACCCAGCCGGGCGACGCGGTGATCCTCGCCCCGGCGATGGCCAGCTTCGGGGAGTTCCAGAACTTCCGGGAGCGCGGCAGGGTTTTCAGGCAAATTGTCAGCACGTTCGGCAAGGAGGCGGAACAGTGAACGTGTCAGCCGCGGAGCGTAGCGTAAGGACGCAGTACTATCTGTTCGGTGTGTTTGTCCTGCTCGTGGTTCTTGGCGTCCTGTGTGTCGCGTCGGCGAGCTACTACCACGCAGGGCGCCACGAAGACAGCGATTTCAAGCAGGGCTACTACATTGTGCGGCAGGCACAGTGGGCCTTGGCCGCCTTCGTGGTTTACGGCATCTGCGCTTTAATCAGTTCGCGTCTCTGGAAGTTCCTGGCGCCGGCTGTCTTTATTCTCACCTTCGGCCTGTCGCTGCTCGTCTTCACTTCGCTGGGGGTGGAGGACCGATGGGTAAGGTTTGGCCCGATCCTCTTCCAGCCGTCCGAGTTTCTTAAGTGCGGGCTGATTGTGGCGCTCGCCTGGTACCTGCCGCGAACGAAACCCAGCGCTTGGAGCTTTAAGGGGCTGGTCTTGGTCGGGGCCTGTGCGTTGCTTGTCATGGCACAGGGCGACCTCGGAACCACTCTGATCGTGCTGCTCATCGGAGTAGGCATGCTCGCAGTTGCCAATGTCAAGGTGACCCACCTGCTGGCGCTGGGGTGCCTGCTGGTCTTGCTGCTCGGGCTGGCCGTGAAGCTCGAACCCTACCGGCTGAACAGAATCCCCGCCTGGACGCACCCGTGGGCCAATGCAAAGGGAGTCGCAAAGCAGACCGTCCACGCACTCCATGCGCTCGGCGCGGGCGGGCTCAAGGGAGTGGGAATAGGGCAGGGGCTCGAAAAGTACCATCTGCCGGAAGCCCCGCATACAGACTTCATTTTTGCGACCGTCGCCGAGGAGACCGGCATCGTCGGCCCGGCCCTTATCATGGCGCTCTATATCGCGTTCGCAACGCTCGGGATGCAGATTGCGCTTCTCTCCCGCGATGCGTTCGGACGCCTCGCGGCCATGGGAGGAGTGATTTTCCTCTGCGGGCAGGCGGCTCTGAATATCGCAGTCGCCACGAACACCGTTCCGTGCACGGGAATCCCGCTGCCTTTTATCAGCTATGGGGGGTCGTCAATGGTGGCTGGCGCGGTAGTGTTCGGGCTGCTAACCTCCCTGTCGAGAGGCTCCGTTCGCCGAGTCAAGGAGGCTGCTAATGAGAGTTATGGTAACTGGGGGGGGGACGGGCGGTCACGTTTTTCCGGCCCTGGCGGTGACTTCGGCGCTTCTAGCCCGGGAGTCCGGGGTCGAGATCTTGTACGGCGGTAGGGATGGCGCGCTCGAGCACAGTCTTACCCAGAATGCTCCGCTCACGTTCGTCCCGCTGCCGGGGTGCCCGGTTTCGTCATCAGCGGGCGTGCCGCGGGCGGTGACCAGCCTTCTCGCGGGACTGCCCTCCGCGTGGAAACTCATTCGGCGCCATTGCCCGGACGTTCTCATCGCCACGGGTGGTTATGTCAGCACGGCCCTGGGGCTGGCGCAGGAGATTGCGCGGCGGCCCGTATTGCTTCTCGATGGCAATGCAGTCCCGGGAAAGACGGTCAGACTGCTGGCACGGGGCGCGTCCGTTGTGTGCACGGCGTTTGAAGCTGCCGGGCGGCATCTGCCGCGGGGCAAGTCCATTGTGACCGGCTTTCCGGTGCGCGAGTCGTTCTCGCGTGAGATCGATCCCGCCGCCGCGCGCGAAGGCTTCGGGCTGCACCCGGAGGTGTTTACCCTGCTTGTCGTGGGCGGCAGCCAGGGGGCGAAGTTCCTGAACGATTCCATCGCGGCGATCGCGGATGAGCTTCTGGACAGTGGTGTGCAGATTCTGCACCAGATGGGGCCGAAGAATGATCGGCAGGGCGCCGGAGACGTGCGCGGCTGGGTCACAGCCGGTACAATTGAAGACATGCCGTCTGCGTTTGCCGCGGCCGATGTGGTGCTGTGCCGCGCGGGCGCGTCAACGCTCGCGGAGATGGCGGTCAGGGGCGCGGCGGCGATTCTTGTGCCGTATCCGTTTGCCGCCGATGATCACCAGCACGCCAACGCTGCCGAACTGGAGCGGGAGGGCAGGGCTGTCCTGTGCAGCCAGAAGACTACCTCCCCCGGGGATTTGATGAGGATTATCAGGGATCTGAAAGACAACAGCGCGAAGTGCCAGAGCCTGCGCGAGGCCTTCAGAGCGTGGGGGCGTCCGCGCTCGGCTGATGAAGTTGCCGGCATTGCTCTCCAGGCGGCAGCGGGACCGTTTCGGGCGTCGCGGCACGCAGCCGAAAGGAACCGGGAGTCTTGAGCGGGTGCCAGCATCACGACTGCGGCGGCAACCACCAGCCGCCCACCCATTTCGTTGGTATCGGCGGGGCCGGCATGAGCGCCATCGCGCGCGTGCTAAAGGCGGCGGGGTGCTATGTGCAGGGGTCCGACCGGTCCGAAAGCCGCGTCACCGGGATGCTGCGCGAGGAGGGCATCCCCGTCTTCATCGGTCACGACGCGCGCAACCTTGGGGCTGATGTCGAACGTGTTGTCTTCACCCGCGCTGTGCCCGAAGACAATCCGGAGATCGAGGCGGCGCGCCGCCAGAAACTGCCTGTCGTCGAGCGTGCGGAGATGCTCGGGCAGCTCTACAGCCTCTTCGAGCGCCGCGCTTCGGTTGCGGGAACCCACGGCAAGACGAGCACGAGCGCGATGCTCGCCGTGATTATGATCCGGTGCGGGGCCGACCCGACTGCGCTCATCGGAGGGCACTCGCCCGACCTGGATGGCAACGCCCGGCTCGGGCTGTCGCCGCTGATAGTCGCCGAGGCCTGCGAGGCGTACGGATCCTTCCTGCATCTGCGCTCCAGCCTGGCGCTCGTGACCAATGTTGACGAAGAACACCTAGACCACTACAAAACCTTCGATGGTGTCAGGGATGGATTCACAGCGTTTCTCAACCTTGTGGATGAGGATGGCGTCATTGTCGCCTGTCTCGACGACCCCCATCTGATGGGACTGCGCCCGCGGTGCAAGCGAAGGTGGGTCACCTACGGCACCCACCCCGAGGCGGACTATCGCGTGTGCGAGCAGCGCAATGTGTCCAAGGGGAGGGCGTACACCCTGCGCGGGCCGGGCTGGCAGACGCCTGTTTCGATTCCGATTCCGGGCAAGCATTTTGCGTCGAACTCGGCCGGGGCTATCGCCGCGGCCGTCGAGCTCGGCAGTGACCCGTCTGAAGCCGCGAAGGCGCTGGCATCCTTTCGCGGGGTGTCGCGCCGTCTGGAACTGAAAGGCAGGGCGAGCGGGGTCACCGTCGTTGACGACTACGCGCATCATCCCAGCGAGGTACGGGAGACGGTCGAAGTGCTGAAGGAGCATTACGGAGGCCGCCTGATTGTGGTCTTCCAGCCGCATCTCTACTCGCGCACGGCCGAACACCTGGACGGGTTCGCGCGGACGCTTGCGCCGGCGGACCGCGTTGTGCTGACGGACGTCTTCGCCGCGCGCGAGCCTCTGTCCAGCGGGGTGCAGACGGACGCACTCTACGATCGCATGAAGGACGATGGCCATCCTGATCTGACCTACATCCACGATCTTCCGGATGTAGCGCCGCACCTGGCTGCCGAAGTCCGGCCGGGCGACGTTGTCGTGACCGTTGGGGCCGGCGACGTGTACCGCGCCGGAGAGGATCTGCTGCGCGAGCTCGGGGCCACGCCGGAGGAGGTAGCATAGATGCCGGCCTCATCACATGTCAAGGATGTGGAATCGCTGGTGCGGGAACTGGACGCGGCCATCGCCGGGGAGGTCCGGGCGAACGAGCCGATGTCTGCGCACACGACCTTGGGCCTCGGAGGTCCGGCCGATCTGTTCATCACGGCCGTGTCGCGCTCGGATCTGCAGGCGGTGCTGGAGTTCTGCCGAAACCATAAACTTCCGGTGATCCCCGTGGGGGACGGCAGCAATCTGCTTGTGTCCGACACGGGCGTGCGGGGCGCGCTGGTGAAGCTTGGCGGGAAGTTCGACCAACTGAGTCTGCATGGTGAGGAGTTCACGGCGGGTGCGGGCGTGGGCATCAGCCAGGCAATCGCTGCTGCGGCTTCCGGCGGGCTGGGGGGGCTCGAAGTGCTCTACGGCGTGCCGGGCAGAGTCGGCGGCGGAGTCTATATGAACGCCGGGACGCGCCACGGATGGCTGTCCGATATCCTGCTTTCGGCTGAGCTAGTGGATCAGGACGGCGTCTCGCGAAGGGCGGGGCCGCGGGATCTGGAGATGTCCTACCGGCACTCTGCTCTTCAGGAGATGGATCCCCCGCCGTTTGTCGTCAGCGCCGTGTTCGGGCTGAGGGCCGAGGAACCTTCGGCAGTGCGCGAGCGCATCGCTGCCCTGGCGCGCAGCCGGGGTGGCACCCAGCCGCTGAGCTTGCGGAGCTGCGGGTGCATGTTCCGCAACCCGGAGGGCGATTCCGCGGGCCGTCTCATTGACGCCGCCGGGCTCAAGGGTATGCGAGCCGGTGGGGTGGAGGTGTCCGAGAAGCACGCCAACTTCTTTGTTCGCAGGGGAGACGCGACTGCGTCCGATGTTTACAGGCTCGCGATGAAGGTTAAGCGGCGTGTTGCCGAAGAAACAGGTGTGGATCTGAAACTGGAAGTCAGGCTTTTGGGGGACTGGCCGGATGAGTGAGCGCCTGCAGGTCGCCATTTTGATGGGCGGCGCGTCGTCCGAGCGCGAAGTCTCGCTCGTCTCCGGCCGTGCGGTCATGGAGGCGATTGATACTGCGCGCTACCATGCCCGGCCTGTGGTCCTGGGCGCGGTGGGCAACAGCGTGTACTCCTGCCCGGCCGCTCTGTCCGGCGCGCGGGGGCGGGCCGCTGCCGTGCGGGAGGCCCCGGAGTCCATCTACAACGGCGCCGCCGTCCTCGCGGCCGAACTGACGGATGAGCACTCGCTTCCGGATATCGTGTTTATCGCTCTTCATGGCCGCTACGGAGAAGACGGAACAGTGCAGGGCATGCTCGAGTTGCTGGGCATCCCATATACGGGCTCCGGTGTTCTGGCGAGCGCTCTGGCGATGGACAAGATCGCCACGAAGCGCGTTCTGGAGAGCTGTGAAGTGCCGACCCCCACGTGGACCAGTGTCACGGTGTGGGAGTATGCGCGCGGCGTCATGCCGGATGTCGCGGAGTCCTGCGGCTTCCCCGCTATTGTCAAACCCAATCGTGAGGGTTCAACCATCGGTGTGACGGTCGTCCACTCGCAGGACGGCGTCCGGGCTGCCGTTGAGGAAGCCCTGCGCCACGATACGAGTGTGCTGATCGAGAAGTTCGTGTGCGGGCGCGAGATTACCGTGGGCATCCTTGGCGCTCACGACCTGCAGATGCTGCCCATCGTCGAGATTCGGCCCCGCACCGGCTTCTACGACTACGAGGCGAAATACACGGCGGGACTTACCGAAAAGATCGTTCCGGCGCCGCTCGACGAGCCGGTCGTCGCGCAGGCGTTGAAAGCCGCGGAGCTGACCCACAGGGCTGTCGGGTGCAGCGGGATGTCGAGGGTGGACCTGATTATCCCGGAAAATGGGGAAGTCCCGGCGGTTCTGGAAGTGAACACGATACCGGGAATGACCCCGACGAGCCTGCTTCCGCGGGCCGCGCGGGCGGCAGGTATCTCGTTCACCGGTCTGATCAGCCGCATCATCGAGTGCGGCGTCGAAGAGGGTGCGCGCTAAAATGGCGAAACCCCTGTACCCGGACGCAATCTCCATAGACCGGCGGGCCCGAAGGCTGCTGAGGCTGCGCAGGCGGGTGCGCCGGATTACGGCTCTGGTGTGCCTGGTTCTTGCCGCTGAGGTTATGGCGTTCGCGTTCACATCGCCGCATCTGCGCATCAACAGAGTTGCCGTCGAGGGAGCGAAAGGCGCTCTTGCGGCCGAGGCGCTTTCGGAGATGCAGACCGGAATAGGTGCAAACATCTTCCTCGCGCCTCTCGATGAACTCTCGCGCAAACTGTCCGGGGTGGCGCCGTTCCGGTCCGTCACTGTCAGCCGAAGATGGCCGCTGACGCTGGTCGCCACCGTGAGCCTGCGCACCCCGTACGCCATTGTGCGAAGCGGGCAGGCTGGCTATCTTGTGGACGGTGCGCTCATCCCCTATGCCGCCACATCGGGGTCTTCGAAACGGCTGCCTGAATTTGCCATCCCTTCAGGATCAAGCCCGAAACTTGGTCAGAATTGGCCAAATCGTTATCTGCAGGCTTCGGCGAAGAGCTACGAAGCCGCCCGGGATAGAGGCCTCAAAGTTAGACGAATTTCGATTGACCGGTCCGGGGATATGTGCTTTAATATCGAATGCGGAATTCGGATCCGGGCCGGAGCGCCGCAGGACATCGAGCGCAAACTCTGGGTGGCGGCGCAGTTCCTCGCTTCGAAGAAGGTGCCGCTTGATAGGATTGACTATGTTGACGTGAGTTGCCCGGCCGCTCCAGTGTACGCGCCGAAGCGCTGAGGCGGCGCTGGGTAAAGGATTTCGGCCTGTACTTATACACGCTGGGCGGTGAAGAGCGCGGATCCGCCGCACGGGCCGGTACGGGAGTGGGATTCAGGAAGTCGCAATGAACGGGATTTTCAGCCGGTTGTCCACGCGCAACTGGCTGTTTTACGTCACAGCCATGTGTTTTCTGCTGGGAGGTTTGCTGGCGGCAAACCTTAACACTCAGGGCTCGCTCAGGGCAGAACTGGGCGCGGGCGGAAGTGCCCGCCTTCCCTGGCTGGTTGAGACGCTGAAAGAGCAGAGGGACACGAACGCGCAGCTCAAGAACACCATCAGCGATCTTCGAGAGCAGGTTGCGGACTACGAGGCCGACCTGGCAAAGAGCGGCAGGCAGGCGAGCACGCTGAACCGCGAACTGCAGGACCTGAAGTTCCTCGTGGGCCTTAGTGCCGCTGTCGGCCCCGGAGTGGTGGTGACCCTGAACGATGACAGGTCGAAGAAGATTGGCGACCCGGAGTCTGATCTTTATGTTGTTCACGACTACGACCTGCGCAATCTGGTTAACGAGCTTTTTTCCGCCGGTGCCGAGGCGATTGCCATTAATGATCAGAGAATCGTGGCCAGGACGGCCATTCGATGCGTCGGGCCGAATATCATGATCAACGGTGAGCCGACCGCCGCCGAGTTCGTTGTGCGGGCCATCGGCAGCCCGCATGATCTCGAAGGGGCGCTCAACATCCCGAACGGCATCATTGATGTCCTTCGGATGGGGGTGAAGGTCAAGGTCGAAAAGGCAGAAAAAGTGCAGGTGCCAGCGTATTCCGGCGCCACCCACGTGAAACACGCTCGCCCGGCGGGTCCGGGAAAAGAGTAGGGGGACAGGCAAAAGGTGCTGCTGCTCCCGGTTCTGGCGCTGGTTATCGGTTTCTTCGTTGTCTTTGTGACGAAGTGGACAATACCTCCCCAGTACGCGAGCTATCTGGCGCTCGCGGCGCTGGCTGGCCTGGATTCTGTTTTTGGCGGAATCAGGGCGGGGCTTGAGGGCAAGTTCCATACCGATGTGTTTCTTTCGGGTTTTGTTGTCAACACTCTGCTGGCGGCTTCGCTGGCGTGGCTGGGGGATCAGATCGGCGTGGATCTGCTGTTAGCTGCTGTTGTGGCGCTGGGAGGACGGGTGTTTCTGAATCTGTCGCTCATCAGGCGTTACTGGCTGACGCAGGCATCCGTGTCGCGGCGGCGCGACGGGTAAAGAGTATGCGAGCGTGGGCGCCGGGGCAAGAACCCGGCGACAGGGGGTTCTTGTGAGTCAAAGCGAACTGATTGCCGGGCTGGATATCGGCACCACGAAGACATGCGTGGTGATTGCCGAGGCGCGGCCCGGGGGCACGCCGGACATCATTGGCGAAGGGCTCGTTCCGTCGGCGGGCATTCAA
This sequence comes from Armatimonadota bacterium, assembly GCA_052033935.1. GTDB lineage: Bacteria > Armatimonadota > UBA5829 > DSUL01 > DSUL01 > JAGVUD01. The sequence continues at coordinate 42,366 of JBPOJE010000008.1, forward strand.
CGCGGCGTGGTGGTGGACATAGAAAAGGCGGGGCAGGTGGTGCGGCAGGCGGCCGAGATGGCGCAGCGTGTGTCCGGGGTGCAGATCTCAAGCGTCTATGCGGGAGTTGTGGGCGAGCATATCGCATCTGTCAACTCGAAGGCGATGGTGTCCATTCCGTCAACGCAGCGCCAGATACGGCAGGCTGATGTGGACCGAGCCGTCGAGGCTTCGCGGGTTGTGGTGCTGCCGCCAGAGAAGGAGATCATCCACGCAATTCCGCGGGGATTCTCGATTGATGGGCAGGACGGCGTGGAGAACCCGGTCGGGATGAGCGGGGCCGCGCTGGGTGTGGAGACCCACATCGTCCACGGGCTCAAGACGCATATTGAGAATCTGGCAAGGGCCGTGCACTACGCTGGACTGCGTATCGAACGCATCGTGCTCGGGACGCATGCCGCGTCGAGGGTCGCGCTCAGCGAGCAGGAGAAGAAGCTCGGTGTCGTGCTGGTGGACATGGGCGGCGGAACGACGGGTATCGCTGTTTACGCGAACGGCAGCATCCGCCACTCGGTCACGCTGCCCGTGGGCGGAAACAACATGATGCAGGACCTCGCCGTCGGGCTGCAGTGTTCGCTCAGCGAGGCGGAGAGGGTCAAGATTGAGAGAGGCGCGGCGGTTTCGGTGGGAACGGAAGACACATTCGAGTTCATGAGGATCGGCGCAACGGAGCCGAGCAGGCTTCCGTGCAGCCTCCTGGTCGAAATTCTGGAGCCGCGTGTGTCCGAGATGTTCCAGATGATCGGCGAGGTGATCGAGAAGGGCGGCTGCAAGGGAGCCGCGCCGGGAGGGCTGGTGCTGGTCGGGGGTGCGTCCCGCCTGCGTGGGCTAACCACGGTGGGCGAGCGGACGCTCAAAACGCCTGTGAGGCGGGCGAGGCTTGCGCCTCTGGGTGGTATCGGCAACTCGATTTCTGATGCCACGCACGCCGCGGCGTTGGGCCTGGCGTTGAGCGCGGTGGCTGATTCCCACCAGCCGGCCGCCGTGCCAATCAAAGGTTGGAGCGGTTTCGTGGCAAAGATCAAGCAGTCCTGGCTTCTGGGAACGGACGATTCCTGAGGTTTTACAGCGAGGTTCATAAGGAAGGGCAACCAATGCAAGAGAGGCGAAAGGCGAGCGGTAGTACGACGATCAAGGTGATCGGGGTCGGCGGCGCGGGCTGCAATGCCGTCAACCGGATGATCGAAACGGGTCTCGAGGGAGTGGAGTTCGTTTCCATGAACACCGACGACCAGGTTCTCGACAGGGCTCAGTGCGAGCACAAAGTTCAGCTCGGCGAGGAGCTTACGAAGGGGCGCGGCGCCGGGGGCAATCCGCAAATCGGAATGGAGGCGGCAAAAGAGAGCATCCAGGAGGTCAGCCGCGCCGTTGACTCGGCGGCTATGGTGTTTATCACCGCGGGCATGGGCGGCGGCACTGGAACGGGCGCAGCACCGGTGGTGGCCGAAGCGTCCAAACAGGCCGGCGCTCTCACTGTTGCCGTTGTCACCAAGCCCTTCACTTTTGAAGGCCCCAGAAAGCAGCGGATCGCGGAGCAGGGCATTGCCGAACTGAGCAAGCAGGTGGATGCGGTCATCGTCATTCCCAACGACCGCCTGACCGAGGTGGCCGATCGCCACGTCACATTCGTGGACGCGTTCCGGATGGCCGACGACGTGCTCCGCCAGGGGGTTCAGGGCATCTCGGACATCATCCAGATTGCCGGCATCATCAATGTGGACTTCGCTGACGTGAAGAGCATCATGGAGAACGCTGGAACCGCGCTAATGGGCATCGGCATCGGCACCGGTGACGATCGGGCCGCCATGGCGGCCCGCGCCGCGATATCGAGCCCGATGCTCGAAACCAACGTGAACGGCGCGCGGGGAGTGCTCTTTAATATCTCTGGCGGCAGCGACCTCGGAATCAGCGAGGTCAACGAGGCGGCGACCATCATCTGCGACGCAACGGACAAGGAGAACGCCGACATCATCTTTGGTGCGGTCATTGATCCTACCCTCGACGGCGAGGTTCGCATCACGGTGCTCGCGACGGGTTTCGCGGCAGATTACGGCCGCAGGCTGGACCCGTCCTCGCACAAATCTGTTGCCGCGCCTGAATCCGAGCCCGTGTCCGAGCAGTCGCTGCTGCAGGAAGTTAGGACTCCCGAGTTCATTCCCGAACGCAACGAGGACATCCCGACCTTCCTCAGAAAGCCCCAGCCCTAGGTTCGTCAGCGGTGGGTGCCAGCCTCCTGACGCCCACCGCAAAACCCTATCGCCCCGGCTGCCCCAGGGCCTCGCGCATGTGCCGTGCCAGGTCTTCTCCGGGAATAGCCGTCAGCACGCGGCTGCCCGTTTCGCTCCCGTCCGGCCCCAGGAACAGCACCGCCGGAACCCCGCGGATCTGATAGCGCTCCACGAGCGATTTGACTTCTTCTGAAAGGTCACCGGACAGGTCCGCCTTCAGCTTCACGAACTGCTCGCCCGTGCGACTTACCTCGGGGTCGCGGAACGCTCCGGCCTCGAGCTCGCGGCAGGGCGGGCACCAGTTCGCCGAGAAATCGAGCATCACCGGTTTGCCGTCCGCCTGCGCCTGCCGGACGGCTTCGGCGGAGTACGGCTCGAAGACAAGCCCCGGTCCCGCTGCTTTCGGCGCAAGCATCCACGCTCCGAGCGCGACGAGCGCCACGCCCCAGATGATGCGTACTGCCCCGAGCGTGACTGGCCGGAAGCCCGATTTGTCGGCGATGCCCAGCCACACGCCGGAGGCCAGCGCCAGCGCTCCTCCCATCAGCGTCGCCGCGCGCGCGCCGATGATGGGATTGACGAGCCAGATCGCCACGCCGAAGAGCAGCACGCCCATCGCCTTCTTCACCCACATCATCCAGACGCCCGAGCGTGGAAGCTCGCCGGAGAAGATCGCAAGCACGAGAAGCGGCGTGGATATGCCGATGGCCAGCACGAAGAAGAGCAGGAACCCGAGTAGCGGATTCGCCAGCGCTCCCACGAACGCCAGAAGCGCAATCGTCGCGGGGCCGGTGCAGGGCGCGGCCACGAATCCAAAGACAAGTCCCATCGCGAATGCGCCGCCGAACCCGGCCTTCCCCCCGGAGCGGCTGGCGATGAACGCAGGCGGACGAAGTTCGAACAGCCCGAGCATGCTCAGGCCCATCAACGCCACAATTGCCGCCAGGGTCCAGAGGACGTAAGGGTTGGATAGCCACGAGCCGAACAGAGCGCCCGACGAAGCGGCGATCACTCCCAGCACCGAGTATGTCAGCGATATCCCGGCCACATACGTCAGCGCCAGAACTGCCGTCCTGCGGCGATCGTCAGACGCCTGCGACCGGAAGTAGCCGAGAGTCACGGGAATCAACGGAAACACGCAGGGGGTCAGGCTCAGTCCGAGCCCAGCGAAGTACACCGCCACGAGCAGCACCAGCCAGCCGTTCCTGTCCGCGATCTTCGCGAAGTAGTTGCCCTTCTCCGCCGTGGCCGTTGGCGGAGCGGCGTCCGAAGGTGCCCACGAAGGCTGCACGGGCGGTGAGGGCTTGCTGCCCACCGTGAGTGTCAGCGTGGTCCCGGCGTAATCCGGAGGCAGGCACTGCTCATCGCTGCACGCCTGATAGTCGAGCCGGACCTTCAGTGTCACCACTCCGTGTCTGACATCCGGGCCAATCCGTACGCTCCCCGTGAAGACAGGGGTTTCCGGAAACACAGACCACTTCTTGCCCTTTGCGAAGGCGAACTCTTGCATTTCCGCGGGCGGATACTCGATGCCGGTAACCGTGATGCCTGCTGGGGCCTCCACGGTCAGCTCCGTGGGGACGATGTAGTTCTCTGCTGGACTGTTCGACTGGATGTGGTGGCCCGGCTCCACGTGCGCGCGCACCCAGAGCGCCGTTTCGTCACCCGGTGCCACCGTGCTGTTGCGCACGGCAGCCTCTGTCGTGACGATCTCCGGCGCGCCTCCCCCGACCGCCTGTCCGTACGCGGTGGCCGCCGTGGCTAGCGCAAGCCAGAACACCAGTACGTATCTCTTCAAAATGCCGAACCTCCGCCGGAGGAATCGCTCCGGTTACCATGGATAACGCACCTGCCCGCCCGATGTTCCGTGTCTCCGTCCCGCGTCTCCGCGATTCAGATTCCGAGTCGACTTCTCCGGAGAAGCTCCTCCGTGTCCGACGCGCGGTTCGGGGCGTAGCCGTCCAGCCTCTGAATGTGCTCGTGCACCGCGTCCAGAATGTCCGAAGGGAACGGGAAGAAGCTGTCCTCCACCTCGTCCGCCGGGGTGATCCAGTTGCGCGCGCCCACGACCACCGGCGGGGCATCCAGATCGTCAAAGCAGAACTGTGTGATCTTCGCCGCGAATGTCTGGAGCATGCTCCCGCGCTCGCAGGCGTCGGAGGCCAGCAGAATCCGTCCGGTCTTCTTCACCGACGCGATCACCTTCTCGTAGTTGAACGGTACGATCGAGCGCGTGTCAATAATCTCGCACGAAATGCCGTACTTCTCTTCGAGCGTCTTTGCCGCTTCCAGAGCTCGGTAGAGCGTCGCGCCGATCGTCATGATCGTCAGGTCGTTGCCCTGCTTCTTCACGTCCGGCTCGCCGATGGGAATCTCATACGCCCCGGCCGGCACGCCCTCTGTTCCGTGGAACAGTTCGTGCTGGTCGTAGATGCGCTGGCTTTCGAAGAAGATGACGGGGTCCGTGCCCAGAAGCGCCGAGTACATTAGCCCCTTCGCGTCGTAAGGGGTGGCGGGGAAGACGACCTTCAGTCCCGGCACATGTGCGCACATGGATGTCCAGTCCTGGCTGTGCTGGGCACCGTACTTGCTGCCGACCGAAACCCGCAGCACGAGCGGCATCCGCAGCATTCCCCCCGACATGGACTGCCACTTCGACATCTGGTTGAATATCTCGTCGCCGGCGCGCCCCATGAAGTCGCAGTACATCAGCTCGGCGATCACGCGTCCGCCTTCTAGGGCGTATCCGACCGCCGAACCGGCGATGGCGCCCTCCGAGATCGGCGTGTTGAACAGCCGGTGATAGGGCAGGGCTTCGGTGAGACCGCGGTACACCGCGAACGCGCCGCCCCAGTCGCGGTTCTCCTCGCCGTATGCAATCAGCGTTGGGTCTTTGCCAAACCTGTCCAGCACCGCCTCGAAGATCGCGTCTCTCAGAACTAGGCACTTGCCTTTCGGGAGCACTGTGCCGTCCGCGCCGATGCCCGAGCGGCTGCGTCCGGCTATCTGCTTCACGCGGGGGTTCTCCTCCGCGGGAAGCAGCATCTCGGGAGTAGCGCTGCCGTCCCAGGGAGCGCCGGTTTGCGTTCCTGTGGGCGGATCGGGAATCTCGCGGCGCTCGTTCGAAAACATCGTCTGCTCCAGCAGGCTGTTCACGCTGTAGAGATCGGCGCGCGGCGATATCTCCAGATCCACCGCCCTGGCGCATGCGCGCAGGATGCGCTCTTCCACGTCCTGCCGTATCTGCTCCAGGCTGCTTTCCGTCGCGGCTTTCCCGCTCACGAGTTCGACCCCGTAAGTGGCTATAGAGTCCACCGCCTGCCACTCGCTCACTTCCGACTTGTCGCGGTAAGACGAAGCATCCGACGGCGAGTGACCGCTGAAGCGGTAGGTGAGCGTGTCGAGCAGCACCGGCCCCTCACCGCGCTCCAGCACTTCTTTCTTGCGGGCTATGGCGTCAATCACCGCCAGCGGGTTGTAGCCGTCCACGCGCTCCGCGTGCATCTGCTCGGGGTTCACCCCCGCGCCGATTCGCGCCACGAACTTGAAGCCCATCGTCTCGCCGACGGGCTGCCCGCCCATGCCGTAGAAGTTGTTCACGAAGTTGAAGATCAGCGGCAGGCCGCCCCTGTGCGCTTCGTCCCAGAGCGTTCTGTACTGGTCCATGCTCGCCAGGCAGATCGCCTCCCAGACCGGGCCGCACGCCGACGAAGCGTCGCCGATGTTGCAGACAACGATGCCCTTGCGCTTGTTCACCTTCTTGAAGATCGCTGCCCCGACCGAGATGTCCGCTGAGCCGCCGACGATGGCGTTGTTCGGATACACCCCGAACGGTGTGAAGAATGCGTGCATCGAGCCGCCCATACCCTTGTTTAGCCCGGCCTCGCGCCCGAATATCTCCGCCAGTGTCCCGTAGATCAGATAATCCACCGCCAGAGACCTGATCGCCCCTTTACCGGATTTCGCTGAAGCATCTGGGGACAGGGCCTTCAGCGTCAGCCCGTCGTTGTACGTCTCCATAATCCGCTGGAGCGTCTCTTCGTCCAGCTTCTCGATGGCCGAGAGCCCTTTGGCCAGAATCTCGCCGTGGCTGCGGTGGCTGCCGAAGATGTGGTCTTCCACGCCCAGCCCGAACGCTTGCCCCACGGCCGAGGCCTCCTGCCCGATGGAGAGGTGCGCCGGTCCGCGGTGGTTGTACTCTATGCCGTGGTAGTTCGTCTTGGTCTTGATCTCCTGCAGCATCGTTTCGAACGTGCGGATGACGTACATATCGCGGTAGATACGGACCAGGTCTTCGCGCGAGTAGCGCTGCAGCTCGTCCTTCATCGTGCGGTCGTACTGGTTGAGCGAAATCGGCTTGAGCTTGATGGTCCCCTTCTTCCGCTGTTCTCCGGGGAGGATGGCTATACTTTTTGGCATTCTTACCTTCTATTCATTAATGAGTGACAAACTGCCGGACAAGGAGGCGCCGTCTGTGTCAGTAGCCACAGTGACGCCTGTTTACTGATGGACAACCGCTCGCAGATCTTTCGTGCGAGGAGTTCGGACACTTCAATGTGCCGGGGAACCGCTTCCACCCGCCCTGTCCGCGGATTGCACCAGAGCAAATGTGATCGTCCCTCTCGTTTCAGATAACACCCTTCTTTCCGCATGTGCCGAAGCAATGACGAGAGCTTCATCCGATTGAGAGAGTCTCCTTGATCGCGCCCTTGGGCAGGCCCTTGAGCGCATCTTCCCTCCTGTCCTTGATCGCCTCTGCTAGGCTGGCCTTTGCCTCTTCGACAGTCGTTCCCTGGCCGTTCGCGCCGGGCACCTCCGCGCAGTACGCGATGTACCAGTGCCCGTCCTGCTCGACTATCGCAGTGAACTCGTTGTGCATGGTCGTCGCTTTCCTGCTCGCCGCATATCGCTCCCGCTCGAAGGCGTGGGCACCTGCCCGCTCAACACTCTACGGGTGCGTCCGGCTTGCCGTGAATCAGCCGATTCCCATCGCCTTCTTCACGCGATCCAGCGTTGCGGCGGCAATCGGCCTCACGCGGCCGGTGCCGTCCTTCAGAATCTGTTCTATCGTCGCGGGGTCGCGGACGATCTCATTGTAGCGCGCCTGCACCGGCTCCACCGCTGCTAGGACCGCTTCGGCCACCGCCTTCTTCAGGTTCCCGTAGCCTCCGCCCGCGAACTCCGCCTCGATCGTCTCTCTGTCCTTGCCCGTAATCGCCTGATACACCGTCAGCAGGTTCAGAACTCCTGCCCCCGCGTGATCAAATCGGGTCTCCTGGCCCGAGTCCGTGACCGCCGACATGACCGTCTTTCTGATCTGCTTCGGGTCGTCCAGCAGGCCGACGCTGTGACCGGCCTTCTTCTCGCCGGTGCTCTTCGACATCTTGTTTTCGGGGTCGTCGAATCCCATCACGCGCGCGCCGCTCTTCGGGATCATCGCATCCGGCACCACGAACACCTCGCCGAACATGTGGTTGACGCGCATCGCGACATCGCGAGTGATCTCGATGTGCTGTTTCTGATCTTCGCCCACGGGCACCATGTCGGTGTCATAGAGAAGAATATCCGCCGCCATCAGGGCGGGGTACACGAGCAGGCCGGTGCCGACGCTCTCCTGCAGTCCGGCCTTGGCTTTGTATTGAGTCATCCGCTCGAGCCAGCCAAGCGGAGTCATGCAGCCGAGAATCCACGCAAGCTCCGCATGCTCCTTCACGTGAGACTGCACGAAGATCGCGCTCTTCCGAGGGTCAATCCCGCACGCAATGTAAAGCGCCGCAACCTCCCGCGTCTTCTCGTGCAGGTCCTTCGGGCTGAGCGCCTCGGGGATGGTGATCGCGTGCAGATCAACGACGCAGTAAACGCAGTCGTATTCGTCCTGCATGCGCACCCATTGCGACAGCGCGCCCAGATAGTTGCCCAGATGCAGCTTTCCAGACGGCTGCACTCCGCTGAAGACCCGCTTCTTTGAATGACCTGCCATACTCCCCTCTTACGGTTTCTGTTTGCCCGAATCGCCCGGCGTGTCACAACACCCCGGGGTGCCGGGAAGCACGAGCGTAATCCCCCGCTCTTCAAAAAAACTGACCCACTCCGCGTCGGGCCCTGTGTCCGTGACGACCCTCGACACCTTCTCCCAGCCGCAGATCTGGAACAGCGACGGCGCTGAGAACTTGGAATGATCCACCACCAGCACCACGTCACGCGCGTTCGCGATCACATGCTTGTAAAGGTAAGCCGTCTCGATGTCATTCGACCACAGGCCGAGGTCGGCGCTCAACCCGTCCGCGCTGATGAACGCGACATAGCCGCGCATCTGGTCCACGGACTGCGCCGCAAGCGGCCCCACGCAGTCCGCGCGTTCGGGGCGGTATCGGCCGCCGATCTGAAAGATGTTCACCTCCGGTGCGCCGGCAAGCTCTGTCGCCCAGCGCCACGAGTTGACGATCACCGACAGCCCGCGCCTTCGCCTGAGACCGTGCCGCATTTCGAGACAGGTTGTCCCGCCGTCAACGTACAGCATTTCGTGATCGGAAACAAGACCGGCCGCCAGGCCTCCGGCGGTGCGTTTGGCCTCCACGTTTCTTAGCGCGCGCGACTGGAGCGAGAAGTCCGGATGCCGGGGCAGGGTAGCGCCGCCATAGACGAGCTCGATCTGCCGATCCCGCGCAAGCTGCCTCAGGTCGCGGCGGACGGTAGCCTCGGAGACGCTCAGGGCCTCGGCCAGCGTGCGGACCTGCACGTGTCCGCTTGCCGTTACGCGCTCCACGATCTCGCCGCGGCGGCGGGAAGCCGTGCGCGCGCCGCGTCCGCTGCGGTTCGACATTTCTACAGTGTTCCTGCCCTAATACTGCACATTGTTGATTGGCTTCCGTCAGAGTGTACACGAGTCCTGCATTTCCCGTCAACAATCCGAATTGCCTCCCGAGTAATCGTACTGAAAACGAGTCGCTGCCTCGGAAAGGAATCGTACCGAGAAGCCGAACTGCTCCGGCAAACACAGGAGTATTCGGTTGGATCAACACGGTAAGGCAGAA
>JBPOJE010000091.1:0-6642 GCA_052033935.1 Armatimonadota bacterium
TGTTGAGGCCCGCACCGCCGGTTACCCCCTGCTGGCCCGTGCCATCCGCCGCTGAGTAGTCCGCCGAATCGGCGCCTCCGAGCGAGCGTGACGTCATACCGAGCGCAGGCAGCGCCTGGCCCGCCGAGCCGGATGCGGACGAGGCGGTGATCATGCGCTCGCCATCCGCGGTCGTGCCCATCACGCCCGCGACAGTGGCCGACTGCCCCACGCTCAGCCCATGGCCTGACTTCTGGACCCGGATGCCGCAGGCGCGGTCCGGCTGCTCAACATAGAACACATCCGGCCAGGCGGCGGTCACGATGACACCGGTGAGCGGCACATGTGAGCCATCCGCGCCGCCGCGAGCTTCGGGGATTGGAACGAACCGAAACTCGTAGGCACCCATGTCCACGTGCGCGCCACTGATGCGCGGGTTGCCGTCCAGGTCCACCGTCAGCCACGGCGGCACCCCGGCGTCGTCGCCTGCATCAATGCACGGGGAGCCGGGCAAGAGGCGCAGGTTCCCCGCTCCCCTGTCAGCAAACAGCGGATCCATACTGATGTCCCCGGTCCCCGCGGACAGGTTGTCGTAGTTCGTCCCGTCCGGGTTGAAGACGCAGTTGCTCTTCAGCACGGGAGTGCCGTTAGAATTGGCGATGCCTGTGGCGTTGAAAGCCACGATGTTGTTCGTGATCGCGGGAGAGGAGTCGTAGCAGTAGATGCCATGCCACTCGCTCCCCGAGATCGTGTTGTTCGTGATCGTCGGAGAGGCGGACCAGCAGTAGATGCCATACTGACCACTCCCCGAGATCGTGTTGTTCGTGATCGTCGGAGAGGAGTCGTAGCAGCAGATGCCATACTGACCACTCCCCGAGATCGTGTTGTTCGTGATCGTCGGAGAGGCGGACCAGCAGTAGATGCCACCCTGACCGCTCCCTGAGATCGTGTTGCTCGTGATCGTCGGAGAGGAGGAGGAGGAGCAGTAGATGCCATACTGACCGCTCCCCGCGATCGTGTTGCTCGTGATCGTCGGAGAGGAGGAGTTGTCGCAGGAGATGCCATACCACTCGTTCCCCGAGATCGTGTTGTTCGTGATCGTCGGAGAGGAGGACCAGCAGGAGATGCCACCCTGATCGCTCCCCGAGATCGTGTTGTTCGTGATCGTCGGAGAGGAGGACCAGCAGTAGATGCCACGGCTGCTGTTCGCCGCGATCGTGTTGTTCGTGATCGTAGGAGAGGAGGAGAGGCAGTAGATGCCATCGCTGCCGTTGCGGACGGTGAAGCCGTCCAACACCGTCGTGGCCGATGCCACGTTAAAGGCTGCGACCACCCTTCTGCTCCCGCCGTCCAAGATCGTGACGTTGGTGTTCCAGTCCCGCTGGTCACGCGTGGTTTCCCCCCCGGCGAACCCGCCGTACAGCCCCACGCCGTCCTTCAGGGCGATGTTCTCCGCGTACGGATGCGCCGCATCCCCCGCTACCCAGATCTCGTCGCCCGCCTCAGCCGCGGCGATAGCCGCCGTCACGGTGTGGCAGGCATTGGCCCACGTCGAGCCAGGCCCATCAGTGGCCGAGTCCCACTTGACGCGGATGACGGCAGCTCCGGTAGGCGCAGCAACGCCAACAGCCAGACAAGCAAGCAGCACAAAGCGGATAAGAGATCGGCACATCGCAGTTCTTCTCCTTCCCGGCGGCATCATTCGGGCGTAGGCCCTTACGCCGATATGTTACCAGACAAGCGGCGGAATGGCAAGGGCAGGCAGGACAGCAAAACCGCCTCGATGTTGTCACCAGCGCTCGCACGGGAAAAGCGGGCGCGTGACCGCGCCCGCTTGCAAGACCGCGCCGGAGTTACCTCTTGCGGCGAATGAGTCCCAGCAACCCGCACGCAAGCACCAGAGCCGAAGTAGGCTCGGGCACAACGCTTCTGAGAGCACTGAAGTCCTGCGTCACGGAGCCGCCGCTCCAGACATTCGGCGCCCCGAAAGTGCTCGATGAACCATCCGTGTAGTTGGACATCGGCGTAATGAGATCGGATGGGTTGTCCTCGAGTTTGAACACCTCATCGCTGCCGACACCACTCGCGGGATTGACACCTTCGCCACAAGGCCCGAAAACAACCTGGCTGGACGCATCAAGAATCGTGACCTGGAAGTTCGAGTGCGTGCTGTCACCCGCCGAGAACGAGGCCTGATAGTTGATCCACCAGTCGCCCGCGAACGGGTCGTACGACAGGTCGGTTTCCACCAACTCGGCAATCGTGAGAATAGTGCCGCTGCGAAGGCTGCCGAACACCGGGTCCATCGGCAGGGTGATTGTGGCGTCAGCCGCACCCGCCTGCTCGGTGACGATGTTCCATCCGCGCACGTCCAGGTTGTCGGCGATGACAACCAGTTCCATCCAGTCGCCGCCGTTGCCCGCGACGATGCCGAAGTAGCTGTCGGCCTTCCCGTCCTTCAGGAAGTTGGCGTCCTTCACCGCGTTGTACTCGTTCACGATCATTGGCGCGGCAAAGGCCGAACCGGCCGTGCACAGCACTCCCATCACCAGCACGGCGATCAGAGCAGTTCGTACGTTCAGTTTCATAGGTTACCCCCTTTTAAATGAGGAAACTTCTCTTCTTCTCCTGCACGGATCCGCTTCCGGGGCTCCATCACAGGGAGCCTGGCCTCTGCGGGCCTTTACCTGGCTATGCGGAACCCCACATCGTTCGCGTCCGCCTCGGGCGCTCCAAAGTAGCGGCAAGCCGACCGTGTGCCGTACATTCCGTACCAGCTCCCGCCCTTCAGCACCCGGAGTTCGCCGGTGCGGTCAAACTGCGCTTCGGCCCCCGGATACGACGCATACCAGGAAGACGTCCACTCCCACGCATTGCCCGCCATGTCCTGGCAGCCGGACGGAGCCGCCGATCCCGGGAATGAACCCACCGGCGCTGTCTGGAATCCCGAGGTGACGATATCAAACCAGTCATTGCACTTTGCGTCGCTCGGTGTGTCGCCCCACGGATACACCCTGCTGTGACCGTCCCACCGGGCCGCCTTCTCCCACTCGGCCTCTGACGGCAGGCGCGCCCCGGCCCACCGGGCGAACGCCTCCGCCTCGTAGTAGGTCACGCCGATCACCGGATGATTATCGGTCTGACTGAATGCCGCGGGAGGCGTTCCCCAGTCCTGCTCCCCGGCCCAGAACGACGGCTCGGCACGGCCGGTCTGGACGCGCCACGCCCAACCCTCCGGCGACCACAGTGACGCGTCCGTGTAACCGCCAGCCTGCATGAAGCTGCGGAACTGCGCGCGCGTGACCTCGGTTCGCGCAATCCAGAAGGCGGGCACATACACCTCATGCGCGGGATACTCGCGGGACATTCCCTCGTAGTCATCCATCCCTGCTCCGGTATTGCCCATGGTGAACAGGCCTGCCGGAACATGCGCCATTTCGATGTTGGGACAAAGCGGGAGAACGTCTTCAACGCTGGTCACCCGAAGGACTGCGGAATACACTTCATCTTCAAGCTGCAGCCCGCAGACGCCGGTCACCTTCACAAATGCGCCGGTCTCCAGACTCATCGGCTCGGGCAACTCGGCCGCCGCCCCCGAAACCCAGATGGTGCGTTGGTCCGCGCTGATGGCCGTCAGGCGGCCCACAATGCTCACAAGCTGCCCCACTGTGTTCAGGTCCACACCGCCCGTGACACCTCTCTGCCCTGCTCCCGTTGTCTCATCGAACGCGAGATCCGCACCGCCCAGGCTTGCCGCCTTGATGAGCCAGGGCTTCAGGGTTTGCGAGCCGGCTGTAGTCATAGCCGAGACCACAAGAACGCGCTCGCCTCCGGGTGTGGTGGACATCTCACCGTCGCAGTCAATGACCGCGCCTTTCGCAGGCAGCGATTCGCCCGCAAGGCGCAGACCGCACGAACGGTCCAGCGCGGAACCATACGCGAAGCCGCCGCCGGTTGCCGTGACGACGGCGTCTTCGATAGTGACGTGCGCGCCGTCTGGCTGCAACTTAGCTTCGCCCACGGTTCCGGCCATGGCGGCTGTTGCCGCAAGAAGCATCGCGCAGAGCACACCCGCTGTGAATACTGAGAAGGTCTTCACTGGTTCACCTCGAAACGTGCGGTAACTGCGAGGTCACCGGTTAGCGTGACATCGGCTGTCGAGTTCGGAGCGGTGATCCCCTCCCATCCCGCGAAGCGCGACCCCGCCGCGGGCACAGCCTCAAACTCGATCGGGACATCCTGGAAGTAGGTGCCCTGCCACGGCATCTGAGCGGGTGCGACGGTCAGCGAGTTCACGCGAACCGTGCCTGTCCCCGCGCCCGTGACATTGACCGTGACACCGGCCGTTCCGGTCAGCCCGAAGAACTTCACGGTGTGCTGTCTCAGGTACGCCGGGCGTTCTCGTGCGAAGTTTCGCATGGTCTCGACCCGTGTGTTCCAGTTCGCTAGAGTGTCCGGGCGCGCCCAGCGGTCGAGATGCTCCTGCATGTGGGGCAGAATGGCCGCCTGCTTCGCGTCAATCTGCGCGATCACCTGTGATGTTTCGAACCGGGTGTTGAGCAAGTCCGCCGTGCGGTTGATGAAGCGCACGCGGAACTCGTTGTTCCGGAGCAGTTTGCGCAGCATGCGCGTGAAGCCGTCGCCGTTCGGATAGTAGTGCGGCGGGGCGCTCGCCGCGGTGGCAAACCCCAGCATGTCCTGAGCGTAGGCCGCAGGACCGCCGCCCATACCCATGCCGCTGTCGGTGTCATACAGCATCCATCGCCACTTGCCGTTTGGAGTGCGGGGCCGCCACTTCCGGACATTGACCGAGGGCCAGTCGGTGTTCCGGCAGTAAATCTCGATCAGGTTGTAGTCAATGTAGTTGTCAAAGTCCACCCTGTCCTTGACATACTGATAGGCTGCCGGCGTCCGAAGGTCGTTGAAATACACGTAATTCTGCAGTTCATTCCAAGCGATGTCGTCACCTTCGTCCACTTCGCCCGGCTCCAGCAAGTCCACATCATCCTCGCCGTGGTGGCTATCTATGTAGTACTTGTCGTATCGCTCGCGGAGGTTGTGGATGCCCCAGAACTCTCCGTTGATGAAGACGACACAGGGCCGAAAGGCCTGAAGATCCACCTCGGTGCCTTCCATCAGTCCTTGAATCAGGCCGTCGCGGAACAGCGTGGACAGCCAGTCGTTGCCCGAGTTGCGCAGAAGAATCCTCTTAAAGCTGGTGATCCAGAGGTTGGGAAAGAACTTGTAGCGGAACTCGCCCGGGTCCAAGTAGCCATCGGCATACAGGCGCAGGCCCTTCTGAGGGTTGACGCTGCTGCCCCCACCATGGATGCGCACGCCCGCGTCCTGCGAGAGCTTCAACTGCCCGCCGGTCTCGAAGAACTCGACATGCACCGGCCGCTGCCAGGCGCTGCCGCTCATCATGTAGTTGCCGGTCGAAAAGAAGTTCGCGGGGTCGTAGTTGACTCCGGGCACGTAGATGCCCGTGTTGTAATCATAGAGGTTGGCTGCATCGGTGACGATCGAGACGACGGGAAGGCTGTAGCGCGTAGGCATGCCCGGATCAACGAAATAGGTGCTTGTGGCGATGGGACTTGGCGCCGCCCCGTCCTTGAACGCCCGTACCCTGACAACCGTCCCCATAAACACATCGCCGACAGGCGGGTTCCACGCCACCCAGGGCGGAGCCTCGGGCGCGACATGGTTGATCATTGCGAGAACAGGAGTCTGGCCCGCGCGGGTACCGACAGTCAGCGGCGGGGTAAAAACTGGCGACGACTCGGTTGGCGTGGACCCGTCTGTTGTGTAGCGTATGGTAACGTCCGGGTCGGGAGAAGTGACGGATACGGAAACATCGGCGGTGTAGAAACCCGCGGCAGGAAGCAGACTGGGCGTGCGCAGGAACGAGGTGTACCCTTCCGTGGTGTTCGAGGCACCCGGCGTCGGCTCCAGGAAGAACACCAGACTGGGCGCGCCGTCAGGCTTGCGGCCGTAAGACCGGTCCGTGACCAGCGAGACCGGGGGCAACGTATCCACTCGCTGGCCCTGGGGATCGGTCAGCGCAATCGTCTCACCACCAGCGCTGATCTTGAAGTTCGTATGAAGATAAGGCCCACTCAGCCGGTTCTTGTCGGAGCAGAACACGAGCAGGAACTCGCCCGGAGCGATTTCCTTCGAGGGGAAAGTCCATTTGAACGGCGATGAAGGCTTGTCCGTCAGGCCATACCCGAGCAAATTCACCGTCTCGGGCCCGGAGTTGTACAGCTCGACCCAATCCGGATAGTCCCCGTCCTCATCCGCAATGGAACGGGTATTGGAGCTCAGCATCTCGTTCAGGAAAAGAGCTGCCCGAGCCTGAGGAGCGGACACAACAACGAGCGCTAACAACGCTGCCAGCGCCAAGGACAACGACCGCCCTCTGAGCGAATCGGCTTTCAAGAACATCAGCGGCAG
Organism: Armatimonadota bacterium; assembly: GCA_052033935.1. GTDB lineage: Bacteria > Armatimonadota > UBA5829 > DSUL01 > DSUL01 > JAGVUD01. The sequence continues at coordinate 6,433 of JBPOJE010000091.1, forward strand.
CACCCCTTTCCTTTGCTGTAAGCCACGCGTTTCAGCGGCTACCGCGCCAATAATAGCCCTTCGCTGAAACGTCTGTCAACCAGGCGAATTGCCTCCCGAGTAATCGTAGTGAAAACGAGTCGCTGCCTCGGAAAGGAATCGTACCGAGAAGCCGAACTGCTCCGGCAAACACAGGAGTATTCGGTTGGATCAACACGGTAAGGCAGAACT
>JBPOJE010000078.1:0-5987 GCA_052033935.1 Armatimonadota bacterium
TCGGAGGCGCCGATTCGGCGGACTACTCAGCGGCGGATGGCACGGGCCAGCAGGGGGTAACCGGCGGTGCGGGCCTCAACAACATCGGCCTGCTCGTGAAGGTTTCTGGCAAGGTGACGTTCGTTGACCCCGGCGGTCAGTTCTTCACGCTCTGGGACGGCTCCGGGGTGAAGGATGCTGACGGCCACGACGGCGTCCGAGTATGGGCGCTTGGCCCTACGCTGCCCGCCGTGGATGAGTTCGCCACCGTCACCGGCATCAGTTCGTGCGCCAAGTCCGGGGAGGCCCTGTTCCCGCTGGTTCGGGTACGGGACCTCACGTTCGACGGGCCGCCTGTCAACACCTCGCTTGCCCCTTCGGCCAGCGATACGCTTGCCGCCGGTTCGGCCACCACGCTGACCGCAACGTACACGGATCCGAACGGTCACGCCGACATCCGCAATACCTACCTTATGCTGAACACAACGCTGTCCTACCCCCCTGCAATCTTGCTCTGGTACGATGCGGTGGCCAACAAGCTGTATCTGCACAACGCCCGGCAGCTGAACGGCATCATGCCCGGCACACCGGGTGCCGTGATGGAGAACTTGCAGTGCCGCATTGACTGCGCGGCGACCACCGTGGAGCGTGACGGGAACAACCTGCGCGTCAACTGGAGCATCGAGCCGAAGCCGCCGATGGCGGGCAAGACGCTGAAGGCATGGATGTACGTCACTGACATGGCCAGGGCTACCGCTGGCTGGGATGAGATGGCGAGCTACCAGGTCGGGCCGGAGTGAGCGTGCCGGTAACGCCGCCGGAGGCCCGGAATCCGGATTTCCGCGCCACGCCTGCCGGGCTTGATCCGACATCCAAGAGGCTGGCGCAGGTGGGTCCTGAATCAAGTTCAGGACGACGTAATAGCACGTTTGGAGTTTCGGATGTGAAGGTTGGACCGGGGTCTCCGGTAGCAGGGGGGCAGAATCGCGGAGACGCGGGAGCAACGGAGGCACGGAATCCGGATTTCCGCGTTTCCTTCTGTGTTCCGCGCTTCCGCGATTCAGGTTCTTCGAGGGCGGCAGTTCGCATGTTCGCACGCCCGACGCTGCTTCAGCCACTCGCCCATCGTGGCTTTGCGTGTCTCGAACGTCCAGATGATCGGCCGGCCGGGATGCGGGAACTCCATCATCGCACCTAAGCGCTCGCGTGGGCTTATCGCGTTGCTGCTCAGATCGCGCGCCGTCGCCGCCCTCCTGGAAAACTCGCCGCCGCTTCTGCTACAGTGCCCGTGTTATGACTAGCCGCGAGCGTGTCATACGCGCCATCGAGTTCCGTCGGCCAGACAGGCTGCCGATCTTCTATGGCCTGCTGCCGTCGGCTTTTCTCGCGCACGGGCAGGCCCTTCGCGATCTGCTATCGGAGTTCCCGAACGACTTCGGTGTGGACCCGCGGACTGTCTGCCGCGAGTTGGAGCGCCATTCTCTGGGCACGTACACCGACGAATGGGGCACCACCTGGCAGGTGGAGCAGCCCGGAATGATCGGCATCGTCAAGGGCGTGCCGCTGGAATCGTGGGACGATCTGGCGCATTATGAATTCCCGCCGCAGCCGGCGGCTGGATCCCGCCCGGACAGCCCCGCCAGCCGGAGCCACTACGCGTTTGGCTGGGGCATCACGTTTTTCGAGCGTCTGCAGCAGCTTCGCGGGTTCGAGAACCTTCTGGTGGACCTCGCGTCCGGCGAGCCGCGTCTGCACGATCTCATGGATCGCATCGTGGACTGGTATCTGGACGGGGTGGGGCCGTTTCTTGGGGCGAACTCCGACGGCGTGCATTTCGCCGACGACTGGGGCACTCAGCGGGCGCTGATGATCAGCCCGAAGTCGTGGGATGCCTGGTTCAAGCCGCGCTACGCCCGAATGTTCAAGCCCGCGAAGGACGCCGGGAAACACGTCTGGTTCCACACGGACGGCTACACGCTGCCGATCTTCGAATCGCTCAAGGAGATAGGCTGCGATGTCGTGAACCCGCAGCATGCCATCATCGGCGTCCACGAAATCGGCAGCTGCTTCGCGGGGCGGTTGGCGTTCCGCACGGACTTCGACCGCCAGCACATCCTGCCCCACGGCACGCGCCAGCAGATACGCGACCACGTGAAAGAGACGATTGACGCGCTTGCCACGCCCGGGGGCGGCGTCATTCTGCACGGAGAGGTAGCCGGGGATGTCCCCCTCCAGAACATCCGCTGGATGCTGGAGGCGTGCATGGAGTTCGGCCGCTTGTAGTCGGGGAGGATCGCCGGCACGCACGAGATGCGGCCTTGAGTCGAGGCCCGGTTCTGCCGATACCATTGTAGAGCAGGAAATGCTCACCCCGATATCGTATTCTTTGTTCCGAGGATGGCTCGCTCCTGCCTTCCCGCGGGGGACGAGGCACGGCGGACAGGACGCTCTCAGAATATCATGACCAATAACACCCATGTTGAACAGCCGTCTGTGGCACCCGAATCCGCGCCGCCGGCAAGCGGCCGCCGTATTGGCCTGAACCTGGGCCTTGCCCTGCTGATCGTGCTCGCCGCCGCGGCGGCAATGGCACGCGCGGTGCTCGCGGGATTCCTGAACTACGACGATCCCGACTACGTGGCGCGCAACTACGTGCTGCAGGCTTTCAGCCTTGCGAACCTCAAGACCATCTGGTTTTCCTTCGACATGCCGCAGTACTACCCGATGGTGTTCACGTCTTTCCTGATCGAGCGTTCGCTGTTCGGGCTGAATCCGCACGCGTTCCACGCCACAAACGTCCTGCTCCACGCCCTCAACTCCGCGCTCGCGTTCTTCCTTGGCCTCAAGCTTACCCGGAACCGCTTTGCCGCGTTCGTTCTCGGGCTGCTTTTCGCGGTGCATCCGGTGCACGTCGAGTCGGTGGCGTGGATCACCGAGCGCAAGGACGTCCTCAGCGCGGCGTTCTTCTTCGGGGCGTTCTTGCTGTATCTGCGATTCAGCGAAACCGACAAAGCGCGCCCGTATTTCTGGTCGCTGGTGCTGTTCGCGCTGGGGCTGCTTTCCAAAACGATGGTCGCAACCCTGCCGCTGTGGCTGCTGGTTGTGGACTGGATGGAGCGCCGCCGGTCCGCAAAGCAGGCGCTGTTCGAGAAGATCCCGTATTTCGTCCTCAGCATCTGTGCGTTGGCGGTCACCTGGTTCAGCGAGCATAGAGGATGGGCGCCGGAGGCCAGCCGCCTCGAAGGCGTCTATTCGCCGTGGTCAGCCTTTGCGGCGCCTGCGTTCTACCTGCAGAAGACTTTGCTGCCGCTCGACCTGTCCATCTGCTACCCGCCGCTGCACACGAACCCGGCACTCCTCGCGGCGCGAATCGCCGTGTCGGCGCTTCTCTTTGCCGTGGCCGTCTGGCTGCTCCTCAGGCGCAGTCAGGCGGGCATGTTCCTGATGTTCTTCTTCGTCGGGATTCTGCCTGTGCTCGGGATCCTGCCGTTTCGCTATGTGCAGGTGGCTTCGCCCGTGGCGGATCACTTTCTCTACCTGCCGATTCTCGGGTTTCTGGGTGTGATCGCGCTTGTGGCGGCCTGGCTGGCGGGTTCGTCCCTTCTCCGGCGTTCGGCACTCCTGCTCGCCTGCCTGATTGCCGCCGCCGGGCTCGGATATGCAAGCTGGATGCGTTGCGCGGTGTTTGCCGACTCGGGCAGTCTCTTTGCTGATGCGCTGCTCAAGGACAGCACCTCGGCATCGGCCAGCGTGTCTCATATGAACCTCGGAATCTACCTGATGGAGAAGGACCGGCTCGGGGAAGCGGAACCGTATCTGCAGGAGGTCGTGAGGCGTGTTCCATACTCGGGGCGTCCGCGCTATCTGATGGGCACCCTGCGTCTGAAACAGGGGCGCGCCAGTGAAGCCGTCGCTTACTACCAAGAGGCCCTCGAACGTGCTCCCGGGTCCATTCCCTACCGCCTCGGTCTTGCCAGCGCGCTCCTGAAGGCCGGCAGTCCCAAGGCTGCCGAGCGCGAGTATATGCGCGTCATCAAGATGGATCGCAAGAACCCTGGCGCTCTGGACGGGATCGCTACTATCGAGCTGACTCGCAATCGCGCCGAGCGCGCGCTCAGCCTGTTTGCCCGCGCCGCCGAGGTTGCGCCGCCGTCGGCGGACCGCTACTATCGGATGGCGCTGGCGCTCAATATGCTCGGACGCCCGGATGTTGCGCTTCGCCAGCTTCGCACGGCGGCGCACCTCAACCCCGAAAACCCCGACATACGCCTGCGCCTGGGTGATATGTACAAGGCGGTTGGCAACTACGCCCAGGCAGTCAACCAGTACCGGATAGGTCTGAAGCGGGTGCCGGACAACGTGCTGCTTCTTAACAACTTTGCCTGGACTGTCGCAACCACGGATAAGAATCTGAACGCGACGCAGGAGGAGGGGCTTGCCGCAGCCAAGCGGGCGCTGGAACTAACCGGCGGCCAGATTCCTCCGATCCTCGACACGGCCGCGGCGGCCTACGCTCGGTCTGGAGACTTCGAGTCGGCCGTTAAGATCCAGGAACGCTGCATCAGTCTTCTCAAGGAAGCCGACAGGCCGGCCGATGAAGAGTCGGAGCGCCTCGACCTCTACCGGGATGAAGAGCCGTACACGGTTTCTCCGGAAGCCCGGAAGCCGGAGGCTGATGAGTCTGACTCTGACAGCCGGGGCGCGAGAGGCGGCACAACGGAAGAGCCCGCCCGGCGCTGACCTCGCCGCGCGGAACCGCTTGCGCTCAGCTAACTCCGAGGTGACTGGCTGCCAGCGCCTGCCGCGCAGACGGCGGATGCGCTAAGGGTTCCACGGCGGCGTGTAGGGTGTGCCCGGCACATGGCCGGGGTCCCAGTCGCCCCGGGCCATCTCCTTCAGAAGTTGATCCTTCTTGCCGTACTTCGCGTGGGTGTCCAAGTAGGCGGCATTCGTGCCTTCGTAGTGCACCTTTGATGGAATGTCCGCCGGCGTTTCCCAGCGGAAGTCTCCGTCGTTGATGCCTCCCGCGCCATCCGCGTTGTCCCGCTGTTCGTGAATGACAAGCAGAACCCGGGAAGGGTCGTTCGCGATGGCGTCCATTTTCTGATACTGGTTCGTACCCGTCATGGTCTGGGGGTCTTTGTCATCGAACTTGTAGTTCATGCTGTAGCTGAGCGGGTACTTCTTCCAGTCATCCTTCGGGGTGCGGTTGAGGGGTGTTCGGTTTCGGTCGGTGGGGCAGAGGAAAACCTCTTTCGACTTCACGTACGGCCAGATCTGGCCCCTCTCGAAGATCGGCGCGTCAGCGCCCGCTCCGCCCACGAGCTTCGTGCCAACCCAGTCGGAGTACTGAGTTGAGTTCCCCGAAATCCGTGCGTCCGGCAGACTCCCGCGGTTGTCGTTCGCGTACTGGACCATCGCGAAGGCAAGCTGCTTGAGGTTGTTCATGCACTTCGTCGAGCGCGCGCGCTCCCGCGCCTGGGCGAATACCGGGAACAGGATTGCCGCCAGTATCGCGATGATCGCGATGACAACCAGAAGCTCGATAAGGGTGAATCCACGCCCGCCGCGGTCTGAGATCACAATGACATTCCTTTCGCCCACCAGGTGCGCTCAAGTCCGAGTGTATCGTCCTCAGGATGCCCTGTCAATCGTCTCTGCGATGCTTGCGGCCCGTAATGCCTCACGGGTAATCGTACCGTAGCTCAGGGTCTCCTGGAGCCTGTGGACGAGTTCGGTGATGGCTCGGATAAGCGTGGCAGGGTTCAGGCGTTCGCAGGTCTGCCTCAGGCAATCCTTTGTCTTTTCCGGGACATCGTTGCGCTCCAAGAGCCTCTGTGCGGGTGTTCTGGCGGAATCATAGAGCCGCTGGACCTTGGCACCATGCCTTGTCTTGGAGACAAGCTTGCGCGAGGGTTGGCAGTAGTTCTGATAGTCGGCAGGCAGCTTCCAGATCTGACGGAGGCGGGCGAGCTGCGCTGCTGTTTCGTAGCGCCCGTATCCTCCTG
>JBPOJE010000012.1:0-88452 GCA_052033935.1 Armatimonadota bacterium
ACTGTGCCTCGACGGGGTCACTGGCTGTATTCCTCCTTTTCTTTGTCGAGAACAAGGATGCTGCCAACCCCGTCACTTCAGCTAGCTTCACCCACCCCAAAAACCAAGCCTGTGGGACGGTAGTGAACTTGATCCGGCATCCAGTGAAACCGCGGACTTCGCGTGAAGGGTGTAAACCTCGGCGTTGACCTCGCGTGCCGCCGTTGTCAACTCGGGGTAGGGCGTGTCGGTGACGTCCACCAGCCCGATGTTGTAGTTCTCGCCGTCGAGCACCCGCCCTGTCAGCGGCTCGTCCGCATACTCGAACCAGTGGCAGCCCACGAACGAAGGGCAGCCTGCCACGCTTTTCACGTAAGCCTTGAACGCCTCGGCCCGCTCCTTCTGGTTTGCGGTGGCCACCAGCCCGGTATGCAGCATGCCCCGGTCGAGTGCGCCGAAGTGGAACTCGCCGATGATGAGCGGCTTGCCCAGGTCGTTCTTGCCCGTCCAGTCCTCGCAGTTGACGCCGTGCCTGTAAATGTTGAAGCTGACCACGTCCGCCACATCCGCGCACGCGCGAATCGCCTGGGGATGGCTCCACGCAAACCGGCAGCCCAGATAGAGCTGATGCGGCGCGTGATGCTTCAGAGCATCCCTCGCAACCTCGAAGTACCGGTGTGCGAACGAGTACACCCAGGCATCCAGATCCTTACGGCAAGCGTCATTGGGATCGTCTGGCACGCGCAGATCGTCCCACGAAGCGGCGCTCGTTCCCCACGCCTTGTTCAGCGCCTCAAGCGTGCCGTGTTTTGCCTTGAGCTGCCGCACCATCTCAATGCGGCAGGGCTGATCCGGCGGGCTTGCCAGCGCTCCCCGTTCCACCGCGTCCCACGCAATCTCGTTGTCCACGAAGTAGCCGATGCACATCCGATTCGAGGCGTGCTTCTTCACATACCCGGCAATGGAAGCGTCCGTCAGCTCCGGGAACCGCGGATCGAAGACGTCCTTCATCTTGCCCCAGTATCCGCCTCCGCCCTCGATCACCCGGCTGTCGTTTGAGGGATAGGCCGTGGCGACGAACGGCAGCGGGCTCTGCTTCAGAACTTCATGATCCGACCAGTTCCCGATGGTATTGAACCCCCACGCCCTCAGCCGCGCGTACGATCGCTCTCTCCACATTGCCTCCCAGCCCTCGCCGTACTTGCGGATGAGATTCGTCCGGTAGAAGCCGATGGTCCGCCCCTTGCCCCCGATCGGCTCCGCCATGCTGTGCACCCACGATGTGTATCCCAGCGCTGGCTTGAACTCGCTGTCTTCCTCCGGAAGCCACTCGAACCACGATTCGCGTTTCTCGGTGAACGTCGGCTCCCAGTTGTAAACGCAGTTGACCCCGATCGAGAAGAAGAGGCGTCCCTCCGGAGTCACCAGCCACCATCTTCCGTCCACCTTTTCCGTCCGGAACCACCCGGTGGCTTTCAGCTTCGGGCCGCCGCCCCATCCGCCGTATTTGTCTCCATCGCTCCTGAGCGGCGTCAGCGATTCCCGATCCCGGCGGATGATCAGCTCCTTCTCGCTCTTCACCTTTCCGGGCCAACTCGCGTGCTTGTACTGCCCGAACTTGTCTACGAACGGCAAGGTGATCTTCGGCGCCTTGTCCAGCAGCCTGAAGTTGCTGAGTACGAGCGTGTGCTCCTGCCCGGGCTTCGGCAGATACACCTGGAATGCGGTGATCTTCGTGAGGTCGAGCGGCCTTCCCATCCCGCCATCGGGGGTGCCCCGCATGCCCCAGAAGGGCGATTGCCCATCGCTGAAGCGCATGGCCAGGGTAGTCCACTTTCGCGGCTGCGCCGGGACTTCCACGGCGTTGCAATTGTTGATGCCATCCGCTCCTGCGTTGTCCACCCTCATGGACGCGCCGACCGGCTTGTTTTCGGGGTTGTAGATGTCAACAGCCAGCCCGCCGCTGTTGCTCCAGTCCCACACGCCGTCCGTGGGTGTGAAAAACACGTTGGGCCAGTCAACGTGATGGAACCGCACTAGGAGAGCCGCCCTCTTATCCTGCGTCGTGGGCGTGACGGCCGTGTTGTTCATGGCCATGTTCGAGGGAAGCGAATTCGGACTCATCGGGACAACTACCTCAGCGGAGAGACTGCCCGCCATCAGCGCGCAGGCAACAATCAGTATCAGGCGCATGGTACCTCCTGTGCGATCACGCAAGACGATATAGCACATATTAGCCGGTCCGAACTGGATAGCGTTGCCTTGCAGGGCTGCCCGGCAGTTACCACCTGATCTGGTCAGAAACAAGAGCCGGGGGCGGCGAAACCGCCCCCGGCGTGAATACCATGTTTCAGATAGCTCTGGCACCTACTCGACAGTCACGCTCTTCGCAAGGTTGCGCGGCTGGTCCACGTCGCACCCGCGCCGGATGGCAATGTGATATGCAAGAAGCTGCAGCGGAACCGCCACCAGAATCGGCGACAGATACTCCGGGCACTGCGGAACGTAGATCACGTCGTCAGCGTGGTTCGCGATGCCTTCGTCGCCCTCGGTCGCAACGGCGATCACCTTGCCCGCCCGCGCCCGAATCTCCTGGATGTTGGAGATCATCTTGTCGTATACTTCGCTCGATGTCGCGACGCAGATGACCGGCAGGTTTTCGTCAACCAGTGCGATCGGTCCGTGCTTCATCTCGCCCGCCGCGTAGCCTTCCGCGTGGATGTAAGAGATCTCCTTGAGCTTCAGAGCGCCTTCGAGCGCGCTCGGGAAGTTGTAGCCGCGGCCGAGATACAGCGCGCTCTGCGCCTGGTGATACTTCCCGGTGCACACCGTGATCGTGTCCTGGTTTGCAATCACCTTTTCGATAAGCCCCGGAAGCTCGCGCAGCTCGGCGCTCATCTGCTTCACCTGATCGTCCGACAGAACTCCGCGCAGGCGTCCCAAATACAGCGTGAACAGAACGAAGCAGGTAACCTGCGATGTGTACGCCTTGGTGCTGGCGACGCCGATCTCCGGCCCCGCATGCTGATAGATGACTCCGTCCGACTCGCGCGCGATGGAGCTGCCGACCACGTTGCAGATCGAAATCACGTTCGATCCGCGCCGGTGCGCCTCGCGAAGCCCCGCCAGCGTGTCGGCGGTCTCGCCCGACTGCGTCACGGCCATCACAAGCGTCGTGTCGTCCACAATCGGGTTGCGATAGCGGAACTCGCTCGCGAGGTCCACTTCGCAGGGGATCCGCGCGAACTTCTCAAGAAGATACTTGCCCACCATCCCTGCGTGATACGCCGTGCCGCAGGAGATGATCATGATCTTCTTGATCTGCTTCAGCTTGTCTTCCGGAAGCTGCGTGTCGTCGAGCAGAATTTCGCCGCTCACGCCGAACCGTCCGCGCAGGGTGTCGCTGATAACCTTCGGCTGCTCGTTGATCTCTTTGAGCATGAAGTGCGGGAAGCCCGACTTCTCGGCCGCCGAGGCGTCCCAGTCTATGTGATGCACTTCCTTCTCGATAACGTTGCCGTCAATGTCGGTGCAGGTGACGCTGTCGCGGCGGAGTGTCATCACCTCGAAGTCGTCGAGATAGATGATCTCGCGGGTGTGGTTCAGAATCGCGGGCACATCGCTGGCGATGAAGTTCTCCCCCTCGCCGACGCCCACGATCAGCGGGCTTCCGCAGCGGGCGGCAACCAGCGTGTCCGGGTCCTTGTCGCACAGAACGCCGAGAGCGTACGCGCCTTCAACCTCATTGAGCGCATCGCGCACAGCCTGAGCCAGATCGCCTTTGTAGTGCTTGCCGACCAGGTGCGCCATAACTTCCGTGTCGGTCTGAGACTTGAACACGTGGCCCTCGGCCAGCATCTGGTTCTTGAGTTCCTGATAGTTCTCGATGATGCCGTTGTGGACCAGATGAATCGTCCCGGTGTTGTCGGCGTGAGGGTGGGAGTTCACCTCGGACGGCTGGCCGTGAGTGGCCCACCGCGTGTGGCCGACGCCCAGCGTCCCGTTCAGAGGTTGCTGCTCAAGGCTTTCGTCCAGAACCTTGAGTTTGCCGACCCGCTTGCGCACCGTCACACGCCCGTCGGTGTGAATCGCCACACCAGCGGAGTCATAGCCCCGGTACTCGAGCCGGTGCAAGCCATCAAGAAGAATCGGCGTGGCCTGCTTGTCGCCAATATAACCGACAATACCGCACATATAAGGAAGAACCTCCTGAAAAACAACAGTTTGCAGTATAGCACAAGCCCCGGCCGCCTTACGGCCGTTTTAGGAGCCGGATACGGGCTTCGTGCCATGCCTACTGCTCCACCCGCGGATGCGCAAATACCGCCCGAATGTTGCCCGCATGGGTTGCGGTTTCGGCGGGGCAGCGCTACAATAACTTCCGGCGTGCCCCCGTGGTGTAGCGGTTAACATGCCTGGTTCTCAGCCAGGAGATCGAGGGTTCGATTCCCTTCGGGGGTATTTTCCTCACCTCGCACGCCCGTTGCTCTTCTGCTGTCTCGACTCCTCCGTGCCACGGCTGGTTGTTACGCGCCGCCGGGGGCGGATATAATCCTGCCGTGAACAGGACTATCCTCATTACTAACGACGACGGCGTCCACGCACCGGGAATTCTCGCCCTGAAGCAGTCGCTCTCGGCGCTCGGAGACGTGGTGGTCGTCGCCCCCGACCGCTCCCGCAGCGCCTGCGGGCACGGCATCACGTTGCACAAGCCGCTTCGAGTCCACAGGGTCAGGCTGGCGGATGGAGACGACGCTTACTCATCCAGCGGGCTGCCCACGGACTGCGTTCACATTGGGGTGATACAGATGTGCGGCCGCCGCCCGGACCTGGTAGTGTCGGGCATCAATCTGGGCGCGAACCTGGGGTGGGAACTCACGTATTCGGGAACGGTGGCAGGGGCGATGGAAGGCACCGCGTTCGGAATACCGAGCTTTGCGGTTTCGGTCGCGACCTTCGACGATGGCGACATTTACGAGCCCGCTGCCCGGTTCGCGCGCTTCATTGCGGAACAACTGCTGGAGCGTGGCCTGCCGGATGGGATATTCCTGAATGTCAATGTGCCGGCCGTCCCGGCGGAAGATATCCGGGAGGTCTGCCTGACCCGCCTCGGAATCCGGCGCTACCCGGGCCGCGTCGAGACCCGGACTGACCCCATGGGCCGGAGCTACTACTGGCTGGGCGGGGATATCCCGGCCGATGGCCTCGATGAAGGAACGGATGTGCTCGCGATTTCGCAGGGCAAGCTCTCCGTAACCCCCGTGCATCTCGACCTGACGGCTCATGCCGCCCTCGGCGAGGTCGCAGGGTGGCCGCTCGGGGACTTTCTGGACAAACCCCCGGCGTCCGCCTGAGGCCCCCGGGAAAGGTAAGGGACTTCCGATGATTGATTTCAGACTGACCCGCCTCGTGCGCACACCACATTCCGAGGTCTATCTGATCTGGGACACGCAGGAGCACCGGATCGGGCAGGTCCACATCCACTATACGCAGGAGACCATTCACGCCACGCTGGTTCTCGAAATGGAACTGGCGTCCACCGACGAAGAGGCTCTGCTCGCCACCATTGACGAGGACATCGTATCGAGCTATCTGCCCAGCTTCGACAGGGAGGACCTGTTTATCACGATATTCCGCGGCGAAGAAGTGACCTCTTTCAGCTACGCGTCCGGCGGGATAGACGAGTACGACTTCGACGATGACGATCCGGACGGGCCTGACATACCGTGAGGGAATAAGCTCTGTGCACGTTTCGGTTCCTCAGCGTGAGTCCGTAAGGGAGATGATGTGATGTTCTTCGCCAGAACCAGTTTTCAGCGGTGCCTCGTGATGCTTGCCTGTGCGGCGCTTCTTTCGGTCACGGCCGCGCACGCCCAGGACGTGAAGAAGCTCGAGGCCGAGGCCGGGCAGCTCATCCAGAAGAAGCAGTTCAAGCAGGCCATTCAGGTTTACAAGAAGATCACGTCCCTGGCCCCTTCCAACCAGGGCGCTTGGTACAACATGGGCGTGCTGTCATACCAGACGGGCAATGCTGAGGGCGTCCGGTGGGCGATGGCGAAGGCCTATCGCCTGAATCCTTCCAACGAGCAGGGCAAGAACGCGCTGAACCTGCTAACAGCGGCGATGCAGCAGGCGGGCAAATCCGGCAACGCCGCCGAGCTCAAGAAGTACGCGGCGACACTGGGGGGCCTCAACCCGGCGGACCCGAACCCTCATTTTGCTCTCGGCGTCGCGGCCATGCAGGGCAAGAACTACGACGAGGCCGAGGCACGGTTCGGCAAGGTCACCGTGCTCAGCCCGAAGGACTCGAGCGCGTGGATCAACCTCGGGCTTTCGCGCCTCAACCAGAAGAACCTGAAAGGGGCGCGCGAAGCGTTCTCTCGCGCCACCGAAATTGACCCGAAGAACCCGGTGTCGCGGCGGATGCTCGCATCCGCCGCCGAGCAGGCGGGCGACACGCAGGGCGCGCTTAGCGCCTATCAGGCGCTGCTCGGCCAGACCCCGAGAGACGTGCAGTCGCGCCTCGCCTATGCCGGGCTCCTCGACAAGCAAGGCAAGGTGAAGGAAGCGCTCGCGCAGTACGAGATCGCCGCGAAGCACGATCCGAAGAACTTCGCCGCGCTCGCGAATCTGGGCCGGATGAAGTTCATATCGGGGGACTACAAAGGCGCGGAGAAGGCGTTCGCGTCCGCCGCCCGGGTCAACCCCAAGAGCGGCATGGCTCACGCGAACCTCGCGCTCAGCAAGCTGTACACCGGCGATGTCAACGGGGCGGAGGCTGCCTACAAGAAGGCCATGGCCGTTGAGCCGCGTAGCCCATCCGGCTACGAGGGACTGGCCTACGTGTACGAGCAGCGTAACAAACTGCCCGAAGCCGCCGCCCAGATTGAGAAGGCGATATCGCTGACCCCGAAGGATGGGCAGGGCGCTCTGACCGAGCGGATGGCGCGCCTGCAGGAGCGGCTCGGCAAGACCGATCGCGCGGTCGAACTCTGGACACGCCGCGCGAAGGAGAGCAAGGATGCCGCGCCGTGGCGTGAGATCGGCCGCATCGAGAGCAGCCGCGGCAAACACGAAGAAGCCGCGCAGGCTTACGAGAAGGCGTACGCCGCCGACCCGAAATCCACTGCCGATCTGCTCGCCGCCGCCCGGATGTGGGGGCAGGCGAAGCAGACGGACAAGGCTGTCGCCAGCTTCGACAAGGCCAAGGAGGCCGATCCGAAGGACCTGCAACCGTATTTCGCCGCTGCCGTTCTCTATAGCAATGAGGCCTCGGTCGAAGCCCCCGACAAGCGCGACTACAGCAAGGCGCTTGCCGAGTACGACGCCGCGGAGAAGATAGACCCGAAGAACGTCCAGATCTATCAGGGCCGGGCGCGCCTCTACGAAAACCAGGAGAAGTACGACCTCGCCATCGCCGAGTACAAGAAGATCGAAGAGCAGGGCACGGAAGACCCGAACACGCTGGCGAACATCGGCCGTCTGCTCGATAAGGCGGGCAAGAAGGACGAGGCCATCGCCGACTACCGCCGGGTGGCGGAGAAGTTCCCGAAAGACGCCCGTATCCAGATGACTCTGGGCGCGGCGCTGGAGACGCAGGGTAAGCACGACGACGCGGTTGCTGCCTATGAGGAGGCGTACAAGCGCCAGCCCGAGCAGTTCTACGCCCTGCAGCAGATTGCTGAAATCCGGGCGAAGTCCGGCAAGGCCGAAGAAGCGAAGGCGGCGTGGCTGAGGCTGGCCGAAGTCGCGCCCGCCGGGTCCCCCGCGCTCGCGAAGCTCAAGGACATCTACAAGGACGAGAACAAGACCGATGAGTACCTGAAGCTGCTCGTCGGGTACGTCCAGAAGCAACCGAAGACCGGCGCGCCGCCCTACGATCAGTTCCTCGACGCTTATGCCGAGGCGGGCAGGGCAGACGAGGGGCTTGCGAAGATCCAGGAACTCAAGGCGAAGGACCCGAAGGCTGACCTTGCCGTGATCGAGGCAAAGGCGATGCGGCTGGCAGGCAAAAACACCGAAGCCGTCCGCGCTCTTAGCGCCCTGATGAACGACCGGGGCAAGGATCCGGCCGTGCACCGCGAACTGGGGCTGGCCTATCGCGGGCTGAACAACACCGGGCGCGCGACGGCGCATCTCAAGAGGTCCATCGAGTACATGCCGTGGGATGCGAGCGCGCACATGGCGCTCGGCGAAGTGTACGAGGCTGCGGGCGACAAGACGGAGGCGCTGAACGCCTACCGTCAGGCAGCGGCGTTCGGCGACCCGAAGGCCACGGCGGCCGTTGAGCGTCTGGAGCCGAAGCCTCCGCCTGCGCCTGCCCCGGAGAAGCAGACGCCGCCTGCCGCCCCGGAGGATACGAAGGAGCTGGCGCCCTCCGGCGAGCCAGCCGCTGCGCCGGCCGCGTCCGAAACGGTACCGGCTCCAGAGCCGGCGCCTGCGCCGGCCCCTTGATCTGAATCCGCCGCGGCCCGGCGCACTGCGGGGCAGGAAGTCGGGCGGCGCGTGGCGAAGTGACCATTCCGGATGGCGGTCTGCGCCACCGATTTCTGCGGAGTGCTCTATGCCTGAGGTTCTCGAACAACCATCGTCCACCCCTGCCGCGCGGGACACCGTGCTGGAGATGCGCGGCATCTGCAAGACATACCCGGGAGTCCGGGCGCTTGACGCCGTCTCCTTCGACGTGCGCAGGGGCGAAGTGCACGCGCTCGTCGGTGAGAATGGCGCGGGCAAGTCCACGCTCATGAAGATCCTCGCTGGGGCTCAGCAGATGGACTCCGGCGAGATTCTGATTGAAGGGCGTCCGGCTGAGATGACGAGCCCACAGCGGGCCATGGATCTCGGCGTCAGCATCATCTATCAGGAGTTCAACCTGGTCCCGTACCTCACGGCGGCCGAGAACATCTTTCTGGGGCGTGAGCCGCGCGCTTCGGTGCCGGGGTTCGTTGATTTCCGCACCATGTACGCGGAAGCCGGGCGGCTGATAGACGAACTCGGTGTCAAGCTCGATATCCGTCAGCCGGTCAACAGGCTTTCCATTGCGCAGCAGCAGATGGTCGAGATCGCCAAGGCGACCTCGCGTAAGGCGAAGATCATCGCCATGGACGAGCCCTCCGCCACGCTCACCGAGCACGAGCTTTCACGCCTGTTCGAGCTTATCCGCAGGCTTCAGAGCCAGGGCGTGGCGATCGTTTACATCTCGCACAGGCTCGAAGAGGTGTTTCAGATCGCCAGCCGCGTGACCGTTCTGCGCGATGGCGCGCTTGTCGGCACGAAGCCTATCGAAGAACTTGACCGCGACGCGATCATCAAGATGATGGTCGGGCGCGAGATTCAGCAGCAGATCCCGAAGGAGCCGACACAGCCGGGCGAGGTCGCGCTCGAACTGCGCAACATCAGCCGGAAGGGCGTGCTGCAGGACGTTTCGTTCAACGTGCGCAAGGGCGAGGTGCTGGGGCTGGCAGGTCTGGTGGGAGCGGGGCGGACCGAAGTTGCGCGGGTCATCTTCGGCGCCGATCAGGCGGATGGGGGTGAGATGACGCTTTTCGGGCAGGCGTTTCGTCCGCGCGGGCCGCGTCAGGCTATCCAGTCCGGAATCGGGCTCGTGACCGAAGACCGCAAGGCGCTCGGCCTGATCCTCGGAATGGTGGTGCGCGAGAACGTGACCCTCGCGAACCTCGACCGCATATCCACCCTCTCGTTCATCAACCAGGGCCGCGAAAAGACCGTCGCCAGTCAGTACGTTGACGACCTCTCAATCCGCACGCCGTCCATCGAGCAGCAGGTGCAGAATCTGTCGGGAGGCAATCAGCAGAAGGTCGTTCTGGCGAAGTGGCTGTTCACCGAGTCGAAGGTGCTCATCTTCGACGAGCCAACCCGGGGCATTGACGTCGGGAGCAAGGTCGAGATTTACCAGCTTATGAACGAACTGGTGAAGA
Source organism: Armatimonadota bacterium (assembly GCA_052033935.1). Taxonomy (GTDB): domain Bacteria; phylum Armatimonadota; class UBA5829; order DSUL01; family DSUL01; genus JAGVUD01. Next base: position 9,918 of record JBPOJE010000012.1, read on the forward strand.
AGGGCGTGGCCGTCATCATGATCTCTTCCGAACTGCCTGAGGTCATCGGCATGAGCGACCGCATCGTCGTGATGCACGAAGGTCGTGTGGCGGGTGAACTCGACCGCGCCGAGGCCACTCAGGAACGCATCATGCACCTCGCAACGGGCGGCGAATAGCCCTCACCGTATGCGGAGTTCTCTGGAACGACCGCGCCGATGCACGAACGGAAAGACCCCCCGAGTTCATCGGCGCCCCTTCAGCCGGCCTCGCACCCACAGGAACAGCCCCTCCAGCGGGAACACTGCGAGCCAAAGCAGCAACACAAGCCCGAAGAAGCTGTTTCGGCTCAACACGAGAAACAATGCCAGCGCCGCGAAGCCGACGGCGATGAACACGTCGTGAACAATGGCCGCTTTGAATCCAACTACAGGTCGCCAGATCAGGAGCGCCACGACGACCACCGACGGCAGAAGACCGCAAAGCAGGTACCACCAGGCAGGCTCCGTCCCGACGTCCAGGTTCGGCTGAAACATCCCGTACACGAGAACCGCAAGCAACAGCGTTATCAGACCGCGCCAGATGAGCATGATACTCTCCTCTTCTTGTGCCCCCAGTTCGTGTCCTTCGGGTCACCGGGACCATCATGATACGCCGCGGTGGTCGGCTGCGCAAGGTTGGACTGGTGTTTGTGTTTGCTTCGGGGTGTTCGTTCCACTGCCGCCATCGAAGCACCTGAAGCACTTGGTTGGAGATGTGACCCGCGGCTAGGCAGGAGGCCACTGCCCCGGTGGGGAACCATGCAGGCACAGGGTGCGTGCGGACTTGCGGAAGGGGCATACAGGAGATGTTTCGGACGATGATGGTTGTGGCGCTGGCGCTTGCGGGTGCCGTGGTGGGTGCGGCTGAGGAGGCGAAGCCGGACATAGACTGGCGCGAGGGCTACGAACTGACCCTGGAGGGCCTGGGGTGGTCGTCAGAAAGAGACGCCTACCGCAGGCTGCCGATGCGCATGGAAAAGACCGCCCCCAAGGCTGTCTGGAACCTGTCCGACAACAGCGCTGGCGTTGCCGTCCGGTTCGAATCCAATGCACCGTCCATCCACGTCAAGTGGAACCTCATCAACGCCAGTCTCGCCATGAACCACATGCCGGCAACCGGAGTCAGCGGTGTGGATCTCTACGTGCGCGACGGCAAGACCTGGCGCTGGGTGGGGGTGGGCCGTCCCAGTGAGCAGCACGAGGAAGCCACGCTCGTGAAGGACCTCGCCGTGAAGAACCGCGAGTACATCCTCTACCTGCCGCTCTACAACGGCGTGGACAGCCTGCAGGTGGGCGTTCCGGCCGGAAGCGATCTGCGCCCGGCGGCGCCTTGGAGATCCGGCAGCAGGCCCATCGTTTTCTACGGCACCTCCATTCTTCACGGCGGGTGCGCCAGCCGTCCGGGCATGGCCTATCCCGCCATCGTCGGCCGGAGGCTCGATGTGGAGACCATCAACCTCGGATTCTCGGGCTCCGCCCGGTCCGAGCCCGAGATGTCGGATATTCTTGCCGAGTTGAACCCATCGGTGTTCGTCATTGACCCCCTCCCGAATATGGGTACCGTGCCCGTCGAGGAGCGCCTTACGTATATGCTGAAGGTTCTGAAGCGCAAGCACCCGTTCACTCCCGTCGTGCTCGTCGAATCCGCCGGCCACCGCGCCGATTTTGCGCACGGCACGCGCGACCCACGCAAGCTGTCCATCAACCGGAGCATGCGCAAGGTTTACGATGAGGCGGTCAAGGATTGGAACGGGCTGCTGTTCTATGTGGAGGGTAACCGGCTTCTCGGCCCGGACGGTGAAGGCACGGTGGATGGAGTGCACGCCACCGATCTCGGCTTCGTGCAGATGGCGGATGCCATCACGCCCGTCGTGAAATCCGCGCTCAAAGCCGGCGAGCGTGCCTTGGGCAAGAAAGGACCCTGACCATGATCTGGGTGGGGCTGGCGTTCGGGACACTTGTCGCCTGGGCGCTCGTTATCTACAACCGCCTTGTCGCCCTGCGCGTGCGCGCTTCCAACTCGTGGGCCGATATTGACGTCCAGCTCAAGCGCCGCTTCGATCTTGTCCCGAACCTCGTCGCGGCGGTGCAGGGATATGCCGCTCACGAGAAGGCTGTCTTCGAAGACGTCGCGAAGCTGCGCGCGCAGGCGGCGCAATCTCCCGGCCCGGCCGCGCGGGAAGCACCTGAAAGCGGGCTGTCGAACGCCATAAAGACCCTCTTTGCGATCGCTGAGAACTATCCCGACCTCCGCGCCGACCAGAACTTCCGGCAGCTCCAGACGCAGCTCGCCGAGATCGAGAACAACATCCAGCACGCGCGCCGATACTACAACGCCGTCGTGCGCGACATGAACACCGCCGTCCAGACCGTTCCGTCCAACCTGATTGCGGCTCTGTTCGGCTTCCGTGGGCTCGACTACTTCCAGGCCGGCGACGCCGAACGCGAGCCTGTGTCTGTTGACATGGGGAACAAGCCATGAAGAACCTGCTGCGAGTCTGGTTCGTGCTTCTGCTTGCCGCCAGCGCTCTTCCGTCGCGAGCGTTCGAGGTCGCGCGGATGGACGCGGACATCCACATCGCGCGCAATTCGTCGTTCACCGTCACCGAGACCATCGCGGCTGACTTCGGGCAGGAGCCCAAACACGGCATCTTCCGTGACATAGTTGTCCAGAACCCGGACCGCTACGGCAGTTCGCGCCGCATTCGCGTGCATGTGACGGGCGTCAAGGACGGGCAGGGCAACAAGCGGCCATACAAGGCGTTTCGAACCGGCCGATATATGCGCGTCAAGATCGGTGATCCGAACAGCACAGTCACCGGCAAACATACCTACGTCATTGCCTACAGAGTCCAGAATGCACTGCTCTTTTTCGGGGATCACGGCGAGCTGTACTGGAATGCCACCGGCAACGAGTGGCCCGCGCCGATTCGGCAGGCCTCGTGCCGGGTGCATCTGCCGTTCAAGCCCGAATCCGGCACGCTTCAGGTCGCCGCCTTCGTCGGCCCGCAGGGCGCCTCCGAGGCCGGGACGGCCGAGAAGACGGCGGACGGCGGCTACTTCGCGTCTCCGCGTCCGCTTGCGTACAACGAAGGCCTCACCATCGCCGCCGGATGGCCTCCGGGCAAGGTCAGCCCTCCGGGCGCTTTCCAGAAGCTCTGGTGGTTTGTGACGGACAACCTGTTCGCGTTTCTGCCCGTGCTGTTCCTCGCCGGGATGTTCACGCTCTGGCGGCGTGTCGGACGCGACCCGGACCCGGGAATCTCCGAAACCGTGCAGTACGAGCCGCCCGAGTCCCTCAGGCCCGGCGAGGTCGGCACGCTGATTGACGAATCGGTGGGGATGAGAGACATCACCGCAACCATCATAGACCTGGCCGTGCGGGGCTACCTGACCATCGAGGAGACCGAGACGAAGAATCTCTTTGTTATCGGACGTTCGTACACCCTGCACAAAGCCAGCGACCCCGGGGCCTCAGACCCCAGGGGCAAGCTCAGCGCGTACGAGCGGACGATATTCAACAAAGTGTTCGAAGACGGCGATGACATAGACGTTAGCGAGCTTGCCAACCATTTCTACACTGTGCTGCCCAGCGTGAAGAGCCAGATGTACGCGGCGCTGGTCAAGAAGCGCCTGTTTCAGAAAAGCCCGGAGGAGGTACGGACCGGGTACTACGCGCTCGGGGGGATGGGGCTGGCCGCTGGAGTGTTTCTGGCGTTGGCTCTGTACTCGATCGTGGAAAGCGGAGATGCGTTCCTTGCCCCGGGATGGGGGGTCGCCATTGCGATATGCGGGATCATCACGCTCGCGTTCGCCCACGCCATGCCTGCCCGGACGCTCGCTGGGTCTCGGGCGCACATGCTCGTGCGCGGGTTCGAGGAGTATCTCAGGCGGGCGGAGGCTCCCGACATCGAGTTGCAGGAGAAGCGCAACCTGTTTGAGAAATACCTGCCCTACGCCATTGCGCTGGGCGTCGCCGACCGCTGGTCGAAGGCGTTCGAAGACATCTACACCACCCCACCGGAGTGGTTCAGCGGGCCCTCGGTGCAGGGTAGCGGCTTCCATCCCTTGTATCTGTCACGGTCCATGAACAGCGCCTGCCGCTCCATGGGAAGCGCCATGGCCACCGCCCCCCGCTCCGCCAGCAGCGGCGGAAGCGGATTCGGCGGCGGAGGAGGTTTCTCCGGCGGCGGCTTCGGCGGCGGAGGAGGTTTCTCCGGCGGCGGCTTCGGCGGCGGGGGCGGTGGGGCGTGGTGACCCGCCCCGAGTTCGCAGGCCCCTGCCTACGGTGTCTTGTTCTCGATATCTGCGGCTGATCGCGGGCGGAGCGCTGGCTTCCATGCCCCGCCTTCCAGACTGGCGCCCAGAGGGCCCGTCACGGAAACCAACTGGCCCTGCATCTCCGGGGCCAGACCGGACCAGAGCACCGGGATCCCGTCTCCCGCCGCCGCGCCGTCGTTCAGATAGAACCGATCGGCTTCAATGCGCGTCACCTTCCCGCACACCGTCGCGAGCAGCCCTGCCGTGTCGATCCCCTGCCAGCCGTTGACCGCCTCGCGCCCGTTCATGCCGAGGGGCGCAAGCGGCGTTCCGTTCGGCCCCTGCAGTACCGTCGTTGCCGCCAGCGTCCTCTCGCCATCCACGTCCTGAACCGTCCCGATGGCGCTGACCAGATCGCCCACCTGGACGGGCGTGGACGAGTCCACGCGTATGCCTGCGGCCCGGTCTGGTTGACTGGCATAGAAGAAGCCATCGAATGCTGCTGTGACCACGGCGCTGCCGAGCGTCGCCGCCGAGCCGGAACCCAGCGCCCGAACAGCCGCCACACCCAGCGATGGTACGACCGTGATGCGCCCTGTCGTGTCCTGCCTGCCATCCTGGTCCGCCGTGCGCACGGCAAAGCTGCCCATGCCGGTTGCGGTGGCAATCCCGTTCACGTCAATCACCGCCACCGTTCCGGCGGCGGCCGGGGCGCCAGATCCGTCGCGCTCGTCCACCACCTGCCAGCCAGAGGCCGAGGCCGCGTTCTTCATCACAAACGAGCGGTATCCGTTCAGCGGGATCGTGCCCGTGTCGGGCTCTGTCCTCGGGAAGTCGAAGCGCGTCGTGCCCACGTACACGTCATCAACGATCATCGAGCCCGTGCCGCTCTCGTCGAACTTGATGAAGCCCAGGCCGCTCGTTGAGGCCGCGTCCTTGTAGAGGACGCCCACGGCATACTGCCGGCCGTCAATGTACACGTTGTATCTGTTGTTCTTGTAGTCCACGCGGATGGATATCCTGTACCACTGCCCTACGGTGTAGGGGGCCGCGGGTTTCATGGTGCCACCGCCCACCGTGTTGCCGCTGTAGTAGTTGATATAGCCGCCGTTCTGGAAACCTACTCCGCCGAAGAGCGTGCTTGAGTTCGGGCCGAAATAGCACACCCCGCTGCCCTGTCCTCCCACACGCTTCGCACGGAAGTCAATCCACTGCACCTTGTCTGTCGTGGTTGTGATGTTCTTCTGGGCGTATCCCTGGTCCACCTCGAGCGCCTGCTGTCCGCCGAACTTCTCCGTGCTCTGGATGGCGCATGTCGTCCCGCCGCCGCTCCAGCCGTCCTGGGATCTAATCGTGCTGGTCACGAAGGGCGGGTTCTCGAAGCCCGTGCCGACGGTCACGGCCGGGTTCGGCCCCTGGTCGAAGGTATCCCAGACCGCTACTGCGTTTGCCACCCTGCGCTCCGCGCCTTCCGACGGCCTGTTGCGAACCGCACCGTTCAGATAGAACGTCGTCGAGCCGCCGCTGTCGAAGTTGATCGCGTCCCACGCCCCCAGCTCAAGAAGCAGGGTGCCGAACTCCGGGCTGGTCATCCCCACGCTGAAGCCCGACTGCCGCCCGTCCACCGTCGCCAGAAACAGCGTCTTCTTGTTCTGCGATATGCCGATTGCCGTCCGCGGCTGGCGCGAGTAAGCGTCCGGAAGTCCCGCCGTGTTCTCAATCGAAACCGCCCCGCTGCGCAGGAACCGCGGGCCGCCGCTCACCGCGTTCGTAATCCACGATGGCGCGGTGTACGGGTAGGTTATGCCGTACACGTTGACGAAGCTTTCGAGCGTCGCGCCGTTCATCGCCCAGGAAACCCGGTTTGTAACGAAGCCCGTCTGCGTCAGGTAGGTTCCGTCGTAGATGCAGATGCCCTGCGGCACATGGTTCTTCGTGCCGGTTGACTCGAAGTAGTCGCCGTTGATTGCCGCAAGCGCGTTGTGCCGTGAGGCCATGCCGCTGGTGGTCTCGCCAAGCGTATCCGCATCGCCGGATTCGTTCTTGATGAGTGCCCCCACGCGCACGTGCGGGTTTGTGACGTCCACCACCAGGACGTGGATGTTCCACGGAGTGGATGTGACGCGGTGGAGGTGGCGCACGCCGGGGATGATGTCCATCCAGGTGTCAGCGGCATCCGCCGGGGTGAGCCCGGCCAGACTCCCGGCACACCATCCGGTCAGGGTCAACAGGCAAATCAGCGCGGGTTGCTTTCGCCGGCTTGTGAAAAGGCGCATGGGTTCGAAGTCTCCTCCCGGCCGCCCTCGCCCTGAATCGGGTCCGTTGTGCGGCGCGTAGTGTCATTGTAGCACGCGGGAAGCGGCGGCGTGAAGTTTCGCAACGCTCTCTTCACAGAAACTTCGCGATCTGCATCCCACGCCATGCGGAACCGCCGATCGGATGTAGCCCGTCCGCGTGTACATCGGCCCGCCGCTCCAGAGAACTCCGAGCCGATGTGCAGGAACCACATCCTGCCCCATCCTCCGGTGGCCCTCTGCTGCCCGGGAACGCTGCTCAGGTCTGGTCCGTGGTTCGTCGCCTGAGGCGTTCCCGGGCAGCCTTTCGCGTGTTGATAACCTGCTGCCGGGAGCAGCCAAGCAGCCCGGCAATCGCGCTGGCAGCCGGGGCCACAGAGAAGCAAGCTGCTCCGGCGGCATTCCCACGGCGTCAGCAATCTCCTCGAAGGAGGCCATGCCCTCCATAACAATGAGCGCAATCACGCCGCGATTGCGATGGTCTCGAAGATTCAGCAGAACAGCGCAGGCCTGCTTCTCAGACAGATCCTGGATCTCCGTCCAGAGGCGTCTGGCAAAGATGCGCCGTTCCACCTGAGACACCACGACCGGGGCCGGGTCAACCAGCCTGTCGCCCAGGCCGTCCGCCACTCCTGCCAGCCTGCCACGAACCCGGACGTGACGAGCGCCGCGCAATGCCGCGATCGCCGTGACCAGGTCCACGATCTCGACGGGTTCGGCCAGGTGGGCCAGCAGCCCGGACAGCAGCGAGCGCAGGTCGCAGCTCTCTGGCTCGAGGGAAGGCAGCGCCGCCCGGACGAACTCCGACGGCTGCTCGACCAGCCTCATGTACTTCGCGCTGCGGCGCGGGGTGGGGCCGTTCCGCACTGAGGCGAGGCCGCAGACGTGCCGGCCGTGCGGGTCGGTCCAGTGTGCCAGGGCCGGGGTTCCCCCGTCGCGCCCCAAAGCGTAAACGACCGCATTCTTGCAGCGTTGCCATTCCGGCGATTCCTCGCGGAAGTGGCGGCAGCAGACGTTGCAGGCGACTGCGCGCGCGAAGGAGTGCAGGTGGTCCACCGGATGAGCCGCTGATCCGTCTGTAACCTGCTGAAGGCGGGCTGCCACCCTCAGAAGCGTCTCGCTGAGAAGATCATCGAGTGTGTCCGTGTCAACGGTGGGCGCGCTGCCGCCGAGCGACTCAAACGACCTCAGCTTGCTGGCGATGAGAGGGCGAGCAACCGCTGCGGCTTCGTGCAGCAAGCGCTCAGTCTGAGAGCGGCACCCCCCTCCCCACCCCTGCGAACGCGCGGCAGATGCGGGGATGACCTCTTCTGATTGTTCGAAGCTTACCACCATGGTGAACGACACCCGATGCTATATCGCTGTGTGATGAGAATCAAGGGGTTCCGGCGCACAAACTGCAAATATCACCGTTTCTACTCACGTGCGGCACAGGTCGTTCCACAAACGCCCCAGATAGCCAGGCGCCGAAGTATCTTCTAATAAAAGATCCGAGCCGCGGTAATATGCCCGCGGGTTCTGCATCTTTAATTGTTAGAACCGTCTCAACGCAGTCTTCGGCTGCGGATGAACTCAGGGCTGCCTGTGCGCCTCGCGCGCAGCGCTGTCCTCATACTGTCCCTGGAGGGGTCGTTATATGTGCAGAGCTTTGTTCGCCGCGCTTTTCGCGGTAATTGTCGCTTCGGCGGCCTCAGCCGCCATCGTCGTGCCGGGCGCCGACGGGTCGGACGGGGCGTTTGCTCCGACCGCCAACTACGTCTTCGATCTGGCCCAGGCCGCGACGGCTCAGTGGGACACCGCAAGCCCCAACCCGGGCTACGGGGTGTACGACCCGGTGAAGTGGGCCGTCGTCTTCAAGTTCGCCAGCGTCAACATCCCCGCGGGTGTCACGGTCACGTTCAAGAACCACCCGTCGTATGCGCCCGTCGTGTGGCTGGTGCAGGGCGATGTCACCATCGCGGGAACGGTCAGCCTGAACGGGCAGAAGGGCCACCGCTATACCGAACCGACATTTCAGTCGGAGCCCGGGCCGGGAGGCTTCAGGGGCGGCCATGCGGGGAGAAATGGAGGAACCGCGGCGAGCGGCGGCCTTGGTCCAGGAGGCGCAGGGCTCAATCGCTGGACTAGCAACAACGACGCGCCGGGCACCGGTGGTTCATACTACAGCCAGGGCCAGACTCAGAAGGCTGGCCCCACGCGGCCAGGGCCGGTATACGGCAGCGCCTCTATCTGCCCGCTTATTGGAGGGTCCGGAGGTGCTGGCTCCTTACATGGCGATGGGGCTGGTGGCGGTGCAGGCGGCGGCGCCATTCTCGTTGCCGCGCAGGGGGTGGTTTCGTTGAGCGGAAGCCTTGTCGCAAACGGGGGTGACGCGTACACGGATATCAACTGGGAAAGGCACGGCGGCTGCGGAAGCGGCGGCGCAATCAGGATCATCGCAGATGTCGCCAACGTTTCGGGGACCCTGGCCGCCAGGGGTGGGACCTCTTCAGACTATGACGGCGGTGCGGGGCGCATCCGCATCGAGCGCAACGGTGGTTCGGCCATAGCCTCCGACCCGCCTGCGTCCATCGTCTCTCCGTCCTCGCCGCCGAAGATCTGGCCGTACGACGACGACCCCCGCATCGCTGTTGTGTCGCTGGGCGGCGCTCCCGTCCCGGCCGACCCGAAGACCGATCCGGTCTATGGCGGCGCCGCCGATGTGTACTTCGAGCAGGCAGGCGCCCGCGAGATCGTCATAGACGCGTACAACATCCCGCTCAACTGGAAAATGCGCGTGCGCATGGTGCCGCGCAGCGGGTACGACACCATAACGGAGGCCGTGCCTTCCGGAGGCGATGCCGTGCACTCCACCTGGAAAGCGACCATAGACATCAGACATCCCGGACAAGCTTTCGGACATTCAGGTCCGGGCGAGCGCTCTGTAGGGGTAACGGACGACGCTCAGGCTTCGGCAGGAAGCCTGTGAAAGGTGCAGGTAAAGTGCGGCTGATCCGCCTCCTCACAAGTGCGTTGGTCTGCGCGGGCGTGGCGCTGCCCATCGGCGCCGGCGCTCAACTGCAGGATCGTGACGCTATAGCCCGTGAGTTTGCCGTGACCACCGGCGAGTCCACGTTCGACGCGGTCTCGCGCGAGTTCACCGTGACCGCCGGAAAGGGCGCGCCCGCCGACGCCGTTTCGCGTGAACTGCAGGTGCTGGTGCGGCCTCAGCTCATCACGGATGCCGTCTCGCGCGAGTTCTTGGTCAATGCGTCGGCGTACATGAACGTTGACGCAGTCGCCCGCGAGTTCGCGGTGACGGTTGCGTCGCCGTCGCCGGCGGACGCCGTCTCGCGCGAGCTGCAGGTGCTTGTGAGGCCCCAGTTGATCACCGATGCGGTTTCCCGCGAGTTCAGCGTCAACGCGTCTGCGTTCATGAACGTGGATGCCTTCACGCGTGAGTTCGCGGTGTCCGTCGCGTCGCCGCTTGTTACCGATGCCGTGTCCCGCGAGTTCAACGTCGTTGTGGGCGGCGGCGCTCCGGCCGATTCCATCGCCCGCGAGTTCGCCGTCTTCGCGGGAGCCACGCCTGACACCTTCATCACCGGCGGCCCGTCCGCCAACGGTATCGCCTGCTCTCAGCCTGTTGCCATCTCCTGGATCGGAAGCGACCCGGCGGGTTCCGCGGACGAACTCGTTTACAGTTGGCGCACAGACGGAGGAGAATGGAGCGCGTTCACCTCGGCTGTTGCTGAAAGCATCGTATATCTGACCCCGGGCCCGCATGTGTTCGAAGTGAAGGCGCGCAATGCCAGCGGTATTGAAGACCCCTCCCCGGCATCGCTCGCGTTTACGCTCAGCACGTCAAGCCCGTCGGTGTTTGATGTTGCGGCAGCGCCCGCGCCTGAGACGGTTACCATCACCTGGGTAACGGACAAACCGGCCACCTCCCAGGTCGAGTATGGCCTGACGCCTGCTTACGGAAGCATCACGCTGGTCGAGTACGAGTGGAAGACCTCGCACAGCATCACGCTTGCGGGCCTGACACCAGGCGCCCTCTACCACTACCGCGTCAAGTCGCGCGATGTCTGCAACCGCGAAACCGTATCGCAGGACGCTACCTTCAGAATCCCCGGCTTCGCCGACCTTCAGGTCGTCTCCGTCTCGGCGCCCGAAGACACCATCGTCTTCGACCAGCCGACGGTCATTTCGTGGGTGGAGCGCAATGACAGCGCCGAAGCAGCGGCATCCGGCCTGTGGATAGACCGCGTCTACCTGTCCACCGATTCTGCTCTCGGCGCGGGTGACAGGCTTCTGGGTGACCTGCGGGTTACCGATCCGCTCGGGCCCCGGGCGGAGGTCACGAGGCAGATAACCGCCACTGTGGCAAGAGGGTCCACGCCCGCCGGGCCGTACTATCTCATCGTCGTCGCCGACGCTACCGACCTGCTGGAAGAGGCCGGCTTCGAGACGAACAACACGCGCTCCGCGGCGGTCCATCTCCGCAACATCGCTGATACGACACCACCTGATACCGCCATCACCGGGGGCCCGGCGGAGGGCTCCTGCGCCGGATCGCCGTCAGTCACCTTCACCTGGACGGGCTCTGACAACGTGGCGAAGCCTGCCGAGCTTGTCTATTCGTTCCAACTCGACAGCCAGCCCTGGAGCGCCTGGTCTGGCGCTACAAGCACGAGCCCAAGCATTCCCGCGGAGGGCGCCCACGTTTTCCGCGTGAAGGCACGGGACTTCAACGACAACGAAGACCCGACGCCCGCCACGCGCACCTTCACCGTTGACCTGACGCCGCCGGAGATCAACACCATCGCGGCGGCGCCGGGCAGCGACTCGGCGCTTATCACCTGGCGCACCAGCGAGCCGGCAACGTCGCAGGTCCAGTATGGCCTGACGCCGGCCCTCGGCAGCCAGACGGACGTTGACAACAACCTGGTGCTCGATCACTCCATCAGCCTCACAGGGCTGACGGACAACGCGGTGTACTACTTCCGCGTCGTGTCGAAGGACGCCTGCGGGCAGTCGAGCACGAGCGGCGCCAGCACATTCACCACCGGCAACGACACCACGCCGCCGGATACGGCAATCACTCAGCCGCCGGATCCCTGCGCCTCGCCCATCCGTGCCTGCTGGACCGGCACGGACAACGTTTCGGCCCCTGACGAGCTGGTTTACTCCTGGAGACTGGACGGCAATGCGTGGTCTCCCGAGTCGGCCGAAACGTGCGCTGATCTCCCCGATCTCCAAAAGGGCAAGCACACCCTCGAAGTGCGCGCTCGAGATCGGGCCGGCAATCTGGAAACGGCCAGCGCCAGCGTCGTGTTCACAGTGGACAGCGCCGCTCCCGAGATATCCAACCCGGGGGTGCAGCCCGCGGCCGGGTCGGCGATCGTCACCTTCAGCACGAGCAAGCCGTGCGATGGAGTGGTGCAGTACGGGCTGACGGAGGCGCTCGGGACGGTAAGCGGCGGAGGGACGAACTACGCGACGGATCACAGAGTGGTGCTTACCGGCCTGCAGCCGGAGACCGTTTACTTCTACCAGATCGTCGCGAAGGACATCTGCCAGCAGCAGGATCAGACTGAGATTGCGCAGTTCACCACCCTCGGAGGCCCGGATCTCGCCGTCACCGGCATCACGGCTCCTGCGCAGGCGTCCAATGGCTCTGTCGTGAGCATCGAGTGGACCGTCACCAACAGCGGAAGCGGCAGGGCCGGCGGCGGCTGGGTGGACTACGTTTACCTCTCCGAAGACAGCCAGTGCAGCGCTGATGACACGTTCCTGGGGTTCAAGGTCCACAGCGGCGGGCTGGAACCCGCGGCGAGCTACACGCAGTCGTTGGATGTCGCCCTGCCATCGCGCCTGCTGGCGCAGGACTACTGGATCACCGTGCGCGCCAACGCAGAGGGTTCGCTGGACGAACTCGGCGCCGAGGCGAACAATTGCCAGCAGGACGATCAGCCCGTTCATATCCAGCTTGTCCCGCAGCCCGACCTCGTCCCGTCCGGCCTTCAGGCGCCGGCGACAGCGCTGGCGGGGAGCACGCAGACGGTCAGCTTCAAGGTAACCAACACGGGCGCCGCGTCCAACGCTTCGACCACGTGGGTGGATGCTGTCTATATCTCGCAGAGCCCCACGTTCGATGCTTCGGCTACCCGCATTGCTGTCGCGGCCAAGTCCGGGGTGGTGGCTGCGCAGGAGAGCTACACCGTCACCGTCGAGTGCTGGATACCCGAACTGGACGCGGGGACTTACTACGTGCACGCAGTTGCCGACAGCACCGACAGGCTCTACGAGGCCGATGAGAATAACTCGGTTTCACTCCCCATGGCGGTGACGGTGGGCACTCCCGACCTCAGCATTCAGAGCATGGCGGCGCCGCCTTCCGCGGCCCCGCGGCAAGAGATTGATCTCGTGTGGACAGTCACGAATGCGGGCGCCGGCCGGGCGCAGGGTGACTGGGTGGACACGGTTTACCTCAGCACCTTCTCGGGGATCAATGCTCAGTCCGTCAAAATCGGGGACTTCCCCCGCACCGGACAGTTGGTGAGCGCCGGCAGCGCCTATCAGCAGAAAGTCAGGGTACAGCTCAACGCGCCTGGCTCTGGCAGCTACTATCTGGTCGTTGAGGTCAACTCTGGCAAGTCCCTGCCGGAGGCAAAGACCTCCAACAATGTTCTCACGGCGCGGATTGAAACCACTACGCTCCTTAGCCTGGTGTGCGCTCCCAGCCCTCTGAATGTGACTGTGAAAGAAGGTGAGGCGGTCACGGCGGGACTCCAGCTCACCAACCTCGACGCCGTCGAGATGGGAGGCATCACGGCGGCGGTCGAGGGGCTTCCCGCGAACCTGACAGTTGTGCCCGAGGCGCCGCAGTTGCTCCAGAGCGGCGAGACGGGAGACGTGTCTCTGGCCATTACGGCTCCCGATGGCTCGGTGAGTGGGGCCTTTAAGGTGCGGATAACCAGCGCCGGCGGAGCCGCCGCCGAGGTTGATGTGAACGTGGCGGTGACGCCTAAGCTTCCGAAGCTTGCGGCCGATCCGGGCCAGCTCGCCGCGGGCATGGTCCGCGAGCAGCACAGGCTGGTGCAGTTCGATGTCGTGAACCAGGGCGCCGCGACAGCCAGAGCGGTCCTCGTGGAGCTGCCGTCCGTGGACTGGATGTCGCTCGTGACACCGCAGGCGATGGGCGATATTGCCCCGGGCGCTTCCGCGCAGGTCACCCTGCTTCTGAAGCCGGGCTCGGCAACCGCTCTGGGCAGGCACACGGGCAACCTCGTGGTCCGGGGTGAGGGAACGTGGGTGAGCGTGCCGTTCACCTTTACCGCCAGCAGCGAAGCAAAGGGCAACCTCCGCATCACCGCCAAAGATGAGTTCAGCTACTACGCCGATGACCACCCAAATGTGGCCGGAGCGAAGGTTACCCTTGTCAACGCCTCCGACGGCACGGTCGTCCTCTCGAGCATCGGCCCGGACAAGAAGATGAAGCTCGCCGCGCCGGTGAACCTGGCAGGTGAGACGGGTGGGGACGGTGTTTTCGTCGTGGAGAACGTGCCCGAGGGTGTGTATAACCTGGAATTGACCGCCGCGGATCACTTGCCGCACAAGTCCGTGATTCAGGTCGAACCAGGGCGAACAAAGGAAGTAACGGCCTTCCTGCCCCGCGAACTGGTGAAGTACACGTGGAAGGTCGAGCCGACGGTGATTGAAGACCGTTACGATGTGACGCTCGAAGCGACCTTCGAGACGCACGTTCCCGCGCCTGTGATGACGCTCGAGCCGCTGAACCTGAAGCTCGCCGAGCTGAACTACGACGCGACCGGCAAGGCTGTGGTGGACTACACCGTCAGCAACCACGGGCTTATCGCGCTGTTCGACTGCACGTTCAGCATCGGAAGCCCCGATGGCTACACCTGCATGCCGCTCATCACGGATCTCGGCGTGTTGCCGGGCAACTCCTCGATTACGGTTCCGGTTGAGGTTGTGCGGTCCGGCGTGAACCTGGCTGCAAGCGGTGGAGTCTGTGCATCATCGGCTGAAGCAGAAGGCGAGTACATCTGCGATATACCGGTAAAGGCGGCGGCTCTAGGGTCGGTTGTAGGAGATGACTGCCCCGGTGGGGGTGTCATATCCGGTGGCGGTGGAGACGTTGGAGTCGGTGGGGTCGGTGGAAGGGCAGGGTTTGGACTGCTGCCAGCTCCTCTGCGTCTATGAATGCGTCTTCATACCTTGCTATATTGCAGAGCCCCTCAAGGTCGGCTGGGACTGCCCCAGTGGCGAGATCGGTTGCATCGCCCGCAGCGTTGGCAGCAGGGCACTGGACATACTCCAATGCGCTGGAGAGACCGTGTTGGAGTATTTCGTTCCGGAGGCGAGCGTTCTGCTGAAGGCCGTGTGTATCGCCGAGTGCTTCAGGGACAGCGAACAGTGCATCTCCGGGGCCGCTGGAGGAGGTGGGGGCCCATGGGCGCTCAGTTCGGTGAATTCCCAAGTGTCTGGGCTGAAGCTTGCGTTTGAGATCGAAGCCGAGCGCGTTAAGGTCTTGAGCGCACCCTGGGACCTTCTGTTTGGCGATCCCGATGTCTTTGCAGCTTTGGGAGAGCCCCAGCCGGCCGCGTTCACCGGCTTCTTCGTTCAGTGGGGGAGTTCCGCAGCAATGGAATCGGATGGTGGGCTTACCATCACGGCGAGCGAGCGTCAGCGTATCCTCCAGCGCCTCGGCTCGGACGATACGTTGCCACATTCCAAGCTATTGCGATTCCTGGATAGATGGAACAGGACAGTCGACTATTGGAACCGGGGCTGGAAGGAGCCTGGCCAGGTGCCGGACGGCTTTTCCCTGGACTTCATGTCGGCAACAGCGTTTCACCAAGCTTCGTTGGCAGCAAACGCCTTTATTCGGGCGGTAGAGGCAGGGGGCTATTCCTCCTTAGACGGCCCACTTACTCAGGCGGCGCGGGCCTTGGAGTTGGCGGTGAACGGAAAGTTCGTACAGGAATCCGGTGTCTGTGCGCGCGTCAAGATCCAGATTGACCAACGCGTTGCCATCGCGCGCAACGCGTTCAAGGCCACGCTGGAGATAGACAATGCCCCGCAGAACGTGGACCTGACAGGTGTCGCAGTGACTCTGGACACTCGAGGTCCCGATGGGCAGGATGCCAGCGATGCCTTCCAGGTCCGGCCCCCGGAACTGACGAACATATCAGACATCAATGGCGGCGGGACCATAGCGTCCGGGAGTGTTGCCAGCGCGGTCTGGACTATAGTGCCCACCCGCGACGCAGCGCCGACTGAGGACGTGGAATACACAATCGGTGGAACGCTGATGTACAGGCAGGGGGATCAGACGATCACCATTCCGCTCCTTGCCACACCCATCACCGTCAAGCCCGATCCTCTGCTGAAACTCATCTACTTCCTGCCAAAGGACGTGTACTCCGACGACCCGTTTACTCCGCAGATAGAGCCCGCCGAGCCTTTCCCGCTCGGGCTGCTCGTGAAGAACGACGGCTTCGGCGAGTGCCTGAACATGACCGTCTCTTCGTCGCAGCCGAGGATTGTCGAGAACGACAAGGGCCTGCTCATTGACTTCGCGATCATTGGGTCCCAAGTGAACAACCGGCAGGTTTCTCCGTCGCTCGACGTCAACTTCGGGAAGATTCCGGCGCTTGGCAGCGGTGTCGCCCGGTGGTTTATGACAACGTCACTGCAGGGCCGTTTCGTTGACTTCACCGCGAAGCTGAAACACATTGACGGGCTCGGCAATCCGCGGCTGTCGCTGATAGACACAGTCGAGACAAACCTGCTCGTGCACAGTGTCCGGATTCAGGACCCGGACGACGGCGTTCCCGATTTCCTCGGGCGCCCTGGCTTCACGATCGAAGGCCCGCTTTACGAGCAGGCCATCCCGACGCGTGTCTGGAGCAGTGACGGGTCGGTGGCAGACGTGACGGCTTGCGAGGGAACTGCTGGCGGCGCTGTGGGCCCGGGCGCTTGGGAGACTTCACTCACCTGCAATCCCGCAAGCGGTTTCTGCTACATTCGGGCCGATGAGCCCGGGTTTGAGAAGTATAAGCTGGCGCGCGTGGTGCGTTCGGACGGCAAGGCGATCATGCTGGATGAGAACGCATGGACGACGCACCGCACTATCCGCCTTGTGGGCCAGCCCGTGCGCCGGGAGCACAAGGTGCACATCTTCGACCGTGATTCCACGGGCAGCTACACGCTCTACTACGAGAGCTTCAGCTCCGGTGCCGAAACTATAGGCGAGCTCAAACTGCTTCCGAACGGCACGGCGGTCAAACTCGGGGGGAACTCTGGAGTGCCGGTCACAGCCCAGTTTGCTGACTGCTTCTACGTCGAGGCTGCCGACAGGTCGTCCGGTATCAAGGTGGTGGGCAAGTCTGCACTTGAAGGAACACGCGTTTCGATAGATGGCACAATGGCAACGGGAGACAACGGCGAGCGGCACATCGTGGCATCGAGCGTGGTGCAGAGAACGAGCGGCGGTGTGCCTCCAGTTTCCTTGACCATGAGAACCCTGTATGGCGGTGGGGCCAGCAGCGGCGATGGCCAGCGAGGCTTCGAGGGTGGGGCGGGCGTCAACACCATCGGGCTGTTTGTCCAACTGCTTGGCACGGTAACCGAGGTGGGTGACGGCTATGCTGTCATAGACGATGGGTCGGGCCCAAAGACAGCGAAGCTTGAGATACCCGCCGGGTCGTCCGTGTTGAAGGTGGGGGACTTCATCAGAGTGGTTGGCGTGGTGTCGTGCGAGAAGCGCGGGGAGTCCCTGTATCCGCTGATCAGAATCCGGCGGCCTTCGGACATTCGCAACGAGACCTCCGGGCCTCAGATCGCCGATCTGCGCGTCGAGGATGTGACCGCGACCTCGGCCGTCGTGAAGTTCAACACCGACGTTGTCTGTCAGGGCTTCGTGCACATTGGCGAGAATCCTGGTGATTACACGCGCACCGTGGATGGCGCCATGTTTGTCAACGGCCATGCCATCGCTGTGGACGAGCTTGTCAGCGGTAAGACCTACTACTACAAGGTGACAGCCAGGAAAGTGCAGGATCCGTATATATCAGAGAGCGCCGAGCAGAGCTTCAAGACCCTTGCCACGCTGGGTATTGGCGAGGCCAAGCTCCTGCCCAATGACGACGGAGTGTACGTCACAAATGCGATTGTCACCCGTTTGTTCGGGCGCTTTTTCTACATGGAGCAGGCCGATAGGGCGGGCGGCGGACTCAGGGTCTCGTGGGATGGCGTGGTCCAGCCGGGTGATGTCGTCTCGGTTGCCGGCAAGCTGGGCACCACGTCCGATGCCGAAAGGCAGATTGTGGCAACCAGCGTGGTGGTCACTGGCCACGCAGACACGCAGTCTCTCTGGGTGAACCTCGATTTGCTTGGCGGTGGCCCCTTGCAGTACAACCCGACGTACGGTAGTGGCCAGCGTGGCGTGCAGGTTCGTGAGTGGTTGCCATCGAGCACTGTTCCGGGGTCTCTGCGCTATATGACCAACGTGCCAAACCTTGGGCTCCTTGTGACGGCGACCGGTTCGCTCTCATCGCCCGCCGCTGGTCTCTACTATCTGGACCATGGCGGCCGGTATGGCGACTCGACAGCGCCCGGAGTGCGCCTGGCATTGCCGCGTGGGTTTGTGTCCCCGCCGATGGATGCTATCGTCTCCGTTACCGGCATATCCTCCAGCTACCGGAGCGGGATCGACGTGTACCGGTTGCTGCGGGTGGCCAGTCAGGCAGACGTGACGTGGCACAACTCAGGGCTGCTGGGCGCAAAGAGGCTTCCAGACAACACGCTGACCTACCTGTTGCCCCTGGTCGTGACAGCGACGTTTGATGGTTACTTCTATGCGCAGGACGAGACGCGCAGCGGAGGCTTGCGGATCGTCTCCAGCGTTGCTGTAAGTCCTGGTGACCGCATACGAGTGGTCGGCGCTATCAAGACGAACGGTGAGTCGGAGCGGTACATTGAAGCTACGGATGTTTCGGTGGTGGGTTCTGGCCTCCTGGCAGTGCCGTTGATTGTCTCGAACGCTTCACTGGGCGGCGGAGACTGGGGCTTTGACTCAGCAACCGGTGTGGGACAGCGGGGCGTCAACGGATCGTTTGGCCTGAATAACATAGGCCTCCTTGTGCGGGTTGTCGGGCAGGTGACGAGCGTTGATGCTCAGGCCCGGACTTTCACCGTCTGGGACGGCAGCAGTTGGGGTTGGGCGTCGCCTCTGACCGACAGCAACGGTTCATCCGGCGTGAAAGTGAGTGCGGGCACGGCGCCGCTCCCGGCATTGGGCGAATGGCTTGGCGTCACCGGCATCAGTTCCTGCTACACCGCAGGCAAGGACCTGTATCCGTTGGTTCTTATCAGAGACTCCGGCGACATCGAGAGCCTGTGAGTGCCGGTAACGCTAATCCCGTACCATCGGGCAGCCCTGCGCAGGGCTGCCCGCAACAGGTTATCCGGACTTGCAGCCCCCTCTCAACGTCATTCCGGACTCCGATCCGGAATCCACGGTCCGGGTCCGGATGGGTGCTGAATCAAGTTCAGCACGACGTGTTCCGATACTCCCATCCGCGTTGTATCCTCACCGGCGGCACGTCCGTGCGCACGGTCCGGCGCTGGCGATTGTTGACCCGGCAACGGCATCTGGGAACTCACGAAGAAGGAGGGCAGGGAAGAAGCAGCCCGTGCAGGCTGCTTAGCCATTCAGCAGAACAAGAGAAGAATCCAATTCACACGCTGCAGAAGGAAGTACCCTGGACCGCTCTTCTGTTGACGCGTTTCACGGATGCGTGATAGAATCTACGCCAGCACAGGTGCGGATGAGCATTCGTGTCATCCGGGAGCTTGTTATTATCCAATGCAGAGCGGCGGACTCCATAATCTCAGGGTCATTGTATCAGGCGCGGCCTTCGCGGGCCGCGTCGCAGGCTAGCCGCCTGTCCGCGGGGTTTTCCCTCACTCTGGCGGGCGGTCAGCAGAAGGCTCTGCCCGAGATGGGAGTGACGACCAGAACAACCTGCAGTTGTGCAGCCGCAAGCCGGAGAAGCTCAGGCAAGCGGAGTTCATGAAGTCAGATCGGACCTCTTGTCCCGGCTGTGGGGCGAGGGGTTTTTTTGTTTTTCTGGCGGGAATCACCGAAACGCCAGACCGGGCAGATCTGTTGAAGAGTGTAGAAAACATGGCAAAGAGCAGCAAATCAGGCATTCAGAAGTATCAGGCGCCCCCGCGCGGAAAAAACGAGCCCGTGAAGGACGGCGCCACCGTGAGCGGCGCCCGCGCACTGATGGAGTCGCTGAAGGCGCAGGGCACCGAGGTGGTCTTCGGTGTGCCGGGCGGGGTGATGATCCCGGCCTACGACGTCCTCTACGACGAAGGCGGGCTGAGCCACATCCTGGTGGGGCACGAGCAGGGCGGGGCCCACATGGCCGACGGGTTCGCACGGGTGACGGGCAAGGTGGGCGTGTGCTTCGCGACTTCAGGGCCGGGCGCCACCAACCTCGTCACGGGCATCGCCAACGCCATGATGGACTCGATCCCCATGGTGGCGGTGACGGGGCAGGTGAAGACCACCGCCATCGGCAAGGACGCGTTCCAGGAAGCCGACATCACCGGCATCACCATGCCGATCACCAAGCACAACTACCTGCTGACCGAGTCGTCCCAGATTCCGCAGGTGATCGCCGAAGCGTTCTACATCGCGCGGACGGGCCGTCCCGGGCCGGTGCTGGTGGACGTGCCGATGGACGTGGCGCTGAACCAGATGCAGTACACCGTCCCCGACGTGAAAATGCGTTCGTACAACCCGCGGACCGCGGTGAATCTGGACGGCGTGGAAGAGGCCGCGCGGCTCATCGCCGAAGCGAAGCGGGGGGTCATCTATGTGGGTGGCGGCGCGATCAGCTCCGGCGCGTGGAAGGAAGTGCGCGAGCTGGCGCGCCGGACGAATTTCCCCGTGACGAACACCCTGCTCGCCAAAGGAGTGGTTGACGAAACCGGGGCCCAGTCGCTCGGAATGCTCGGAATGCACGGCACGGCGTACGCGAACTATGCCGTCCGTGACTGCGACCTGCTGGTCAACATCGGCGCGCGCTTCGACGACCGGGTGACCGGCAAGATAGACGCCTGGGCCGTGGGCGCGAAATCCATTCACATTGACATTGACCCAGCGGAGATCGGCAAGGTCTATATCCCGGACGTGGCGCTTGTGGGCGACTGCAGGGAGGCTCTGGAAGCCCTCCTCAGTTGCGTGAACGAGCGGCCGCGCACGGATTGGAACGATCAGATCGAGGAGTGGAAGCAGGACTTCCCGCTCTGGTACGCCGCCGATCAGGACGAGGTGATTCTGCCGCAGATGGTTTGCGACGAGCTCTGGAAGGTTACGAAGGGCGAGGCGATTCTGGCGACCGGAGTCGGGCAGCACCAGATGTGGGCGGCCCAGTTCTACAAGTGCAGGCATCCGCGCACTTTCGTGACCAGCGGCGGGCTGGGGACGATGGGCTTCGGGCTTCCTTCGGCCATCGGGGCGGCGGTCGGCGCGCCCGACCGCACGGTGTGGTGCATTGACGGCGACGGCTCATTCATGATGACGAACCAGGAACTAGCGCCGGCAAGGCAGCACCAGATTCCCGTGAAGGTGGCCATTCTGAACAACCAGTGCCTGGGGATGGTGCGCCAGTGGCAGACCATGTTCTGGGACCATCGCCTGAGCGCGATTGACCTCAGCCACCAGCCCGACTTCGTGAAGCTCGCCGAGGCGTACGGAGCGGTGGGGCTGCGCGCCGAGAAGCCCTCCGAGGTACGCGGCGTGATCGAGAAGGCGATGGAGGTGAACGACAGGCCGGTGATCGTGGATTTCCGGGTGGCGCGGCACGAGAACTGCCTGCCGATGATCCCGGCGGGGCAGACGGTGGAGCAAATGATCCTCGAGCGTCCGCGCAAGAGCATCGGTTGACTTATCGCTTTTTCAGGAGAAGGAACGCACATGCCAAAAGTCGCTAGCAAAATCGGAAGTATGGGTCATCAGCACACGATTACCGTGCTCGTCGAGAACCGTCCAGGTGTTCTGGCGCGGGTGGCCGGGCTGTTCGCCCGGCGTGGGTACAACGTGGACTCGTTGGCCGTGAGCATTACGGACGACCCGAGCATCTCGCGCATGACCGTCGTGGCCAGCGGGGACGAGCAGACGCTGGACCAGATCACGAAGCAGCTCACGAAGCTGATAGACGTGATCAAGGTGGCGGACTACACGGACGCCCCGATGATGGAGCGTGAGCTTGCTCTCATCAAGGTGGATGCTGATACCACGAAGCGCGGTGAGGTGATGCAGATTGTTGACATCTTCCGCGCGAAAATTATAGACATCAGCGAGACGACGTTCACGATTGAAGTGACGGGTGATGTCGAGAAGATCAACGCCATCGAGAAGATGCTCGAGCCGTATGGAATCCGCGAGGTGGTGCGGACGGGGCGTATCGCGCTCATCCGGGGCGCAAGGACCGCCATTCAGGTCTGACGTTCGCCCGCGGGGCAGTTGTTAGAGCGCGTTGGTTAGGCTATAAACCTGACCTGTCGCGCATGTTCCGGCGCCAAAAATGGCGCCAGTCAAGGAGGTAAGTTAGTGCCGGCAAAAGTCTATTACGAAGCGGATGCCAAGATTGACATCCTTAAGGGCAAGAAGGTCGCCATCATCGGCTACGGATCGCAGGGGCATGCCCAGGCCCAGAACCTGCGTGATAGCGGCATCGAGGTCATTGTCAGCGAGCTCGAGGGTACGGACAACTACGATCTGGCGGTTGAGCATGGGTTCAAGCCGATCTCGGCGTCTGAAGCCGCCAAGCAGGCGGATATCATCCAGATGCTGGTTCCGGATGAGGTGCAGCCGGCCGTTTACAAGGCCGACATCGCGCCGAACCTGAAGGCGGGCAAGGCTCTGCTCTTCTCGCACGGGTTCAACATCCATTTCGGGCAGATCGTGCCGCCGGAGGATGTGGACGTGATCATGGTTGCGCCGAAGGGCCCGGGCCATCTGGTGCGCCGCACGTTCACCGAGGGCGCTGGCGTTCCCTGCCTCATCGCTGTGTCCCAGGATGCGAGCGGCAAGGCGCGCGACAAGGCCATGGCGTACGCTAACGGCATCGGCGCGGCGCGCGTTGGAATCCTCGAGACAACATTCGAGGAAGAGACCGAGACCGATTTGTTCGGCGAGCAGGCTGTCCTGTGCGGTGGATGCACGGCGCTGGTGACGGCGGGGTTCGAGACGCTCGTCGAGGCGGGCTATCAGCCCGAGATCGCGTACTTCGAGTGCCTGCACGAACTGAAGCTGATCGTTGACCTGATGTATGAGGGCGGCATCGCGACGATGCGCGACTCCATCAGCAACACGGCGGAGTTCGGCGACTACACCCGCGGCTCGCGGATCATCACCGATGAGACCCGCGAGGAGATGGCGCTGATTCTCGCGGAGATTCAGAGCGGCGATTTCGCGCGTGAGTGGATTCTCGAGAACCAGGCCGGACGCCCGGTGCTGAACGCCGCTCGGCGGCATTCGGCGCGCGAGGAGATCGAAGAGGTTGGCGGCCGCTTGCGCTCGATGATGCCCTGGCTGAAGGCCAAGGCCGCGCCGAAGGCGCCGAAAGGCTGAAAGAAGAAGTAGCCCGTTATCGGGCGGCCTTTGCAGGGCTGCCCGAAACAGGCTCAACGGGATTCTGCTGGCGGGGCGTGAGTTCGTCTCACGCCCTTTGCCTTTCTTCGTGTCCGGCTGCAGCGGGTAAGGGGGTATGGCCGTGGACATTCGTCCGATAGAGGCGTCCGAGCGTCCAGAGGCGCTTGCGTTCTGGCTGAAGGTGTTCAACAGGGATGAGGCCTTGTTCCGCCGGTACTTCGACGCCGACCCGTGGAACCGGGAGGGCGACACGTTCGGCGCGTGGGACGGAGATCGTCTCGTGAGCACGGTGCATGTGTGCCGCCGTCCGGTCGAATGGGAGGGTGAGACCCTTGTCTGCGGCGGCATAGCCAACGTCGCGACGTTGGAAGAGTGTCGCCGGCAGGGTATCTCGCGGGACCTGCTCCGCGAGGCGATCGGGCTGATGGAGCGCGAGGGCATGGCTTTCTCACTTCTGTTCACCGGCGTCCATCACCACTACGCGCCGCTTGGGTGGGAGCAGGTCGAGGCGCCGTGGCTGGCAGTCGAACTGAGCGCCGATCCCGAAGCCAGCTCAGCATCCGCGCCGTTTGCTTTCTCGGATGTGCTAATGCGCCTCTACCACCAGAAGCCGCGGCGGCCCGTCTTCTGCAGTCGTCCGCAACCGTACTTCCGGGACTATGTTGGGTGGAGCTACACCACTCGGGGCTATCGGGTCATCGAGGAGGCGGCAGGCTATGCGGTGCTGTCTCTGCCGTCCGGGGAGGACGGCCTGCCGCGCGTCATGGAACTGCGGGCGGCGGATCAGGCGGCCGAGGCATCGCTGTTGATCAGGTGCGCGGCGGCGGCCTGGGATGCAGGCAAGCGAACGCTGGAGCTTCACGCGCCGCCGCAGTTCGGAGAGCGTGCGCTCTCCGGTCTGGGCGCCGTTCGCACCGAGATGCCCGCCAACCGCATGTTCCGCAACGTCAGCATGCAGAAAGCACGCTATCAGAGCCTGCTCGACGCCTTCCGCTGCAGCAGCGCCACCTGGTTGCCCGGCGACGGGTTCTGAGCGCGAAGCTGCCTCACCCAACGATGAACGATGTCCGGCGACATCACAGGGGCTGAGCCCGCCCTCTTGCGAAACCGGCGCAAATGTGTTACAAGAACACTAACTGCTATGGACAATCGGGGACAGGCAATACGTAGTACGGCGATTATGCAGTCCGGCGCCTTGCCGGGCGGCGCAGCCGCGCGGCTGTCCCCCGAGCTTACCCTCGCCCTTACGCAGCCTGCGCGTCCGGGAAAGTACGGATGCGCGGGCGGGCCACAGGCCACGGCGATTATTCTCCTCTAGACCCCGGTTCACTAGTTCCCGGCGGTCTGGAGGCAAACGCAAGGACCGGCAAGGGAACTAGCCAACAGAAATGACTCCGGCGTAGAATGACGCGATCGTATCTGGCGTGCGCAGACCGGCCGGAGTTTCCGAGGAGTAAGCAAATGTCCGACAAAGTTATCATATTCGACACCACCTTGCGCGACGGGGAGCAGTCACCCGGCGCAAGCATGAACATCGGGGAGAAGCTGGATGCCGCGCGCCAGCTCGCCCGCCTGAACGTGGACGTCATCGAGGCGGGGTTCCCCATCGCCAGCGAGGGCGACTTCGAGGCCGTGCGCCAGGTCGCCGCTGAGATCCGGGACGGCCGGGCCATCGCCGGCCTCGCCCGTGCCACCAACGCTGACATAGACCGCGCAGGTGAGGCGCTGAAGGACGCCGTCAACCCCCGCATCCATACGTTCATCGCAACCAGCGACATCCACCTGGAGCACAAGCTGCGCATGACCCGCGATGAGGTGGTCGAACGGGCGGTCGCGGCTGTCAAGCGCGCGCTCGAATACTGCGACGACGTCGAGTTCTCCGCCGAGGATGCCGCGCGTTCGGACATAGACTACCTGTGCCGGGTGATCGAAGCCGTCATCGCCGCTGGAGCAAAGACCGTCAACATCCCCGACACCGTTGGATACTCGACGCCGATTGAGTACGGAACCATCATCCGCGCCCTCAAGGAGCGCGTGCCGAACATAGATCGGGCAATCATCAGCGTTCACTGTCACGACGACCTGGGCATGGGCGTCGCAAACTCGCTGTCGGCGGTCATGAACGGTGCGCGGCAGGTGGAGTGCACCATCAACGGCATCGGCGAGCGCGCCGGAAATGCCGCCTTGGAAGAAATCGTCATGGCCATCGCTACCCGCGGCGACATCTACGGCGTGCACACCGGCATCGTCACCACCGAAATCGCCCGCGCTAGCCGCCTGATCTCCGACCTGACGGGCATCGTGGTGCAGCCGAACAAAGCCGTCGTCGGCGTGAACGCGTTCGCGCATGAAGCGGGAATCCACCAGCACGGCGTCATGGCCAACCGCCAGACCTACGAGATCATGACTCCCGAATCCGTCGGCGTCAGGGAGTCGAAGCTGGTTCTGGGCAAGCATTCCGGGCGGCACGCCTTCGACAAGCGCTTGCACGAGCTGGGCTTCGATCTGACCAAAGACGAGATGGAGCGCGCCTTCAACCGCTTCAAGGACCTGGCAGACAAGAAGAAGGAACTGTTCGACGAAGACCTGGCGGCGATCATTGCGGACGAGGTTTACACCATCCCCGAGACCTATCACCTGGAGTATCTCAACGTGATGAGCAGCCTGGACGGGCTGCCGACGGCGACGATACGCATGCGCTGCGAGGGAGAAAAGCGCCAGCAGGCGGAAATCGGCGTCGGGTGCGTGGATGCCGTTTACAAGACGATGGATGCAATGATTGACGAGCCGCACGAACTCGTGGATTACGTCGTCCGCTCTGTCACGGGCGGAACGGATGCTCTCGCCGATGTCACCGTAAAAGTGAGGGACGGTGCGAACATCTACACCGGGCGCGCCGCAAGTCTGGATATCATCCAGTCGAGCGCTCGTGCGTACATTCAGGCCATCAACAAGCTTGTCCACTTCCGGAAGCAGGCCCTGGGCAACCCGTCCGGCGGCGCCCTGTGAGCGAACGCGAGGCTTTTGTGAGAGACATAGAGATATTCGACACTACGTTGCGGGACGGCTCTCAGGCTGAGGGCATCACCTTCTCCATCGAGGACAAGGTGCGCATCGCCGAGCGACTCGATTACCTGGGCATCGCGTACATCGAGGGCGGCTGGCCGGGGTCTAACGACAAAGACCGCGAGTTCTTTGCCCGTGCCCGCGATATGGAGTGGGCTAACGCGAAGATAACGGCGTTCGGGAGCACGCGCCGGGGCAACCTTGCGTGTGAGGACGACCGGAACCTTCAGGCGATCATAGAGAGCGGGGCGCCCGTGGCGGCCATCTTCGGCAAGACGTGGAACCTGCATGTCACCGAGGCGCTGCGGCTCACGCTCGACGAGAACCTGCGGATGATCGAGGAGTCCGTGGCGTTTCTCAAAGCCCACGGTCATACCGTCATCTACGATGCCGAGCATTTCTTCGACGGGTACAAGGCGGATGGCAAATATGCCCTGGCGACGCTCGATGCGGCAGTGCGCGGCGGCGCGGACACGCTTGCCCTGTGTGATACAAACGGCGGTGTGCTGCCGAATGAGATTGTAAGCATCATCCGGGCCGTGCGCGAGCGTACTGACTGCCCGCTCGGCATTCACTCTCACAACGACAGCGGCATGGGCGCCGCCAACGCGGTGGCAGCGGTGCGCGAGGGGGCCGTGCAGGTTCACGGCACCATCAACGGGTTCGGAGAGCGCTGCGGAAACGCCAATCTCTGCACTGTCATCCCGGTGCTGGAACTTAAGATGGGGCTGCGGTGCCTGCCCGAGGGCAGCCTGAAGCACCTGACCTACGTCTCGGCGTTTGTCAACGAGGTCGTGAACGTGACACCCGATGAGCGCCAGCCGTTTGTCGGATTGTCGGCGTTTGCGCACAAGGGCGGCATCCATGTAGACGCGATGCAGAAGGATTCCCGTACCTACGAGCACATCCGGCCGGAGCTTGTGGGCAACGAACGCCGAATTCTTATCAGCGAGCTTTCCGGAGCGTCGAACGTCGTCGCCAAGGCGCAAAAGCACGGGCTGGACCTCACGAAGGGTTCGCCGGAAGCGCGCGTTGTTCTGGGCGAAGTCGTGCGGCTCGAAAACGAAGGTTACTCGTTCGAGTCGGCGGAGGGGTCGTTCGAACTCCTGCTTCAGAAGGCGATGGGGACGTATCACAAGCTCTTCGACCTGCTCAGCTTCCGCGTTATCGTCGAGAAGCGCAATCCGGACGAGGAACCGGCGACCGAGGCGACCCTCAAGATACGCGTCGGGGACGAGGTGCTCCATACAGCGGGTGAGGGCGATGGCCCCGTGCATGCTCTCGACATTGCGCTGCGCCGGGCGCTGCTGACGTTCTATCCCGAGCTTGCCGAGATCCGGCTGACTGACTTCAAGGTCCGGGTCATCAACACGCAGGCAGGGACGGCGGCGAAGGTGCGAACGGTCATAGACTCGGTGGATACGCAAGGGCGGGGCTGGAGCACTGTCGGGGTCTCGACGAACCTGGTAGAGGCGAGCTGGCAGGCGCTTGTTGACAGCGTGGAATACGGGCTGTTGCAAATACTGGACGAGAAATCCGGCAAGGGCGCCGGCGCGTCGGCCGGGCAGTAGGCTGTCGGCCCGGAGACAGCATCTCCTTGCCTCTGTTCTTTGAGCGCGACGCGGAGAGTCAGCCTGCTGGCGAAGTTGCCGAGGTCTTTCCGGGCGGGCCTGCCGACCTTGCCGGGGTGCTGCCGGGCGACCGGATTGTCTCAGTCAACGGGCACCCGCTCGAAGACGTCATTGACGTGCAGTTTCATGCTGCGGCGCAGCCATGCGTCCTGACTGTCCGTCGGGGTGGCCGCACCCTCGACATCCCTGTGCCGAAGGACGTGGATGCGCAGCTCGGCGTCGAGTTCCGCGAGGACCTCTTCGACGGCGTCCGCCTCTGCTGCAACCGTTGCGATTTCTGCTTCGTTGATCAGCAGCCTCCGGGCATGCGTCCCACGCTCGCCATCCGCGATGATGATTACCGCCTGTCGTTTCTGCACGGCAACTTCGTTACACTCACGAACCTCTCGGAACGCGACTGGGAGCGCATCTTCGCGCAGAAGCTGTCCCCGCTCTACATCTCCGTGCATGCGGCCGATGATGCCCTCAGGCGAAGGCTGCTGCGCAACTGCAAGGCGCCGCCCGTTCTGGAGCAGATCCGCCGCCTTCTCGACGGCGGCATCGAGCTCCACGCGCAGGTTGTCCTGTGCCAGGGCCTGAACGATGGCGCGGCGCTCGACCAGACGATCTCCGGCCTCGCGGCGCTGTATCCGGGAGTCCGGTCGTTGGCCATCGTGCCGATGGGGGTTACGGACTACCGCCTGGGGCGCAATGAGAGCGAGCCGTACGATCACAAGGGCGCACTGCGCGTGCTCGATCAGGTACGGGCGCATCAGCGCCGCTTCGAGCAGAAGCTGGGAACGCGCTTCGTTGTCCCTTCCGACGAGTTCTACTTGCTCGCGAAGCGCCCGTTTCCGAGGGCCGCTAGCTACGGCGGATTCCCGCAGCTCTCAAACGGGGTGGGGGGCTGCCGCCTGTTTCTGGACGAGGTCGCGGCCTGCCTGCGCCGCTTTCCGCGCCAGTCGTTCCGGGGCAGGGTGCAGATCGTCACGGGGATGCTTGCCGCGCCCGTGCTTCAGAAGTTCGCTGAGGCCGCAACCGCCATTCTCGGTCTTGATGCTCAGGTTATTCCGTCCGTGAACAACTGGTATGGCCCGAGTGTGACCGTTGCGGGTCTGCTGACAGGGCGCGACGTGCGCGACGCCCTCAACAAGGCGGGTCACGCCGATCTGGTGGCCATCCCGGACATCATGCTGCGCGATGGGCAGGGGGCGTTTCTCGACAACGCCAGCATCTCCTGGCTGGCGGACGCCGTCGGGCGAAGGGTGCTCGTTGTCCCGTCCTGGCCGCGCGCTGCGCTCCAGCAACTTGCGTCCTGGTGCGAGAGTCCGCTGGATTCCTAGACCAGAGCGTCTGGCCAGACCGTCAGCACCGCCGGGGTATGATCGAGCCAGCGGTCGAACCAGTTGAAGCTGTGACGCTTTGCGACGGGAGGGTAGTTGTGCTCGCCCGGATAGGTAAAGACACCGATCTTCTCCCCCGCGCCCATCGCGTGATAATGCCGGAACGCGGCGGCATACTTATCCACGAGGCCCTGCGACCGCGCTTCTCCCTCGCTGGCCATCACCAGCAGAGGCCGGGGCGCCACCATCATCATCAGATGCTCGAAATCAACGGGCGGCTTCAGGTTCGGGTTGTCCACGTACTTCCGGAAGCGGGGCAGATACACGTAGCTGCTGACCGGCCCGCGCCCGCCGCCCATCGGGCGCGACCAGTGGTCGGCGGGAAGTTGCCACGCGAGCGCGCCCCCGTTAGAGCAGACCGCGGCGATTCTGTGGTCGAATGCCGCCGCGAACAGGCTGGAGTGTCCTCCCAGCGAATGCCCGGCGCAGCCTATCTTCGAAGTGTCCACGAAGTCGAGCGTCTCTAGAAAGTCAATGCTGCGTTGAACGTCCCAGATGTTCTTGCCCACCGCCGACCACTCCGGGTGCTTTTCGTAGAAGCGGGCTGTATCGTAGCGGGTCATCTCCAGTGGGATTCGCTCGCCGTCGCACATCAGGTCAATGGACAGTGTGATGTATCCCCACCGCGCCAGTTCCAGGCCGTAAGCGCGGCTCGTCTCGGGCGGGTCGGGTGGGTCTTCGGGACGCGCGCCCGCAAGCCCGGCGGTGCGGTTCTTTCCCGATCCCTGCGTGGTGCCGTGGACACAGATCATGACGGGGAATTTGCCTGCTTTTCGGGCTCCTTCAGGGATGATTAGGAACCCCGGCACCCGGTCGTCCGGCTCGGTCTGGAACGAGATGCGCCAGGCCTCAAATCCGCCGATGTCCGCGATCCGTTTCCGCTCCGGCCGCAGGGGTACAACGCCGTCCGGGAACGGTCCGATCAGGTCCATCCAGAGTTTTCTGTACCGTTCAACAGCCGTTCCGTTATTCACCCTGTTCTCCGTTGCCCCCGTCTTGCTCCTCATTGCCAGGCTGGCTGCCGCTGTCCCCGCGAGCTTAATGAAGTCCCGCCTGTTCCAGGTCTTGTCCGTTCCTTCGCCAGCATATCTATTGGTCTGCCATTTGGCCCTGTTTCACCTGCCTCAAATCGGACCTTGCGCAGATTCGTCGGCCAAGTTCTCCAAAAAGAAAGAAGGTGCGTCTTGTGACATCTTATAGACAGATTCTTGCCCGGAGTAATATAATGGTTCAGTGACCCCGGGTTGACTCGGCAAAAGCCGGCGCCCGGGGCGCGGATATGCCCGGTGCCGGGGTGCTCCTCTGCAGTGCAGCGTTCCCGCGCTTTCGCGGGATGCCGGGCGAAGGGGGAGCCTGGGGCGCGGCTGCTGTGGCTGCGCTGCCCGAACGGCCGGGCCAGAGAGAAGACAGGAAAGGAGATCTTGAATGAGTATCTCTCGTATCGCAGTGGTGGCAGCCTTGGCAGCCGTTATGGTGGTCGCGACCGTCGGTTCGGCGTTTGCGTGGAGCTATGGCGATAGTTGGGTGATCCCGCTTGATCCCGACAAGAATCAGAACGGCCAGGCTGGTCTTCAGGGGGCGTGGAACCTAGAAACCACAGGTGGAGCTGCCGAGAACGGCGGCAAGTACTGGTGGAATGCCGGCTACGAATCCACTCGTATCGCACGGTACTTCTTTGATGACTCTATCACCGGCGGCGACGCCCCGACCTCGGCTGAGATGTTCCTCGTCGAGACTTGGGTTCCCGCGGTGCATGCCCATGTCTACAACGTGATTCAGGTCAGCTTCGATGGACTGACCAGCGAGGAAGCCACCAACAACCCGAATATCCCGTGGGCGGGTCAGTATGGCACCAACCATCAGTGGCTTACCAGGAATCAGGGAAACCAGGGCGGATGGGTCAGCGCTGGTCCCGGGCCGCAGTCCGATGGCGGTGGCAGCTTCGTCTGGGCGAAGCAGGGCAGCTACTTCTATGTCGCTACCTACAGCTTCTACGGTCCCACCGACGAGTATGGCGTGAGCGCTATCCGCATAACCGTTGTTCCCGAGCCTGCCAGCCTGCTGGCGCTTGGTAGCGGCCTGCTCTCGATGGCGGGTTTGGCCATTCGCCGCCGCAAGTAACCAGTTCTCTGTGCTGCCGGACCTTCGTCCGGCGTGACCAGAGCGAATGATGAACAACCGCCCCGGCGTCAGCCGGGGCGGTTTCTTATGGAGTGCGAAAGCGGTAGCTTTCGCTTTCCGCTAACGGTTGCGCGTCCGAAAGCGGCACTTGCGTGCCGCGGTCCATATGGATTGCGAAAGTGGTAGCTTTCGCTTTTCGCCGACGGTTGCGCGTCCGAAAGCGGCACTCACGTGCGGCAGTCCACATGGATTGCGAAAGCGGTAGCTTTCGCTTTTCGCCAGCGGTTGCGCGTCCGAAAGTGGCACTTACGTGCCGCAGTCCATATGGAGTACTTTCGCTTTCCCCTATTTCGTCCCCGTCTTCTCCGGCCCCAGATTGCGGAACAGATACAGCCCCTCTTTCCCCGGCGCGACGATGTCCAGCCTGCCATCTCTGTTGATGTCGAAGACCCCGGCGGACTCGTACGCACCGCCGTCAATCTGAATCTTCTCCCATTCAATGCGTCTCAATGGTTTGTTATCTTCTGCCTTGTTCCCGGTTTCGGCGGCGCCCGGGGCGCCGCACAACAGCGCGGCCAACGCCGCCGCGAGGGCTATGCGTTCCATTTGTAGTAGGAGGGCTTGCGATAGTCTCGCCTGTACGCGAGATGCCTCTCCCCCGCGACGCCAATGCCTACCCCCACGGCCGCCTTCGCCCCTGTTTCCAGAAACTCTCTCCGATTGATGCGTCTATCCGTATTCCGTGTCCCTTTCTTGTCCTTGTTCTGGCCAGCCCTGTTGCAGAGTTGCCTGTTGCCCAGCGGTAATCCTGCACGTCCTTCAGCCGCCAAACAGCCACCGCGGAAGCAGGCCGCGCCGCCCCGAGCAGAGCGGGCAGGGCGTGCAGCCCGGCTTCAGCAGCCCCCGCCACCATAGGGTGATGTGGGCGGTGGCCCGGCACGATGGGTCCGAGTGTACTGTTCTGTCTTGCGGCGACAGCCACACGTGCTCGAAAAACGCCTGGGGAGCGCCGCGCCACGCGAGCGCTGCCTCACGTATCTCGCCGATGTCTGTCGCCGTCTCGCCGCCCTCTGCAAGTCTGGCCGTCTGCCCCAGATTCACCGCCATTGCGTCCTCCGCCCCTCCGAGCGCAATGCATGCGGCAGCCCAAACCGATTCGCTCGCGCCCAAACAGCGGATATCGTCCAGCACCAGAAACCGCGCGTCAGCAAAGCTCCCCTCCCAGATCAGATCCTGCCGCGCGTAGTCTATGCGGCGAGCAAGGGCATCACGTCCGGACAGGTAGCTGTGCCGGCTCATCGGCTCTCGCGCTGATGTGCGGCGCACGGGGTGCGCGAACTCCGCGCCCAGACGCCGCGCGACTGATGCCGCCAGCGTCTCAAGCGGCGCGTCGCGCGCGGGAAAGGTCTCCCACGACCCCAGCACGCGGCACACGTGCGTGATGCCCCGTCCGCGTGCCAAGCGATAGACCGCCTCGGTCAAGCCGCCCTCTACAGCGCGCGCCGCACGTTCGCCACCGGGCAGCCCCAGACGCGCGTCCTTGAACCAGCGCAGAAGCGCGCT
Organism: Armatimonadota bacterium; assembly: GCA_052033935.1. Lineage (GTDB taxonomy): Bacteria > Armatimonadota > UBA5829 > DSUL01 > DSUL01 > JAGVUD01. The sequence goes on from JBPOJE010000012.1 coordinate 42,936, forward strand.
CGGAAGATGCCGCTCCTCCGAGCCCGGCTCAAAGTCCAGCAGGCTGAATGACTGTATGCGTTCGCGGGTCTCCGCGACAAAGCTCGAATCGAGCATTCTGATTAGCTGCATCGGTCGGTCTCGGCCTCTCCTTTCAGTGGTGCTTTTTGGCGAAGGGACGTATACTCCTTTGCTAGATGAAGCCGGAAGTTGATGTTTTTGCCGAGCCGGTTGACGAATACCTGGCCGAGCACAATGTTCTGAACCTCAGCACGTCGGGAGAGGGCGGCCCGTGGGCGGCGGCGGTCTTCTATGCCCACTCCGGACGCCGCTTCTGGTTCATGTCCAATCCGAACACCCTCCACGGATCGCACATCGTTGCGTCGGGTGCCGTGGCGGCCTCGGTTCACGAGGATTGTCCGCAGTGGAAGAACATCCGTGGCCTGCAGATGAAGGGCAGGGCGTGGGTGGTGGAGGATCCCGGCGAACGGAAGGTTGGCCTGCGCGCCTACTTCAGGAAGTACGACTTCGCCGAGGCGTTCTTCCGCGATGACGCGCCGGAGGAGATCCGCCAAAGCATGCAGGGGGTGAGGCTTTTCTGCTTCGAGCCCGAACTGGTGCTTTGGCTCGACAACAGCCACGGATTCAGCAACAGAGCGCGGATTCATCCCCCGGAGTAGTTCTCTTCTCGTCTCTCTGGCGGGAATGATTCGGGCGCGATCTCTGTTGTTATCAGCAGGCCGCGCGGGGGACTGCCTTGCCGCCGATGTCGAAAAGCTTCTTTCTGAAACGGAGATCGCTGTATGAAGAGCTTCCTTGTCCGCAACAGGGTTCTGCTTGCGCTGCTGGCGATCGGCACGGTGTTCAGCTTCGTCGTCGGGTTCAAAAGCTCACGCAGCGGAAGCTGCCCTTCCTGCCTCCCCGGCCTGAGCCGCCCCGTGCCGTAGGGCCGATAGGCACGCAGCTACCCTGTATCAAATTGCGCCCCGCCGCCGGTTCCATGAACACCGCCATCCGCCGCTCGCTGCTTTCCGCTCTTCTCTTCTGCGCCATCGCGGTCGGAGGCTGCACCCGGCGTCCCGTCCAGGCTCCGGCCGTGCCTCCGCCGCCGGTTCCTCCCGAGCCTGAAGTCAGGCAGGTCTATTCGTCCAGGTTCATTCATTCCGGCAGTGGGCTTATCTTCGAGGCGCCGGAAGGGTGGGGGTTTATCGAGAAGCCCGTGTATGCGCTGGCTGAGTGCCGCCCCCGCCAGGCGGAGTCGGATCTGCCCGTCATTCTGGTGCAGGCGTCGCCCGCTTCGGAGAAACTGAGCATGGAGGCGATCGTGTCGGGCTATTCCAAACAGATCGCAAAGGGCATCGAAAACCCGAAAATCATCCTCGATCAGGCTGTGAAGACGGGTTTCGAGGGCGCCCAGGCATACCAGATCGCCTGCACGGGGCAGCTTACCGGAACGTCCGTCACCAGCTCTCCCGTCCTGATCCGCAAGGGAGGCTGGCTTGTAGTCGCAACGCTCATCTGTCCGCAACCCGATTACGCCGCCCTCAAGGCGCTCTTTGCACAGGCCGTCCGCATTCAGGAACCCGCCGCGAAACCCTGACGGGGCGCTACTCCACCGGCTCGGGCCAGGCCCAGTCGCCTTTCATTTTGCCCGGCATCCGCCAGGCGTGGCTGCCCTCCCAGTCGGTGAAGTAGATGCTCGACTCCGAGGGTTTGCGTGTGTCCCCGTCCGCCCAGATTGCGTAGAACTCGGGGTTGGCGTCAACCGGACGCCGCGCGTACGTGTGATTGTACTGGCTTTCTGACGTCACCGAACGGATGCGCTTCCACGTCGCGCCTTCATCCTTGCTTACCCACAGCACCATCTCGCCGCCCGTGTCGTAGTCCTGCGGACCGGGGTCGGTGGGCGCGATGATACGCCACGTGCCGTCCTCTTCGATGTAGAGCGAGCCGTGGTCGTAGTTGTGATCGGAGGTGGTCACCCGCCGAATCTCCCAGTTCGAGCCCGTCCATCGGGCCGTCCGCCAAACGCGCGGCCCGTTCTCGGGAACCGCCGTCGCCCCCTTGCTCGTGATATAGAGGATCACCGGATGCCCGGCGGCGTCATACTGCAGATCCTTGATATAGACCATCAGCCCGTCGGCTTCGTAGTTGTGCACCAGAGACGCGTCATGCGGGTCATCCAGCGGCAGCGTCAGCGTCTTGCCGTCCACCGTGCGCCAGGTCTTGCCGAAATCGGCGCTCTCCATATAGTAGAGATTCGTTCTGAGATCCACGCCTTTCGGGTGATAGTCGTAAATCGTGCCTATTATCTGCCCGTTTGGCTGGCTTGTCTGATAGTGCCCCCACTTGCAGGTAAGCTGCAGCGGCTCATCCCACTTGCAGCCGTCCGGGCTTGTCATGCAGTATAAGTTTCGGATTCCATCCTTGCCATACCTGGTATGCAGGAGCAGGATCCCCTGGCCCTTCATGAACCATGGCTGGCCGTACGAGAAGTTCGTCGTCAGAACCGGCTCGAAGCTGTCGAACGAGTACGGCGCGCTGCTGCGGTGAATGTAGGAAGGGCGGCTCTGGCCGTGCGAGTTGGAGAAGATCCAGATATAGCCCCGATCGTCCATCGTCATCGTCGGGTTGTCGTGCGCGTCGTCGGTATTCTTGTTGAGCAGCACCACCGGCCGGGCCAGCTTGCCCGTCTTGTGGTCGTAGCACGAGACCATGTGCAACAGTTCCCGCTTGCCTGGCTCCGTGCCGCCGTAGCAGAAGAACGTCTTCTCCACTTCCTTGCGATAGACGGCGAAGGGCAGCATTTGGTGCGGGTAGGTGGCCATGCCGCCGCTGTACTTGAAGCGCTTCACTCCACCGCTCACGGCCGAAGGGCCCATGGGATACCAGATTCCCCGGAAGCCGTCAGCGGTTGGGAGCTTCTCCGCGGAGGATGTGACTGCCGTCAAGGCGAACACCGCAAGCACCAATGCGATTGGTAGAAGGTCAGACAATGTCATTCTCCTGCTCCTGGTCGTGTCATATTAGCTTCTGCGCCATTGCTCCGGCTTTCTCCTCTGCCTTATCCGTGCGTTCGGGTCACGGCTAATAAGAGCATACTCAATAACAGAACAGGAAGCACGGACGATGATCGGATGCACGGCAGAATCATCCTGCGAATCTACTGGGACGGCTGTCCGGAGCCGAGGCGTCGAGTGCCCGATCGGGGATTTCTTCGGACTCGGGCACGGCCTACTATTACCTGTCGAAGCCGCGCAGGGGCGGTCCGCCACTTGCGCCCGTGGAGGACCGCCTGCCGGGACCGGACGAGAAGCAGTGCTGACGGCCGGGCCTAGCGTATGGCCGTGATTGCGAACAGCACTGGCGCGGCGCTGTTTCCTGGGTAGCCTTCGAAGTCTATCGAGGCGATCTCCCTGTCCGGGTGCGGGTTGTTCCACGGAAGCGCTCGCAGCCGGATGGGACGGCCCGATTTGGCCTGCCCGCGCCACGCCGGTTGGTAGTCCAGGGTGGGGCGGTTGTCCGTCCACGCCATGATATTCTGCCCGTAGGTCAGAGGGATCGTTTTGCTCGATCCGTCCGAATACTGCACCGTGTACGAACCCACCCGGCGGTCGGGTCCGTCCGGGTACGCCGTCGTGTGTAGGAACCAGAGCTGCTTCGCCTTCGATTTGACCGCGATGCCCTTGACGCTCTCGGGCAGCCGGGCCGTGACGCGCGCTCCGCGAAGCATGATCACCGATGCCTTGCCTCCCGCTGAACTCAGAATGCGGTAGGTCAGGCTTCCGAGCCGCCGGTTGCCCGCGCGCAGAGATGAGAAGTCCTCGCCCTCGCCCGCGCCGATCCAGCCCGGGGCGCCGTCCGAATCTCTCGCGCTCGCGTTTGCCCAGGGCGCGATGCTGATGCTCACGAGTTCTCCGTCCACGGGAAACACGGTCCCCGCGCCCGGCGTCGGGTTTTCGCTGTCCCACCAGCGGCTGTTGAATACCTCGTCCGCTTCGTACGGCATCGCCGAGAGAGGGGGAACCCCGGGCGACCACGCCCATTCCGCGCCAAGCACATACTGGAACATCTGCTCGGGCCAGTTCTTGAAAACGACGTCCGACGGCTCCCAGCCGCTCCAGGTCGTCTGCATCATCCCGCTCGCGCCGTGCTTGAAAGCGTAGTCGCTCAGGTGGAAGATATTCTTGTGGTCATACCACGGGCATGCGACAACCTCGAAGTCGTGCTTGCAGAAGAGATCAACGCTCGGATACTCCTCCACGGGGCTGTAGTGCCAATCGGCGATCACGAGGTCCTTTGGCAGCTCGTTAAGCCGCGCGTTGAAGCCCGGCTTCAGCAGAATATCTCCCCACATCATCGGCCGCGCGTCCATCTCCTTCACCCGGGCAATCACCCTCTGCGTGTCGCGATAGTAAAGCTCCACCTTGCCGAGCTTCCGGCACTCCTCATGCGTGGGGAACTCGCCGATCATGTCGAACTCGTCGTGCCCGATATGGAAGTAGCCCGGCTTGCCGAACAGGGCATACGCCTCGTCGAACAGGTCGAACATCAGCTTGTAGCTGTTCTCGTTGAGAGGGCAGTATGCGTAGGGGTGCTGAGGGTCCTCGGCGATATCCAGATGATTGTCGGCACGGAATATCCACTCCATGTGACCGAGCGACATCACGAGCGGGATGTAGGTGATGTTGTAGTCCCGCCCGATGCTGATGAGCTTCTTCAGGTCCTGAGGCGAGATGTGGTTGTTCGGGTCGGTGATCTCGGGGTGGCTCTGCCAGTCATACTTATCCATCTGAAGTATGACATAGTTGATCTTGAACGGGCTCAGGATGTCCCGGATCAGCTTGCTCTGGAACTGCAGCGCGTCCCGCGTTGTCAGCAGATGAACGCTGCGGAACGGCATCGCGGGCCGGTCCTTCACTGTGCCTCCCGCAATCCACCAGCCGCCCACGCTATCGCCCTGTATCATCTGCGCCAGCGTCTGCGCACCCCAGAACGTTCCGTCGCTGTCGAATCCGCTCACCAGCGCCTCGTCGCGAGTCACGCGTACAACGTAGCCTTCCGCTCCCATCTCCCTGATGTCCTGCTCGATGCGCGCCTGCCGCGCCAGCTTCTCCGATGCCGGGTTCAGGCTGGTCTCGCCCACCACGATCCGGCCCCTCAGCGAGCGCTGCTCCGCTGTAAGCACCCGCTCGATCCGGGGCCGGAAACCGGCCTTGCACTCAATCCACTCCGCGATCACTGCCGCCGCCCGCGCATCCTTCGCGCTTGCGCTCTGGCCGATCAGAATGCTGGTCGTGCGCGACAGCGGGAAGCGCCCTCCGGTGAACCGCGCGTGCACGGGCTGCGGGATGATGAGGGGATGCTCCGGCGTGTCGGCGCTGACCTGCCTCAGTGGCGTGATCCCCTTCGGTTCGTGGCTTGCCTCGCGCGGGAGCATCTCTCCGCGGAACTTCAGAAATGACGGCTGATCGGCCGGACTCAGCAGCCGCGCGTGGTTCCAGAAGAACGACCATCTGTTCGAATACGGCCAGCTCGACGACTCGCTGAACTCCTTCGAGTTGCGCCCGAAGAGCAGACGCCACGCTGCTTCGTTCTGCCCCTGCGGCTCAAACACGTCCAGCGGCAGGCGAATCTCCGCGCTCCAGCCGTCTTCCGTGCGCACCGCCCTGGCCTCCCATTTGCTGTTTCGCCTCATCTCCTCCGCAACCAGAAACGCCTTTGCGCCCCCCGCGTTGACGACGAAGTGCATCAGACCTCCGAGATCCGGAGCATCGAAGGGCGAAATGAACAGCTCGACCGACTCATCCTGCCACACCGGGCTGCCTTCTTCTTTGTTCACGACCTCCAGCGATGCCTCGGGCGCCTTGCAGCGGAATGCCGCGTAGAACGCCTTGCCATCGTACAAGAGTGCTGCCGATGTGACCGCCTTGCCCTTGCCGTCCGCAGTCCGGAAATCGCTGATCCACTCCGCCTGCGCCCATGCCACGTCGTCCAGCCGGCCGTCAATTGACGGCGCCTGCTCCGTCCATCTCGGTGTTATCTCGGGAATGTTCACGCTCGCGCATTCTCCTCTCATGCCCGGCCCTGAAACAATACACAGCGCAGCCGCGGCGGCCAGCAGAGTTCGCATAGTCTTATCTGTTCTCCTTGGGCAGAAGGTTGTGCTTCCCGAACCAGTCGAGCAGCCACCGCTCGAACAGGCGGCTGACTTTCGTGCCGATGAACTCGCGGTGGTGAATTGGCTGCACCATGATTGTGTGAATCCCCGATCGCCTGCCCCCCAGAATGTCCGTGAAAAGCTGGTCTCCCACCACCGCCACGCTGTCCGCCGTCAGGTCCAGCAGCTCGAGCGCTCTATTGAAGCAGCGCTTCCGGGGCTTCGGCAGTCCCTGAACGTACGGCACTCCCAGCTTCGAAGCCACCCGCTCGAGCCTTCGCCTGTTGTGCGTGTTGGAGGCTAGGCACACAGACACGCCTCCGCCTTTCAGAGCCTCCAGCCAGCGGAGCACATCGTCGGGAATCACCTCGCTCTGCCACTCCGTCAGCGTGTTGTCGAGGTCCACGATCAGCCCCCGGATGCCGTCCGCCAGCAACCCGGCCGGGGATATGTCCGTCACCCTGCCCACAATGCGTTCCGGCGCCAGAAGCTCCGCTAGGCGTTCCACGAGTCTCATTGCCGCCGCGCCTTTCTGATGTTAGCCTTGTGCCCCTCGAAGGTGCTTGCGAAGAGATGCTGGCCGTCCTTTGTCGCCACGTAGTAGAGATAGTTTGTGTTGGCCGGATTCAGGGCCGCCTTGATGGACGCCAGTCCGGGGCTCGCGATGGGCCCCGGCGGAAGCCCCCTGTGCTTGTACGTGTTGTAGGGGGAATCCACCTCGAGATCTCTGTAGAGAAGCCGACTTTTGTGATGCCCGGCGGCGTACTGTACTGTCGCATCAATCTGAAGCGGCATCCGGGCGGCGAGCCGGTTCTTGATAACCGAGGCGACCAGCGGCCTGTCCTCGGCGGTCCTCGCCTCCCGCTCCACGAGGCTCGCTATCGTCAGCACCTCGTGCAGGGTCTGGCCCCGGCGTTTAATCGTGCCGGCGTACGGGTCCACGACGCGCACTTTGAGGGCCTCCAGCATCTGCCGGATGGCGGTGTCGGGCTCCATCTCCAGATTGAAGAAGTAGGTGTCCGGAAACAGGTAACCCTCCAAGCTGCCGTTCGGCGCTTCCATGCCGAACTCGGAGGAGCCTGTGGTCGCCCTGTCCGCGAACGCCGTGCCCTGCGTGACGCCGTGGGCCTCCAGCCGTTTGGCGATCTGTGAGATCGTGAAGCCTTCGGGGATAGTCACCCGCGAGGTGGCGACTTTGCCCTGAATCAACTGGTCCACCACGTCAAAGAGTGAAGCGTTCTTCCGGAATCTGTAGGCGCCGGCGACAAACGGACGTCCCTCGCAGCCGACACGCACAAGCACCTCGAAGGCCGTGCGGCTGCGTATCAGATCGTGCGTCCTCAAGATCGTGGCGACCTCGTGCTGTCCGGCGTTGGCCGGTATGCGGACGGTGACAGTCTCACCGGAGCGGGTGGGAGGGGCAGCCCCGGCGTACAGCAGTAGGACCGTTCCCAGAAGCAGAAGCGCCAGCGCGCCCAGGTACCACCGGGCCGTCCGCACGGCCTCCCCGGCCATTCGCCACGTTCGCTGGCTGACGGTGTACCTTTGCAGCATCATTGACTACTCGCTCGCGATCTCCTTCGATCTAAGGTAAGACTCAAGTAGCACCGCAGCGGCCTGGCTGTCAACAAGGCTTCTGGCCTTTCGGCTGTCCACCCCCGCTTCGCGTAGGCGCCGCTCTGCCTCCACCGACGAGAGCCGCTCGTCCAGCAGACGCACCGGTATTCGCGTGTACCGCGTAAGACGCTCCGCGAACTCCTCGGCCGCAAGGGCTGCCGTCCCGATCCCGTCCGACATCTGCACCGGGTGCCCGACAAGTATCTCGCTCGCGCTGTGTTCCTCGGCGATCTGTGCTATGGCCCGGGCGTCCTTACGCAGGCTTTCGGTCCTGCGATAGTGTTCCAGCGGCGTCGCCAGTATCCCGAGCTCATCGCTCACCGCCACGCCGAGCCGAACCGTCCCGACATCAATTGCCAGAATTCGCAAGGGGGTTCCTTAAAGCAGGCTGCCCGGCGGTCGACTCTATTACGGCGAACCAGAGCCACCACAGCAGAGCGAACGCAAACATAAATGCTGCGCTCACTATACCAGAGTCGTTGAAAATGAGCGCAACCAGCGCGCCGTAGCCAATACCGATTGTTCCCTGAACGATACGGTTGGCCAGGTTTACGGATTCGAGCATCTGTTTGCGGTGCAGCGCCCACGCCGCCGAGACGATCGCAAATAGCCCGAACGCAACTCCACCCATCGTGCTCGTGCCAAGGTTGAGGTTCATTGCTATCTTGCGTTGCAGCATCGCGATCAGGTAGTTGCTGTCACCCGACTGGATCACCCGAACCGCGTGTCCAAGATGGCTCGGCGCCCACCCGGATACCGTAGCGTCGAGCACCGCCAGTGCAAATGCCACCAGAATGCCCGCGACTGTCAGAAGCGCTGCGTCGTGGACTCGGGTCTGCTTGCCTGCAAGGGCGCGGGCGACAAGTCCGAACGTCACCGTTGCCGCCACCGCTCCCCCGAAGTTCGCTCCCAGCATCGGCATGCCCAGCACAAGCACCCAGAACGAGAACCAGGCGGCGAGGTAATGGGCCTCGATCTGCGTGCGGCGGAGCTCGTAGCGCCACAGTGGAATCATCGCCGCCCCGGCGATGATGCATCCCATAAACTCGTTACCGATGCCGTAGTACCGTAGCCCGCTGAACTGCCAGGGGCAGAGGGGCGAACGCTTCGTCCAGTCGAGCACCCCGAATGCCGAGAGCGCCAGTGAAGCGAGCAGCAGCAGGACAGGTGCTTCCAGAGGGAAGAACGCCGACTCCTCCTTGGCCAGAGCAAACGCTGCAATCACCCCCGGCACCACAACGAGATACAGAGAGGGACGGTCGAGCGGGAAAAGCAGAAGCAGGGGAATCCATGCTGTGAGGCCGAGCGTAAACAGCACGAACACCGCTCTTGTTTTGTTGCACGGCCTGTGCGCAATGGTCCAGATCGCCAGCGTGCCGGAGAGCGCGGCAAGGATTCCCAGCCCCAGAATTACCGGGAGCGCCACATCCTGCTTCAGCCGCACCGTCAGGTCCCAGCGCCTCAGCGTCTCAACCGGCGACCGCGCTCTTCCCCCTTCCGCCCTGTAGCCGCCCATCTGCCCCCGCGCCGCGACGCCCGCCGCGTGCAATAGGGTGGGGGCGATGTCGCTCGCGGCGATGATGCCCGGCGTTCGCGTACTGTTGCTCGTAAGAAGCCCCTGCGATTGCCCACTTGCTGCCATCGCCGCGAAGCCCAGTCTGCTCCAGCGTCCTTCTTCGTCCAGCGGCGGCACGGGGGAGATCAGAAGAATCGGGGTGTCAGGCAGCGCGTGGCGCATGCCCGTCAGCCACTTGCCCAATCGCTCCAGTGCTTCCATGCGCGCAAGCCTGTAAGCCTCCGCGGTGCAGTTGATGCGCTCCTGTTCGATACGCTCCAGGTCGCCGAACTCCACCACCGCCACCTGTTTGTTCGTGAGGCTCTTCAGCACCGCTCCCCTCAGTATGTCCAGGTCGGTGGCAAGCCCGCCCGGCACGAGCGGCGCTTTGCGCATGGAGTCAGCGCCGATGATGCCCTCGGGCACGATTCCGTAATGGTCGGCCACAAGAGCCGCGCCCATTCGAGAACGCTTTTCCGAAGGGTTGCGGCTGCGCTTGCGCAGCGATTCTTCAGACACGTCGGCGCTGCCGAACGCGGCGCGCCCAATGCCCGCCTCTCTAAGCATGTCGCCCAGAAGCCACACCGGCGGCTTCTCCTTCAGCCTTCTGTTTGCGTCAGCGACGCGTGCCATTCCGAGGTGGACCAGACCGCCCGGCGGCTCCGGGAACGCCGTGCGCCTGGCATAGGCCGCAGCCGCCGGGCCTCCTTCGAACGGCTCCCCGGCCTCCAGCATCAGCCCGTATTCCTCCACCCCGCGCGATGGTGTCCCGGCCGAGATGGTGGCGAAGACCGCGCCCTCCTGAAGCCAGCCGGTCAACTGGGGCGAAATGAGCGCTATGTGGCAGTCCCGCAGGAACAACTCGATGCCGGGCTTGCCGGCGTCGTCCACGGAAATGCGGTTGGCGACCACGAGAAGGACGCCTGCTGTCTGCGCGCGCGCGGGTACACCGGGCGCGAATCCCGCGACGGCGACCGCCGCCGCGGTGGCGGCGCAAAAACGGCGCCCTGGGAATCGCATCCGTCTAGGCAACTGCCTCCCGGATCAGCGCCAGCGCTTTCTCGATTGCGGCGTCCAGGCGCGAGGGGTCGCGTCCGCCGGCCTGAGCGAAGTCCGGTCTCCCGCCGCCTCCGCCTCCGGTCTCACGGGCCACCGCCTTCACAAGATTCCCCGCGTGCAGTCCTCTGCTGGTAAGGTCCCTCGTCACTTTCGCAATGAAAAGCACCCTGCCTTCCGAAACCGACCCGAGCACGACAACCGCCGAGCCCAGCCTCTGGGCAAGCTCGTCCGCCAGCTTGCTCATCGAGTTCGTGTCATCAGCGCGCGTCCGCGAGCAGACTGCCTTGAACCCGTCAATCTCCGTCGCCCCGGCCGCCAGTTCGGCGGCTTCCTCGGAACTGGATTGAGACTGAAACGCCTCGATCTGCTGCTGCTGCTCCTTCAGAGCGCTCTGGAGCCGGTCAATGGCGCCCGCGAGGTCCTGCCCGCTCACTCGCAGCCGCGCCTCTATTGCCGAAATCGTGTCCTCCAGCAACCGCACGTAAGCAAACGCGCCCGCGCCGGTCATCGCCTCGATGCGACGCACTCCGGCCGCCACGCTGCCCTCCGCGATGATCTTGAACAGCCCGATCTGGCTTGTCCGGTGAAGGTGGGTACCGCCGCAGAGTTCCAGGCTCACCTCGCCGATCGTAATCGTGCGCACGTCCGTGCCGTACTTCTCGCCAAACAGCGCCATCGCGCCCTTTTCGCGCGCGTCTTTCAGTGTTGTCATCTCGGGCTGCACGTCCAGGTCTGCCAGCACATGCCTGTTCACCTCGTCCTCCACGGCCCGAAGTTCCTTCGGCTTCACCGCCTGGAAGTGCGAAAAGTCGAACCGCAGCCGGTCCGGCGCCACCAGCGACCCCGCCTGAGTCACGTGCGTTCCCAGAATCTTGCGCAGTGCCGCGTGCAGCAGATGGGTGGCAGTGTGATTGCGCATAATCGCGCGCCTGCGCTCCTCATCCACCTGCGCCCAGACAGCGTCGCCCGTCTTCATCTCGCCGGTGGTAACGGCCGCTTCGTGCAGCCAGATATCGGCGGCCTTGCGCGTGGCCGACACCGCCGCTGCTCCGTCCTCCGAAGAAATCGTCCCCAGGTCGCCCATCTGGCCGCCTGATTCGGCGTAGAACGGCGACCTGTCCAGCACAATCTGAACCTCGTCGCCTTCTTCCGCCGAATCCACGAGCTGGCTGCCGCGTACAATCGCGGCAATGCATGCCTCGCAGGCTGTCGCCTCGTAGCCCGCAAACTCTGTCGCTGCGGCGATCTTCTGAATGTCCGCGACCGCCGAGTCGCCCGCCGTGAACAGATCCGTCGCGATGTCGCTGCCCTCCCGCGCTCGCTGGCGCTGAGAGGCCATCAACTCCTCGAAGCTCTCGCGGTCCACCTGCAGCCCCTCGGCTGCGCACAACTCCTCCGTCAACTCAAGCGGAAAGCCGCACCTGTCGTAGAGGGTGAACGCGGCCTGCCCGCCGAGCGTGCTGCCGCCCAATGCCTTCGCCGCCTTAATCTCTTCTTCGAGCCGCGATATCCCCGCCGAGAGCGTCTGCGCGAACTTCTCCTCTTCGCTTGTCAGCACTTTCTGAATGAAGCTGAGCCTGTCGCCGATCTCGGGGTAGGTGTCCCGCATCATCTCCGCGACAACCTGCGCCAGATCGCCCATAAAGACGTCTTCACAGCCGAGCTTTCTTGCCTTCACTGCGGCCCGCCGGATCAGCCGCCGCAGAACGTACCCCCGCTTCACATTCGACGGCATCACGCCGTCCGCCACGCAGAAAACCGCCGCCCGGGCGTGGTCGGCCATGGTGCGGAATGCCATGTCCGTCTCGCCGTCCTGTCCGTACTTCCTTCCCGTGCGCTCTTCCATTGCACGGATAAGCGGCAGAAACAGGTCGGTGTCGTAGTCGGTCGCCGCTCCCTGTAGAATCGCCGTCACGCGCTCGAGTCCCAGCCCCGTGTCTATGTTCTGCTTCGGCAGTGGCGTCAGCGAGCCGTCCTCGCCGCGCATAAACTGCATAAAGACGAGGTTCCATATCTCCACGAACCGGTTGCTGTCGTAGGCTATGGCGTGCGCCGGGTCTTCGGGAGCGCCCAGATCGGGCTTCATATCTAGGAATATCTCGTTGCAGGGGCCGCAGGGGCCGTTCGGGCCTTTCTCCGGAGCATTCGGCGGCCAGTAGTTCTTGTCCGCATCCAGCTTCACCACGCGCTCGGCGGGCAGCCCGATCTCGTTCAGCCAGATCGCCTGAGCCTCGTCGTCATCCAGATAGACGCTCGTCCAGATCCGGTCCGCTGGTAGCTTGAGCCACTCCGTCATGAACTCCCACGCCCAGTGGATGGCCTCCCGCTTGAAGTAGTCCCCGAACGAGAAGTTGCCCATCATCTCGAAGAACGTGTGGTGGACCGCGTCGCCGACCTCGTCAATGTCGTCCGTCCGCAGGCACTTCTGCGCCGTCACCGCGCGCGTGCACGGCGGCTGCTCCGCGCCCAGGAAATATGGCTTGAACTGCACCATCCCCGCCGCCGTGAACAGCAGCGACGGGTCGTTCGGGACGAGCGAATTGCTGGGCAGGTGGAGGCACCCTTTGGACTCGAAAAACTGGATATACTTCTGTCGTAGCTCGCGGCCTTGCATTATGTCTGGATCACTCTTCCGGTATGGTCTGTTGGCGGGCGGCCGGGCGTGCCGGCCATGCCGCACCTACCAATGTTAGCCGAAGTGGCGCGGCGGGTGCGGAGGCCTCAGCTTTGCTGCGGTCTCAGCTTCGCACGGGGGTCTGCTCGATGAAGCGCTCTGTCTCCTCTAGCGTGCGAATCCCCGTCGTCGCGCCAATCTGCGTTACGCACAAAGCGCCCACTGCGTTCGCAAAGCGTCCCGTGCGCTCCAGATCCCAGCCCCGGGCAACGCCAGTCAGGAATCCCGCCGCGAACGAGTCGCCGGCCCCCAGCGCGTCCACGCACTCAACCTGAAACGGAGGAATCGTGATGCTCGTGTCCTCACTCCGGATGTAACAGCCCAGCTCGCCCATCTTCAGCGCAACCGTCTTGACTCCGCAGTCCATCAGCACCGCCGCCACATCCTCCGGCGATTGTCTGCCCGTCACCATCCGCGCCTCTTCGATGCTCGGCACCGCGTAGTCCACAAACTCAAGCGCCGGGCGCAGCAGGCTCATCCAGCGTCCCTTTGAGTCCCACGCCGTGTCGAGCGCTGTCGTCACGCCCGCGGCCTTCGCCTTCCTCAGCACACTCGCCGTCGGCGCTCCGTCAAAGGCCGGCATCAGAAACGTCCCGGCGACGTGCAGCACCTTCGACTTCGCGACCAGCTCCATGTCCACGTCTGCTTCCCGAAGGGTGGCGTTTGCGCCCAGGTAGTGGATGAAGCTGCGCTCGCTGTCGGAATGCACCATCACCATCGTCGCCGACGTGGCTGCCTCCTGATCCTTCACTACTCCGCGCGGGTCAATCCCGTGCGACGCCAGCCGCCCGATCATGAAGTCGCCAAAGCCGTCGTCTCCCACCTTGCCGACAACCGCCGTATCCACGCCAATCTTCGCCAGGGCAATGCCCGTGCTGCAGGCGCATCCGCCCGTATGAAGCTCCATCGTGTCCACAAGCATCAGCTTTCCACGCTCCGGCATCTGGTCCACCGGCTTGCCCACGACATCCGCGACAAGAATTCCAAGACAAACGACTTCAGCCATATACCTTTCCTGTTCCCCGCGCTCAGCGCTCGCGCGGTGTCAGTCTGCGCGGGGGCTCGGCCGATGACGGCCAGCCCTCATCCTCGATCACTTCCGGCTCATCCTCCACGATCTCGTACTTCTTCAGCAGTTCCCGATGTAGGCGCACGGCAAGGCAGCTCAGAAACCCTCCGAGTGCAAGCACCGCTCCGATTCCCGTGGCAGTCAGAATCAGGCCGGTCGCTATTGTAACAAAGAAGGCTCCCACTGTGAAAACGGGGTTGTCGAGCAGGAGCAGGGCCGATTTCTTTAGAATGATCACGGTTCTGCGGTTCTCGCGGATCAGAAACGGCCCGTGCCACAGCATCGCAAGCAGCCACAGCAGCAGTATGTACGCAGTGATGACACCCGCAACCTGCATCACTTTCGATTTTTGCACCAGAAAGAACGCGGCCTCCAGCGCCATCACTGCTGTTATCACAAGGTCGAGCGTCGCCAGCTTCATCACGCCCGCGCCGTACTCACGGAATGCGTCCCCGATGGCGTCCGTGCCCGGCTCTTCGTACCCGGCAATGCGGTGCGCAATCAGCAGATTGGTCGTCCACCCGAATGCGCCCGCGTACCAGATGGCGATGCCGGACACGAGCGGTCCTGCGGATCCGAAGAACGCTCTGCCGAGCGCGGATCCGGCAGTCGCCGTGCCCAGAACCGCCAGCACCAGAATCGCGCTGCTCGCCGCCGTCAGCCCGAGCCGATCGTAGTAGTCCCCCGCCGCGCGCCTGAGAGCGAAGAAGAGCCGCGGCCTGTAGCGTTCGCGCGAGTGCTGGCCGGTCACTTTATCTCGGGACGCCGGATGCCGTCCGGCGTGAACGGCTCGCGCGAGAGCACGAGAGCGTCAATGTACATCACATAGTTGTTGTCGGGCTGCTGCCTGCGCGCGTCCGCCCGGATTCTGAACACGTGGCGTCCCGGGCTCAGGTGCACGGTCGCGATTTTCGACCAGAACAGATCCGCCGCATACGCTTCGCCCTGCGGCGTGGCCCCCCGGATGGGCGTCCACGACGAGCCGTCCACGCTCCACGATGCCGCTGAACTCCACTGCTGTCCCGGCGGCGTTCCCGCCATCCACACCTCGTAGTCGCTCTCCACGCTGGCGACAACTGGGAACGAAGCCGTGTAGGGCATAAGCGGGGGTTCCTGCGCGGTGGAGAGCTTCAGATACCTGGATCCGCTTGCCCCGGTGTCATACCCGAACCCGTCGAAGTTCGTCTCCGAGGCGTTCTCGCCTTCAGTCCAGAAATACGGCGCCACGAGAGGTTCCAGCTCCGCGATAGCGCGGGACAGCGTCATGGACGCCATCGAGAGCCTGTCGGCGTGGATCATCGCTTTCGCATTGTCCAGAGCCATCCTCTGCTCACCCGACAGAATCCGCATCTCCTCCGCTCGCGAGATCAGAGCGGTCAGGTGGCTGATCTGCCGCTGCAGACCGTCCACCGTCACGAAAGCCGTGGGCGGCAGGCCGGTGATAATGGCCGGATCCCGCGTGAGCGGCAGTGTCAGCGTCTTGCTGCCCAGCTTCATCTGGCGCTCGTCCTGCCCGGTGAAATGCACCGACGGTTTGACGCCGGGCGAAACCGGAAGCTCGATGCTGCGGGGAGTCCCGCTTGTCCAGATGTACACCGTGCTTCCCACCGCGCCCTGCAGCGCATAAGCCTGCACCCCGTCTTCCACATCCACACGCGTGGCGGACGTGCGGCGCGGCAGCCACCACAGATCCTGCTCGATCCTGCGGATGTCCGCGCCAAGCGGGTTCGCCGACGAGAACCACACTGCGCGCGGAGTCCAGTCCGCGAACAGAGGCTGCGCTTCAAGGCCCTGCTGAAACTCCCGCAGCCAGTCCATCTGCTCCGGGGTCCGTACAATCTCGAAGTTCTTCCACGCCGGTTCGGGAAGCAGTTGCAGCCCGAACACGAAGAATCCCTTCGACCCCGCATCCTGCAGAGCGCCCAGCGATGCCATCATTTCCGTTTTGGATGCGTAGCCGAGGGTCTCCTTGGAGGCCGCGCCTGTCGTCTGAGTCTCGGTCGTCAGAAGCCAGGCTGGACGGCTCCAGTGTCTCGCCAGCGCAAGGCACTGCGCGCCCGCTAGCGGGCCGATCACCGCCGGGCTGCCGTAGGCCTCCACGCCGATCCCGTCGTAGCCCTCCGAATCGTCATTGATGAAGAAGTCGTTCGACGCCGTCCATTTCACCACGACCGGCACGTTCGCAACATGCCGCTTCAGCACCATCGCCGCCGAGTTCAGATACTTCCGGATCGAGTCGTCGCGGAACCGCCGAATGTCGCTCCACATCTGGCTGTCCGTGCTGCCGAGCTTGCTCAGATGCCCGTCCGATGTGTCGTAGGCGTACGTCAGCCCCTTCACGTCGTGCCACAGAGGAATCATCCGTGACGCCTGCTCGTACGTCTTGATCTCTCCCGTCAGTCCCCATGCACGCGCCAGCTCGCCGGCGTCTCTGTACTTCTTCCGCAGCCACGACTCGAACTCAATCTGGAACATCCGCGAGTCCGGGATCAGATACTGCGTTTCGCCTCGCATGCCCATCTCGTTGACGAACGGGTCCACCCAGAATCGCAGCCCCTTGCCGAACCGCACCTTGCCCATCACCGAAACCAGCCGGTCCCTGTAGCCTCCGAACCCCTCCCAGAAGTTTTGCAGCCCGTCCGCGTACGAATCCACGGTCTTGATCGGGTAAACCAGAAGCACGCGCCTGGCGTCCGGCTTGCCGTCCACCTCAATCGAAACCTTACCGCTGGACGGAGCCAGCCTGCCTATCTTCACGATGTCGCCGCTCTTCGCGTCGGCCAGCGCCCAGATTCCCCCCACCGCGGCTGGTAGGTCGAAAGTGACGGTTCGCGCGGTGGTGATGTCGGGGAGACGGTACAAGCTCGGGCGTATCACCCAGCCGGTCAGAGGCACGTCCGGGCCGTCCGCAAGCTCTATTCCGTAGCGGAATTCCTGCGAGTCGAGGTAGTCCGCGAAACGTTGCCACGCTTCGGCGGGGATGCCCGTCGCGCCGCGCACCGGGTTCACGTATAGGTCACTGATCCCGTGGGACTTGACTGTCTGGAGCGCCTCGGTGTCCGCTTTCCAGTTCTCCTCCGTCTGGCCGTTCGTCAGATACTTCGAGCAGAACATCCCTCCCACCGGGATGTACGGCTTCGAGTCCCAGATGAGGGCGTGCGCGTCGCTGATGGACCACTCGTGCGAAGCGCCGCCGCTGTCCACGTACACCCCTTGCGAGCGCCCCTCTTTCGCGGTGGTCTGGCCGGCCGCCGACCCGCAATCAGCAAGCAGCACGAGCAGCAGAACCGCTGCCCATGCCGCCGGGCGAAACCCGATATGTGATGCTGCTGTAGTAATGCTGCTATCCCCCGCCGGGCCGCACCGGGCACTACATCCGCTCGGGGGCTTCAATCCCCATCGTGTGAAGCAGATTGCCCAGAACCTGTTTCGAGGCATTCACCAGCGCGAGCCTCGCTCCGGTCAGTGCCTCGTCATCGCCCAGCACCCGGCATTCGGTGTAGAACTTGTGGAAGAGACGCGCCAACTCTGTCGCGAACGCCGACAGCCGGTGCGGCTCGTGCCGGAAGGCAGCTCGCGCCACCTCCTCCGGCCAGTCCGCCAGCTTCTTGATCAGGTCCAACTCCGGTTCGTCCACGAGCAGCGAGAGGTTCGCGTCCTCCGCTTTCGGTACGGCGCGGCCGCGCTCCTCCGCGTTCCGCAGAAGCGCCGCTATGCGCGCATGTGCGTACTGCACGTAGTAAACAGGGTTCTCCTCACTCTGGCTCTTTGCCAGTTCCAGGTCGAAGTCGAGCTGGCTGTCGTGGCTTCGCATCAGCAAGAAGTACCGCGCCGCGTCCTTGCCCACCTCGTGCACCAGCTCCGACAGCGAAATCACGTCGCCCGCGCGCTTCGACATCATCACGACCTCGCCGCTCGACATCAGCCGGACAGCCTGGTAGATGAGAATGTCCACGTCCCCGGCCTTGTACCCGAGCGCTGCGACCGCCGCCTTCGTCCGGGCGATGTAGCCGTGATGATCCGGGCCCCACACATTGATGAGCCTGTTGAACCCCCGCTCGAACTTGTCCGCGTGATACGCCGCATCAGCGGCAATGTAGGTGGGGCTGCCGTTCGAGCGCACCAGCGCCCTGTCCTTGTCGTCGCCGAAGTTCGTGCTGCGCAGCCATACCGCGTCGTCCTGCTCGTACGTGAAGCCGCGCTCGTCCAGCTTCGCGACCGCTTCGCGCACCTTGCCCGAATCGTGCAGCGAGCGCTCGCTGAACCAGCAGTCGAACATAATCCCGAACTCCTCGAGGTCGGCCTTCTGCTGTGCGATCATCGCGTCCTCGGCCATCCGCGTGAAGATGGTCAGCCGCTCCTCGGGGTCCATCGAAACGTACGCATCACCATGCTTTGCGATAATGTCCTTCGCGATCTGAATGACGTACGTGCCCTGATAGCCGTCCTCCGGCATCTCGACGGGCTGGGCGAGTTCCTGAAGATAGCGTACGACGAGCGACTTGCCGAAGTTGATCATCTGCGTCGAGTTCGCTGCGTCGTTGATGTAATACTCGCGCGCCACCTGCGCGCCCGTCAGCTCGTACAGCCGTGCCAGAGTGTCGCCGATTGCCCCGCCGCGGCCGCTCGCCACGGTGATCGGGCCGTTCGGGTTGGCGCTGACGAACTCCAGAAGCACCTTCGTGCCCGCGCCCGCGTTGCTCCGGCCGTAGCGGCCGTCTTCCTGGGCAATCTTGAGGATCACGTCGTGCAGCCACCCCGGCTTGAGGTAAAAGTTGATGAAGCCGGGCCCCGCGACCTCCACCCGGTCTATTAGCCCGTCCCCCGTCCCTATGCTGGCGACAATGCATTCCGCGATCTTGCGCGGGGGCAGGTTCGCCTCGCGCGCCATCGCCATCGCCACATTCGACGAAAAGTCGCCATGCTCCCGGTTGCGTGGGACTTCGACCTCAACCTTGGGAGTCCCCGAAAAACTCAGCTCGCCCCTGTCGCGGGCGGCTTCCAGCGCCTGCTGGATTGCCTGCACAACTCGCTCTTTAGCCAACTCGAACGATTCCCTTCAAGCCGATAGCCTCTCTTCCCGCCGCCGCTTTCCTCACGCTCTCACAGAAGCGGTATGCGGATGCCGAGCGCCCAGATCAGCACCTGCGTCGCCAGCATCGTCAGCGCCAGGCCCATGCCGATCTGCACGAAGCCGAGGTTCCAGAATCTCTGTCCTTCCGGACGGGCCCCCAGCACCTCTTCGCGGTAGCGCGTCAGCAGTTCCTTTCCCGCCGTAATCCCGCTTTCGATCTGCCTGTCGGTGGGGCGGCGCGTCGTCACGTGCTTCTGCAGCCACGCGCCGATAGACCGCCACGCGAGAAGAACGACTATTATAGCAAGGAATACCGCCACCGGGCTTGGAAAGGCTGTCGTCAGCACCACGAATACGCTTGCCGCCGCTGCAAGATTTGTCCCGCAGCGTGGATGAACGCGGGGCATCCGCCGCACGGTTGCCATATCCAGCGGCTCCCCACGCTCGATTGCGTGCACAGTCTGATGCTCGGCGGCGTGGAAGCCCGCCACCCGCGAATACCTTATTCCGAGCAGAAGCACCAGAATCGGCGGCGCCATCGAAGCGTATTTGACCAGGTCGACCGGTGTCATCGCGGGCGAAGGGGTCGAAAGGAGCGCCGCGTAGAACGGCTGTCCCAGCCAGCGCTGAATCAGCCAGCTTGCGCCGGCGAACAGCAGAACTCCAGCGATCTGCAGCAGCCCGAACATGACCCCGAGCAGTACGAGCGCCACGTCGCTCACTCCGCCCCGCTGTGAGCCGCAGGTCAAGTACACGCCGAGCGGGGTGGCGAGTCCTCCGACCGTCACGGGCCTGAGTGCGTTTGTCAGGGCCGCAATTACATCCGAGCGCACCAGATAGCCGCCGTACGTGCCCCGCGAGTCCGCAACGGGCAGCACGTCAGCCCCTGTCTCCTCGAACAGCCGGGCGGCCTCGGCAATCGTCGCCTCCGGGCCGATGAACGCCGGCATGGGCCGCACGGCGCCGCTGATGTCCGGCAGGGGCTCCGCGCAGTCGCCCGAACAAGCGTTGACGAGCTGCAGCAGATCGCGTTCATGAACGATCCCCACCACCTGCATGCCCGAGATGACCGGAGCAGCGCTGCCCCCCGACGCCCTCAGCAACGCGACCGCTGACGATACCGGGTCGGTTACGAACAGCGGCCGCGCCGTGCGGATCAGTTCCAGTATTCGGTTGTCGCCGGGGCTCGTCATGTTGCTGTCCGCCGGGCTCTGATGGCATGTCAAAAGGTCTGGCAGTTCTGCCGCGCCTTGTGCTAGAATATCTTCTCGCGCGCCCTCCAGCGAGGACTCGCGTGTTATTTTGCCTGCGGGAATGGCCGTCCGAGGCCAGAAAGGCCCGCGATGAAATGAAAGGTAGCCACATGGCAGTTTCCTGCGCAGTTTGCGGTAAGGGCTCACAGTTTGGCCAGAACATCCGGCATCAGCACTCCGGGTCATGGGCACTGCGCGCCCCGCGCACCAAGCACCAGTGGAAGCCGAACTTGCAGACCGTTCGCACGGTCGTGGGCGGAACGCCGAAGCGCATCCGCGTCTGCACGAAGTGCATCAAGGCCGGCAAGGTCGCGCGGTCGGTTTAGCAGGAGCGCTTCGGGGCCACCCTGGCCCTGACGGCGCTCCGCCAGCCTCCCTGTTTCTTCCCGCAAAAACAAGCACCGCCTCATCCGCCGATAGTTTCCCTCCCGCGCGAACGAACGGTGACCGAACCGATTATACAGGTTTCCCCGTCCGCGCGTCACCTGCGGTTGGCCGCGTTCCAACTCATCCCCCCCTTGCCGTTGACACCGTTTTGCGGATATAACTTGTCTGGCTTTTAGCACTCAAGCATTCTGACTGCTAATCGCCCAGCCCGAACGGGCCTGGCAGCCGGATGCATTAACACCAGAGGAGGTCCGCTATGATCAAACCGCTCAGCGACCGGATCGTCGTTCAGGCGAAGTCGGCTGAGGACGTCAGCAAGGGCGGCATCATCCTTCCCGACTCGGCAAAAGAGAAGCCGCAGGAGGGGAAGGTGGTCGCCGTGGGGCCGGGCAAGCTGCTCGACTCCGGAAAGACCGTGCCGATCGAGGTCAAGGTCGGCGACTCCGTCATCTACTCCAAGTATGGCGGCACGGAAATCAAGCTCGATGGCGAGGAATACGTGATCCTCAGGCAGGACGACATTCTTGCCATCGTTGACGGAAAGAAAGGCAAGTAACCTTGGCTGCAAAAGATCTCAAATTCGACGAAGAGGCGCGTCGCTCTCTCGAACGCGGCGTCAATACGTTGGCCGACGCGGTCAAGGTGACTCTTGGCCCACGCGGCCGCAACGTCGTGCTCGAAAAGAAGTTCGGCTCCCCGGCAGTCATCAACGACGGCGTCACCATCGCCAAGGAGATCGAGGTCGAGGACGCTTTCGAGAACATGGGTGCTCAGCTTGCCCGTGAGGTCGCTTCCAAGACCAACGACGTCGCGGGCGACGGCACCACCACGGCGACTGTTCTTGCCCAGGCTATCGTTCGCGAAGGCCTCAAGAACGTGGCCGCGGGCGCGAACCCGCAGGCGCTGAAGCGCGGCATTGATAAGGCCGTTGACGCCGTGGTCGCCGCTATTCAGAAGAGCGCGACGCCGGTTAAGGACAACTCGGCCATCACCCAGGTCGCAACCGTTTCCGCGAACAACGACGAGGCGGTCGGCAAGCTGATCGCCCAGGCGATGGACAAGGTCGGCAAGGACGGCGTCATCACCGTCGAGGAGTCGAAGGGCATTCAGACTACGCTGGAGCTGGTCGAGGGAATGCAGTTCGACAAGGGCTACATCTCTCCGTACATGGTCACCGATGCCGAGCGCATGGAGGTTGTGTTCGAGGAGCCATACATCCTCATCTTCGAGAAGAAGATTTCCGCCGTTCAGGACCTGCTCCCGTTGCTCGAAAAGGTCGTCCGCGCCGGACGTCCGCTCCTCATTATCTCCGAAGAGGTCGAGGGCGAGGCTCTTGCGACTCTCGTTGTCAACAAGCTGCGCGGAACGCTGAACGTCGCCGCCGTCAAGGCACCCGGGTTCGGCGACCGCCGCAAGGAGATGCTGAACGACATCGCTGTGCTCACCGGCGGCCGGTTCATCACCGAGGATCTCGGCGTCAAGCTCGAGAACGTGGACATCTCCGATCTCGGACAGGCGAAGAAGATCATTGCCACCAAGGAAGATACCACGATTATCGAGGGTGCCGGAGAGGCGTCGGCCATCCAGGGTCGCGTCGCGCAGATCAAGCGCCAGATCGAGGAGACCGACTCCGACTACGATCGCGAGAAGCTGCAGGAGCGGCTGGCGAAGCTCTCGGGCGGTGTCGCGGTTGTGCAGGTCGGTGCGGCCACCGAGACCGAGCTCAAGGACAAGAAGCATCGCATCGAGGACGCTCTTTCGGCCACCCGCGCGGCTGTGGAAGAGGGAATCGTCGCTGGCGGCGGCGTGACGCTCATCCAGTGCGCGTCAGCCATTGACAAGCTGAAG
Source organism: Armatimonadota bacterium (assembly GCA_052033935.1). Classification (GTDB taxonomy): domain Bacteria; phylum Armatimonadota; class UBA5829; order DSUL01; family DSUL01; genus JAGVUD01. The sequence goes on from JBPOJE010000012.1 coordinate 65,611, forward strand.
CTCCAGGGCGACGAGGCGGTCGGGAGCCAGATCATCAAGCGTGCGCTCGACGAGCCCGCCAAGGTGATCGCTTCCAATGCCGGTCTCGAGGGCTCTGTCGTCGTCGAGCGGCTGAAGAGCGAAGATCCCGGCGTCGGGCTGAATGCGGCTACCGGCAAGTACGAGGACATGGTCAAGGCCGGAATCGTTGACCCGGCCAAGGTCTCCCGCTCGGCCCTGCAGAATGCAGCGTCCATCGCGGGTATGGTGCTCACCACCGAGGCTCTCGTCGCCGAGAAGCCCGAGAAGAAGGAAGCGCCGATGCCCGGCGGAGCGCCCGGAATGGGTGGCATGGGCGGAGGAATGTACTAGAACCGAGGCGTCAGGCACCCCGCGCTCGCGCGGTGAGCCTGTTCCATCTGCTTCCAACAGGGGAGCCGGAACCCTCCGGCTCCCTTTCTTTTGCTCTACCCCAGGGAACGCCTCGGATTCCGCGCTGGAGCAGCGTCAGGCCGCCGGGGACTCGAAGAAGCAGCTCGCAGGGTCAGGGAGATACCGCAGCCCTATCGTCACGGCCATCGAGCCCGCCGGGAAGTCCTGGCAGGCGGAGGACTACCACCAGCGATACATCGAGAAGCGCGGGCTGGCATCCTGCCGCATACGCTGAATATGAATGTGCAAGTTTTTTCGTGAAACTGGTAGTCTTAACAGGTGACAACGGCGCTCGCCTGCTGTATCCTTGTAGTCCGTTATGCAGGGATAGGAGAATGGCCGGCGGACGTCCTCTGGGACGTCCGCTGTGTCATTTGGGGCTGATAGTCCCGCAGGGTAGCCGTAGCCGGTGCGCATCTGCATCTCACGAAAGCACAAGCCCTTTCGGCGTTCGCCCGAAACCTCTCGACCGCAGTTCCGCCTCCACCGCAGTTCCCGTTATCTCGCGCTCGCCCCAGAACTGAACTTCTATCCTCCTGAGCGGCCGCATCGGCCAGGGGCTTTCGAGCAGGCCCGCCAGCGCGTCCAAGCCCGCGATGGCCTGGCTATCTCCCGCCAGTGGCGTCAGACGCTTCGCCCCGCCTTCCAGCAGCAATACCGCCTGCCCCCGCACGAACACGATGGTGTTCGCGGGACGCCTCGTCCACGGCCCCTCGGTCACGATGGCTGGGTCGCACGAGCTGACGGCGAGCGGCGGCCCATCGCCCCCCTGCTTCTCGAGCCGCCGCAGCGCGTCCGCTGCCTCGTGCAGTGCGAACTGCGCTCCGCCCGAATCCCGCACGAACCAGCCCCGCAGAATCTCGCCCGCCATCTCCATCCGCTCCAGAACGCGGTACAGCGAACCCCACCCGATGTCGAAGCTGTCTCTGCGCGCGACGTCACGGGTCACCACTCCGTAGCGGTCCAGCAGAATCCGGGCCATCAGTTCGGCGGCCTCCTCGTCGGGCGGTTCCGGGCCGGCCGTCGGAAGCACGGACCAGCGGCTGAGTGCTCCCGGTGACAGCGGCGGACGCAGGCGCTTGAGCTGCTGGTAGCGCTGCCGGGGACTTCCATGAGCGCGCGCCGCCGCGTCCTTCAGTGTCGCCGTCCTGCTGCCCCTTGCCACGCGCAAAGCGCCGAAGCTGTCCTGTGTCACCTGTCCCCTCCACACGAGTCCGAGCAGAGCCTCTTCCAAGAGCCGCGTATCCCTGCCGCTCGCAACGCCGAGATCAACAAGGAAACTTGCGCCCCTCTCGTGTAGCAGCGTCAGAATCTCCGCTTCCAGCGGCGAAAGACCGTCATCGTCACAGCCCGCGCCCGGCAGAGCGCCGGAGAGCGCACGGGGAAGAAACGCCACGTGTCCGGGACGCCCTGTGCCCGGAATGCCGCGCCACACGATCTGCCCGCTCGCAAGCGCGCTGTCCAGCATGGACGGAACATAGGCGTTGATTCTGCGTGCGAAGATCTCCGCTTCCCATACACCCGCGGGCACCGCAAAACCGGCCAGCTTCTCGACCACCCCGCACAGCGCGTCCGGGCCGTCGAGCCGCCTGCCAGGAGTTCGGTTCTGCCAGTCGAAAACGAAGCTCTGGAACGCCGCCGTGCTGGCAGGGCTCGACTCCCGCCTGCGAATCGCCAGTGTAATCCGCCGCGCGGCTTCCAGCATGCCGGATGAAATCCAGCCTCCCGCCGCGCGCACGGCCTCGCCGCGGGCTTCCATCTCCCCGTACGCCCGCTCCGCCATGCTCGTTTCCAGACCGTACCGGAGCGCAAACGACTCGGGGGACGATCCAGGGTTGCAGGCGATGAAATCACCGGCGCGCTCGCGCCAGAAGTCCTCGTGCGCATCCGGATTCGCGGCGGCGCTCGCCCACTCGCCCGCCTCCTCAGCCAGAACCCAGCGCTCTTCTCCGCCCAATGCAATGCGCGAAGCGACCCCCCTCGCGGCGAGATCGTCCAGCATGGCGGTTGTGCGGTCCGCGCTGGCGGCCGCCGCCTCGGCCGTCGTGATATCGCCCAGCCGCCGCATCACCTCTGCCAGCTCGGCGGGGGTGCGCGCCCGTGTGTGCTCGGTGGTGTGCAGGGCCTCGTCGCGAAGCCGCACGACTGCCTCGGCGTCAATCCCGCGCTCGCCCGCTTCGAGCAGCGCGCCGAGATCGCTGTCCGCCCGGGCCGCGTCGCGGGCCGCCTCTCCTGTGGGGCGGTCCCACACATACATGAACTCGCCGATGAAGCTGAACTCCAGCGCCGCAGCGAAGGGCGAGGGCGTTGGGGATGAACTCTCCGCGACTTCCATCGTGCCGGCCTGCACTTCGGCCAGAATCGCTGCCGCCGTGTCGCAGTCCAGATAGTCCTGACGGCATTCGCGCGCGGTCTCGGCCACAATCGGGAATCCCGGCGTCGCCCGCGCCACCTGCAGAAGGTCTTTGGCTTTGAGCCTCTGCAGCCAGAGCGGGTTGCGCTTGCCCGGACGCGCTCCCGATAGCAGCAGTGCGCGGGCGGCGTTCTGCCGGAACCGCAGCCCGAAGAGCGGACTTTGCTGCAGACCCCGATCCAGAAGCTCGCGGAACCGCTTCGGGGTGAGACGCCGCAGCAGGCCCGCTGTGTCCGGGATGTCTTCGGGAAGCCGAACCTGCACCCCGTCATCGGACGCGGTTGACTCGGGCGCCGCGCCCGTCACCTCCCGCAGCATCTCGACAATCGCAATGCGCAGCGCATGGTGCACCCGTCCCCCGAACGGCGTGATGACCGCCAGACGCTCCTCGCCGAGCGCGTCACTGAACCGCTCCACCACGATGCGCCTGCGCGTCGGCAACGCACCGTGCGACATCTGCCGATCCACCATTCCGGCCAGGTTCCGGGCGGCGTCCCGCGTCACCGGAAGCTCCCCGCGAATCCAGTCCTCCAGATCGCCCGCCGCTCTGTGCCGTTCCGCGCCTTCCAGAAACTCCCCGATGTCCCGGCCGAGATCGGGGCTGCGCCACATCATCTCGCCCCGCCAGAATGGCGCTTTGGCCGGAACCCCGGCTGTCGGATGAACGAAGATTCGGTCGGCCTCGATGTTCTCGATCCGCCACAGGCTCGTGCCCAGCCGGAATGCCTCGCCTTCCCGCGCCTCCCACACGAACTCCTCGTCCAACTCACCAATGCTCAGCCGGGTGCCCGCAAGATACACGGGGAACTGCCCGGTGTCCGGGATCACCCCTCCGCTGCTGATCACCGTCCGCAGAGTGCCCGGAAGCGGAAGCAGCATTCCGTTCACCCTGTCCAGCGACACGCGTGCGTCGAAGCCCTTGCCCAGCCGCCCGGCCATCATCTCAACCGTTCGCAGGAACGCTTCCTTCGGGAGGTTGTTGAAGCAGGCCGATCGCCGCACGGTCTCGTAGATGCTGTCCACCCGCACGGGGCCGTGCACTGTCATGGCGGCGATCTGCTGCGCCAGCACGTCCAGCGGGTTCGCCACCGCATGGATCCGCTCCACCTTCGCTTCCATCATATCCTTCGCGATGACCGCCGACTCCAGAAGGTCCGCCACCGACGTGCAGAAGATCTTCCCGCGGCTGGTCTGGCTGAAGAGATGCCCCGCTCGGCCCACGCGCTGCAGGCTGCTCGATACTGCCTTCGGCGACTGCACCTGGCAGACCAGGTCCACCGCGCCCATGTCAATGCCAAGTTCCAGCGTGCTTGTCGCCACCGCCGCCCTCAGCTCACCGCGCTTCAACTTCTCCTCGGTCTGTCTGCGGCGCGCGGGCGAGATGCTGCCGTGGTGCGGCTCGGCGATCCGCGACCCCGCCCGCTCGTTCAGGCTCAGCGTCAGCCGCTCCACCGTCCGCCTGTTGTTCGCGAACACAATCGTGGAGCGATGCGACTGTATCTCGCCTAGCAGACTGGCCTCGATGTGCGGCCAGAGTTCCCCCTGCTTCAGGCCGTGGAAGTCCGGCACGGCCGAGGAGACCGACACCTCGATATCCCGCCGCATGCTTGCGTCCACAATTGTGACCGCCCGCTGGCTGCCGTCCGGGCCGTATCCGCCTAGGAACCTCGCCGTCTCTTCGAGCGGGCGCTGCGTCGCCGAAAGGCCGATGCGCACGGGGCTCTGCTTTGCGATCTCTTCGGCGCGCTCCAGCAGCACCGAGAGAAACGCGCCGCGCTTGTTCGGGGCCAGGGCGTGAATTTCGTCCACGATCACCTGCCGCACTTCGCGCAGTATCGAGCGCGCCTGAGAGCAGAGAATCAGGTTCAGCGATTCGGGGGTCGTGATGAGAATCTGCGGCGGACGCCGCGCCATGCGCGCACGCTCTTTCGAGGGCGTGTCTCCTGTGCGCACCCCGGCCGTGATCTCGGGCGGCTCGATCCCTTTCGCCCGAAGCTCCGCCGCAATCCCCTCCAGCGGAAGGCGAAGGTTGCGCTCGATGTCGTAGTTCAGCGCCTTCAGCGGCGATATGTAAAGGAGATAGACGCCCTTCTGCTTCTCGCCCACCAGTCCTGCCCGGACCAGATGATCAATGCCCGCCAGAAAGGCCGCCAGGGTCTTGCCCGAGCCTGTCGGGGCGCAGATGAGGCAGCTTCGGCCGGAGGCGATAACTGGCCATCCCAGCGCCTGGGGCGGGGTGGGGCGTCCGGCCGCGCGCTCGAACCAGCGCCGGACGGCGGGATGAAAGCTGTCTGGAATGCTCTGCGATTCGCTCATGCTCGGCACGGGCTATTGTATCAGAAATCCCTGCGCCGCCCGTCCGCGTGCCAGGTTGCCCCGAAACGCCAATCGTGATACGCTGTTGCTGCGGGAAAAGCATCATCAAAAGCAGGAAACGATAACCATTTATGACTGATACCAAACTCGCCGCCCGGAAGCTTCTGTCCGGGAACGAGGCGATTGCCAGAGCCGCCTGGGAAGCGGGAGTACGCGTTGCTTCTGGCTACCCTGGAACCCCTTCCACCGAGATTCTCGAAAACCTTGCCCGATACCCCGATGTGTACTGCGAATGGGCTCCCAACGAGAAAGTGAGCCTCGAAGTTGTCGCGGGCGCCAGCTTCGGCGGGGCAAGGGCTCTTGCCACCATGAAGCATGTCGGAGTCAACGTGGCCGCCGACCCGCTTATGACATTTGCCTACACGGGGGTCAACGGGGGCGCCGTCATTGTCAGCGCCGATGACCCCGGAATGGCCAGTTCTCAGAACGAGCAGGACAACCGGCATTTTGGCAGGATGGCCTCCATCCCGGTGCTGGAGCCATCGGACAGCCAGGAAGCTTACGAGTTCACGCTTCTCGCATTCGAGATTTCCGAGCGCTTCGACACGCCCGTGATGTTGCGCACCACCACCCGAGTGGCGCACAGCGCGGGGCCGGTCACTTTCGGCGGGCGGCAGAACCCGGATCTTCCCGCATTCCAGAAGAACCCGGGCAAATATGTAATGGTGCCCGCCAACGCGAAGCGTAGGCACACGAGCGTGCTCGAACGAGAACGGCTGCTGAAAGCATTCGCCGAAGAGACCCCGATCAACCGAGTCGAGAAGCGCGGGGTGATGGGAGTTGTCGCGTCTGGCGTCGCCTATCAGCACGTCTGCGAAGCCTTCCCCGAAGCCAGCGTGCTCAAGCTCGGAATGACCTGGCCGCTCCCCGAACAGAAGATCCGCAAGTTTGCCGCAAGCGTCGAGCGCCTCATCGTCGTCGAAGAACTCGATCCGTTCATCGAGACCGAGATCCGGGCAATGGGCATTGCTTGCGACGGCAAGAATTTGATTCCGCGCGAGGGCGAACTCGATCCCGTTATCGTGAAGGGCGCCATTGAAGGCTCCGGTCCGCCGCCCGCGCCGCCGTCCGCTCTGCCCGGACGCCCGCCGGTGTTGTGCCCGGGGTGCCCGCACCGCGGCGTGTTCTGGCTGCTGAACAGAATGCGCGCCGTCGTGCCGGGCGACATCGGCTGCTACACGCTCGGGGCGCTCCCGCCGCTCGAATCGCTCGATATCTGCATCTCCATGGGCGCGTCTGTCGGCAGCGCAATCGGCATGCACCGCGCGCGCCGCGAAGACGATACCCGCCCGCAGGTTGCCGTCATCGGAGATTCCACGTTCCTGCACTCCGGAATCAGCGGGCTTATTGATGCGGTTTACAATCAGACCCCCATCACGCTCGTGATCCTCGACAACAGGACGACAGCAATGACAGGGGGGCAGGAGCATCCAGGCACGGGCAAGACGCTGATGGGGGCCAGCGCGCCTGAGATAGACCTCCTTCGCCTCTGCGAGGCGACCGGGGCCGAGTATGTGGTCCGCGTTGATCCGCTGAACCTTCAGGAAGCCCGGGCGGCAATCGAGCAGGGTCTGGCCTTCGACGGGCCGGCGGTGATCATCGCCACGAGCCCCTGCGTGTTGCGGGCCCGCGTCACGTCCGAGGCGCTGGTTGTTGATACCGAAGCCTGCTCGGCTTGCCAGCTCTGCTTCAAACTGGGGTGCCCGGCGCTGTCGGCGGACCCTTCAGCCGAAAAGAAGGGCCGCCAGTGCGCGACCATTGACGAGAGCCTGTGCAACGGGTGCCGAATCTGCGAGCAGATGTGCCCGAAGCATGCCGTGGAGGTCAGCAAGTGAGCGCAACAAGCATACGAATCGTCGGGGTCGGGGGGCAGGGCATCATTCTTGCCAGCAATCTTCTGAGCGAAGTCGCGCTGGCGGCAGGTCTGGAGGTGAAAAAGGCAGAAGCCCACGGCATGAGCCAGCGGGGCGGAAGCGTAACCTCAGATGTGCGCTTTGGAGATGCCGTCCATTCGCCGATAATCGGCGTGGGAGACGTGGATTCGCTGGTTGCTTTCGAGCGGCTGGAGGCGCTGCGGGCGCTGTCGGCGCTGAAACCGGGCGCCGCCATCGTGCTGAACCGCCAGTCCATCGCGCCCATGCCCGTGCTTTCCGGAAAGGCGCAGTATCCGGCGGATATCGAACAAACGTTGGCCCGGGAAGCAGGCCGGATCGTCCCCGTGGATGGCCCGCTCATCGCTGAAGCGCTCGGCGATCCCCGGGTCATCAACTCGGCGGTCCTCGGAGCGCTCTCCACGCTACTGCCTTTCTCCGATGAGCAGTGGCGGGCCGCCTACGAACAGAGGCTAAAGAAGAAAGGTCTCGAGGTCAACCTCAGGGCCTTTGAGGAAGGGAAGAACCAGGCCGCCGCGGCGTCTTTATCAGGAGTGAGTGGTATATGAAGATCGCTGTCATCATCATCTACATCCTTGCCAATCTCGGCATCGGCTACTGGGCCATGAGCCGGAACAAGAATGTGTCCGACTTCTTCCTTGGCGGCAGAAACATCGGGCCGTGGATGTCCGCTCTTGCCTATGGCACGACGTACTTCTCCGCCGTGCTCTTCGTCGGGTACGCCGGACGCCTGGGGTGGGGCTTCGGCATGGGCGTCATGTGGATCGTCATCGGCAATGTCATTCTCGGGAGCTTCCTCGCGTGGAAGATTCTCGGAGCGCCCACCCGCAACATGACCGTCCGCCTGTCCGCGCTCACTATGCCCGAGTTCCTGGAAGCCCGGTACGGCTCCAGCTTCCTCAAGGCGATCTCCGCCATCGTCATCTTCTGCCTGCTGGTCCCGTATTCGGCCTCGGTGTATATGGGTTTGTCCTATCTTTTCAAGGCAAACTTTAACATGTCCTACACCGTGGCGCTGTCCAGCCTCGCTATCATGACTGGCCTCTACCTCATTATGGGCGGCTACTTCGCCCTCACGCTCACCGACTTCATCCGCGGCATTATCGAGGTCGCTGGCGTCTTCGTGATGGTGATCTTCCTGACGAGCCTTCACGGCGGGCTGCCCGTCGCGGCGCATCGTCTTATGGCGCCCGAGTATATGCCCGCCTTACAGAAGGCTGCCACGCTCGACAACGGCCTGCTCGTTCCAGGCTGGCTTATCCTGTTCTGCCTAGTCGTCGTCACGAGCCTGGGGCCCTGGGGCCTGCCGCAGATGGTGCAGAAGTTCTACTCGATCAAGAGCGTATCCGACATCACCCGCACCATGTGGGTGGCCAGCATCTTTTCGTTGATCATCGCGTTCGGGGCGTACTTTACCGGCGCGCTCACGCATCTGTTCTACCCGACGCCTCCCGCCGAGATCATGGTCGGCGGCAAGCCGGACCTCGATCAGCTCATGCCGTTCTTCCTCGTGACCGAGACCCCGGCGTGGGTGTCGCTCGTCATCCTGCTGCTCATCTTCAGCGCGTCCATGTCAAGCCTGTCGTCGCTGGTGCTCGTTGCGTCGTCGGCGATTGTCATTGACCTACTCGGCGGCAGCAAGCAGGAGGCCAGCAAGAACTCAATGACGCTGATGCGCGTGTTTTGCGCCGTCTTCGTCGCCCTCTCCCTCTACGTCGCCTACTACCGCTTCGACTTCATCATGAACCTGATGGTGATGAGTTGGGGAGCGCTCGCGGGGTCGTTCCTCGCACCGTTCGTGTACGGCTTGTTCTGGCGGCGCGCCACGAAGGCTGCTGCCATCACGAGCTTCCTCGTCGGCCTCACGCTTTCGCTGGGGTTGTCGTTCTATCTCGGCAAGAATGGAGTTCCGATCGCGGGGGCCGTCGCAATATTCGTGCCGCTCATCGTGATGCCTATCGTCTCGCTGTTGACTCCCGCTCCAGAGGCCGACCGGGTGGCAAGAGCCTTCGGATCCGGCGAGACAGAAGCCTCCGCTGCCGAGCCTGCGCGGGTCTAACCGCGGGCCGTTACGCTGTCTTTACAAAAAGGCCTCCCGCCGTTGCGGCGGGAGGCCTTTCAACAATCTGAGTTCGCGGTTTTTCGCACGGCTAGAATCCGGTAAACAGCTCCAGCAACGTGATGTCGTCCCGGACGTCCTCGGCCCCGCCGCCCGGATCCTCCATGTTGCGCTCATACTCGAGCTGCAGCCACACGCTCGGACGCAGAGGCTTCACCAGCGACAGAGATATCTGCCGCTTGTCCCAGGTGTACTGGTTGCTGGTTGGAGCCATGTCCATATCAACCCCGGCGTACCGGGCGAAGAACTTGGGTTTCATCCCCTGGGGTTGGTAGCCTGCCGTTATCTCCCAGCCGCTGTGGTCTATGTCGCTCGTCTCCGCAAGCAAATACTGTCCCTGCAGCAGGTAGTTGCCCGAAGGCCAGAAGGCGTACACCCCGTAGCGGTTGTGCGTTTTGGACGTATGAGTGTTGCTCTTGAATTCGGCGTTCAGGAAGTCGAGATCGGATTGGTCGAGGTGCCCGAAGGAGCCGGTAATGCCGAACTTCGCCCCGTTCTTCAGGGTGATCCCGTACTTGCCCTCAATCTGCAGCGTCTCATTGATATCGTGCGGTACATCCCGGTCGGCAAGGTTCTTGACCAGGTTGGTGCCGTCCAGCGTCACGTCTCCGATCGCCCGGTTGCCGATGCGCATCCCGGTCACCACAGCAATGCCCGCCTCGTAGTGCTTGCTGTCCACGAAATACTGGATTCCCTGCGCCCTGTCCTGGGTGAAGGCCTCGGAGAAGATGCCGTAGTTCGTGGTCTTCCGGTTGGGGTAGGTCGGTGTGATGGCAAAAGCCATCCTTCGCCCTTTGCCCACGCGCAGAGTCCCCGGGTTCAGCTTGATGTCTGTGTATGCGCTCTCGAGGTAGATCCTGCTGGGCTCCGCCACCTCCTTCGCCGGGACGAAGGGGTGATAGTACACCTCCACATACGCCGACAGTTTCGGGTCAATCTGTGCCGCCGCGGAAAGCGATACTCTGTCCGTTCGGAATCGCGTCGGTCCTCCCTGTGGCTGGTATATCCGGTTCAGAGTGTACCCGTGCCACACGATGTCGGCGGCTTGCACGCCGCTGCTGGTGAGGGGTGTGAACCCGCCTGACAGCACAGCCAGTGCCAAGCAGGCGGCAAGCCCCCATACTGCTCGTTTCGGCACAATCAGCTCCTTCCACTTCTCCTGTGGCCATCTTGGCTGCAGGCCGGCTCATCCTCCGTCTGACGCCGCGCCGAAGCGCGTGGTCAGAGCACCCTCTTGTCTATAACCCTCTTCGCCTTTCCCTGACTCCTCTGTATGGACTTCGGCTCAACGAGCGAGACGATCGGGGTAATCCCGCACCTTGATTGCACCCGCTCGCGTACCCTCTTCTCCAGTGCAACGAGTTGGGCCATGCTGCCCTCGAATATGTCCGGTGTAACTTCCACGCGGATCTCAATCTGGTCGAGTGCGCCCACCCGCTCGAGCACGAGCTCGTACTGCGGCTCCACGCCCTTGATCTCCAGCAAAACCGCCTCAATCTGGGACGGAAAGACGTTCACGCCGCGGATGATCATCATATCATCGGTCCGCCCGGTGACTTTCGCCATCCGCCACTGTGTGCGCCCGCACACGCACGGCTCGGTAATCAACCGCGTCAGGTCGTGTGTTCTGTAGCGCAGCAGGGGGATCCCTTCCTTGGTGATGGTTGTCAGCACCAGTTCGCCCGCGCAGCCGGGCGGAAGAACCTCCTCCGTCTCCGGATTGATGATTTCCGGATAGAAGTGGTCCTCGTTGATGTGCATGCCGCACTTCGCCAGGCATTCCCCCGAAACCCCCGGCCCCATCACCTCGGACAGCCCGTAGTTATCGGTGGCCAGAATCTGCAGCTTCGCTTCCAGCTCCTTGTGCAGCATATCGCTCGATGCTTCCGCCCCGAACAGCCCCACGCGCAGTTCCAGGTCGTCGGCGCTGAGTCCGCTGTCATCGAGCACTTCGGCAATGTGCAGCGCGTAGCTGGGAGTCCCCACCAGCGCAGTTACGCCGAAGTCACGCATGATCTGTACCTGCCGTTCGGTGTTCCCGCTCGAAAGGGGCACCACCGACGCGCCCACACGCTCCATCCCCTGATGGAGCCCGAAAGCTCCCGTAAACAGCCCGTATCCGAATGATATCTGCACGATGTCGTGCTTCGTAACGCCCGCGGCGGTAATAACCCGCGCCACGCACTCCGACCAGTTGAGCATGTCGCGCCTGGTGTAGCCGACCACGGTGGAAAGCCCCGTTGTCCCCGACGAAGCGTGGATTCGGACGATGTCCTTCAAGGGAGCGGCGAAGAGGCGATACGGGTACGCGTCCCTCAGGTCGTCTTTCACTGTCAGGGGCAGGGCGGCGATGTCTTCGAGCTTGCGCACATCGCCCGGCTTCATGCCGATGGAGTCCATGCGATCTCGATAGAAGGGAACACGATCGTAGGCGCGCTGCATCGTCTGAACCATGCGCTCAAGCTGAAGCTGCCTGAGTTGATCCCGGTCCATCTTCTCCACCCGCGGGTTCCAGATTCTGTGTTTGAGAGGGGGTAGTTTGGTGTTTGCCATGGCGCTACAGTGTGTGTACCTGCTCTCCACTCAGAAGAGTCATTCCCGCATCAACAAGCCTTGTTCGCGCGGATTCCGTGTCTTCCGAACGCAGCACGACAATCGCGTTCTCGCCGCTCTTGCCAACGAAAGCGTAGAGGTATTCGATGTTCACGTCCTGGTCAGCAAGGCAGCGGATGATCTTCGCCAGTCCTCCCGGGCGGTCTTCCACCTCCACCGCGAGCACTTCCGTTTCGCTGGCAGTGAAGCCCCGCTCCATCAGCGCCTGACGCGCCCGCACGGGGTCGCTAACAATCAGCCGCAGTAAGCCGTAGTCTATCGTGTCCGCTATGGACGCCGCGCGGATGTTTACGTCGTGTTCCGCCAGAGCTTCCGTCACATCCGCCAGGCGGCCCCGCTTGTTCTCAAGAAATACTGTTATCTGGCTGACCTTCATAGGCCCAGGTCCCTTCTATCCACCACCCGCTTTGCCTTACCTTCGCTGCGGGTTATTGACTTCGGCTCAACAAGCCGAACCTTCACTCCAAGACCGAGCACGCTCTCAAGTTCCTTTGCGATCTTGCGCTCCAGTCCTTCCAGGTGCCGGACCTCGTCCGACACCACCGACTCCGACACCTCCACCCACAGTTCAACGTCGTCCATGCGCCCCGGCTGCCGGTCCACCACAAGCTGGTAGTGCGGCTCGGTGCCTTCCACCTCGCCCAAAACCTGCTCGATCTGCGAGGGGAACACGTTCACGCCCCGGATGATCAGCATGTCGTCCGTGCGGCCCGATATCTTTGCCATTCGCCGCAGCGTCCGCCCGCACGGGCAGTCGCCCTTGTGCAGCTTGGTGATGTCACGCGTGCGGTAGCGAATGAGCGGCAGGCCGGTCTTGGTGAGTGTCGTGAAGACCAGCTCACCGTGCATTCCGTCAGGAACATTCTCCAGCGTCTGCGAGTTGATGATCTCCGGGAAGAAGTGGTCTTCCGCAATGTGGAGGCCCTGCTGAGCCAGGCACTCATAGGCGACGCCGGGCCCGATTACCTCCGAAAGCCCGTAGATGTCCACTGCCCTGATGCACAGCGATCGCTCGATCTCGCCCCGCATGCTCTCCGACCACGGCTCCGCGCCGCAGAATCCGACCCGGAGAGGGAGCTCCTCAAAGTTCGTGCCGCTTTCGCGGCCGGCTTCACCCAGGAGGATGGCGTACGATGGCGTGCAGCAGATTGCCGTCGTCCCGAAGTCCCGCATTATCTGAAGCTGCCGTTTGGTGTTGCCCGTGCTTGTGGGGATCACGCTGGCGCCCACCTTCGAGGCGCCGTAATGCCCACCCAGGCCGCCCGTAAACAGGCCGTAGCCGTACGAGTTCTGCAGGATGTCGTTCGGCCCTACACCGCCGGCGGCGAAGGTCCGTCCCATCACTTCGCCCCATATCTCGATATCGCCGCGGGTATAGCCGACCACCGTCGGTTTCCCTGTAGTGCCCGAAGACGCGTGAATCTCGATGATCTCTGTCAACGGGGCGCTGAACAGCCCGAACGGATACGCCTCGCGGAAGTCGTCTTTCTCTAGGAATGGCAGCTTCCACAGGTCGCTGATGCCGCGGATATCATCTGCTTTGACGCCGGCCTCGTCCCACTTCCGCCGGTAGATCTCCACCGTTTCGTAAGCGCGTTTGACCACCGCCCGCAGACGCTCGTCCTGCAGATTACGCAATCTATCGGGCGGCAGACTCTCCACCGCCAGCATTAATTGCTTGCTCGATTCCAGATCCGGCAGAGTCTTCACATCAAAACCTCATCCTACCGGCCAAATCCGGCCGGCAGTGTGCGATTGTAGCAAGTCCCGTCCGAAAACTTCGTCCATGGCATTCTCTCCGCCAGTGACGTGTCTCGGCAACACGCGCCCGAACGCTGGGTGTCAGGCCTGCATCCAGCGCTCCTCCATCGCCAGCATCGCGTCCGGCTGGGAGAGGAAGTCGTACGAATCCTGAATAATCTCGAAGTGCCGGACCTCTTCACGCGCGAGAAACTCGAAGAACTTCTTCGCCTCGGGATTGGTGGATATCTCGGCGGCCTTCGCGTAGAGCTGATGCCCGTGGCGCTCCATGTCCATCGCGGTCCGGTAGGCTTCCATCCGGTCGTCTGTCGCAGCCGCCTGCTCGTACTGCCAGCCGAACTGCTCAAAGATTCCCTTGACTCCCTTAGCGGCATCCGCTTTGGTGAGCGGCTTGCTCGTGTCCGGTGCCGATGCCACGCCTGTCTCGCCGAACTTCTGGATCACGTCTATATGCTTCAGCTCTTCCTTTGCCAGGAAGTCGAAAGTCGCCTTCGAGAGCTTGTCCTCACACGCGTCGCGTGATGCGCAGAGCAACTCATAGGCCTCGCGCTCGTTGTTGACTGCCATGTCGAGGACTTCTTTGGGATCGTTTGGTATGTTCATGTATGGTCTCCTGTCGGCGTTGGGCCTCCCCACTCCTGCACTTTACCCGGAACCATCTTCTCCGGGCATGGGCCCAAGACCTCTCGATTATCGAACATTACGCGCAGGTGTGCTATCCTGAAGAGCGACGAAAGGAACCCCGCCGCCGCTGTGCCAGAACGCGAACTCTTTGTACCCAGAGCCTTCCTTGATCCCGCCGAGCCTGCTCCAGGAACGCTGCCGCCGGCCTTCCACGTGATGGTGAAGCCGCGCGGCGCCGTTTGCAACCTGGGCTGCAGCTACTGCTTCTACCTGCGCAAGGAGTCTATCTACAAAGGCGCGTCGGGCTTCCGAATGACGGACGGCGTACTGGAATCCTTCACACGTCAGTATATCAAGGCGCAGACGATTCCGCAGGTCTCGTTTGCCTGGCAGGGCGGCGAGCCGACCCTGATGGGGCTCGACTTCTTCCGACGGGCCGTCGAGCTTCAGGAGAAGTACCGCCCCACGCATATGCACATCACCAACTCCTTTCAGACCAACGGCATCCTGCTCGACGAGGAGTGGGCCCGGTTCCTGAAGGAGCACGGCTTTCTGATTGGCCTCAGTATGGACGGCCCCCGCGACCTGCACGACGCGAACCGTACGGACAAAGGCGGCCACGGAACCTTCGACCGGGTGCATGCTGCCCTCAAGCTCTTGCAGAAGCACGGCGTCGAGCACAACATCCTCTGCGTCGTCAACCGCGCCAACTCGGATCACGGGAAGCGCGTCTACCGCTTCTTCCGCGACGAGGGCGTCGAGTTCATCCAGTTCATTGCGGCGGTCGAGCGGTTGCCGGATGGCAGCGTGACGGACTGGACGCCCC
Source organism: Armatimonadota bacterium (assembly GCA_052033935.1). Taxonomy (GTDB): domain Bacteria; phylum Armatimonadota; class UBA5829; order DSUL01; family DSUL01; genus JAGVUD01. The sequence goes on from JBPOJE010000012.1 coordinate 80,646, forward strand.
GGCCTGAAAAATGGGGCCAGTTTCTGTGCGATGTGTTCGACGAGTGGGTGCGCCGCGATGTGGGGCGGATGTTCGTGCAGCACTTCGACGTAGCGCTCGAAGCCTGGCTTGGGATGGAGACCAGCCTTTGCGTGTATGCGAAGACCTGCGGCAACGCGATGGCGCTGGAGCACAATGGCGATCTATACTCTTGCGACCACTACGTCAACGCGGAACACTTCCTCGGCAACCTGATGCAGACGTCGCTCGAAAGCCTGGCCGCTTCGCCGTTCCAGCGCAAGTTCGGAACGGACAAGCAGGATCTGCTGCCCGAGTATTGCCGGCAGTGCGACGTGCTGTTCGCCTGCAACGGCGCTTGCCCGAAGGACCGCTTCCTCAAGACGCCGGACGGGCAGCCGGGGCTGAACTACCTGTGTGTGGGGTTCAAGAAGTTCTATCATCATGTGGACCCGTGTATGCGCGTGATGGCCGGGCTGCTGCGGCAGCAGCGCGCGCCCGCCGAGATTATGGCGATGGCCGCCGAGCAGGACAAAGCGAACATGGCGACCGCCCGCCGCAACGACCCATGCCCGTGCGGAAGCGGGCGCAAGTACAAGAACTGCTGTTTGGGAAAGGAAAAACGTTGACGGGGCAAGGTGAAAGGCCACAGAGGGGCTGGCACAAACTTGGCGGGTTCATTCCGTTGAGTGGCGTTCTCGCCGCCGGGTGCGGACACCCGGCGGCATGGGACAGGTGCGGCCAATGGCCAGCCTTACCAAGGCGTGCCGATAGTCAAGCACTACGCGAGCAAGTCATCGAATAGCCCCTTCAACCCGGAAGCAGCACCATCACGGCTCAAACGGGCAACGTACTCCGTAGCAGCATCGTTCGAGATGCTGCTGAATGCTTCGGGCGTGGGCACCAATGCCTTGTTCAGGTCGTGCGGCTCAAACTTGTCCAGCTTGGCGCCGTACCGCCGCACCTCCGCTGACATTATCTGCTGACCCACGGGCGAGGCGAAATACAGGAAGAGATGCTCCACGAAATGCGCACCAAAGAGATTTGGGTAGAAGCTGTGGAAGCAGGTCAGAGAGACTGCCCGGCTGGTGTTGCGAATGGCCTTGAAGCCATCCCGGGAGAAAACCCCAATCAGGATAGGGGCCGACTGCCGACTCTCTAGCTTGTACCAGGGTTTTCTCATGCGGGTGAGGTAACGCCTGTGAAGGCCTTCGCGTTCACCGTGTTCAATGTACCGCTTTACTGCCTCGCACTGCGACGACGCAAGGTCCGCCAGCAGAACGCGCTCGCCGGTTTCGACAAGGTGTGCGATGGCAGCATCCGTGAGACGGCTTTGGCCGACCTGTGAGCTCCGCGAGATGCATGGGTGGAAGATGGACGACGGCAACTCCCATTTCTGTGCTTCAGACTTTGACAGGACAAAGAAGGCGTTTGCCCCGGTCGCTATCCCGCGGGAGAACGTGCCGTACAGCGACAGAGGCTGCAGCGCACTGCCTACGACGTCACACGGTGTCTCAAAGTGTCGCAACCACTTCGCGGTGGGGCTTAGTTCCGCCTGCGGGATGGCGGCGCTGCATGGCAGACTGCCGAGGCCGCCCTCCAACTGAGCAAGCGACTGCACGGTGTAGAATGTGATTGCCTCATCCTTACCGTCATCGGCCACAAGAACGAGCCCAAGGGAAGTCGTCGCATCGGGAAACACCGCATCCTCGGGCTCGAGCCGCACCAGCGCCTTGAGAACCTTCCTGTCCAGAAGCGCACGCTTGACAGTCGTCCCGTAGCCAGTGTTAAGGAATTCAAGCGGCATTAGGTAAGCCAAACAGCCACCGGATTCCAGTTCAGAAAGCGACTTCAGGAGAAACGCGGACGCAGTGTTGAGGTAGCCAGTCAAACTTTCGCCCAAGTGCCTAGCAAGCGCGGATATGACCCGCTGACGGTCCTCAAAGTGCTGAAAGCGCATGTACGGCGGATTGCACACAATAGCAGCATGTTTGCGGTGCCAGACGGAGAAGTAGTCCGCGTTCGCCACGTTCAGTGTCCCTTCGCACCCGCCAGGATGGGCCTGATGAAAGTGCGACAGCACCGTTGGATCCTTCTCGATACCGCTGAACAAAACCGCCGCGTTCAGTTCACGGGCGGCGAAGTAGAACGCGCCGAGACCAAAGGCCGGATCAAACAGATCCTTGGCCCCTCTCTCTAGAAGCCAACGGCACATGAACTTGGCGACAGGCGGCGGTGTGAAGAACTGCCCGTAACGCCGTCTGTGTTCCAGACCAACACGACTGTGATAGCTTGCGACTGCTTCAGCCGACACCCAGAACCTCCTTCAGCACGCGACCGTCCAGATAGCCACGGCCGCCTTCAAAGGTCACGTAGAAAAGAAGCCGCCCGCTGCCGAACTCCTTCATTTGCGACCGATGCACTGGCATGTCGATCCTGCCAATGACCTCATGCCCAACGTGCACATTGATCTTTATCGTTGTCTTGCCCTGGTTCTTGACGTCGCGCTCCACAGCAAAGACCGGACCTTCGTTCTCTGCGTGTGAAGCGATTTCCAAGATGCGCTCAAAAGGTATCAGATACGCTTTGTCAAAAAAGACCTGCAAGTAATAATGCTTGACGCCGAAACGCTGCACCCAGCGGTTGACCAGAGCGATGTCCTCCACCTTCGGCGTGATGCTCAGGTAGTCACGCTTATGTAGAACTGCGATCTGTGTCTTGAGGTCACTGAAAAGCGCGCTCAAACGACGCAGTGAGGATGAGGATGACCATTGGGGTCGTCGGAAATCCCAATCCTTGAATGATTCATCGCTTGCCTGCAACAGCAAGCGGTGTAGTTCAGGGCTCTTCTGGCGTAGCAGAACAGCAAGGTCGCTGTTGAGTATCTCGCTTCTGATTCGGCTGCAGGCTGCCCGGGCTGCGGCTGCGCGCTGCTCCATGTAATCAGCGTACCGCCTCGCGAGGAAGGAACTGGAGCGGACTTCGATCGCCGCAATCGCGCTTTGCACAACTGCGGGGCTAGATGTGTCAGGGGTGCCCGCCGGAAGCTTGGAGCGGTCAAAGATGAGGACGTCGGGGCGCTTCCCAACGTCATTGAGTTCGTCCTGGTAGGCGGCGTAGAACGCAGCAAAGCCGTCATCCCCGGCGGCGATAGTGTCTGCGCGACCGTACGGGACTGCAAGCAGCCCTGGCTCGTTCTCGTTGATCGCAGTCGTGACTAGAGCTTCGGCCCAGTCACTCTGCTCTCTGTTCGTCAAGAACTCAGAGTTCGCCATCGTCGGTGGCCGGCCACTGACTTGGATATCAGGGTCGATGCTAAGGTCCAAGGCCTGAACTAGGTGTAGGATTCTATTCTTGTAGGTTGTGCTCATATGGCGGCTCGTGAACCTTGCGGGCAAAGCATGCAGGGGTGGCTGTGTCTGCCGTGAATTCAGCGGGCGACGTGCACGCTGGTTGCGTGCCAGCCCCTGCTGCCCTCCGCACAGGCCGACGTCAAGTATAGCACCTGGGGTGCCGCAGAGCCAGCACCCGCAGCGGCCGCGCACTGCAACGGGACGTCGAGGTGGCCGCCCTGCACCTATGTCAACACCACGATGCTGCCGCTCAGGGCGTGGCTTCCCGCCAGTGGTGCGCACTGTACCGCTTCAGCCGTGCACCTCCGGCCGCAGGAACCCTTACGCCACAGGTAGAACTGGCAACCGGAGGTACCCTATGTCCCTTTCCATTCGCAACATATTTGTGGTCAGCCTCATCAGCGTGTTCTATGCAACTGGCACGGTTACCGCCGCCTCGTCTCTCAGCGTCCTCGACTTCGGCGCAAAGGGCGACGGCAAGGCCGACGACACGGCCGCCATCCGAAAAGCCATCGAAGCGGGCCGCAAGCAATCTCGCCCGGTCACATTCCCGCGCGGGCAGTACATCGTCACCCAGCCGCTCGAGATCGAGGGTCAGAGCCTCGATGGAGCGGTCGCTGGAGCCTGGAACGCCGACAGTTGCCCGATGCCAACGCTTCGCGTGAGTCACGCGAAAGGCCCGGCCATCACGATGAAGGAAGGGGCATCAGTCCACGCGCTTGCTCTTGTTTACGACCGCAAGGACGGTGCGAAGTATCCCGCGGCGATTCAGGTCAGCGGGTGCGGCGTCTCCATCTCCAACACCCGCCTGCAGTACTGCGACGACGGCATTATGGCCGACGGCAAGAGCAACACCGGGCGGCTGAACATCGAGAACGTCTTCATCGTGGCGCCGCGCGGGGTGGGGGTGTATGTGACGCGCACGTACGACATACCGACTCTGCGCAATATCGAGGTGTGGAACAACGCATCGGAGATGTTCCCCGGCCCGGCGTTCCGGTTCGGGCACAACGACGGCATGCGCGCGAGCCAGCTTTTCGCCTTCAAGCTGCAAGTGGGCTTCGAGTTCGTGGACGATGAGTCTGGCGCGTTCTGGGGAATTCTGCAGGACTGTGCGACGGACGCCTGCTCGGTCGGCGTGCGCGTGAATGGTGAGAAGGGCCACACCATTGGTATTACTGGCGGCTTCTTCTGGAACCACCACATGACGCTCGACCTTTTGAACCCGAAAGCGAACGTGCGCGTCGCAAACGCCGAGCTTCAGTCGAACGGGGCGCCCGCTATTGACTGCAAAGCCTGCGGGTCGCTGCTCGTCAACAACTGCCGCCTGCCCCGCGCCAAGGAGAACAAAGGAATCTGGTCCGCGAACCTCGAGTCCGCCGGGAGCGCTTCCATCACGAACTGCCGCTTCGAGGCGTTCGGGCCGTGCATATCGATCGGCAAGGGGGTCAAGCAGGGGGTACTATCCGGCAACGTCTTCGCGCCCTCGTCTCACGAACGTATCCGCGACAACCGCGGCGACGGCAGCGACATAGTGATCAGCGGCAACTCCGGAGGGTAACCCGCCCCGTCATTCCGGACAGCCCTCTCCGTCGTTGCGGACAAGCGCTCGCGTCATTCCGGTCACGTCATTGCGAACCCCCAATCACGTCATTCTGAACCCCGGGAAACGTCATTCTGAACTTGATTCAGAACCCACCCGCGCCGGATTCTGGATTCCGGATCAAGTCCGGAATGACGTGTCGTTGCTCAGCAACCCAACCACTCAGCAACCCGGCAACTGAACCTGCACCGTCGCCAGAGGAAACTCCGCCCGCCGAATCGAACATCTCCAGCAAGACCAAACGAAGGGGGTTACTCCCATTTCTAAGAAGATCGCATTCATCGGGGCAGGCAGCTTTGGCTTTACGCGGGGCCTGGTCCGCGACATTCTCACTTTTCCCGCGCTGCAGGACAGCACGCTGGCGCTTATGGACATTGACCCGGAGCGCCTGGACTTCATCAAGAAGGCCGTGGACCGCATCGTCGAGGCCGGGAACTACCCGGCGAAGGTGATCACCACGACCGACCGCAAGGAAGCGCTCGATGGCGCCGACGGGGTCGTCTGCACCATCCTGCAGGGTGGGGTGGACGTGTTCCGCACCGACATCGAGATTCCGATGAAGTACGGCGTGGACACCAACATCGGCGACACGCGCGGGCCGTCCGGCATCTTCCGCGCGCTGCGCACCATCCCCGTCATGCTCGACATCGTCCACGACATCGAGTGCTACTGCCCGAAGGCCATCTTCCTGAACTACACGAACCCGATGGCCATGCTCTGTAAGGCGATGCTGTCCGAAAGCAACGTCACCGTCTCCGGGCTGTGCCACAGCGTTCAGGGGACGGCCATGATGCTCGCCAACTGGATCGGCGCACCGTTCGAGGAGGTTACCTACCTCTGCGCCGGCATCAACCATCAGGCCTGGTATCTGACCTTCAAGCAGAACGGCGACGACGCCTACCCGCGCATCCTCGAGGCTGTGGAGACGAGGGAGGATATCTACAAGTCCGAGCTGGTTCGCAACGAGATGTTCCTGCATCTCGACTACTACGTCACCGAATCGAGTGGGCACAACTCCGAGTATGTCGCCTGGTTCCGCAAGCGCAAGGACCTGATCGAGAAGTACTGCACCACGGGTACCAACTGGAACCCCGGCGTGCACGCCTACATCCTCAACGAGTATCTCCGCATCAAGGATACCTGGCGTGACGGCATCAAGGAGCAGCTCGAAGCGCCCGTGAACCTGGACCGGGGACACGAGTACGCCGCCAGCATCTTCAACGCCTGTTTCGGCGATGGCGACCTGTTCGAGTTCAACGGCAACGTGCTGAACAAGGGTCTGATAGACAACCTTCCGCCGGAGTGCTGTGTGGAGGTTCCGGTGCTGGCGTCGAAGCGCGGGCTGGACGCGATGCATGTCGGAGCGCTTCCCGCGCAGCTTGCCATCCTGAACAACATCAGCGCGCGCATCGAGGACCTGGCTGTCGAAGGCGCCATCGAGGGCGACCGCCGGAAGGTGTTCCACGCGGTTTGCCACGACCCGCTGACCTCCGCCGTGCTGAGCCTGGACGAGATCAAGCAGATGGTGGACGAGATGTTCGAGGCCAACCGCGGCTGGCTGCCGCAGTTCAAGGGGCTGGAGAGCTAGAAGGCTCCCGCATTCGTTCGCTGTGCGGCCAGGCGTCCGGGCCTGGCCGCCGGCGTGTTTGCGGCAACGGAAACCGCAGCCGCAATTGCGTTGTTTGTTCTAGTGCGCCCCGCGATGCGCCCGGAATAATCGGGCTGGGAATGCGGCGACCCAAAGAGCCCGCGGGGCTGTCCCAAGCAGAGTGAGGTGGGACATCACGAAGCGCTGAACTCCCTGGGAGATGTGGCGTAACGCCCCGGCATACCCGGGGGCAGAGGAGAACTAACAGCCAAAATGTCCAGAGCACGAGAGAACTGGCTATTTGTTGCGGTCGTTCTGGCCGCGGCGGTGTTGACCTGCAGGCCTTCGCAGTCGTTCATCGGCGGCATCGCCGATATTGGTGTGGATATGTTCGGTCTGGCGGTATCCGCAACAGGCGTCGCGATACGGCTCGTTGCCCGCGCGTGGAAGACCGCGTATGGCAAGAACGGGCTTGTCACCAGCGGCCCATACTCGATTGTTCGCAATCCGATGTATGTTGGAAGCTTTCTAGTGGGCCTTGGGTTGTGCCTGATACTGGGTAGCTACGTCTTTCTGGTCATCTACTCAGCCGCGTTTGCCGTCATCCACGGGCTGATCGCCAGGAGAGAAGAGAGCGAGTTGAGCGCGAGATGGCCGGATGAATACCGGGCGTACAGGGCTTCGGTGCCGGGCTGGTTCCCTTCGCCTGTTCGTGTGCTCAGGGTGGTCCGGCCGTCCTGGCTGGCTGTCTCGAAGAACTCACTTGTGACGGAGCGCGCAAATTGCTTCGGCATCATCATCGGCGCTGTTCTTGCCGAGGCGTGGGCGCACTACGCGATGGATGGCTGGAGCGGTGCCCATGTACGGATCGTGGTGTGCCTTGCGATCGCCGCTGCTACGTCGGCCGCATGGCTTGCGCTCGAGTACAGCGTCCGGGCGCGCGGCCTCCATCAGACAGGCTGAGTAACGGCCTCGCCGGATCGCCCCGGAGATGTTCTCCCGGGTTGCTGTCCGAGAGTATTCGTCCCGACGTCCGCTCAGGATGCCTGTCTGAGTCGCACCGTACTGCCTCACGGGTAATCGTACCGTACTCAGGGTCTCCTGGAGCCTGCGGACGAGTTCGGTGATGGCTCGGATAGGCGCGGCAGGGTTCAGGCGTTCGTAGGTCTGCCTCAGGCAATCCTTTGTCTTTTCCGGGACATCGTTGCGCTCCAAGAGCCTCTGTGCGGGTGTTCTGGCGGAATCATAGAGCCGCTGGACCTTGGC
>JBPOJE010000050.1:0-42409 GCA_052033935.1 Armatimonadota bacterium
GTTGGTCGGGCAGCGACATCTGGGAACTGAGGAGAAGGAAGGCGAGGAAACAGCAGCCCGAGCAGGCTGCTTAGCCATTCAGCAGACAAGAGCAGACTCCAATTTACACACTTCACAAGGAAATACCGTTTTCCCATAGCCTCTTGACGCCAGCCCGGCAATGTGCAATACTGAAGTAGTGGGCTCCGCGTTGGCGTTCCATGCGGAGCGGCAGCGGGAGGAACTGCAAATGAAGAAGCTGCTATTTGCATGCGTGCTGCTTGCGCTCGTTCTACCCGTTCAGGGCACCTACCAGGTACCCGATCAGGGTGCCTGCCTGGTCCGTGTCAGGGACCTTCAGCATTCCCCTACGCCGCCCAACCCTATCAAGGTGGCGGGCCGTGTCGTCTCCGAGAGTCCCCTGAAGCTGAACGACGCCAGCGGCGAGATCACGGTCGTTGGAACCACCGCGTTGCTGTCGGACTTCCTAGTGGTCATGGGAGATTGGGACGGCAGCGTGCTGACGGTGACTGGTGAGGTGAAGAACTACATCGGCCCTGCGGTGACCGAGATGGTTTACATCCCGGCGGGTTCGTTCCTGATGGGCAACAACGGCAACGAGCCGAATTCGATCGATAGCGAGCTGCCCCAGCATTCCGTGTATCTCTCGGGTTACTGGATCGGGAAGTACGAGGTGACGCGGGGCGAGTATCGGCTGTTCATGGAGGCGGGGGGGTACAGCAATCCTGCGTACTGGTCAAGCGAAGGTTGGGACTGGACGGTGGCGGAGGGCCGGACGGAGCCGAATTACTGGGCGGCGGATCAGGACTTTGGCACGGGCACGTTCACACAGACGGATTCCCACCCGGTTGTGGGGGTGACGTACTACGAGGCTGAGGCGTATTGCGCTTGGGCGGGTGGCCATCTGCCGGCGGAGGCGCAGTGGGAGAAGGCGGCTCGCTGGACGGGGAGTTATCCGAACGTTTATCCGTGGGGCAACGTGTGGGACGCAGAGAAGTGCAACAACTATTTGGACCACAACTCCGCGGGTGGTGGGTATGGGCATTATCAGACGGCTCCTGTGGGGAGTTATCCTTCGGGCGCGAGTCCGTATGGACTGCAGGATATGGCTGGCAACGTGGAGGAATGGGTTGCGGAGTGGTGTGTTTCGTATCCCGGGAGCCCAAGTCCATTTGATCTCACGGGCACCAGTCGGGTTGAACGCGGAGGTAGCTGGCTCAGCAACGCCGCCGGCAGCCGCTGCGCTTGCCGCTACTGCAGTAGCCCGTCCGCTAGCTGGTCCGGCATCGGCTTCCGGCTCGCCCGTTAGTCTAAGAGTGTACGCTGCTTTGGTTGCAGGGGGCTGAATCGCTGAGGAGGATGATGCCGCTGAAGTCCGGATTCAGCGTTTCAACGGGCTTCATCTGTTCAGCGATTCTGGAGACAAAGCAGCTATTGAACAACAATCTGAAGCCGGAATACGCGATGTCGGAGCGGAGCTAACCTCCCGCATCATTGGGTGCTGTATCGAGGCGCACAAGACCCGTGGGCCGGGCTGGATGCCGCGCGGGAAGTGGACACCGAGGTGACGTACAAGGACTTCAGTTCAGCCTGGGCAAGAAGCGGGTGGACTTCGTTGTGGGCGAATGTATGCTCAATCTCACGGTGCGCGCGGCGCTGGAGGATGTGGACAGGGTGCAGGCGCTTTCGTATCTGAAGGCGTCGGGGTATCAGGTGGGGCTGCTTATCAACTTCGGCGGCCCGAAGATCGAGATCGTGCGGCTGGCGAACAGCCGGTAGAATCACGGAGCCGCGGGGCGGGCGGAGGCATGGAATCCGGATTTCCGCGATTCTGGCCCTTACACTGATGCTGCCGCGCTACCCCTCCGCGGCCCGCGCGGCGTACTCCCGCAGCAGCTTCAGATACAGCTGGTAGTCCTGCAGCGACACCCCGGGCGGGGTCTGATGGTCCACCGACGGCACGAAATAGCCCGAGCGCATCACGGGCAGCAGCCGCTCGAACTCCTGGCGCATCCGCACTTCGCCCAGATGCATCACGGTCTTGTCGAAGGCCCCGATCATCTTCCATTTCGGGTGGTTTGCCCGGATGCGCGCCACGTCCACGCCCGCCATGCGCTCCAGCGGCAGGATGCCCTCGATCCCCACCTCCTCGAACCAGGGGATCAGCGGCTCAATGTCGCCGTCGCTGTCAATCATCGGGATGATCCCGCGCTCCTTCAGGATGGGTATGATCTCGCGGTAGTACGGTGCCATGAACTCATCGAACAGCTCCTTCGAGATCATCGGGCCGTGGTTGTAGGACATATCCTCGCCGAACGTCATGAAGTCCGGCGTGCAGATAGCGCATATGGCGCTGACGCAGCGCTTCATGAACGCGAGCTGATCGCTGTTGATCCGCTTCATCAGGCCGGGCTGGTCGTAGAAGGCAAGCAGGTGAGGCTCGATGCCCAGCAGCACCCTTGGCCACCAGAAGAACCCAGAAAGCGATATCCACACAATCGCGTCTCCGGCCTCCTGCTGACGCGCCCGCTCGCGCGCGGCGTTTTCGTTCAGAGGCGCCGGGTCGGGATACAGAAACGGCAGCGCGGCGTCGTAGTCCGCCTCGGTTTCGATGCGGGCTTTGCCGTGCCCGGACGGGGTGGGGGCGCCGGCGAGCATGTTCGGGAAGCACCACTGGTAGTCCATATCCAGCCCGAAGAAGCGCTTGATACCCCAGCCGTCCAGTTCGTCCGGAAGGCCCTCCCCGTGCCAGCGAGTAATCGTCTGGTCCCACCAGACCGCCCACTCTAGGACCGGCAGCCGGTCGGCGGGCATCTCGCCGTTCATCGTTTTCAGAAATCGTGTGCGTGCTGTTTCAGCGGACATAGGGCATCGTGCGCCTCCGCGCTCCCCGATAGTAAACGACTGCCTGGCTCCAGGTCAACAGAAGCGATGGTGGTGGGTTTCAGCAAGAGGAACCCGGCCCGCTGGCGGCGAAGTATGGCGCGGGAAGCAACAAGCCGGAGAGATACTGAATGCACCTGAGAGTACTGAAGATGATGTCCGTTGTCGCGCTTGCCGGCGCCGGAGCGAATGCGGCGCCGGTGCCTGCGTGGAACTGGGTCTGGATTCCCGGAGCCGAGTTGCAGACCAGGCAGAACCTGCACGTGTATTTCCGTAATGAGTTCACCCTTGCGTCGCAACCGAAGAGCGCGCGTATCGAGATGTCTGCCGACAGCCGCTACATCCTCTATCTCAACGGTGTCCGGCTCGGCCGCGGTCCGCTCAAAGGCGATCTCGAGCACTATGCTTATGAGACCTACGACCTTGCGCCGCACCTGAAGAAGGGGAAAAACGTCCTCGCCGCGCACGTTCACCTCAACACGGGCATTCAGGCCGAGGTTCACAGCGGTCACGGAGGGTTCGTCTGCCGGGGCAAGGTCTCCGCTGGCCGCGGGCCGGCGGTCGATCTTGGGACTCCCGGTGCGTGGAAGGCGACAGCATCCACCGGCTGGCGGGACAACCGCGCAAAGCGCACCGGCTATATCGGATACGTCGCCGATTTCGACGCTCGCAACGATCCCGCGGGCTGGATGAGGGCGGGTTTCGACGACAGCCGGTGGATGAAGCCGGTGAAGGTCGCTTCAACGCCCTGGAAGCTCATGCCGCGCGACCTTCCCCAGATGCAGGAGTCTCTCGTGCGCCCGTCCGCAGTCACGGATGTTGGCCGCCTCGCCACGCCCCGCGCCTCCGCCGAATGCCGCTACGCCAGCTTCGACCTGTTTTCGCGATATCCTACCGACCGGGCGGTGGCCTACGTGTGGACGTATCTTCACGCCGCCGAGGCTGGCACGGTGACTGTGCGGATGGGCAGTGACGATTCGGCGGCGCTGTGGCTCAACGGGAAGAAGCTCTTCTCGCGCGCTGTCAGCCGGGGCGCGGCCATCGGACAGGAGCGGCTGAAGCTCGACCTGAACAAGGGCTGGAATGAGGTGCTCATCAAGGTGGGGCAGGAAGTGGACAAATGGGAGCTTCTGCTGGAGCTCCCGCGTACGGTTGGCGGCAAGCCGCTCGTTGTGAGCGCGGACCGGAGCCTGCAGGGCGGCGCGCAGACATGGCGCGTTGCCGGGCCGTTCAGCCAGCCCACCATGAAAGACTTCGAAAAGCCGCTGCCCCCCGAGACAGACCGCAGGCCGGACGCCAGCTATCAGGGCAAGTCCGGGCTGGTGACCTGGAGCCTCGTCACCATTGATGAGAACGTGTCACGCCGCCGCGTCGAGCAGACTGAAGGCGCCGAGTTTACTGCCGACCCCTCGCGCGTCGCCGGCGCCTCTGACCTTACGAAGGCGAAGCCCATCGTCATTAAACCAGCTTCTTCGAGTGCCCGATTCACTCTCGATTTCGACCGCGAGCTTACGGGCTTCGTGCGGCTCGACCTGGATGGTCCGGCCGGGGCCGTCATCGAGATGCAGTATGCTGAGCATCCCGGCGCCAATATCGGCGGCCCGGACACGTACGTGCTGCGCGAAGGAAAGCAGAAGTTCGAAACCTACCATTATCAGGGCTTCCGCTATCTGATCGTTACAGCGAAGGATGTGACGAAGCCGCTCACAATCAACGCGATCAACACGGTCTTCTTCAGCTACCCCCTCGAGTTCCGGGGGGCGTTCAAGTGTTCCGACCCGCTGCTGAACAAGATATGGAATGTCGGCTGCCACAGCCTGCGCTGCTGCTTGCAGGAGACCTATGTGGATTGCCCCGGCTACGAGCAGATTCAGTACTGGGGAGACGCTCGCGTGGAGACGCTGGTGCAGATGGCGGCGTTCGGCGATGCCCGGCCGTTCGCGCGCGGGCTTCGCGCCATGGCCTGGAGCAGGCAGCCTGACGGCATCACCTACAGCCGCTATCCCTGCTGGGAGCCTCAGATCATCCCCACGTTCAGCCTCATCTGGATTCTGTCGCTTCAGGACTACAGGCTGTGGGAGGGCGATCTCGATCTTGTCCGCGAGGTGTGGCCGGTCGCGGATGGTGTGCTGGAGTGGTTCAACGGGCACGTGGGTTCTGACGGGGTGTTGACGGACGTTCCGCACTGGGTGTTCATAGACTGGTCGAGCGATCTGGGGCGCTTCGATAAAGGCGCAAGCTCTATTCTGAACGCGTTCTATTATGGCGCCCTCGTCACGGCCGCCGATCTGTGCGACGAGCAGGGCAACCCCTCGAAGGCCGCGCTCTACCGCTCCCGCGCCGCCGCGCTGAAGACAGCCTACGAGAAGGCGTTCTGGTCTCCAACCCTGAGCGCCTATGTCAACAGCTACCGCGACGGCAAGCAGGGAACCTCGCTCAGCCAGCATGCACAGGCACTCGCGCTGCTGTTCGACATCGCGCCGGTCGAGCGCCGCCGCCCGCTGGTGGGACAGATGCTCCGCAACGACATTGTGCAGGCGACTCCCTACTTCATGTTCTACGTGCTGCGAGCGCTCGATCACACTGGCTACTACCAGTATGCTCCCGATCAGATGCGGCGCTGGAAGTCCATGCTCGACCGCGGGGCGACAACCTGGCTTGAGGAGTGGGAGAACAAACGCTCGTGGTGCCACGCCTGGTCGTCCGCGCCCACTTACGAACTGAGCACCCGCGTGCTCGGCGTGCGCCCCGATGCGCCCGGCTTCAAGAAGGCTGTCATCGAGCCGTTCACGGCCGGTCTCGACTGGGCGAAGGGGACGGTCCCCACGCCGCACGGAGACATCAGCGTGGACTGGTGGCAGAAGGGGCCGCGCCTCCACCTCAACTACTCCGCCCCTCCGGGGGTTGCTGTGGATGTCAGAGTCCCGCAAGGGACTGTCGTCGTGAACCGCGGCCCGTCTGCCGCGCGGAAGGCGCAGAACAGGAAGGTAAAACAAGAAATGCCCGACCGCATTCCCGCCATACTTGTTACGGATATCGGGACCGAAATGGACGACCAGTGGGCGCTTGCGCACCTCGCGCTCAGCCCGCGCGTGGACCTGAAAGCCGTGGTGACAACCCACGCGGCCAACCTCGCGGAGCCGCGCGCCGAGTCCTCGGCGAAAGTAGCGCGAGAAGTGCTCGGCAACCTCGGCCTTGCCTCCCCGCCGCGCGTTGTGGCGGGGTCGAGCGTCCCGCTCGCCGATGCCCGTGTTCCGCGTGCGAGCGCGGGCGTTGATCTCATCCTTCAGACGTCGAAGGCCTACTCGCCGTCCAACAGGCTGCGCCTCCTCGTGATTGGCGCGGCGACCGAAGCAGCTTCGGCGCTTATCAAGGACCCGTCTCTCGCCAGCCGTGTCGAGATTGTGGGCATGGGCTTCAAGAACTGGCCCGAAGGCGGCGACGAGTGGAACGTGAAGCAGGACATCCGCGCCTGGCAGGTCATCCTCGATTCGGATGCGCCTATCACCGTCGGTGACGCCGCCGTCTGCATAAAAGACCTCGTCGTCAATTCCACGAAGGCCGAGGCAATGCTCGGGCATCTCGGGAAGCCGGGGCGGTTTCTCGCCGATCTGCTGATCAAACAGGTGACGGCAAGTCCCGAAGGGGTCGCTTCGGTGACGGGCGATCGGACCGCGTGGCCTGTGTGGGACGAGGTCACAATCGCCCATCTGCTGGGGATGACCCGGCCGGAAGAGCGGCCCCGGCCGCGCCTGGGCGACGACTTCAAGTTCGTGATTCCCGAGAAGTCTGGCGGGCGCACTGTGCGCTGGATCACCAGTGTGGATTCGGATGCTCTCTGGGCAGACCTTGCGAAGCTGGTCGCAGCGGCAGCAGGTCTGAAGCCGGAATGATGGCAACGATTGTCAAGTGCTTGCTGGCTGTCCCTGCCGCTGTGTGGCTGACCGCGTACCCGGCCGGCGCCGCCTCGCCTCGCAAGCCCATCCGCCCTCCGGCCGTGCCCCTCGCCGTCGTTGACCCGTACTTCAGCGTATGGTCACCGGCCGACAGCCTGACAGACGCCGAGACCTGCCATTGGACAGGCGCCGAGCATCGGCTCACGCTTATGGCGCGCATTGACGGCAAGTCCTGGCGCTTTGCCGGAGCTTCGCCGGCGGATGTGCCCGCAATGAAGCAGACCGGCCTCACTGTCACTCCGGCGCGCTCCCTGTACACCTTCGAAGCCGCCGGCGTCGTCCTCAACGTGACATTCCTGACTCCGCTTCTGCTCGACGACCTCGAACTGCTGTCGCGGCCTGTCAGCTATATCGAGGTCGAGGCACGCTCGGCGGACGGCGCGGCGCACGACGTGGCGGTCTTCGGTGCGGTTACTGGTGTGTGGGTCGTTCACACTCCGGAGCAGGAAGTCACCTGGCAGACCTACCGTACACGGGAAGCCCGGCCGCTTGCGGGCGCGAAAATCGGCACCACCGCTCAGCCCTTCCTCGAAAGGGCTGGCGATCAGATCCGCATTGACTGGGGCTATCTGCACCTTGCGTTCCGCGATGAGCCCGGTGCCAGCCTCGCTGTAACCACCTTCGAAGACGCGGCAGCCAGTTTCACCTCGAGGGGAACGCTCGAAGGCGCGGCATCCCTCACGCCGCCTCGCGCTGCTGAAGCGACGGCGGTGGCATGTTCGTTGCCGATGGGCAGGGTGGGGCGCAGGCCCGTTTCGCGCCTCGTCGCGCTGACCTACGACGACCTGTACTCGGTCGAATACTTCCATCGGAAGCTGCGGCCGTACTGGCGGCGCGGCGGCGCGGACCCTCTCAGCGTCATTTCCGAGGGAATCGAGCAGTACCCGGCGGTCCGGAAACGCTGCGAGGCGTTCGACCGCGAGCTTCTGAACGATGCGCGCCGCGTCGGCGGCGATGATTACGCCGATATCGTCGCGCTTGCCTATCGCCAGGCCATAGCCGCGCACAAGCTTGTAGAAGGCCCCGGCGGGAAGCCGCTTCTTTTCTCCAAGGAGAGTTCGAGCGGCGCGTGCATGGCCACCGTGGACGTGACATACCCCTCGTGCCCGATGTTTCTGCTCTTTAACCGGGAGCTGCTGAAGGCTCTGATGGAGCCTGTGTTCCAGTATGCCGAGTCGTCGCTCTGGCCGCACGATTTCGCCCCGCACGACGTCGGACTCTACCCTCTTGCGAACGGTCAGGCGTATGGAGGTGGTCCGGACAACCTGGCGATGCAGATGCCGGTCGAGGAGTCGGGCAATATGCTGATCATGGCCGCCGCAATCTGCGACCGTGAAGGCAGCGCCCTCTACGCGAAGCGTCACTGGGACGAGCTGACGAAATGGGCGCGCTATCTCTCCTCCAAAGGCCTCGACCCGGAAAACCAGCTCTGCACCGACGACTTCGCCGGGCATCTTGCGCACAACACCAATCTGTCCATCAAAGCCATCCTCGGGATCGCTTGTTATTCGAAGATGGCGGCGCAAATCGGCAAGGATGATATCGCGCGGGAGTTCCGCGCGATGGCCGAGCTAATGGCCCGCCAGTGGAGAAAGATGGCGGCGGATGAGGGGCACTATCGCCTCGCCTTCGATCAGCCGGGTTCGTGGAGCATGAAGTACAACCTGGTCTGGGACAGGCTCCTTGATCTCAATCTGTTTGACGAGGACATCGCCAGAACCGAGCTCGCCAGCTATCCCGCCCGGACCAACGCTTACGGATTGCCGCTCGACAACCGCAAGACATACACGAAGGGCGACTGGATGGTCTGGGCGGCATCGCTACACGACACGAAAGCAGGTTTCCAGGAGACAATCGCCTCGCTCTGGAAGTTCTTGAACGAATCGCCCGACCGCGTCGCTTTCGGCGACTGGCACGACACCGTAACGGGCCACGTGACGGTCTTCCGCGCGCGTTCCGTCGTCGGAGGAGTGTTCATCAGAATGATGATGGACGATTCCCTCTATCGCAAATGGAGCCGGAGGCCAGCCGCGAAATGACCGGCCCGGGCGGCGGCAGGGTGCTGGAGCCAGTGCTTGACGGCCTCCAGATGCTCGGCGTGCCGCCCGGCAATCTCCTGAGCGTTCATAGCTCGTACAAGGCGCTCGGTTTGCCGGATGCACCGCGGGATGTCATCGCGACTCTCATTGAGTGCCTTGGCCCGTCCGGGACGCTGATGATGCCATCGTTCACCTACTCGTTCGCGGGCATCTGGAACGCCAGGCCGTTCGATATCGAGACAACTCCGGCCTGGCGGATGGGCGTTCTGCCGGAGACCCTTCGCTTGTGGCCGGGAACTCTCCGCAGCGCTCATCCCGCGTTCTCGGTTGTGGCGAGAGGGCCTCTTGCGCGCGAGATCACGAGCGGTAGGGAGAACGCGAGCGGTCTCGGGGCGGGCTCGGCGTACGATGCCGCGCACCGCCTCGGGGCGCGCATCCTGCTTCTCGGGGTCACGAGCGCCCGAAACTCGATGATCCACTTCGCCGAATCTGCGTCCGGCCTGCCTTACAACGATATTCACTTCCGTGAGTTCTGGGGCCGCGCGGCCCTTGTGTGGCGAGAGGGAGAGGCCGTCCAGATGCCCATCACCGGCGATCTCCCGGGTTGCAGCGCGAACTTCGGCATGGTGGACGAATTCCTGCTGGAGCGCGGAATCGCGAAAACGGGCCTTGTGGCAGCCGCGCCCTCAATACTGATGGACGCGCAAGAGATGGTCAGCGCGGTAACCGCCAGGCTCGCCCTTCAGCCAGACTGGCTGTTCTGTGACTCGATCATCTGTGAGCCCTGCACGCTCCGGCGCCGCCGTCTGCGCGAGCGCGGGCTTATCTAGTCTGCCGCCGGTTTCATTGCGCCGGGATGGCGGGCGGTGCGACTATAGCTGGCTGCTTCTGCTGAGACTGCCTCTTCTGTATCACGCGCTGCACCGGTTCGACGCCCGCCCCGAATCTCTGCACAAGCTCGGCGCCCGTGTAGCCCGTCCGGAGCACGCCAACGACGGCCATGAGCGCCACGAACAGATACACGATCATCGCCATGCGGCTCGGCCCGTAGCGAAACACCACCACCATTCTCACCACGAGCAGAGCCGCCCCCAGAATCAGGGTCATGGCCCCCGCGTTTCTGTGCGCGGCGAGGTAATCGCCGATCTCCGGAATGCCTCGGGCTTCTCCTGCCGCCTGCAGGCCGCTCCAGTATGCGGCGGCGGCCCCGATGACCGCCAGAATGAGGCAATAGCGTCCGGAGAGCCTCAGCGAGTCGGACTTCGCCACGAAGCCCAGCAGGTCGAACGCGAAGCTCGCAACCAGTAGGGCTATCGGGAAATGGACGATTGCCGGGTGGGGATTCAACCTGACGCGTCTCCTACCGCACTGTGGCTCCCGGGGGGGGCTCGGTGTCCGGCCGCAACAGAATCGCGCGGCCATCCACGTCGGCTGCCAGAAGCATTCCCTGCGACTCCACGCCGCGAATCTTCGCGGGGGCGAGGTTGGCGAGAAGCACAATGGTGCTGCCGGGAAGCTGTTCGACGCTGTAGTACTGCGCGATGCCGGCGACAACCTGGCGGTGAGCAGGGGCGCCGTCCTCGTCCGTGTCTCCCGCGTCCACCATCAGCTTCAGAAGTTTGTCTGCCCCCTCGATGCGCTCGGCCGACACTATGCGCGCGATGCGGATGTCGAGCCGCTTGAACTCATCGTACTGAATCACTGGCTTCGCTTCACTTTTCTTCGGCTTCGGGGGCGTGGGGGGTTGCTCCGGCTTCACAGCCTTCTTGATGTCAATACGCGGGAAGATCGGGTCGGCGCTGCGCGCCTTCGTGCCGGGGCGCAGGCCGCCGAAGGCGACCATCTCATCCCACACGCCGCCGTCCGGCGAGCCGTCCAACCCGAACTGCCGCCACATTTCGCGGGCGGCATTCGGCATCACGGACGCGATCATCACCGTCACAACCCGGGCCGTCTCCAGCGCGTTGTACATAACCGCGGCAAGCTCCGCTTCGCGTCCTTCCCTGTGAAGCGCCCACGGAGCGCTATTGTCCACATACTTGTTTCCCGCCGCGACGAGCGACCATATCGCTTCCAGCGCTCGCGAGAACTGAAGAACAGACTCAAGAGCCGCCTTCACCTCGGCCGAAACCTGCGCGGCAGTCGCCTTCAGTCCATCGTCGCACGTGTCGCACGGCGGAATCTCGCCGCCGAACCACCTGTGCAGCATAGAAAGCGTTCGGTTCAGCAGGTTGCCGATATCGTTCGCTAGATCCGAGTTGAAGCGGTGGTACAGCGCTGTCCGGGAGAAGTCCCCGTCCGCGCCGAACGGCACTTCCCTCAGCAGGAAATACCGCGCCGCGTCGGCCGCGATCGCCGGCTTCGTGCCCGAGAGCTTCGCCAGGTCCGCGACGAGTTCCGTGGCGTACACAACGTTGCCCTTCGACTTCGAGATCTTCTCGCCCTCGCTCGTCCAGAAGCCGTGCCCCACGAGCATATCCGGCACGTCCAGCCCGAGTGCCATCAGCATGGCCGGCCACAGCGTGCAGTGGAACCGCACGAAGATGTCCTTGCCCATCATCTGAACGCTCGGCGGCCACCACTGCGCGAACTTTTCGTCGTCGCTCAGGTATCCGGCAACGGTCAGGTAGTTCAGCAGGGCATCGAACCACACATAAACGACATGCTTCTCATTGCCCGGAACAGGAATGCCCCAGCCGCTGTTGACCCTAGTCACCGACTGGTCCTTCAGCCCGGAGCGCGTGAAGGCGATCACCTCGTTCGCGCGGAACTCGGGCTGAAGCCAGCCCGGCCGCCCCGTCATGTGTTCCAGAAGCCTGTCCTGGTAGGCCGACAGGCGGAAGAAGTAGTTCTCTTCGGTCACCCATGTGAGCGGGCGGCAGCACTCGGGGTTCGGGCAGCGCTCATCGGTGACTTCGGACGGGGTGAAGAAAGTCTCGTCGCTGGTGCAGTACCAGCCCTCGTAGCTCCCCAGATAGATGTCGCCCGAATCGAGGAGCTTCTTGAAGACCTTCTGCACAAGCTCGACGTGCCGCTTTTCCGGGGTTCGGATGTAGTCGTCAAACGAAATCCCTAGGGCAGCCCACTGCTCTTTGAACTTCGGCTCCATGCTGTCCACGTAGGCCAGAGGGTCAATGCCCTGTTCCTTCGCGA
The DNA here is from genome assembly GCA_052033935.1 of Armatimonadota bacterium. GTDB lineage: Bacteria > Armatimonadota > UBA5829 > DSUL01 > DSUL01 > JAGVUD01. The sequence goes on from JBPOJE010000050.1 coordinate 12,032, forward strand.
CCTCGAGCACCTTGAGCGCGTGCTCGTCGGTTCCCGTGGCAAACAGCACTTTCTGCCCGAGCTGACGATGATAGCGCGCCAGCACGTCGCAGCATACTGTCGTGTAAGCGTTCCCGATGTGGGGGACGGCATTCACATAATAGATGGGTGTGGTTACAAAAAAAGTGTCGCGCAAAACGCTCCTCCGGGCGTTAATATAGCCGCTCCTGCATCGGCTTGGTAATGGCGGTGCCCGCTTACCGGGCTTCCAGGCGCAGTATTCGAACGCTCAGTTCTCGCCTGTCGGGTATTCGCAGGCCCATGCGGTCGCGCAGGTGCGATCGCAGCCACCCTTTCAGTCCACTTCTCGCCTCCGGCTTCTTCTCCAGATTGCGGGGAACGTACCAGCGGTCGCTGAACAGCGTCACGTTCACCGCTTCATAGGCCCGCATGCCCGGTTCGAGCTTCACATCTAAGACGAATTCCCCGCTCGAACTGATGATATGCGGCGTCCGTGGGCCTCCCATTACGCTGACGGACAGCTTCAGCGGTGCGTTCTCGAACGGCTCCAGATCGGCCACCCCGGCAATCTTGATCGAACGCGCTCTGGCGGGCAGCCTCAACCACGCGCCAGCCCTGCGCTCCATCCATCCGTCGCCATAGAATCCGCTCTGAATCTGTCCGGCGGCGGCTTTGCCCGAGGGCGGCTCCACCCAGGGCTTCATCTGCGTGAAATCTCCGCGGTCTCTCGCTGCCCGATACTGCTCTACCGTATCGCTGTCGGGAATATACTCCCAGATGGTCCATCCATCGCCGCCGCCGATCCTGCGCTTCACATCGCCGCAGTACTTGCGAATGTACACCCAGTTTCCGGGCGGCGGAGTGAAGCTGTCCTGGTAGGGCGACACGATCACCATGGTCCGGCGTCCGGCGGCTGCCTCGCGGTTCAGGAAGCGGCGGCTCGTGCCACGCGTGATGTCGTAGAAACCCTCGCGCGCGAGAAACTGAATTTCCGGGGCCTGCCACCAGCCCCAGCAAGCGAACAGCGCCCCCAGTCTGGAGTGCGCCCTCACGTATGCCGCCGTGGCGCGCTGGACGGCGAGCTTGTTTCCGGACGAGGCGCTGGCTACATACCTGTATTCCCGGATTCCCGGACGGGCGATGAGGCACGCCGCCAGCAGAGCCGCTCCAACGCTGGCTGCGAGGATGGCGGCGGGCTGCCGGGTGTGCGCGAACCACACGAAGGCCCCTGCCACAAACGGCGCCGCGGCGGCGTATCCCGGAAACGCATAGCGCCAGAAACCCATGTTCGGCGACAGGAGCCACCACACCATGTGAGTGATGACATAGAACAACAGGAATGTCGCGGCTGATCTTGCCGCGCGGTCGCTATCACGCTCGCGGCGCGCGCGCTGTTCCGCCACGCCGAGTCCCACCGCCGCTGCTGCCGCCGCAAGCACAAGCAGACCCTGCCTGCCGAAGCTCTCGTTCAGAGTCGCCATCCGCGCCGCCAGATGCGATGCTCCCTGCGCAAGCTGGCCCGCGCCCGAGTTCCCCATCAGGAACGAGACAAACAGATACTTGTTCTCGAAATACGCCGGCAGGCCGAGGACGCCGAGCTGTACCGCCTCCCACAGAATCGCCGGCACGAATGCCAGTGCGCCCGTCACAAGGTAGGGTTTGCCTGCGCGGGAACGGAGCCCGTGCGGGACGGATGCCATCTCGATCGCCGCCAAGAGTGCAACCGGCACGAGCGCCAGAAAGAAGACGAACTTCGTCAGCGCCGCCAACCCAAGCAGCATCCCCGCCATGCGAAATCTACGTTGAGACAGTGCAAGTACCGCGCCCATCAAGAAAGCTAGGGCGGGAACCTCGCCCAGCACCGTCGCTCCGTGAACGAACGCCGACGGGGCACACGCCGCTACCACAATGGCCAGCGGCGCCACGATCCCTCCGAAAAGCCGCTTGCTTACAAGCCACACGAGCGCCAGGAACGCCGCGAAGTAGATCAGCATCACCACGCGCGCCTGCACAAGCCCTGTGCCGAAAAGGCTGAACGACGCGGCGGCCGGCAGCATCACGGTGGGGCCGGGGCTTACGTAGGGATCGAACACGCCTCCGCCGTCCCTGGTGCTCGCGTACTGCCCGTGTGTCACAAGGCTCAGGGGAATCTGAAGATGGTAGCCCTCGTCGTAGCCGATCTCCGTGCGAACGGCAACGACGGCGGCTGACACAAGAATCAGCGCCGCCGCAAGCGCGGAGGCGATATGGGAGAAGATTGGCCCGGAGCGGTTGTTCATGATCATGGGTCGGCTGTGCTGCCGCTTGTGGCGCAAGGGCGCTGTCAATCCTGGTGTCCTTTTCGCGCCCTGGGGCAAGAGAACCTCCCTGCACCGTGACACTTGTTGCCGCTTGCGCAAGCACATTCGTGATGACACAATCTTCGTCCAACCGCCATGCAGACCGTCAGCGATTGCGGCTTGTGCAGTTTCTGTGTTAGTCTGTGTAGCTGTCACGAATCGGGCGCGTCTGCTGCCCGATTTGCGTTTGTTTGGGCCGCGCACAAGAGCCCAGGCCACTGGAGACCAGAGAATTGAAAGCCGGAATTCACCCAGAATACGTTAACGCAAAGATCATCTGCGCCTGCGGCGCCGAGTATCCCACGCGCTCCACAAAAGAAGAGCTGCGCGTTGAAATCTGTGCCGCCTGCCACCCGTTCTTCACGGGCAAGCAGAAGATCGTTGACACCGAAGGGCGCGTCGAGAAGTTCATGCAGCGCTATGGCGACAAGCTGAGAGCGCAGCAGGAGGCCAAGGCCTGACGCAGTCCATCTGAATTCTTCGGCGGCGGCAAGCCGCCTCGTGTTGCCGCGTTTTGGGGGGAACAGCAACGTGCCAGAGGAACCGATGATGTACGGCGGCCAGGCGATCATCAAGGGCGTGATGATGCGCAGCCCGAAATACTTCGCCGTCTCCTGCCGCCGCGCCAACAGCGAAATCCAGACGCGTGTTGAGCCCATTGTCTTCGCCAACCGGCCCAATGTGCTGCGATGGCCGATGGTGCGTGGTACGGTCGCTCTGTTGGACGCGATGCTGCTTGGCGTCAAGGCGCTGTTCTGGTCGGCCAGCTTGGCGATGGAAGACGCCGAAGAGCTCGATGCCGCGGCCTCCCGCAAGCAGAAAGAAGAGCGCGAGCGCGCCCAGGCCACCGCGAAAGGCAAGATCAGCGAAGTGGCGATCGGCAGTGCCCTTGTGGTGGGGCTGGGGCTGGGCGTGTTCCTGTTCATCGTCCTCCCGAACATCGTGGCCGGATGGCTGGACCCCTGGGTCCACGGCAAGGCGGCGCTCAACATCGTCGAGGGCATCCTGAAGGTCGTCTTCTTTTTGGCTTACGTCGTGGCGGTGGGGCAAATGCAGGACATTCGCGAGGTATTCCAGTACCACGGCGCCGAACACCGCGCCATCAACACCTTCGAAGCCGGCCGCCCTCTCGATTTCGACTCCACGCGCGACTTCGGCACTGTCCACGTGCGTTGCGGTACCAACTTCATCCTCATCGTGCTCGTCGTCAGCATCTTCGTATTTGCCGTGCTGCCGTGGAACAGCGTACTCGAGCGCGTGATTCTGCGCCTGCTGCTCCTGCCTGTGGTCGCGGGCATAGCCTACGAGATCATCCGCTTTGCCGGACGGCACGCCGAAAACCGCACGATGCGCACGCTGCTGGCGCCGGGACTGGCGCTGCAGTACCTCACAACGCGTCCGCCCCAAAACGGCCAAGTGGAAGTTGCGCTGGCGGCTCTCAACGCGGTCATCGAGGCGGAAGCCGAAGGCGTTGCCGATCCGCAGGCCGAACCCGCCATAGCCTGACCCTGCGCCGCCATCTTGCGGGTTCGTGCGCGATTGCGTACTAAGTGAAACAGCCGTGGGCGCACGGGACCTGTGCCGGCCTGCCGCGGCGCGATATCTGAACAATGATTGATACCCTCGAAGCAATAGAGCGGCGGTTTCAGGAACTGACTGAGCAGATGAGCGACCCGCTGGTCGCTTCCGACCACACCCGCCTGCAGACGCTCGCTCGCGAGCACTCGGAACTGCAGCCGATCGTTCACGGCTACGACGCGCTCAGGGCTGTACGGCGGGAAATCGGCGGCGCGGAGGAGCTTTACCGCGAAAGCCCGGAAGCCGAGATGCGCGAGATGGCGGCAATGGAGCTTGCGAGCCTGCGCGAACGCGAGGAAGCTCTGGTTCAGGAGCTTCGGACGATGCTGCTGCCCAAAGACCCCCACGACGACCGCGACGTGATTATCGAAGTCCGGAGCGGCACGGGCGGTGAAGAGGCGGCGCTGTTCGCTGCCGACCTGCTGCGGATGTACATTCGGTTCGCCGAGCGCCGCCGCTGGAAGGCCGAGATCCTCTCGTCAACCGAGGCCAGCGCGGGCGGGTACAAGGAAGCGGTGCTCTCCATCCGGGGGAAAGGTGCGTTCAGCCTGCTCAAGTACGAGGGCGGCGTGCACCGTGTACAGCGCGTGCCTGTGACCGAAGCGAGCGGGCGCATTCATACCTCCGCCGCAACCGTCGCGGTGCTGCCCGAGGCCGAGGACGTGGATGTCGAGGTGGATCAGAAGGACCTGGAGATAGACACCTACCGGGCGTCCAGCGCGGGAGGGCAGCACGTCAACAAGACCGATTCCGCCATTCGCATAAGGCATATCCCCACCGGGCTGGTCGTCACCTGTCAGGACGAGCGCTCGCAGCTTCAGAACAAGGAGAAAGCCATGCGCATGCTGCGCGCGCATCTTCTTGAGGCAAAACAGCGCGAACAGGACGAGTCCATGGCGAGTACGCGCAAGCAGATGGTCGGCTCCGGAGACCGGAGCGAGAAGATCCGGACCTACAACTTCCCTCAGGGGCGTATCACCGACCACCGGATCGGGTTCACCATCCATGCCCTCGACTCTTTTCTCGATGGAGACATCGAATCCATGCTCGATGCCCTCGTCCGCCATGATCAGACCGAGCGCCTGAGCGCTGCCGCGGGAGCCCTATGACAGCGAAAACCACAGTGGGAGATCTGCTGGCCACAGCCAGGGCCGCGCTGAGTGAGGCTGGTGTCGAGTCGCCGCGGCTCGACTCGGAGATTCTGCTGGCCAGCGTTCTGTCAACTGACCGGGGGTGGATCATTGCGCACGGCGAAAGGCGCGTATCATCTGATAACGCTGCTATCTTTCAAGAATTCGTTGAGAGGCGCGCCGAGCGTGAGCCTGTTGCGTACATCCTGGGCTCGGCGGAGTTCTTCGGGCTGTCTCTCTTCGTTGATGATTCGGTGCTTATTCCGCGTCCCGAAACGGAGGTTCTGGTGTCTCGGGCCCTGGAGATTCTGGAGGAGAATGGTTTTGAAGCTCTCGCCCTCGACATAGGCGCGGGCTCCGGGTGCGTTGCTATCTCTGTGCTTGCCAGCCTGCCGGAGGGTATCTCGGATGTTCTGTTTCATGCCACCGATTCGTCGGCGGAGGCTCTGTCGCTTGCTCAATTGAACGCGGAGCAGCTTGCAGTCGAGCTCGATGTCGAGTTCCATGAGTGCGACCTTTTTCCCGAGGATGAGGGGTCGGAGTACGACCTGATCCTGAGCAACCCCCCCTACATCCCCGCGGACGCGATTGACGCGCTGGATCCCGAGGTCCGCCTCCACGAGCCGCGTGCGGCCCTGAACGGCGGCCCGGACGGGCTGCGGATTATCCAGAGGATCATCGAAGGAGCGCCCGCACGCCTTCGTTCCGGCGGGAGCCTTCTTCTGGAGGTTGGCGTGGGGCAGTCGGCGAAGGTCGCTGCCATGGGCCGTAATGCCGGTTTCCGGGTGAACGGCATCCACGACGATCTGGCCGGCCTCCCGCGAGTTGTCGAGTTCCGGCGGAAGTGATCCGCATTCGGTGCGTCCCGCGCGCTCACGTCCCTAAGACGCAGATCGGGCTTGCTGCTACCGCGCTTCAAGCGGGGTGCTTCGTCATTGCGCCCACAGACACGGTTTACGGAATCTTCTGTGACGCTCTCGATCCCGAAGCGCTCCACTGGGTGTGCATAGCGAAGGGCCGCGCGCGGGGGCGCGCCATGCCGCTCGCTGTTGACGGCGCGGAAGGGGCGCTTCAGGTTGCTGCCAGCATTCCCGAATCCACCCGGGCGCTGATGGAGCGCTTTTGGCCCGGGCCTCTCACGCTACTTCTGCCCGCGCTCGATGGTCTTCCCCGGCAGATCGTATCCAAAGGCAGGGTGGGGGTGCGCGAGCACGGCCATCCACTCGTCCGCAGTCTCGTCCGGGCGATGGATGGTCCTCTCGTTGCCACCAGCGCCAACTTGACCGGTGGCCCCGAGCCTGTGTCTCTAGGCTGTGTGCCCCCGGCCCTGCAGGAGCGTGCGGCGTTTGTCTTCGATCAGGGCGTTCTTCCCGCTGGGCAACCGTCCACCGTTGTTGACACCACCGTTGACCCTCCCCGCATCATCCGCGAGGGGCTCATCAGCGCTGACCGTCTGCTGTAGCGCGTCCCGCACGTTGCGCCGCCCGGTTCGTTCCATCTAGAATGGGTATCCCACCGTGCGTCCGTTGTGGCGCGGGTGTCCCTGCGCGGGAAGGAGCGCGCTTATGTCAACTTGAGATTCCCGCTTAGAGGTTTCTTCCTGGGGCTGGCCGGCGTGGCGATTGTCTGCTGGGTGGTCACGTTCGCCGAGTCGGTCATCGCCAAGATACAGATCGGTTTTCTACAGCTTCCGCCGGTTGTGCTGGGCATCCTCGTGGGGATTGTTTTCGTCAACGGCGGCGTGCGGTGCCTGCGCGGGCGGCATGCGCTATCGAACCCCGAGCTGGCGACGATTTACTCCATGATGCTCATCGCGGCAATGGTCTCCAGCCGTGGCCTCATGGAGAAGGTCATGCCCGTGATGATCGCCACCAACTACTACGCCAACGCATCCAACGAGTGGGAGAGGCTGCTCTTCCCGCACATTAAGAAATGGCTGGTCGCCTACAACCCGGACGGCGAGCCGCTACAGACCGTCGCCACCCGCTATTACGAGCGCTTGCGGGCGGGGGAGAGCATCCCGTGGGAGTTGTGGTCCGTTCCGCTCGTCATGTGGGGGGTATTCGCGCTCCTCATTTTCGGCGCGTTTCTGTGCCTTGCTTCCATTCTGCGCCGCCAGTGGGTGGATAACGAGAAGCTGGCGTTTCCCCTCGCGCAGCTTCCGCTGGATTTGCTGAAGGAGCAGGAGCAGGGATCTCCCTTCCGTAACCCGCTTCTGTGGATCGGCTTCGCCCTGCCCGCCATCGTGTTCGGAATGAACGGGCTGCACAATCTGTTCCCGAACGTTCCGGGCGTCAGGCTCGATCAGAGCCTTACGAGCTACCTTCCTCCTGTCGCCCCGTGGAACGTGATCTACCCCACAACCGCCTACCTCAGCTTTGCCGCAATCGGGCTGTTCTACCTGCTCCCGTCCGACATTCTGTTCTCGCTCTGGGTCTTCTTCCTATTCATGCGCGCGCAGTCGTATGCGGCGGGCGTTATGGGCGTGGAAGTGCAGTTTATGCCGCTCTACCCCTGCTACAAGTTCATGGGGCATCAGGCAATCGGGGCGTACATCGTGCTCGCGGCGTATATGCTCTACACGGGCTGGCCGCATTTCCGGCGCGTGCTGTCGCACGCGTTCGGGCGAAGCTCCGGCGGTGATGCGGGGGAGCTTCTTCCTCACCGGACGGCGTTTTGGGGGCTCGTCGCCTGCTTCCTGCTGGCGGCGCTCTGGCTGAATGCCGCTGGCATGTCGTTCTGGCTCGCAGCATTCGAACTGTTCGTGTTCATATTCGTCATCGCCCTTGTCATGGCGCGCAGCGTGGCGGAGGGCGGGTTGCTCATGACGGAGACTTCGTTCCGGCCGGTGGATATTATCGCCGTCGTGCACGCGCCGCATCATCTGGGCGCATCGAACCTGACAGCGATGGGGTTCTTGGACACGGCGTTCCTGAGAGACCAGCGCGGGCTTCTGCTCTCGGGTTTTCTGGATACGCTCAAGATCTCCGACGGAGTCTCGCTGCTGCGGCGCTGGTTTCTGCCGATGTTCATCGTGTCCATCGTGTCCGCGGCGCTTGTGTCCGGCTGGCTGCAGATGCAGTACACCTACGTGCTCAAAGGCGCGCTCAACCTCTACGCCTACCCGTACACTGACAACGCGCAGTGGGCGTTTTCCGACTACACCCAGCATATCCGGCAGATAGCCGATCCGCCGGCCACGCCCGATCCGTCGCTGCTCAACAATCGGTTGTGGGTGGTGGGCGGGGCGCTCTTCACTACCTTCCTTGCGTGGATGCGCATTGCGTTCTTCTGGTGGCCTCTGCACCCGCTCGGGTACGCTCTGGCTCCGTCGTGGACGCTGTTCAACTTTTGGTTTCCCTGTTTCGTCGCGTGGGTGTTCAAGTCGGTTATACTGCGCTATGGTGGCATGTGCCTCTACGTGCGGGCCAGGCCGGTTTTTCTCGGGCTGATCATCGGCGAATTTGTCGCGGCGATCTTCTGGACCGCCGCGAGCGCCTTGCTCGACTCGCCCGCGCCTCAGTTCCCATGGCCATGAGACAAGCATTTCTGACAGTCATCGCGTGCGTTTATGTTTGTTTGTGCGGAGGATGCGCCGGAACGCTTGTCCCGCCGCTTCCGCCGGACGCTCGCGCCGGACTTGAGCGCGCCGGAGAATTGGCGAGTCGGGGAAAGCTGCCCCAGGCCTGCGCTGCGGCTGATGCCATCTTGTGCAAACACGAGCGCGACTGGTCCGTTCACCTCGCGGTATTCCGGATGTGGATGCAGGAACAGTATTTCCGTGAAGCCGGGACGGTGGGGCTTGCGATAGTTGACGGCCGTTCGCAGATGACTCTGCCTCGCGGGCTCACCAGCCCGGAGTTCGCCGCCATCGCTCTCAACGCCTCGCAAGCGCTCGCTGCCGACGGCCGCGCGAAGGAGTCCGAGAGGGCACTCGACGCAGCCGTGCGCGCCGATCCGCGCAATGCTGAGGCCGCGAACAATCTGGCGTATCAGCTCGCCGAGGAAGAGCGCGACCTTCCCAAAGCCTTGCGGTTGGCGAAGACAGCGGTGAAGCTCGCGCCGAAGCAGGGCTACATCGTGGACACCCTGGGGTGGGTTTACTTTAAGAAGGGGCGGATGCCCGAAGCGCGGCACTGGCTGGCCAGGGCCGTCGAGCTTTCGCCGGGAGACGGCGAACTCCGCGCGCACCTCGCCTGCGCCCATCTGAAAGCGGGAGAGCTTCCCGGGGCGTATGTCGAGATGCAAAAGGCGCTAGCGCTGGCACCGTACATGCCCGAAGTGCGCAGCCTGAGAGCCGCCGTCATTCGCCGGTACAACCCGCCGGCGCTGCTGTAGGCCGGAGCCGCTACTCCAGACCGTCTGGAGTCAGAGCGCCCGACTTCCACAGCCGCTCGCAGTTCGCGAATCCCTTGTTGAGCAGGGCCAGCATCTGAGCGTGCAGATCGGCGCTCGCCGCGCAGATGCAGCTTGCCATGTCTTCGGCCTCTGTATGCACCAGCGAGAGCGTGTCGAGAGGGCGTCCCCACGCATCCGTTACGGTGCAGCCTGCCTCCATGGCGATGAGCGCGGCGGCCGCGATGTCGTACGCCCACAGGCCCATAATGCGCCCGTGGCAGACGCTGCGCACGTAGCGCCCATCCGTGTCTATGTCGCGCACGAGGCGTGCGGAGAGGTCCACCATCCCCGCAAGCGAGCCCGCCGCCACTTGGCAGAGTCCGAACGCGCTCGAGTTCAGCGCGAACTGCCCGCCTCGCAGCGATGTCTCGTCAATGAGCAGCCCGGCGGCGATGTAGTTCAGAAGCGCCGGGCGTCCCACCGTCTCGATCGTCCACCGCGCGTTGCGGAGATCGCTGGGGTCCTTCGGGGTCAGCGGCCGCCGGTCCGGCCCCGCCTCGATCCACGCGCCCTGGCCCCTTGCCGCCGAATACATGCGGTCGCGGCGAAGCTCGTACACAGCGCCCACGGCGATGTCGGCGAACGTGGGCTCATCCGTCAACTCCGCCACGGCCACCGACACCACGCACGCTTCCAGGCCCGCGGCGGCTGGCCGCGTGCCATCAATGGGATCAACCACCAGAAGCCACCTCGCGCCGCCATCGGGAACCTGCAGCCCCTGATCCTCGGAGTAGCAGGCAACGGGTGTCCCCAACCCGGCTATGGCGGCGTCCAGAGCCGCTTCGGCTGCATTGTCCATCGAGAAAGTCGTGTCGCCGCTCGAAGCGATGCCCGTGATGTCCCCCGCGCCGGGTCTGTTGATCTCGTCCGCCACTGCGTCTCGCACGTGGCGGGCAACCGCCTCGGCAATGGCTCTGGCCTCCGCGGCCTCCTGATGTGTCAATCTCTTGTGCATAATCGGCGGCATTATAACAGCCTAGTGGCGATATCAGCCGTCCGGGCAGGATTCGGGCGGAAGGTGGTGAACACTTCTTTGGTACAACTACGGCAGCTGGGCCGGAAGCTGCATTCTTTCAGTAGCAACTAAGGAGCATCGGGCAAATCCCATGAGTTTTCCAGAACAGATAGATCCGCTGAAGCAGGGGCTCAAAGCCGCCGAGCGCGGCGCGTCGGACTTGATGGAGCGCATCAAGTCGGAGTTCGAGATCGCCGAGCGTCTTGCGGTTCACAACAAGCAGCACGGCGACGCGTGGAAGGCGCTCGTCGCCAAAGCGATGGAGCAGTTCCAGAAAGACCTTGCGGGTGGTGATGTCACGCTTCTGGCGGCCATCAAGGCCGCCGAGCAGACGCTCGCGCCCATCGGCGCGGAACTGAAGACCTACACAATCCACTGCTGCGGGCACGCGCACATTGACATGAACTGGTTGTGGCCGTGGCCGGAGACCGTCAGCGCCACCCGTGACACGTTCAGCACGGTGGACCGGCTGCTGGACGCCTTCCCGGACTTCCATTTCTCGCAGGACCAGACCTCCACCTACATCGCGATGGAGGAGTACTCGCCTGAGGTCTTCGAGATGATTCGGCGCCGAATCGCCGAGGGGCGCTGGGAGGTCACCGCAAGCACCTGGGTGGAGGGCGAGAAGAACCTGTCCGCGGGCGAGACGCTCTGTCGCCAGATGCTCTACACCCGCCGTTTCTTCAAGGAGAAGTTCGGCCTGCCGTACGACGTGGTCAAGATAGACTGGGAGCCGGACATGTTCGGGCACTGCTATACGCTGCCCGGCATTCTCAGGCGCGGCGGCGTCAGCCGCTACTACTTCTGCCGTGCCGGCAAGGACCAGAGCATGTTCTGGTGGCAGGGGCTGGATGGCTCGCGAGTCCTCTGCTTCAAGGACGACATTCTCTGGTACAACGGCGCCATCACGCCCGACCTGGCCCGGCTGATCTTCAGCTTCGAGAAGGAGACCGGCCTCAAGGACTATCTGTTCCTCTACGGGGTGGGCGACCACGGCGGCGGACCGACCCGCGCGGATCTGGTCCGTTACGGACGTATGAAAGAGTGGCCCATCTGGCCGACGCTGCGGCTCGGCAAGGTCGAGGAGTTCTACGAGGCAGTCGAGGCGGCCAATCCCGATCTGCCCGTGGTGGATGACGAGCTCAACTTTGTGTTCGAGGGGTGCTATACGTCGCAGTCCATCGTCAAGCGCGGTAACCGCCTCAGCGAGAACGCTATGCCGAAGGCTGAAACGGTCGCTCTTATCGCGCGCAGCGCGACAGGGATGTCTTACGCCTCCGAAGACCTCAAACGCGGATGGCGGCACACGATGTTCTGCCAGTTCCACGACATCCTGCCCGGCTCCGGCATCCATGCCACCTACGAGTACTCTTCCGGGCTGCACCAGGAGGTCGCCGCGATCGCTGAGTCCGTCACTACCCGCGGCCTGCGTGCTCTGGCCTCGAAGGTTAACACCGCCGCGCTCTCTGACTCGGGCGCACCCGGCGTGCTCGGCGGCGATTCGTTGGGCGACGGCGCGGGGGCGGGCGCGGGCGACCCGGCCAACGCCGGCGGGGTCACCGCGTGGAACGCGGGCGCTCCGTCGGGGCAGCCGTTCCTCATCTATAACCCCATGCCGTGGGAGCGCTCCGAGGTCATCTCGGCCAAAATCTGGAACCAGGACTGGCCGCATGACTGCATCCGGGTGCGCGACGACAGCGGGCAGGTGTTCCCCGCGCAGGTTGTCGGGACGGGCAACTACTGGGGGCACAACTTCACCACCGTTGCGTTCCCGGTGAAGAGCGTTCCCGGAACGGGATACCGGGTCTATCAGGTCGAGCGGGGGCCGGAGCCTCTCAGCGCGGAAGGTGCCTTCGTCAAGTCCCGTGAGCGCATGATGCACGCGCCGTCGGCGGAACTCGACACCGTGACGCTGGAAAACGAGCACCTGCGGGTCGTGCTCGACTGCTCGGGCGGCTCCATTGCCCATCTCATTGACAAGAAGACCGGGTTCGATTCGGTGCCCAAAGGCGAACGCATGGGACTCATCGAGTTCTGGCACGAAGCGCCGAACGGGATGACCGCGTGGGTGATTGGGCAGCTCCTTGAATGTACGCCGTTCAACACCGGATGGCTGGCCGATGTCCGGCAGCGGGGACCGCACCGCGCATCGGTGGTGTTCACGCGCGGCCACAAAGACTCGTCCTTCACGTATGAGATCTCGCTGGATGCCGGCAGCAGGAGCGTGGACTTCAACCTACGTGTCAACTGGCTGGAGCGCGGAACTCCCGAGTGGGGCGTGCCGTTGCTGAAGGCCGCTTTCCCTCTGGCCGTTACTGATCCGAAGGCGCGCTACGAAATCGCGTTCGGATCCATTGAGCGCGGCGTGTCGGGGCAGGAAGTTCCGGCCCTCAAGTGGGCCGATCTCTCCGGGCAGACCTCCGCGGGCTGCGCGGGCCTGACGTTGGTGAACGAGGACAAGTACGGGCACAACGCGGATGGCTCCACGCTGCGGCTATCGTTGCTCCGATCGAGCTACGCACCCGATCCTCTGCCCGAGATGGGCGAGCATGTGATCCGGTACTCGATCAGGCCGCATCAAGGCGACCTGTCCATATCCGAGGCGATGCGGTTGGGTTGGGACTACGGCGCTCCGCTGACGCCGGTGAGTACGGACACGCACGAAGGGTTGCTCGATACGACGGCGGGGTTCGTGTCTGTCGAGCAGCCGAACATCCTCATAGCCGCGGTCAAGAAGGCGGAGGATTCGGACGGTGTCATTGTCCGTGCGTTTGAAGTCGAGGGGAAGGACACCGAGGCGTCCATCCGCATCAGGAGCATCGTCGAGCCGGGCGCTCTGGCCGTGGAGTGCGACCTGCTGGAGCAGCCGCTCGAAGCGTCAACGGCCCGTATGGACGGCGAGGTTCTGAAGGTGAAGATTCCGGCGCACGGAATTGCGACGGTCAAGATCGGTGCCTGATTCCGGCGTCCTTTGAAATATGCTGAGGAGACACGATGCCACAGACAATCTCCGCGCCCTGGTCACTGGGCGTGGCGTACTTTTCGCAGCATCCCGAGCACAGGTTTCTGTTCGAGATACTTGACCATGCCGGGATAGCGTACTGCCTGACAAAGGACCCGGATAGCCCGGACGCCATCGCGGCCTGCGATGTGTGGCTGGTTGCCAGCCACCTTCGCGACGGGCTGCCGCAGGCGTGGCGCGCAGCCGTGCGGCAGCATGTGCAGGCCCAGAAGGGCCTCGTCCTGCTGGGCAATCCGCTGGGCGTGGAGAGCGTCTTTGGTGTCGAACCAGTCTCCGGGGCGAACGCGCAGTTTGGCGCATGGCTCGGCTCTGTTCACAGCATGGGAGAGGGCTGGTTTCAGCCCGAAACGGGCGGTCGCTCAGACGGCCGCCCGCTCCATTTCTTCGGGGGTTATGCGTTTCGCGAGGCTCAGCCGGGAGTTGCGCTCGGATCGGTCGTTGACTGCCAGGGCCAACCTTCCGAAGCGGTCGCGGCTGTTCGCGCTGGTGACCGTGTGGCCGGCCTGTTCGTGGACATCGCCGCAACAGTACGGCACATAAGCCACGGAATCCCCGTCGCTGTTGACGGTGTTCCGCCGCCGGACGGAAGCGCGCCCCTGAACGACAACATCCTGAAGGCCGAGGATGGCCTCGTCCTCGACTGGGTGATGGATCGCGATGATCCGTGCGGCGCGGGGTTCCCGTTCTTCTCGGAGCCGGTTGCGGACTGCTGGCGCGAATTCTTGCTGGAGTCCATCTTCCGCGCCGCTCAAGCTGTCGGCGCGCCGCTCAGGATGGTCTGGTACTATCCGGAGTGCATGCAGGCACTCGGGCATATCAGCTTCGACACGGATGGCAGCGACCCCGATCTGGCGGCCGAGCTTATAGACGTGCTGCGCGGCATCGCGCTCAGGGCCACCTGGTTCGTCATACCGCCGGGATACGCGCCGGAGAGCGGAATCATCGCCGCCGCGTCGGTGGACGGTCACGATATTGGCTTTCACTTCGATGCCGGCATCCGTCCGGAGTCGCGCGGGGCGCAGTGGTCGCGCGAGAACTTCCTGAAGCAGTTTCACGAAGTCGCACGCGCCTGCGGGGTGGAGGGATTCCGCTCCAACAAGAACCACTACACGCGTTGGCAGAATGCCACCGACATCATCGAGTGGTGCGCCGCCAGCGGAATCGTGGTTGACGAAAGCAAGCTGCCATCCAAGCCCGGAACGCTAGGGTTCTTCTCGGGTTCCTGCCATCCCTGGTTCCATCACACCCCTCTGGGAGAGCCGATCGGCTGCATCGAGCTCGCCAGCCTCTCGCAGGATCCCATCGTGACCGTGCCGCCATGCGCGCATTCGGCGCTGCTGAAGGCCGCCGTCGCGCACAACGGCATCGCCAGCTTCACGTTTCACCCCGCTCACATCGCGAAGCCGGGGGTGGCGGACGCGCTCCGGGCGCTCGTCGCTGAGGGCAGGGAACTCGGGCTCGAGTTCTGGACTTCCGCCGAGATCGCGGACTGGGAGCTCCTGCGGCGCGGCGCGGAACTGGACGCTGGGGGCAGGCTTACCGGGAAAGCGTGCGAGGCGAAGCGCCCGCCGGTCGTGCTGACGCTCGACGGCGGCGGGAGCTTCTCGTATCTGGGATGCCGGTTCAGCCTGACCGGGCGCGCAGGCTGAGCGCGCGCGGGCTCACTCGGGGATGAAGCTGACGCCCGGCTCCAGCCTTCTGACGAAGGCCGCCAGCAGGCGGGCGGTGTGCTCCATGTCCGACAGGCTGATAATTTCGCAGGGCGTGTGCATGTACCGCAGCGGCACGTGAATCAACCCGACGGCCACCCCCGCGCGCGAGTACTGAATCGGGTCGGCGTCCGTCGCCGAGCGCCCGCCGATGGCGTCTGTCTGATACGGTACGCCCTCCTGTTCGGCGGTCTCCACGAGCATCTCGAAAACCCGGGGGTTCACGTTGGCGCCGCGCGAAAGGATCGGCCCCTTGTCGAGGGCGTAGTCGCCGGCCTTGGTCTTCTCGACGCCGGGGTGGTCCGTGGCGTGTCCGACATCCACCACGATGGCAACGTCCGGCTCGATGCTGAAGGCGGATGCGTGCGCGCCGATGGAGCCGATCTCCTCCTGCACCGTCGAGACGCCGAAAACCCCTGCTTTGTGGCTGGATTCGGACCCCAGCCGCATCGCCTCGGCGATTATCCAGACAGCCATCTTGTTGTCGAACGCCATGGAAGCCGCGCGCCCGTTCTGAAGAAGCTGGAAGGACTGAACGAACACGCCCGGATCGCCCAGCCGGACCAGCTTCTCGGCATCCTCTTTGTCTTTCGCTCCGATATCAATCCACAGGGCATCCAGATTGGGCGCCTTTGTCCGGTCGTCTGGTTCCTGCATATGGATGGCCTTGCGGCCGATGACTCCGGTGACAGGGCCGTGTTTGCCCTGAATGACCACCCGCTGAGAGACGCAGGCCGTCGGGTCAATGCCGCCGATCCTTCCGAAATAGAGGAAACCTTCGTCGTTGATGTAGCTGACGATGAACCCGATCTGGTCGCAGTGTCCCGCAAACATAACCCGCGGCGATCCGTCTGGGTTCGCCGCGGCGATCACGTTGCCGAGTACGTCCGTGCGAACCTCGGTGGCAAAGGGCCGCATGTAGTCGCGGAAGAGCTTCTGGGCGGGCTGCTCGAAGCCGGAGGGGCTTGCTGTCTCGACCAGGGATTTCAGGAATTCAAGGGTCTTATCTTGCATCACTTGCTTCTTTCTGTTAAAAAGTTCGCTGTGAGTCCAGAATACAGCAGACGGGCGCCTGCTGTAAACCGTTGGACCCCTCCGGGTTCTCCCCGTGTCACGGCGAACGGGAACCTGAAGAACCGGAGACTTCGTAAACCCAGTGTCTGCCGCGTTGAGGCTTTTTTTCGTTTTCAACCAGTTTGCCCGTCAGTATGCTGGGGAAGGACGCGTGATTCAGCCATAATCTACCGGGATAGTTGGGAAGAGACGGCTACTGACGCGCAGGACGCTCAAGGGCCCGCCCGTGCGGGTTCATCGGAAGGCTAAGGAGAGTGCATCCTATGAAATATTGTTGCTGGGTTTGGACTGCGCTGGTGGTCCTCGTGCTGACGGTGTGCGGCGTTCAGGCTGCTCCTGCCGGCGGCGCGGCTCCTGGCATGGGCGCGCCCGCGCCTTCACCTCTGCCAGCCGATGCGCCCACCGCTCCCGCGGGCTACCGCGTGGCTGTGGACGATATCCTGCAGCTTACGGTGTGGGGTGAGCCCTCCATTCAAGGCGTGTACCTTTCCGTTACCACCCAGGGCACTATTGACGCTCCGGTGGTCGGTTCTGTTCTGGCGCAGGGGCGCACGGTTGATGAGATCAAGAACGAGATTGCACGCCGCTTTGTCGAGATGGATTATCTCCGTAACCCGGTTGTCCAGTTGACCATCTATCAGCTCCACAAGATGAAGGTGCGTGTGCTGGGGCAGGTTCAGCGGCCCGGACTCCAGACGATGCGCGATGGCGATACCGTGGATCAGGCTGTCGCGGAGGCGGGCGGGTTCCTGCCGGACACCGCTGGGCTGGCAAAGGCGACAATCACACGGGTGGGGGTGGCCGAACCCATTCCCATTGATCTCGATTCGTACTACCGCGAAGGGAACATGAGCGCCAACATCCGCCTGCAGGATGGCGACACGATCTACATTCCCGAGGACAGCGACAACAGGTTTTTCGTGATGGGCTACGTGCAGCAGCCGCGCGCGTTTCCATACAAGCGTACGACGACCGCCACCGAAGCAGTCTCTCAGGCGGGCGGGGCCGTGCCGAGGGGTTCACTCAAGAACACGGTCGTGATCCGCAAGCCGAAGGACGGCCAGCCGGGCGAGCGGGTGCCGGTGGATGTCGCGAAGGTTATGCGCACCGGTGACCGGTCGGGCGATATCCGGCTGGAGCCGGGCGACGTGGTGTTTGTGCCGGAGACGAAGGCTCTGGACCTTGGCAAGATCGGGCAGGTGCTCGGCGCGCTGGCCAACGCTTCATATCTTACCCGTATCGGGTTCTTCTAGTTGCAGGGATGCGCAGAGTGGGATCGCACTCGGCGGATCGATCCTGCCCGCGCGGGTGCGCTGATCGTAAAACGGGCCGCCTGATCGCCCGTCCGCCGCGGGAGGCGGGAGGAGGTAAACGACTTTTGGAGCTCTGGAGATATTACAGGAAACTATACCGGCGTAAGTGGCTGATCATCGCGGGAATGGTGATCTGCGTCGGCGTGGCCACGGCTATGGCGCTTATGCAGCGCACCACATTCACCGCTGTCACGAGGGTTATGGAACGTTCGCCGTCCTTCCAGGGACAGAACGTCTTGCCCGAGGCCATCTACACCGGAGCGGATCCCGAGTTGCGGCTGGCGAACCTCGCCCGCATCGCTAGCAGTCGGACAGTGCTCATCAAAGTGCTGGACGAGCTTCGGTACGACAGCAACATCGCCTCCAAGATTTACAGCTTCGACATCCAGGACTGGCTGCGGAAAGTGGACGTTCTGCCCGAACGCGATACGCAGCTTCTCCGTATCTCCGTGACTGACCATGACTCCGGTGTTGCCATCCGCGCCGCCGACCTTGTCGCGCGCGAGTTTGGCGACTACTACCGGGAATTGATCTACGGGGCGGAGACTCAGAAGGAGTTCATCGAGGGTGAGTGCGAGAAGGCCCGCGTGCAGCTCGAGCAGGCGCGGGAAGCTCTTGCCGATTACAAGAAGTCCAACCGCCTTTCCGATCTCAACTACGCCACGCAGGCCAGAATCCAGAGGCTCAGCGATATGCAGACGCAGCTTCGCTCCGCTCAGGTCAGCAGAGACGAGGCTGCCAGGCGCGTGGCGTCCACCGAAAAGGAGCTTGCCCAGATTCCCCGCGAGCGTGATGAATCCGTCACGAAGGGTGACAACCAGCTCTGGGGCACGCTTACCGCCAACCTCAAGCAGCAGGAGCAGGAACTGGCGAGCATGATGGCCACCAGGGGCAGCAACCATCCCGAGGTGCAGGCGCTGGAGCAGTCCATCAACGATGCAAAGAACGCTCTCGCCGAAGAGCAGCGCGAGCGGGTCGTGCAGCAGGTGCGCATTGTCAACCCTGTTTACTCTAGCACCTACGATCGCTACATACAGGCGAAGGTCGAGGCAATCGGTGCGACCGCCCGCTACTCCGCTCTTTCCCGGGTGGTTCCAACCATGATGGCTGAACTCCGGAGCTACCCCGAGAATGAGCGCCATCTGAGCGAGCTTACCATGGAAGCCGATGTCGCCCAGAACACCTACTCGATGCTCCGCCAGAAGCTCGACGAGGCGACAATCAGAGAGAGCGAGCCGTTCGCAACCGGCACCATAAAGCAGGTTGACGCCGCCGCGCTGGACAAGGTCTCTGGCGGCAAGAAGCTCAAAGTGCTCCTCGCCCTGCCGCTCAGCATTCTGCTGTCGTGTCTGGTGATCTTTATTCTTGACTACCTGGACAATAGCGTCCGGACGCCCGAAGAGGCCGAGGAACTTCTCGGCCTTCCGGTCGCCGCGATGGTGCCTATCGGCCGCGGTCACAGCCTGGTGCGCGGCAAGCCCGAACTGGGCTTGCGCGAATCGTACCAGATGCTGAGCGCCAACCTCTGGCACAGCCGGGTCAAAGAGGGGGGCACGGGCGGCATTCTGGTTGCCAGTGCCGAGCCCAACTCCGGGCGGACGGTAACCGCGGGCAACTTGGCCGCGAGCCTCGCCGCCGATGGAGCGCGCGTCATTCTTGTGGATGCCGACCTACGCCAGCCCGCCCAGCACCTCGTGTTCGGTGTGGACAATTCGAGGGGCTTCAGCAATGTGCTGGCGGGTGGCGCGGCGCTGGAAGATGTCGCGGTGCCCACTAAGGTCGAAGGTCTGTTGCTCGTTCCGAGCGGCCCCCTGCCGGACAACCCGATGAGGCTTCTGCGGGGCGACGCGATGAAGCGCTTCTACGAGGACACGATCGAAGTCGCCGACTTCGTCGTGTTCGACAGTCCCGCGGGATCGGCGTTTGCCGATGCCACTGTCCTCGCCTCCTACATCCGAAGGGTTCTGATGGTGCAGGCGGCCGGACGGGTGCCCAGGGGCGCAGAACTCGAGTTCAAGTCGCGCCTCGAACAGGTGGGCGCCGAATTCGTGGGCGTGCTTCTGAACAAAGTCCGGCCGGACGACAGCCATGGCCTCTACTACTTCAGAACCGCGTACGCGGGCCTGCCGGAAGGAGGCGCTCCTCCGTCCGAGACCGTGCCGCCGACCAGTCCCGCAATCCCGGGCTGACGCCAGGACCGCGTCACCCGCGACCGGTTGAAGCGGTCCTAACTATTCTTGAGGCCGGTGTCATCAGCGCCGGCCTCTTTCCGAACGCCAGGCCGTAGTTGCAGCCTGTAGTGTTGAAGGAATCTCAGTGGATGTACAGAAGGCCGCTCGCGCCGTAGGCGCGGCGGGGAAACGAAGAGGATATGAACACGCGAAGCGCGCTCTGGACATTTTCGGGTCCTGTGTGCTTCTTGTGATAACGGCTCTGCCCGCCGCATTCATTGCGGTCCTCACGAAGCTCGACGATCCCGGCCCGGTTCTGTTCAAACAGACCAGGGTCGGCAGGTACGGGAAGCACTTCACCATCTACAAGTTTCGCACGATGGTTGCCGATGCAGAAAAGCTGCAGCGCGAGCTGGACAAATACAACGAAGTGGGCGGGGCGTACTTCAAGATGAAGGACGATCCCAGGGTTACGCGCGTCGGACGCTGGCTGCGCAAGCTGAGCCTGGACGAGATCCCGCAGTTCATCAATGTCCTCACCGGCGATATGAGCCTTGTGGGGCCGCGTCCGCTGCCTATTACCGGATACGAGAACGAGGACTGGTATGTCGAGAAGGTCACCGTCCCGCCCGGAATGACGGGGCTGTGGCAGATCAGCGGCAGGTCCGATCTCTCGGGCGAGGAAGCGGCCGCGCTCGACCTGCAGTATGTCAGGAATCGGTCCATGCTTTTCGATCTGAAACTCCTGCTCGCGACGGTGCCGGCGCTCATTTGCCGGAAAGGAGCTGCCTGATGAGCACAGAGGTGTCTGCCTCGGGGAACAGAACTGACCAGCGCCACTGGATCGAGATTCTCGCCTGGATCGCGTTCGCCGTTTTCTGGATTCCCACGTTTCACTTTTTCTACCTTGCATGGGACAACCCCGACGGCTACTACAGCCACGGGTTTCTAATCCCGTTCATGTGCGCATGGACGGCGTGGCTCAAGAAAGACCGCGCGGCGAAAATGCAGCCGCAGCCGAGCGCCTGGGCATTCGTCCTGTTGTTCATCTTCCTCGGACTGGCCACTGTGGCGGGACTGCAGAACAGCCAGACAATGCGGGGGCTGGCGTTTCCCGTGAGCCTCGCCTGGTTCGTGGCGGTGCTCTACGGCTGGAACTTCGTTCGCGAGTTCGCGTTCCCGATCTTCTATCTCTACTTCCTGTGCCCTATCCCCGAGTTCGTGCTCACGCAGGTGGCGTTCAAAGTGCAGATCTGGTCAACCATCGTCGCCACGTATATTTCGAAGCTGTTCATGATATCCGCCTACCGGGTGGGCACGTCTATCCACACGGACTATGTCGATGTCGAGGTCGGGACGCCCTGTAGCGGATTCCGGATGCTCGTGGCGCTCACCGCGTTCGCCGTCTTCCTTGTTTATGCGGTTAAGGGCGAGCTGTGGCGGAAAGTCCTGTTCGTCATCATCGCAATGCCGCTTTCGGTGATGGTGAACTCGCTCAGGGTGGCGATTCTGGTGGCGGTTGGTCACTGGTGGGATCCCGAGCTGGTGCCGGTGCTCCACAATTACTCCGGCTATGTTGTGCTCCTTGTCGCTTTTGTGTTGATGTACGGGATTGCGAGGTTGCTTGGATGTCGAGAGTTCAGGCTCATGGAATTATCCTGATTGTTCTGGTCGGCGGTCTTGCGCTGATCAGCCTTCGGGGGGCGGGAGATATCAGCGCGCCCATGGTGGATATGCAGGCCTGGGACTGGCTCCCGCTCAACGTCGAGGGTTGGGAGGGCGTACAGGAGGTTCCGCCGGAGCAGTGGAACCAGCAGCTCCCGAACGCGCGCTTTCTGGTGCGCTTCTACAAGAGCGGCCAGACTATTGTCGAGTTCCTCGCCATCGAAAGCGCCGATCCGGGAAGTTTCCACAGCCCGATGTTCTGCATGCCGGGGACAGGCTGGACTCCCAAGGAGACCGGCGTCGGCAAGCTCCAGAGCGGCGAGGTCTCGCGGGCTGAGTTCGTGCAGGATTTTGCCCATCTCGTCGTCCGATATTGGTATCTGGCGGGAGACAGGCAGACCGCCAACTTGTGGGCACACAAGTGGAATATGCTCTGGAACAAGATTCAGGGCATTCACGGCCCGAACTTCTCGTTTCGTGTGACGGTGCGCTTCCAGGGATCCCGCGACCCTGCCCAGGCGGCGGATGAGTTCGCCAACATCGCTCTGCGAGAAATCGGGCGGCACGTCGAGTCCCACGGGGCCGCGAAAAGATAGCTGGCGAAGGCCAGAGGCTCGTGTCAGGCGTTTGTGTCGGGATAGCCGGCGGCAGCGGCAGCGGCAAGACTGTGCTTGTCCGGAAGCTCTGCCGGGCGCTTGAATCTGGCCGGGTTGTAGTCGTCAAGCAGGATGATTACTACAGAGACCAGTCGCAGGTCAGCCCGGACGAACGTGCGCGCAAGAACTACGATCACCCGTCCGCTATCGAATTTGACCTTCTCGTAAGTCACATCCGCGACCTGAAGAACGGCAAGCCGGTGATGACGCCTGTTTACGATTTCGTCACCCACAACCGGGGGGCCGGTTGCCGGGAGGTGCGTCCGGGGCGCCTGGTGATCGTGGAGGGCATACTGGTGCTTGCGGTGCCCGAGTTGCGCGAACTGTTCGACCTGTCCGTCTTTGTGGACCAGAGCCAGGAAGTTCGTCTCTCGCGCCGCATAACAAGAGATATCCGCCATCGCGGACGCTCGCGGGCAGACGTCCTCGCTCAGTTTAACGCGACCACCGGACCGATGCACGCGGCGTTTGTGGAGCCATCGAGGGCGTTTGCTGATGTCATTGTCCGCGGTGACTCGTCCGCCCGCGCTGAAGTTGCGGCGCTGGCCGGGCGTCTGAAGAGCATGATGGACGCCAGCGGCGCGTGAGCGCTGGCCGGCCGTTCCGGGCACGTACAGCGCAAATGTGTGATACTGAAACGGGAGCGGGAACAGTCACATACTAATGATAACAGCTACGACCTCAGAGCAATATCAGGAGGACCCAGGGGTATGTTGGAGTTCGTAAGACAGCGATTTGCCGAGAGCATCGAAGTCAAGCAGGCCGCGGCAGAGACGCTGGCGTTCGAGATCGCTCAGGCGGTGGTCGAGATCGTCTACAGTGTTCGTGAAGGCAAGAAGGTTATCTTCTGCGGAAACGGTGGCAGCGCCGCGGATTCTCAGCACCTCGCCGCCGAGTTCGTCGGGCGCTTCCAGATGGAGCGCGCGCCTATGCCGGCGCTGGCCCTCAACACCAACTCGTCCGCTGTGACGGCAATCGGAAACGACTACGGCTTCGACGACGTTTTCGCCCGGCAGACCGCAGCCTTTGTGCAGCAGGGCGACATCTTCGTGGGGCTCTCCACGAGCGGAAACTCCGAGTCCATCGTCCGCGCTGCCACGGTGGCCCGCGAAAAAGGAGCATTCACGGTAGGCATGACAGGCGCGAGCGGCGGGCGGCTGGCTGAGTGCGTGGATATCGCTCTGAAGGTCCCGTCCGAGTGCACGGCGCGCATTCAGGAGACGCATATCACCATCGGCCACATCATTTGTGAGCTTGTCGAGAGCGAAGTCTTCGCCCATGCCGTGGCCTGACCTCTGTGCTTCCGCACCCGGTGCATCCGGACGCTAAGTTGAGCGTGTCTTGAGTGATTCCGTAACCCCGACCCCGCCGGACCGTGACGTCCGCCTGCGCGAGGCCTCGCGGGCGGTCGCGTGGAACGGCGTGCTGTCACTCGTCGTGACAATATTCGCCGTCGCGGCGAATATTGTCACCGTGCGCCTGCTTACTCAGTCGCAGTACGGCCTGTTCAGCTACGCATCCAACTGGCTGCGCTACGCCTCCATACTCAGTCTCTTCACGCTGGATGCCGCCGTCATGCGATACGTCCCGGAGTATCGCGTGCGCGGCGACAGGCGCGGCCTGTTCGATCTTGTTTACAAAGTCATCGGTGTGCATGTTGCGGTGTGGCTGCTGCTTACGGTGGTAACCGTGCTCACAAGCCCGCTGCTGGCCGGGCTCGGCCGGGTTCCTCTCACCCGGAAGCCCGAGTTTCTGGCCCTGATGACCTCCGGCATTGTGGTTGTCCTCCCGAGTGTGCTCTACGTCTCGATGCAGGCGGTGCTGACGTCGTTCTTTGCCGTTCGTGTGCAGGCTGTTGGTTCGGCTGTTGGAGGCGTTCTGCAGATCGCGTTGCTGTGGCTGCTTGTGAGGAAGCTGGGGTGGGGCGGACCCGGGGCAATGATCGCCCAGCTCGGAATGTCCGGCTTTCTGGTGTTGTTCTACATTGTGCACATCGTGCGGTTGCCCTTCCCCGCCCAGACATCGGAGTTCCGCCCGATCCGCCTGAGGCGTTTGCTGATGTTCTCGCTTCCCTACGTCATCAACGGCGTCGCGGGGGCGGTGTTTCTGAGGCAGTCGGAGGTGCTGTTCCTGCAGCCGTACTGGGGCTCGGTCGTCACGGCGACCTACAGCTACGCCTACATGCTGGCGCAGCGATTTCTCGAGTTCGTTCCGGCGGTGCTCTACGGGGTGGGCAATGTCCTGTCTGCCAACGCGTTTCTGGAGGGCCGCGACCAGCTCGCGAAGGTGATGGGCATCTACTGGCGCGTCACCGCAGCCTCCATCACCGCGGTCTCCATCGGGGGCGCCTGCCTTGCCGACAAGCTTGTGGTGCTGTTCTACGGCTCAAAGGCCATTGAAGCCGCGCAGTATGCCACCATCCTATTTATCACGCAGGCTGTGATCGTCTTCGTGAACCCCTACAACTTCGTGATGCGCGCGGAGGAGAAGACCTGGCTCAGCTTCTGGCTCAGCCCACCGGCTGCCGCCATATCGCTTTCCGTGGACTTCCTGCTCATACCGCCATTCGGCCTGATGGGCGCGGCGATCGCCACGAGCATAACATTCACGCTTGTGACGATAATGCAGTACATGGTCTTCAAGCGTGTCTTTCCGTATCTCAAGCCGCCCATGGGCTACTTTGCGCGGTGTTACATTGCGGCGTTGCTGATGCTTCTGGTATGGCCCCTGAAGCAGTGGCTGCCGGGCGACGCGGGACTTCTTGTCGCGGTGGCGCTGGCCGCTGGCCTCTGGGTCGTTGGAGCGCGTGCGATGAAGCTGGTCGGACCGGCGGAGGCGGATCTCATCGAACGAAGCGGGCTGCCGGGGCGGCGGATACTGCTGAGGGCGCTGGCATCGTGAAGCGCGGGCCGCTCGTGATGATGATGCTCGACTCGCTCGCGGATGCCTATGTGCGCCGCGGTGACACCCCGTTCTTCTCTTCGCTTATCCCCAGCGGACGTTACGCCGACATCGAGAGCCTCTTTGCCTTCGAGGGCATCATGGCTGCTGTGATCACCGGCCACAAGCCCAGCGAGACCGGTGTGTTCGCCCGCTTTGCGTACGGCCCGTCCGGATCGGTGATGCGCCGCAATCCGCTGCGGGTTCTGAATTTCATCAACCGCCACGCCTACTTTGCGGACGGTGAGCGCAGGGACGGCCGCCAGAATTTCCCGCTCGTGAAAGCTGTTCGCAAGGTGCTCAAGAAGTACTGGATCACGGGTGGATTTAACAACCTGACGCCCTATGGGCGCCTTCCGCTTGCTCTGGCGCACCAGTTCCGCTACAGCATGGTGCTGGGCGCTTACGACAGGACTCTGCAACTGAACGGCTTCGAGACGCTGTTCGGCCGGGCCGCCAGAGAGGGCAGGGGCGGCCTGTTTCACTATGGACGGCTTGCGGACGCGCGTGCGCGTCTGGAACGCACACCGGATCTCGATTCGCACGCTATCATCTTTCTGCACACCTGGTCACACCTGGACACGCGCGGGCACGATCTCGGGCCGGAGTCGGACGAGCTTCGCGCAATGACGCGGGACTGCGACGCGGAACTTTCGGAGTTCCTTCCATGGTTGCAAGTGCGCCTGCCGGACGCCTCGTTCATCCTGTTCGCCGATCACGGAATGCATCCCGTCACGAAGACGATTGATGTCGGCGCCCATGTGTCCGCAGCTATTGATGGCCGCGGGCCGCTGGTGTTTGTGGATTCGACGGCGGTTCGCGCGTGGGGCAGTGAGGACGAACTGCGTGCTCTGAGCGAGGATCTCTCCGGGCGCGAAGGCGTGAGCGTCCTGTCGGAAGACGACCTGCGTGGGCGCGGAGCCTTCTTCCCGGGCGGCGAGTACGGGCAGCTCTTTGCAGCCGCCGAGCCGGGCTTTGTCTTCGCGCCGGACTATTTCGCCGGAGCGCCGGACCACCTGGCTGGATGCAAGCCCTGGAAAGGGATGCACGGGTATTTCCGTGATACGCAGTGGCTGCGCCCGTCTCTGCTCTGGTTCGGGCCTGCCTTCGAGACCGGGCCTGCAGGCTTCACACCGCGCGTCATGACCGATATCTGGAAGCTGGCCATGCACGCGATGGATGCACGGGAAGGAAACTCCAGATGACCTTCCGCCGGTATTCACAGGCAGAGAGTCCCGAGTTTCGGGAGCGCATGGATCGATGGATGGCCGGCATTGCAGCGCTGTTCCGCGACAGGCTGGGCGCAAACTACGTGAGCACGGTTCTTATGGGTGGCTACGGCAGGGGATGGGGCGCGGTTTCGGTGACTCCGGACGGGCCGATGCCGGTCAACGACCTCGATATCGCGGTCGTGACGCGCGAGCGGCTTTCGCCGGATGATCTCTATCGGCTCCACGAAGAGGCAACGAGGCTGGTCAATCCGGCGTCGCGCTACAGCATGCTGGACGCTTCGGCAATGGACGTTCACGCCGATGTGATGAACTTTATCGAGACCGATTTTGCAGCTCTTGCGCCGACGCAGTTCCATCTGGACCTGGTTCACGCCTCGCGGGTGGTTGATGGGGTGGACGTCCTGAAAAGCGCCGGGCAAATAGGCGTGAGTTCGCTCGACATGGGCGACGCTCTGCGTCTCGTGTTCAACCATGCTATAAACTTGTTCGAGCCGTGCGCAGTGGGACCACTGACGGACGAAGCCAACCGGCAGGCGCTGTTTTTCACGGCCACAAAAGCTGCGGTGGCGTCGGGGTCGGCGGTCATAATGGTGCACGGACGCTACTCGCCGCTCCCGCCGGAGCGCTTCGAGGCGTTCCGGGCTCTGGCGGCAGAAGGGGCGCTTGAGGGCCTGCTCCGCGAGGTGCCGGACTTCGGCGATGTCTTCGAGCGCTTCGCGCGCGACCGGTCTGAGGTGACGGGCGCGAAGGTGGCGGCGGCAGGGCAGTATTATTCAACATCGCGGCGCATAGTCATGGAAGCGGCGCGCCACGTGCTCGCCCGGGTGTTCCAGTCGCCGCGCATCGAGGACCCGCTTCAGATTGCGCGGGCGGTCCCGGCGCTGTGGACAACCGAGTTTCTGAAGCGCCAGCCGCTCACCCCGAAAGGGCTTGTGAAGAGGGTGCTGCAGATTGCCGGGCTTCGTAAGGCCCCTCCATCGTGGTGGCCACGGGCTAGAGTGTTCGGGGCGGGGATGGCTCTGCTGAACTCCCTGACTCTTGACGGCGCCGATGTTCCCGTGGTGGACGCCGAGAGCCTCGATGTGGGGCGTGCGATGCTCGGCGAAGCGGGCGTCAACGTCGTTGGCGAGGCCTCCGGGATGGACGGATGGATGGAGTCTGCGGCGGCCGCCGTGAGCGCGCTCAAGCGCCAGAGCTGGATTCGATGATCGCGAGGGCGCGATTTCGCTCCAGAGTCTTGCGGTGGGATGTCAGAATGTAACCTGGGAATCCAGTGACACGATGTCGGAACTAACAGTAACAGCCTGTGTTTGCACCCGGAACCGCGCGAGCCGCCTGGGCATGGCGCTCGACAGCCTGGCGGTGCAGACTGGAATTGACCGGTCCCGGATGGATGTCCTGGTCGTGGACAACGGCTCGACCGACAATACCCTGGAAGTCGTCGAGCAGTACCGGCCGCGCCTGCCGTTCGATCTTTCAACTGCGTCGGAGCCGCATCAGGGCATCAGCTTTGCCCGCAACAAATCGCTCGAAGCGGCCCGTGGCGATATCATAGCTTACATTGACGACGACGCGATCGCTGCCCCGGACTGGGCGGCCCAGCACCTGCGGGCGTATGAGACCGACCCCGATGTTCGCGGTGCGATGGGGCGCATCTTCCCCGTGTGGGAGGCCGAGCGCCCCGATTGGCTCGACCCGTTGCTCGAAAGCTATCTAACAGTCTGCGACTATGGCGACGAACCCTTTGACCTTGCCGGTACCACGCACGCTCCGGTGGGCGCGAATATGTCGCTGTCGCGGACGGCGATGATTGAGGCCGGGGGCTTCGATGTGCGGTTCGGCTTCGGGGGGCTGGAAAAAATCCCGGGCGAGGAGAACGAGATCGCGCAGCGCATATGGGCGAAGGGCTGGAAGCTCGTTTACTGGCCGGCGGCTTCTGTGCAGCACGGCGTCCCGGCCGACCGGATGACGGTGAAGTGGTTCAAGAAGCGCGTCTTCGATCAGGGACGGTGTGAGTATCTGTTTGACGCCGAGCACTCCGGGGCGGGCAAGATCACCCGGCGTGTTCTGGTGGGTGGCCTTGTGTGTGGCCCCGCCCTTGTCGCGGCGGCGTGTGTGGACGTGCTGACCGGCAATCGCGCTCGGGCGGCGCGCAGAGCCTGCGTCCCGTGGGCAACACTGGGCTACATACGCGAACTGGCGGTACGGCGCGGGCGGACGGCTCACGCATCGTCTGCCCGCGATAAGGAGGTTCCAGCTTGAAACCTGTGCGAAACGGTTTCGCGGCCCTGTGGGCGCTGCTTCGGGCCGTGGGACGTCTGATAGCGGCCCCGTTCAGGCGGATTGCCAGCGCTCAGTTGCCTGCCCTCCCTCCGCGCGCCGACGCCGTTATTCCCGAGCCGCGCCGACTGGCGTTCCGCCAGATTGTGCGAAGCCTGGGGCGCACGCTGTTGTGGGTGTTTGCCGTTGTTGCGTTCGTGGCAACGCAGGCGGCAATTGGCTACAAGGTCTTCGACGTGCCCAATTCCTTTCTGTACCTTGTGATGGCGTTCGCCATCGTGACCGGGCTGGTGCTGTCCGGGGGCAGCAGACACTGGCGCCTGTTGCTGTTCGTGGGGATGCTGACGATCATGACCGGCCAGCTCGGCCAGTTCTTCGGTTCGTCCAAGCTGAGCACGTTCGTCTTCGAGTCCGTCCTTTCGGTGCTGTTTACTATCGCGGTTGTGCTGGACTCCATCTCCGTCCGCCGCAAGACTTTCCCGCCAGCGGCCATTCTGATCGTGATGGTACTGTACATCAGCATGGTGGTTGCCTCCATTCTCGTTCAGGAGTCGCTGACGGACTACCGGTCCAACCGGACCCGCGTGGTGCAGGTCTTCCTCGGGCTGGCCTTCTTCCTGGGGGGGTATATCTACTTCGAACGCTGGGAGCAGATTCGCACTTTTCTCAGATTCATGCTGGGAGGAGCCTTTGCGTTCGGCCTTCTCGCACTGGTCGAGTACATCTTTCCGGCGCCGCTGTACTACAACGTCTATCTCAAGCTCTTTCCCTCAATAGGCAGGCGTGTGGGCAGAGCACTCGTCGAACACCGCGTGTTCGGGCCGTTCGACAACCCCATCGTTTTTGGGGCGTGGCTCGGAATGTTTTTGCCGCTGGCGCTCTATTCTGCCCTTTACGCGAAGACCACTCGCCGCAGGTTCTGGTCCTGGGCCGGGGTGTTTCTGCTTGCTGTGGCGGTGTTCTGCACGGGGTCGCGTGGGCCATTCCTGGCTTGCGTTATTGCCGTCGCGCTGTTCCCGTGGCTCTCGGGTCGGCACCGCCAGGCGATCATTACACTGGCAACCGTTGTTGTGGGCGTGTTCTACGTCATCTTCGTCGGGCCGCAGATCGCAAAGCTGCTGCCCGCAAACAACCTTGTGACGCGCTTCGTTGACCCGGCCGGCTCTGTTTACTCGGGCAAGACGGCCTTCTCGACCATGGAGAACGCCCGGTTCGAGTCGTGGAGAGACACGATCAATATCTGGAAACAGCATCCGTGGCTGGGAATCGGCGCGGGTGAGTGGGTGGAGCACCGCAGGCGCAGCGTCTCGACGAGAACGCTGACCATTGTGTCCTCCTACAGCCCCTACCTCGAAGCGCTGGCGGAGACGGGCGTGTTCGGTTTCAGCTCGCTCATGTTGCTCCTGTGGATCACACTCGTTTACGATATCCGCGCCTGGCGGGCCACGCCGCCGGGCAGCCGGCAGGCATGGGTGGCAGCGCTCATTTGCTCAGGGGTGGTCATACATGTCACGAGTATTCCCGATTCGCCGTTTGGGCTGAACCGCGTCTACTATTTCTTCTGGCTCTGTCAGGGCATTCTGCTCAAGACTCCCCATGTCGCCCGCACCGAACTGGAGCCAGAGCCCGAGGCTGCCGCCGCGCTGGCTCGCGGGGTTCGGCGCGTGCCTGCGCCGTCCATTCCAGAGCCTGTCGCTGGGGCCTTAGGGTCCGTACTGCCTCACGGAAGAATCGTACCGTAGCTCAGGGTCTCCTGGAGCCTGCGGACGAGTTCGGTGATGGCTCGGATAGGCGCGGCAGGGTTCAGGCGTTCGTAGGTCTGCCTCAGGCAATCCTTTGTCTTTTCCGGGACATCG
>JBPOJE010000030.1:0-37756 GCA_052033935.1 Armatimonadota bacterium
GCTGTGTATCGAGTCTATTCCTGGTTGAACGACCGTTGGTCGGGCAGCGACATCTGGGAACTGAGGAGAAGGAAGGCGAGGAAACAGCAGCCCGAGCAGGCTGCTTAGCCATTCAGCAGACAAGAGCCGAATCCAATTTACACACTTCAGAAGGAAGTACCCGGCGCCGCCCACTGTTTGACAGCCCGGAGCTTCTGGGTTATCCTGCCTGAGTCCCCGTCTGCGCGGGCGAATAGCTCAGCCGGGAGAGCGCTTCCCTTACAAGGAAGAGGTCACAGGTTCGAGCCCTGTTTCGCCCATCCTCCCTCCTTTTCCCGGCACATGCCGTGCGGTCGATCCTTCAGGCGGTACAGCGTCTCCCCAGCCTTCGGGACATAGAGAATTCCTTCATGCTCGCGGCCCTGGTAGTCGCGCGCGTCAATGCTGGCGGGGTTCATGTATCCCAGGTTCAGCCTGCGGCAGCGCTCCTCCGGTATCCCCGTCGCAAGGATCACCTCTATGCGCGGCTTCTCGATGCCGTCTTCGTACGTGCCGGTGCCTCGCACATGCGTCGAGTGCGCAAGCACGCCCCAAGGGTAATGCCTGAACCGCGCCCACTGACCGGAGAAGTAGTCCCGTGTGTGGTAGCCGATCTCGTCTAGGATTTCGCCGTGAGTGTACGATACCTCCGTCACATGCGGGGCATAGATGATGAGGCGGCCCCCGTCCGCAACCACGGGCTCAAGCTTGTACATGCACTTGCCCGCCACCCAGATGTCGTCGTACATCTCCGGTGCGCACGAAAGCACGGTGTGGAACGGACGCTCTTTGAAGACGATGTGCAGCTTCGCCGACAGATCGGCGGCCCGCGACCAGGCCTCTTCCGGCGAGCCGTAGTAGAGCCCCGCGAGACCTCCGCCCTGCACGACCATCGCAAAACACGATTTCGGCGTGGGGATGCACGACGCGGCCTCGTCTATCACCACGCGCACGGGGGTGTGCTTGTGCCCGATGATGCCCGGGTTCGTGATGAGTGCGCCCAGCCAGTGAAAGAAGTCGAGAATCTCCTGTCCGGCGATTCCCGGGAACAGATACTTGTTGCCGCCCGAGAACCCGGCCACCTCGTGCGGAAACACCGGCCCGCAGATGAGCAGGTGGTCGTATTCGAACGCAAGCGCGTTTACAGCCACCCGCACCCGCATCCGCAGGCGGCCGCCCGTGATTTCGGCGACGCGCTCATCGGACAGTTCTCCGGCGTCCCTCAGCCCCGCCGCGTTCTTCCACTCATGGTTGAAGAACCGGGTCTTCGGGTAGAGCGTCCGGTGCTCCTCGGCAGTGATGCCCATGCGCTTGTAGATTGCGTCCGTCGAGAGGGGATGGTGCGTTCCGAGCGCGATCATCACGTCGAGAGCTTCAACGCGCGGCGCGAGGGCCTCGTGGATGAGGCGGAACATCAGATCCACGGGCGCGGTGCGCGTGTGGTCGGGCACAATCAGCAGCACGCGCTTGCCGTCGAGAGGCTCGCAGGCCAGGGCATTGGTCACTATACCTTTGGCCTGCGTGTGATTGAGCAGAGGATGCACGTAGTGTGTTTCGAGTCCCATTCTCAATGGGAGGTTCGCCGCTGTAGCTGGCTATCCTGCATAGGCTTGTTCTTGACATCCGCCCCCCGCTGGCGCAAGAATCGCAACGAGGCACGCATATGGACTACCACGAGTACATCGTTCGCGATCCAAAGATCTGTGGCGGACGGCCGATTTTTCGCGGCACCCGGGTCACGCACCGTTCTCGCCAGCCTGGGCGTGGGAGTCAGTATTGACGAGATCAAGTCTGAGTTCCCGTCCCTGACCGACGAGCACATCTGGGCCGCCATAGCCTTCGCCGCCGAGTCTGCGGCGGACGACTTGCCCGTTCCGGAAGCTCCCCGCGTGGCGTAAAGTTAAAGCTGGACGAGAACCTGCCCGCCTCGCTGAGCGCGCGGCTGGCGAGGGTGCTTCGCGGTCATGACAGACCTCAAGGTCCGCGTGATCAGGCCGGAAATAGCCCGCCGGCGCGCTACACCCCTGAAAACGCCGAGAACCCGCCGTCCACAGGCACCACGATGCCGGTGACGAACTTCGAGGCGTCCGACGCCAGCCAGACCGCGGCCCCGGCGAGATCGTCCGGCTCGCCGAACCGCCCCATGGGGGTGTGCGCGACAATGGACTGCGCGCGCGGGGTCAGGTCGCCGGTTTTCTCGTCCAGCATCAGGAAGCGGTTCTGCTCGGTCAGGAAGAACCCGGGCGCGAGGGCGTTGACGCGGATGTCCGCGCGGCCTCCGCGGGCAAGATGCACCGCCAGCCACTGGGTGAAGCTGTTGACGGCAGCCTTCGCGGCGGAGTATCCGATGATGCGCGTGAGAGGGCGGATGGCGGACATGGACGAGACGTTGATGATGCTGCCGCCCGCGCCGCTCTCGGCCATCGCCTGCCCGAACACCTGGCAGGGAAGGATCGCGCCGCCGAACAGGTTCAGGTCAATGACGCTGCGGATCGCCTCCGGATCCATGCTGAAGAAGGCATCGGTCTCGATGATCGTCGCGTCGGGGCGGTTTCCGCCCACACAGTTCACGAGCACATCAATGCGGCCGAAATCCGGCAGCACCCTGTCCCGAAGGGCCTTCAGCCCGTCCACCGAGGTCGTGTCGGTGCTGTAGCCTTTCGCCTTGTGCCCGGCGGATGTCAGTTCGGCCGCGAACGCCCGGTTGCGGTCCAGCGACCTGCTTGCGACAGCGATGTCCGCTCCGGCATCGGCCAGAGCCCGCGCCATCGCCGCCCCGAGCACGCCCGCGCCGCCCAGCACGACGGCTGTTTTGTCTTTGAGAGAGAAAGTGTTCACAACAGCGGCTTCGGCGCTGAGGGGCCGAAATCCTCTGCTTGCGTCCGGCCGCAGGTGGGTCCCCACACACGTCATGCCGGACCCGATCCGGCATCTAAGCGGATCTCGGCTGGCGCAGGCGGGTCCTTCGTCGAGTTCAGGATGACGTGTGGGACGTCACGCGCCGTGACACTTCTTGTACTTCTTCCCGCTGCCGCAGGGGCAGGGGTCGTTGCGGCCCACCTTGCGCTGCGAGATGTTGCCCGGGCCGGACGGTGAGGCCGCTGCGCGCAGTTCGTCGAGCGCATCGCCACCGCCGCCGCTGAACGCCATCTCGCGGTACATCGGGCGCTGGGGCTGAGGCTGAAGCTGTACGCGATAGATGATCCGGGCGACCTCCTCCTGAATGGAATCAATGGTCTGCTCAAACATCTCGAAGGCTTCCTTCTGATACGCGATGATCGGGTCCTGCTGGGCGTATCCGCGCAGGCCGATCCCCTCCCGCAGGAAGTCCATCGCATCCAGATGCTCCATCCACTTGCGGTCAATGGCCTGGAGCATAATCGAGCGCTCAATGCCCCGCATCATCTCCGGCCCGATCTCGGCTTCCTTATCGGCGTACGTGCGGTGCACGATGCTCTTGAGGAACTCGGACATGTCCTCGGGCGAGCGGCTCCGCAAATCGTCAACCGTGGCATAGAGCGAAAGCGGGAAGATGGCATTGAGCGACTCGAACAGCGCCGGGAAATCCCACTCGGCGCGCGGCATTTCGCGATTGCAGAAGCTGTTGATGGAAGCATCCACGGTGTTCTCGAGGTACCCGAGAATCGTGTCCTTCACCTCGCGCCCCTCGAGTACCAGCCTGCGCTGCTTGTAGATCGTGTCGCGCTGCACGTTCATCACGTCGTCGTACTGCAGCACGTGCTTGCGGATGGCGAAGTTGTGCTCCTCGACCTTCTTCTGCGCCCGCTCGATCATGCGCGAGAGCAGCTTGGAGTCAATGGACTGGTCCTCCTGCCAGGTCGCGAGCAGAGGATGGTTCGTCTTGTCGCCGAACAGGCGCATCAGTTCGTCTTCGAAGGCGACGTAGAAGCGGCTGGAGCCCGGGTCGCCCTGCCGGCCGCTGCGCCCGCGAAGCTGGTTGTCAATGCGGCGGCTCTCGTGGCGTTCGGTGCCCAGGATGTGCAGGCCCCCGAGTTCGACGACCCTGCGCGACGCCTCCGAACGCTCTCCCGGCTTCACATCGCCCTGATTCGGGCCACCGAGGATGATATCCACGCCACGGCCCGCCATGTTCGTGGCGATGGTCACCGCAGCTTCTTCGCCGGCCTGAGAGATGATCTCGGCCTCCCGCTCGTGGTACTTCGCGTTCAGCACGTTGTGGACAATGCCTTCGCGCAGCACCATTCTGAGATGCTCTTCGTTCTCCGGCCCGGTCAGCCCGATCAGCCCGGCAAGCTCGCGCACGTTGTCTTCATCGAGCATGTCCGGCTTCAGGCCAAGCTCGCGGAACAGGGAGTTCAGCCGGCCCAGGCTCAGTTCGCTGAACTTCGTGTTCAGAAGCGCGTGCGCCTCTTTCTTGTCCGCGACCGCCTTCGACGCCTCCAGCCGCGACCGCAGCAGGATTGTGGCACCCAGAAGCTGCAGCCGCTCGGGCAGCAGGCGCTCGCTCACGCGCTCGGATACTTCGATGGAGCGCGTGCCGACCAGCACAGGCTGACGGCGCGCGTGGCAGGCCAGAATCTCGGCCGTGATGCCCCGGAATTTCGCCTCCTCGGTCTTGAAGACGACGTCCGCGTGGTCCTGCCGGACCATGGGGCGGTTGGTGGGAATCAGGACGACATCGAGCCCGTAGATCTTGCGGAACTCGTTCTCTTCGGTCTTGGCGGTGCCGGTCATGCCCGCCAGCTTGTTGTACAGGCGGAAATAATTCTGGAAGGTGATGGTGGCGAGCGTCTGCGACTCGTGCTCGATCTGGCAGCCTTCCTTCGCCTCCACGGCCTGGTGCAGCCCCTCGCTCCAGCGCCGCCCGAACATCAGCCGCCCGGTGAACTCGTCAACGATGATGACCTGCCCCTCTTTGACGACATAGTCAACATCGCGCTTGAACACAGCGTGCGCCTTCAGCGCGCAGTTCGCGTGCGACATCAGTTCCCAGTTGGCGGGGTCGGAGAGGTTCGCGACGCCGAGGCTCTCCTCCAGAGTGCGGATGCCCTCCTCGGTGAGCATGGCGGTCTTTGCCTTCTCGTCCACCGTGTAGTGCCGTTCGGCCGACAGACGGCGCACGAGCCGGTCCATGGTGTAGTACACGTCGGTCGCCTGCTCGGCCTGCCCGCTAATGATGAGCGGCGTGCGCGCCTCGTCCACCAGAATGCTGTCCACCTCGTCCACGATCGCGTAGTTCAGCTCGCGCTGCGAGAGATGTTCGAGCGTCGGCGCCATGTTGTCGCGCAGATAGTCGAACCCGAACTCGTTGTTCGTGCCGTATGTGATATCGCACATATACGCTTCGTGGCGGCTTACCGGCCGGAGCTGGTCCCAGTCGTCCGGGCCCTCGGCAACATACTCCGGGTCGTACACATACGATCCGCCCAGTTCGCCCGTCTCGATGCTCGCACCGCGTATCGCGCCGACGGACAGGCCGAGGAAGTGATAGATCGGGCCATACCAGCGCGCGTCACGCCGGGAGAGGTAATCGTTGACCGTGACAAGATGCGCGCCGTGCCCGTCGAGCGCATTGAGGTAGAGAGGCAGTGTCGCGGTGAGGGTCTTGCCTTCGCCGGTCTTCATCTCGGCGATGCGTCCCTGATGCAGCACTATGCCGCCGATCATCTGCACGTCGAAATGCCGCGCCCTGTCGCGCCCGAGCGTGCGGCAGCCGGCCTCGCGGACGACAGCGAACGCCTCGACCAACAGGCTGTCGAGCTTTTCGCCGTTCTCCAGACGCGCCCGGAACTCATCCGTCTTCGCTCGCAGCTCGCGGTCCGAGAGCGCCTGCATTGACGGCTCCAGGGCGTTGATCTTTTCCACCTGCTTCCGGAAGCGTCTGATCTCACGTTCGTTTCCGGACAAAGCCTGTACGATGTTCATATTCGCTTGCTTATCTCAAACCTGTGCGGGTAAACGGCTGCCTCAGGGAGCAGAACAGAGGGGAAACCACCGCGGCAGCAGACCGCAAGATGCGGAGGCCGTCCGCTGGACGCGAAGGCCTTCCGCTGAAATTGTTGGCACGAAAACCATTGAGTCTATACGCACCGGAAGGGAGGAAGGTTCTGCAGCACGTGCCTGCGCTCCCGGCGCTCACCCTCCCCTATCTTAGCACGAGGAGCATAACTCGGCAGGCCGGACGCCCGTCAGCGGTTGAGCGTGCGGCTCGGGCTTATCGCTCGCATCATCCAGCCTTCGTTTCGCCTAGGCGTCTTCCTGTCTTTACTTCAACCGGGCGATGGTCGCGCCCTCTCCGCCCTCGGTGGCGTCGGCAATCTTCAGCGACGCCACAGCCGGATGCTTGCGCATGAACTCCCATACGGCTTTGCGCATAGCGCCCGTGCCCTTGCCGTGAATCACCCGCACCTGATCCAGTCCCGCCAGGCAGGCATCATCGAGGTATCTGTCCAGACGCTCCAGCGCCCCATCCACACGCTCCCCGCGCAGCATGATCTCGGGCGAAACATTTGTTGCGCGCTGCATCTGAATGGACTGCAAACCGCCGGACCGGCGGGCGGGCGCGGGAGCCCCGCCAACAAGCTCCAGCCGCTCCGGAGACACGCGCGCCTCCATCGCCCCGAACGCGACCACCGCGAGATCGCCAGTAGGGTCCTCAACCAGCGTGCCAATCGCGCCGACCCCGATCATCCGCACGCGGTCGCCCTTGCGCATCGGGCGCGGCTGTCCCGGGGCTTCCTCGGCTACAACCTCCGGAGGAGGCGGCGCGGGCACGGACGGCCCCGCGACACTGGCCGCCACGCCGTCCATCTTCTTCATGAGCCGCTTGGCCTTGTTCGCCAGCCCCTCAGTATGCGCGCTGTGGCGCTTCTGGGTGCGAAGCTCGCGCAGAACCTGATCGAGATCCGCCTGGATGTCGCGTATCGCCTTCAGCGCTTCCGCCTGCACGCGGTCGCGAACCTCCTGTTGCACCGCGGCAAGCGCCGAGATGTTCTTCTGGTACCGCCCGCGCAGCCCTTCCGCCTCACGGCGGGCACCCTCGGCGCGCCCGGCGGCTTCGATAGCCCTGATTCGCGAGGCCTCGACCTGCCGGATCAGTTCGCCTGCTTCCCCGGACCCTGCCTCGATGATCTTGCGCGCGTCGTCAAGCACGTCCGCCGGCATTCCCAGACGCTCGGCGACATGCAGCGCCTCGCTCGACCCGGGCACGCCGACCAGAAGCCGGTAGGTCGGCCGCAGCGTCTCGCGGTCGAACTCGACGGACGCGTTCTCGAAGCCCTCGTTGGCGAATGCGAACGTCTTCAGCTCGCCGTAGTGCGTG
Organism: Armatimonadota bacterium; assembly: GCA_052033935.1. Classification (GTDB taxonomy): domain Bacteria; phylum Armatimonadota; class UBA5829; order DSUL01; family DSUL01; genus JAGVUD01. The sequence continues at coordinate 7,322 of JBPOJE010000030.1, forward strand.
GTGGCGATGATGCAGACATCGCGCGACACCAGCCATTTCAGAATGGCCGAAGCCAGCGCTGCGCCTTCGGCGGGGTCGGTGCCTGCGCCCAGCTCGTCGAACAGAACCAGGCTGCCGGGCTTCACGTTCGCGAGTGTGTGCACGATGTTGCGCACATGCCCGGAAAACGTGGAGAGCGACTGCTCGATTGATTGCTCGTCGCCGATATCCGCGAAGATGTCCGCAAACATCCCCGACTCGCTGCCCGCCTCCGCCGGAATCTGCAGCCCGCTTTGCGCCATCAGCGCGAGCAGCCCCACGGTTTTGAGCGACACGGTCTTTCCGCCGGTGTTCGGCCCGGTAATAAGAAGCCCCCTGTACTGCTTGCCCACGCTCACGTCAATCGGTACCACGTCGCCCTTCAAGAGCGGGTGCCGCGCCGAGCGGTAGTTCAGGTACGCCTCCTGCCGCTGCTTCGGGCGCGAGCACTTCAGCTCGTCGGCAAGCAGCGCCTTCGCGTTGGCGAGATCGAGATCGGCGAGGGCCGAGTGGGTGATTCGCAGTTCGTTCGCACTTTCGGCAACCCGTGCGGTCAACTGGCGCAGGATCCGGTCCACTTCCTGCTCTTCAGCCGCCTCGTGCTCGCGCAGCTTGTTGCTGAGTTCCACGACCGCCTGCGGCTCGACAAAGAGAGTCGCCCCGCTCGCGCTGGCGTCGTGCACTATGCCCGGGACGCTCGATTTGTGGTCCGAGCGCACGGGAACGCACCAGCGCCCGTGGCGGGTGACGATGACCGGGTCCTGCAGGGCATCGCGCAGGGCCGACGACTGGATGATGGAGTTCAGCTTCTGCTGGATGCGGCCGGAGGCGGTGCGCAGATCGCGGCGGATGCGGGCGAGTTTGTCGCTCGCGGAGTCGCGCACCTCGGCGACGTCGTCAATGGCCTCGGTGATGGCCCGGGCAAGCGCGGCATCCGGGTGGAGGTTCCCCGCGGCGCGTGCAAGGTCGGGAGCAGTATCGGCGTGCTTGCGCAGAAACTTCTGGAGCCTTTCGGCCGACCCGAGCGTGTCAGACACATCGAGCAGTTCGCGTCCGTTCAGCACACCCGCCAGAACGGCCTTGTCTATGTGCCCGAGCAGGTCCTTCGCGCCGCCGAACGGCATCCCGCCGAACGAGTCCAGAAGCAGCCTCGCCTCGGCGGTCTCGGTCTGCCTGCGCTCGGCTTCGAGCAGGGTTTCGGCCGGGGCCAGGGCGCGCGCAAGCGCCGCGCCCATCTCCGTGGCCGCGTTGGCGGCCAGCATTTCAAGCACACTGTCGAATTCCAGAACCCTGAGAGCGTGAGTGTCCATATCACCTTCGACCGATTCGATGCAGGCCGGTTGATTGTACCCATTTCAATTGCGCGACGGCACAGCCTCAGGTATAATGGGCACGATTCGGGGCGTAGCGCAGTTTGGTAGCGCACCGGTATGGGGTACCGGTGGTCGCAGGTTCGAATCCTGTCGCCCCGAAGTCTTCTTTTTTCTACCTGTTTTGGCTCTGCCTTCGGACTCTCGCCCGGTACAGGTTCTCCGTGAATCCGCCCTCCTTTTCGAACGCAGCCGCCTGCGCTTCAAGCTGCCGGTCCAACAGATAGCAGGCCAGGTTCAGAAGGGACAGCGCGGCGTTGGCAAGAGGCACAGGCGGACACGGACTGGCACGGATGTCCACGGACAGGGAGCGGAACCAGTCTTTCGCGTCGGTCAGGGTCTTGCTGCGACACTCTTTGAAGCTCAGCAGGGCCGGATGCTCTGGCGGCCACTCGGGTAGGCGCGCTGGCGCAGATAGTCCTGGTAGTCGAGCTTCAGTTCCTCCAAGCTTGCCCGGGCGACGCCCGTCAGCTTCATCTCCGTCTTTTTCGACGTTCCCGATGCCTGGCTGCTCTCGGCGATGTTCTGGACACCCGAGCGGGCCACCTGAACCATCTGATCGTGCGTCCGGCTTCTCTTCTCAATGTACCTGTTACAGAACAGCACGGTCAGATCATAGATGAGCTGCGCGATCTGAAAGCTCTTCAGGCCGCGATACCCGCCGTGCCTGGCAATGATTCCGTCCTTTCCCATGTCCGTGTTCCGAAAACCCCCTACTCGTCCAGCAATCCTGCCTTCAGCCCTGCGGGCAGCGGAGCTGGCCGCTCACAGCTCGACTCCGGGGTGATATGCCGTCCCTGATCGGACGCGTCGTGGAAGCAGTGCATCAGGTCGAGCACGTGGTAGGTCAGTTCTTCGCTGGCCCTGTGCTTGCGGCCGGAGCGCAACCCGTACGCCATGTCCGCCACGCCTATTCCGCGCGAGTTCGCGGCGTAGGAATGCGTCAACGGCGCTTCCGTCCAGTCGCTCTGCCCCGGCTTCCGGATGAGCACCGGCCCGCCGAACCCGTTCGGGTCCGGCACCTTCATGGAGCCTTCCGTCCCGTAGATCTCGATGTACGGCAGCCCGTGTGCCCACACGTCGAAGCTCTGGATGATGGTGACGACCGCGCCGCTGGCGAAGTCCATGACGCCCGCGATGTGCGTGGGAGTGTCCACGGTGATGACCGTGCCGTTCTTCGGCTGGCTTGTTATCGTGCGCTCGGGGAACGTGATGCGAGCCGACCCCGTGACGCGCTTCACCGGCCCGAGCAGGTTCACCAGAGCGGTGAGATAGTACGGCCCCATATCGAACATCGGGCCGCCGCCCACCTTGTAGTAGAACTCGGGATCGGGGTGCCACGACTCGTGCCCGTGGCAGACCATGAAGGCTGTCCCGGCGACCGGCTGGCCGATCGCCCCGCTGTCAATGAGCTTGCGGCAGGTCTGGATGCCCGCCCCCATGAACGTGTCCGGCGCCCCGCCGGCGCGCACGCCGTTCGCCTTCGCCGCCGCCAGCAGCTTGCGTCCGCCCTCCCGCGTGATGGCGAGGGGCTTCTCGTTGTAGGCGCTCTTGCCCGCCTCCACCGCCCTTTGAGCGATCTCGGCATGCGCCTTCGGAATCGTCAGGTTCAGGACGATCTCGATTTCGGGGTCGGCCAGCAGCGCCTCCGGCGAGACAGCCTTCGGTATGTCATGCTGCGCGGCTTTGGCCCGAGCCCGCTCTGGAATCAGGTCGGCGCAGGCGACGATGTCAATTGCCTCGAACGTCTTGCCCGCCTGAAAGTAGATGTCACTGATGTTTCCGCATCCGATGATGCCGATTTTTGCCGGTTTCATTGTCCGCCTCCTTTGTCTGGCAGCCCAGAGCGTGCCGCACTCTGCCCTTTCGCCGGGAGAGGCGGGATTCCTTCGGAGGCCATGGCGGGTAGAATCGAGGAAGAAGGGGGACTGTCAGCGCGCCTTCGCACCGGACTGCTCGGATGCCAGGGCAAGCCAGTCGGAAACCTCGAGCGACTGCCGAACGTCCTCCCGGATCTGCGCAATCAGCTCCTCGCGGTTGGCGAACTTCTGCTCGTCCCGCAACCGCTCCAGGAACTGAACCTCCAGCGTCTGGCCGTACAGGTCGCCGGTGTAGCCAATCAGATGCACTTCGAGCAGGCGGGCGTCCTCGCCCAGGGTCGGGCGGACGCCCAGATTGGCGGCGCCGCGAAGCAGAGTGCCGTTGAAGCGGTTGTTGACGGCATAGATGCCGTCTTGGGGCAGAAGCTGCCGCTCGCAAGCGAGGATGTTGGCGGTGGGGAAGCCAAGACGGCGGCCAACGCCCTGGCCCGTGGCCACCGTGCCGCGGACGCGGTAGTAGCCCCCGAGCATCAGCGCCGCGCGCCGCACATTGCCCTGCGTCAGAGCCGACCTGATATTGCTGCTCGAAACCGGCGTGCGGCCGAGCGCCACAGGCGGCATCACGGCGGCGTCAAAGCAGACTTCGTTCGCCATCCGCACGAGCAGGCCGGCATCGCCGCCCCGGCCGCGGCCAAACCGGAAGTCCTGCCCCACGACAAGGGCGCGCATCCCCACACGGCGGATCAGCACCTCGCGCACGAATTCCTGCGCCTCCATGCCCGCCAGGGCCTCGTTGAACTCCAGAACAAGCACGCGGTTGACGCCGGTCGCGGAGAGGCGCTCCGCGCGCTCGCGCACGGTGCACAGGAGCGGCGGCGCTTTCTCCGGCGAAACGGCCTCAAGCGGGTGACGGTCGAACGTCACCGCAACGGCAGGTAGGCTCCGCTCGGATGCCATGCGGCTGAGATGGGTCAGTAACGCCCTGTGACCGACGTGGACGCCGTCGAATGCGCCGATCGTGACGGCCACTCCTCCCTCAGGCGCGCTGTATGTGTCCAATCCCCAGAATATGCTCAAAAGCTCAGATGCTCCTTGTTCCCAACCGTCCCACGTCATGCCGGGCAGTGCCCCGTCATGCCAGGCCGTACCACGTCATGCCAGACTCGATCCGGCATCCACGGTTCCCCCGTGTAGGTCCTGAATCAAGTTCAGGATGACGTGCCCTCGCTCTATCCTTCGGGCATGACAGGGCCGACACTCTCTCGCCGGCCCGGCACGTCAGAAATCACCTTCAGGGGCCTCACACGCTCGCCCCCGGCTTCCATCTCCCCCATCCCGAGAAGCTCGCCCGACGCCCCGTGCACGCGCACCAGCCGATCTGGCCGCCCAGAAGCGTCCGCGCAAGCGGGCACGAACCCGCCATTGCAGAACAGCGCCGACAGGCGCGCATCGAGATCAACCCTCGGATACTCCCGCAGCGCCTCGGACGGAGCAAGAACTCGCGCGCGAACATCCGCCGTGCTGGCCTTCTCGGTCTCGGACAGAGTGACGGCGTCCTTCAGCAGAAACGGCCCCGAAGCTGTTCGCACAAGGCTCTCCATGCAGCCGCCCACCCCCAGGCGCTGACCGATGTCTGCGCACAGCGTCCGGATGTAGCACCCCGCCGACACCGTGCACTTCAGCGCCGCCCTGGCCCGCTCGCCGGGCGAAAACGAAAGGAGCGACAAATCCCGCACGTTCACCACTCTCGGCTGGCGCTCCACGGTCTTGCCCTCGCGCGCCATTCTGTAGAGCCGTTTTCCGTCCACCTTCACCGCGCTGTACATCGGAGGAACCTGCGAAATCGTTCCAAGAAACCCGCCAAGCACTGCGGACAGGCTCGCTTCCGTCACATTGGCCGCGCTCGTCTCCGAAACGATCGCGCCCTCCACGTCCTGTGTGTCCGTGGCAATCCCGAGCAGCAGCCCGGCTTCGTATTCCTTGTCGTGCCCGCTGATATACTCCGCGAGCCGCGTCGCGCGCCCGAGCAGCAACACCAGAACGCCCTCCGCCATCGGATCAAGCGTGCCGGCGTGTCCTACCCGCCGCTCACCCAACCGCCGGCGCACCACCGACACCACATCGTGGCTGGTGGGCCCGGACGGCTTGGAGACGATCAGAACGCCGTCCACTTCCTCAGTTCCTGCAGCAGGCGCTCTTCGGCGTCGTCCAGCGACGTTTCCAGAACGCATGCGGCGGCGAGCGTGTGTCCCCCGCCCCCCAGCGCTTCGGCGGCCTGGCTCACAACCGTCGCCCCGCGCGAGCGCAGGCTGATGCGCACGACTCCCGGCTGCTCTTCGCGCAGAAGAGCGGCGACGTCCGCGCCCCGCAGGCTGTGAACAACGTTCACGAAGCCCTCGGTATCCTCCGGCGCAGCGCCCGTCTCGGCGAAATCATCAGCCGACAGCCTGGCCCAGGCAACGGTTCCCGCCGGGCTGCTCTGCAGCGACGCCAGAGCGCGCGCAAGAAGTTTGAGACCAGCAAGCGTCCGGCTGTCGTAAACCCACCTGCTGATCTCGGCAACAGATGCCCCCGCGCGGGCGAGCGAAGCCGCCATTTCGAGTGTCTCGGGGCGCGTGTTGCTGAAGCGGAAGCCCCCGGTATCGGTGATCAGCCCCGTCATGAGCGCCTCCGCCATACGGCCCGTCACAGGAACGGACCGGTGTGCAAGCAGATACTGGACGACTTCAGCCGTGGCCGCATAGCGGGCGCGCGAAAGGCGCACATCGCCGAAGTCCGACGTGGGGGGATGATGGTCCACAACTAGCACCTTGCGCGCCTGGTTTACCAGACCCTGCAGCGCACCGACGCGGTCGGCCCGGTCGCAGTCCACAACCACCACAAGGTCGGGCACGCCCGCCGGGGCTTCGGGCTCGACGATGTCATCCGGGTTCAGGAAATCGTAGATAAGCGGGGTCGGCTGCGGGCAGACAAGATGTGCCTCCTTGCCCTGCTGACGCAGCCCGAGCGTGAGCGCAATGCCGCTGCCAAGGGCATCGCCGTCGGGGTTCGTGTGCATTACGACAAGGATCAGGTGCGAGTGGTCAATAAGATCCCAGGCCGCGTTCAGACTGTCATTGCTGGGCCGGGTCATTCTCGATGCTCTTCAATAACTCGTTCACTCTCAAAACGTCTATTGCGCTCTCATCGAGAAAGAACTCGATGACGGGTACGGACTTCAGGCGGGCGCCCTTGCCAAGCTCCCGGCGAATGTGTCCGGCGGCACGGTCGAGGACGTTGACCATCGCCTTGCGCTCCTCAGCCTCCGCGAAGACGCTGACGCCGACGCGGGCGAGGTGGAGGTCCGGCGTAATCCGTGCCTGGGTAACCGTCACAAAGCCCAGACGCGGATCCTTCATTCTCCGGATAATCTCGCTGATCTGCTGCACCAGAGCCTTGTTGATGCGTTCCTGTCTGAGACTCAAAGCGTGGACTCCTTCACAGCAACTCCAGATCGGAATCTGTAACAGACACCCTCGGTTCGGATTCGACCGCCCCCAGCACCCTGTCCAGTATGCCGTTGCACAGCGCCCGGTCGTTGGATACCACCGCGAACGCTAGAGTCGCGCTGCGCAAGCTGTCCATATGCCCCACCTCCGCCGCGGAAACTGAGAACCTGCGGCGAATCTTATCGAGCATGCTCCGGATAACCCGGCGCTTGTCCTTCAGGCTGCTGCCTTCACCGAGTTCCAGATCCACAATCAGCAAGCCAACAACAACCATCAGACCCGGCGGTCCGGCCTCGCGCCTGTGAGCCGCGAGACGCTCCGGTTAGAGCGTCCTCGCCACCTGCTTGATCACGTAGGACTCGATGATGTCCTCTTCCTTAATATCGTTGTGCCCCTCGAGCTGGATCCCGCACTCGAACCCGGCGGCCATCTCGCGGACGTCGTCCTTGAAATGCCGCAGCGACTCGATGCGCCCTGAGAAGACTTCCTTGCCCTGGCGCGTAAGCCTGGCAAGCGACCCGCGAACGATCTTGCCATCCTGCACATACGAGCCGGCGACCACGCCCTTTGGAGTCCTGAAGAGCGCGCGTACCTGAGCGTGCCCATGTATCTCCTCGTGCTCTTCGGGTTCGAGCAGGCCGGCCATCGCCTTGCGGACATCGTCCAGAAGCTCGTAGATGATGTTGTACTGGCGAATCTGGACGCGCTCGCGCTCGGCCGCAACCTCCGCTTCCTTCTCAACCCTCGAGTTGAACGCGATCACAATCGCGCCGGACGCCGACGCCAGCAGGATGTCGCTCTCACCAACCACCCCCACAGAACTCTGAATAATCCGGACAGCGACCTCGTCGGTAGCGAGATCGGCCAGGGATTGGATAATCGCCTCCGCCGAACCGTCCGCGTCGCAGCGGAGCACGACGCACAGTTCCTTCGTTTCGCCTTCCTTGAGCTTGCGGTAAATATCCTCGAGGCTCACCTTTGCGCTTGCGGCAAGGCGGTCTTCGCGCTCCTTGTCCTGCTTGGCCGCCGCGGCTTGCCGCGCCGTGCGCTCGTCGGCGACTACGCTCATCTGGTCGCCCGCATTAGGAACGTCCGCGAGGCCGACGATTTCAACCGGCGCTGCGGGACCCGCCTTTTTGACGCGTGCGCCCTTGTCGTCGTGCATCGCCTTGATCTTGCCCCACGTGGAGCCGACCACGACAACGCTTCCGACCTTGAGGGTGCCGTTCTGCACAAGCAGCGTCGCCACCGGGCCGCGGCCCCGCTCGAGCTTGGCCTCAACAACAACCCCGGCCGCCTCCGCAGCCGGATCCCCGGTCAGCTCCATCATCTCCGCCTGAAGCTGAATTGCGTCCAGCAGGTCCTCGATGCCCATGCGCTCGGTGGCCGAGACGGGAATCACCATGGTGTCGCCGCCCCATTCCTCCGGGACGAGTTCTGCCTCCGAAAGCTGCTGCTTCACACGTTCTGGGTTCGCGTCGGCCCTGTCAATCTTGTTGATCACCACAATGATGGGCACTCCGGCTGCGCGTGCGTGGTCAATCGCTTCGCGCGTCTGGGGCATAACCCCGTCGTCCGCCGCCACAACCAGCACCGCGATGTCTGTCACCTGAGCGCCGCGCGCGCGCATTGCCGTGAACGCGGCGTGGCCCGGGGTGTCAATAAACGTGATGAGCTTGTCCGCCCGTGTCACCTGATAGGCACCGATATGCTGGGTGATCCCGCCGTACTCGCCTTCGGTGACGTTCGTGTTCCGGACGCAGTCGAGAAGAGAGGTCTTGCCGTGGTCCACGTGGCCGAGCACTGTCACCACGGGAGGGCGCTCCCATGTTCCGCGCTTCTGGGACTTCGGACGCGGGCGGGCTTTGGCGGCTGGCTTGCCTGTTCCGAGCTTGACCGTCTGGCCAAGCTGCTCGCCCACCTTCTGGGCTTGTTCGAAGCTGATGGTCTGGGTCAGCGAGGCCAGCACGCCCAGCCCGATGAGGGCTTTCTGCACTTCAGCCGGATCAACACTCAGCAACTCGGCGAGGTCGCGCACAACAACCTGTTGCGGCACCTCAACCCCTGTGCCGCCGCCATCGGGCTCATTGGCGAGAAGCTCGCGGACGGCCTCCACCGTGCTCTGGTCAATCGAACTCGAATGGCTTGCGACTTCCACCCCCAGATCGCGGAGCGTCGCCATCAGGTCGGCGGGCTGAAGACCCAACTCTTTTGCTAATTCGTAAACGCGGGTAGCACTCACGCGTGCTCTCCTCCTGAACCTGTGAAAGGACTATGACCTACATTTCGCACCCTGCATGATAAGGTACGCCGCGAATGCTCCTGCGAGTCATCCGCCGCCGCTGGCCTGCACGGCCTGTCTCAGTTCCTCCAGCAGCACGTCCGGAACACTCACCCTCAGCGCCCTGGACAGCCTGGAGCCTTTGAGTGCCTTCTTCAGGCACTCCTCGCTCCGGCACACATACGCCCCCCGGCCGGGGGCTCTGCCTGTCGGGTCCAGGCCCACTAGCCCCACGGGGCTTCTCACAACGCGGACAAACCCGCTCTTCTCCCCGGACCGCCTGCACCCGGTACAGCTTCTAATGCTTGTCTTCAAACCCGAAACGGTTTACTGGCCCGCCTCTGTTTCCGGGGCCGCTCCCGGCGCTTCGGCCTGTTCAGCCTCCGCAGGGGCATCCCCGGCGGGCGGTGCGGCATCGCCTGACAACACGTGCGAGCCCATTGAACCGCGGTTCCCCATCACCTGATCCTGGTCGGCGGACTCGGGCTTAATGTCAATACGCCATCCTGTTAGCCTTGCCGCCAGCCTCACGTTCTGCCCTGATTTGCCAATCGCCAGCGAAAGCTGCGCGTCGGGCATTGTCACCAGGGCGGTGTTGCTGGCCTCGTCAATGGTAACGTTGGACGGCTTTGCGGGGCTGAGGGCCTCGGCAATAAACCTGGAGATCTCCGGGCTCCAGCGAACGATATCCACCTTCTCGTCGTACAGCTCGTTGACCACGGACTGCACGCGCGAGCCCCGATGCCCCACGCACGCTCCCACCGGGTCCACCCGCTCGTCGGACGAGGAAACGGCGATTTTGGAGCGCTGGCCCGGGTCCCTTGCGATGGACTGAATCTCGACGATGCCTTCGGAAATCTCGGGGACCTCCATCTCGAACAGCCCTCGTATCAGGTTCGGGTGTGTGCGGGACACAACCACCTGCGGGCCGCGAGTCGTCCTACGGACATCCAGCACATAGACCTTCAACCGGTCGTTGAACTCGTAAGGCTCGGTCGGGACCTGCTCGGCAGGCGGAAGCACCGCGTCAACCTTGCCCAGACTGACAATGACGCTGCGCTGCTCACCGCGCTGCACGACTCCCGTCACGACCTCACCCAACCGCTGTTCGAACTCATCGAAGACCTGATCCCGTTCGGCATCGCGCAGCCGCTGCACCACAACCTGCTTGGCGGTCTGCGCGGCAATGCGGCCGAAGTTCTCGGGGGTCACCTCAAACTCGACGATGTCGCCGATGACAGCGTCGGGCTTGAGCGCCCTCGCCTCCGCCAGAACGATCTGCTCGTGAGGGTTCTCAACTTCCTCTTCCGCAACAACGGTCTTCTGGCAGAATACCTTGAAGCCCGTCCGCGAAACGTCCACCCGCACACTCACATCGTCGGCTGTCGCGTAGTGCTTCTTGTAGGCGTGCACGAGTGCCTGCTCGATGGTTTCCATCAGCAGCTCGGTCGGAATCTCTTTTTCTTTTTCCAACTGGTGGAGTGCGTCCAAGAACTCCTCGTTCACAGCCTCATCTCCATGTATCTTCAACTGCCCCTGGCGTCCCGCCTGCGCGAGACACCTGCCCCCGCCGCCAACTCCAAGCCGCCCGGACCCCACTAACAGAAGCGACCCGTTACGGAGTCCGCACGGGTCGGCAAAAGAGCGGCGCTTAAGTTTGTGCAACTCCAGGAGTTGCCAGTGACGCAGGGCCTGAAATTGGCAGTGCTCAGTCAAAAACAGTGCGCGCCGTGCCCTCCTGGGTCTTTCGGAGGCCACGCAAGGGGTCTCCCCCTTCGACCGCTACCAATAAAAAAAGCGGGTTCCCTGACCCACTTCGCCAACACCTGCAACGAACAAGACCAGCACCCAATATATCACAGGGCGCTCCCGTTGACAACTTCTCCGGCAGCCCGTACGCAGTTCGGCCCGGCCTTGTGGTCGAGTGTGAGGCCGGGCCGAACTTTTCGTGGGAGCAGCCGTCGTGCAGAAACAGCGTCCGGCCGATCCCTTCGAGTCAGGTCAAGGTTGCTAGTCCCTTCCCGTAATGCGCAGCGTCAGCCTGCGGCCCGTTACGAAGATCCCGGCGGGCCGCCAAACGCGCGCACATCTTTCCTTTCTAAGGTAGGTGCAAATATCGTGCCAAAACTGCCTGCCGGGCGTACTTGAGCGGTATTCTTTACGTGAAAGCGCACTGGCCGTTGCCGCAAGCGGCGGCAGAACGAACCGGCATCAGGAGGCGGACGGGTCTGTCAGCAACCCGGCCCGAGCTGCTGTCTGCCGCATCGCGTCGCAAGCCCGCTCGCACGCCATCCGCCGTCTGTCAGCCTTGCGATGGCGTCCCTCGATGGGCGGCAGGATTCCGAAGCTGGCGTTCATGGGAGCGAACGCGGGAGACTGGCTCTCGGCGACATGCCGCAGGAGTGCTCCGAGCATGGTCTCCGCGGGGGGCACAAACGGCACCTCGCCGGCGAGCGCCCGCGCCGCGTTGATACCCGCGATCAGTCCGGTCGCTGCGGACTCGATATACCCCTCCACGCCCGTGATCTGCCCTGCGAAGTACACGTCCGGACGCGACCTGAGCAAGAGGGATGCATCGAGCAGGCGCGGCGAGTCGAGGTAGATGTTGCGGTGAACGACACCCAGCCGGAGGAAGTCCGCCTCCGCAAGCGCCGGAATCATCCGGAAGATGCGGCGCTGCTCGGGCCAGGTCAGGCGGCTCTGGCAGGCGACGAGGCTGTAGCAGGAGCCCGCCGCATTCTCGCGCCGGAGCTGCAGCACCGCGTACGGACGTCGTCCCGTGACCGGATCCGTCAGCCCCACGGGCTTCCACGGGCCGAATCTCAGCGTGTCGCGCCCCCTGCGCGCGACCTCTTCAATCGGCAGGCATCCCTCGAAGAACTTCGGGTCCTCGAAATCGTGCAAGGGCACGGTCTCGGCCTCGCAGAGCGCCTGCCAGATCCGCTCGTACTCCTCCTTGTCGAGAGGGCAGTTGATGTAAGCCTGCTCGCCCTTTTCGTACCGCGAGGCCTCGAAACAGCGGGCGGGGTCGAGGCTGTCGGCCTCAACGATGGGGGCCACCGCGTCGTGGAAGTAGAGACGGTCCGATCCTGTCAGACGGCCGATATCAGCGGCCAGCGCATCCGAGGTCAGCGGCCCGCTCGCGACAATCACCGGCCCGTCGTCTGGAATCTGGACGATCTCATCGCGGACCACTTCGGCCGCGGATTCCACCCTGCGCTCGACCTCACGCGCGAACAGATCACGGTCAACGGCAAGCGCTTCGCCGGCGGGGATGGCCGAGGCGTCCGCGCAGGAGAGGATCAGCGACCCGAGCATGCGCATCTCGCGCTTCAGTTCGCCGCTCGCAGTGTGAGGAAGGCCGCTCTTGAAGGAATTGCTGCAGACAAGTTCGGCGAGGCGCGCAGTGGAGTGAGCGCCGGTGGATTTGCCGGGCCTCATCTCGAAGAGCCGCGCCGGTACACCCCGCGCCGCTAGCTGCCAGGCGGCCTCGCAGCCAGCGAGTCCCCCGCCGATCACCGTTACGCCGCCCGGCGCTTCGCCTGAGCAACGGGCCGGCGGGCCGGAACTACCCGGACGGCTCGGCATCGCGCGAGAAACCGCAGCCTTCCACTGTGCACCTGACGTGAGGCCCGCGGGCCTTGGTCGTCTTCTCGACCATCAGCCCTCCGCATGCTGGGCAGGGTTCCTGCACGGGCCTGTCCCACGCGACGAACTTGCAGTCCGGATAGCGGCCGCAGCCGTAGAAGACCTTGCCTTTCCTCGACTTGCGCTGAAGAATGTTGCCCTCTTTGCACTCCGGGCAGGTCACACCCACGTCCTGTGGCTTGTTGATGCTGATGATCGTCTTGCACTGGGGGTAGGCGCTGCATCCCAGAAACGGGCCGAACCTGCCTTCCCTCAGAAGCATTTTGCTGCCGCAGTTCGGGCAGACTTCGTCCGTCTCCTTCGGCTCGACCTTGACGCGCTCCATCTTTTCGGATGCCTCGCCGAGCGCCTGCTCGAACGGACCGTAGAACTCGCGCAGAAGGGCTATCCAGTCTAGTTTTCCGCTTTCAACCTGGTCAAGCTCAGACTCCACCTGCGCCGTGAAGTGGACATCCAGAATGCGGGGGAAGTGCTTGACGAGCAGGTCCGTCACAATAAAGCCCAGTTCGGTAGGGATGAAGCGGCGTTGCTGAATCTCGACGTAGCCCCGGTCCTTGATGGTCGAGATGATGGCGGCGTACGTGCTCGGGCGGCCGATGCCGTTCTCTTCAAGCGCGCGCACCAGCGTGGCCTCGGTGTAGCGCGGCGGCGGTTCGGTGAAATGTTGGTCTTTCACGAGTTCCAGTAGCTTCAGCAACTGGTCAATGCTGAGCAGCGGGAGCGGCGGCCGGTCCTCATCCGCCAGATCGCCCGGCCCATCATCCGTGCCCTCCGTATAGAGAATCCGAAAGCCCTTGAACTTCTCCGTGGACCCGGTGGCCCGGAAGGTGCAACGTCCAGCCCCGATGTTCACGGTCTCGACGTCGTACACAGCGGCGCTCATCTGGCTGGCGACAAACCGCAGCCAGATCAGGTTGTAGAGCTTGAACTGATCGGGATTCAGGAACTGCCGGACCGACTCCGGCGTGCGCACGACGCTCGTGGGCCGGATCGCCTCGTGTGCATCCTGCGCGGTCTTGCTCTTGCGATGGGTGCGCGCCTGCGCTGGCACGTAGTCCTGCCCGTAGGTCTCGATGACATAGTCGCGGCATTCGGCAATCGCCTCCGGTGCCACGCGCGTCGAGTCGGTTCTGAGATATGTGATAAGACCGACGGAGCCTTCCGAACCCAGTTCAATCCCCTCGTAGAGGTCCTGCGCGGTGCGCATGGTCTTCGAGGCGCCGAAGCCGAGCTTGCGCGACGCTTCCTGCTGCATAGTGCTGGTAATAAACGGCGCCGGCGCATTGCGGCGGCGCTCGGCGCGCTTTGTGTCCAGAACACGGTATTCGGCGCTGTCCAGATCCCGGACGATGGACTCCGCCTGATCGCCGTTCGTTATCTCGGCCTTCTCGCCGTCAATCTGCACCAGGCGGGCTTCGAAGGGGAAGTCCTCCTTGAAGGGCGTCAGCCGCGCAATCAGCGTCCAGTATTCCTGCGGAACGAACGCCTGAATCTCGCGCTCACGATCGCAGATGAGACGCACCGCGACGCTCTGCACGCGCCCGGCGCTCAGATTGCGTTTGACCCGGCTCCAGAGGAGCGGGCTGATCTTGTACCCAACCAGGCGGTCCAGCACGCGGCGCGCCTGCTGCGCGTTCACCCGCATGGCGTCAATCTCGCGGGGGTGCCGGAACGCGTCGGTTACGGCCTGCCGGGTGATCTCGTTGAACTGAATCCTCTTGGCGTCCTCCAGCTTGAGCGCCTCGGCCAGATGCCAAGCGATCGCCTCGCCTTCACGGTCGGGGTCGGAGGCGATGTACACCTCGCGGGTCTTGGCAGCCGCCCGCTTGAGGTCTTCGACCACCTTCTTACGCTCGGGTAGGACGCGGTAAGTAGGCGCGAAGTCCTTCTCGACATCCACCCCCAGGCGGCTCTTCGGAAGGTCTCGCACGTGTCCCATGGACGCGTGGATTTCGTAGGCATTGCCGAGGAAATTCTTCAGTGTCCTGGTCTTGGCTGGAGACTCGACGATTATGAGAGGTTTGGCTTTTGGCATAGTTCAGGGCTGGTCTTGGGTTCGCAGGCAGACGGGCTTCCTGCGGTTCATCTGTTATCAGAACGCAGAGAACCGGGAAATGTTTCCGGCATCCCCCGGCACGCGCAGCGTGAAAAAGCGGCTGTGCGCGGCCGGGAAGAACCGCCGCGGGCTGTCGCGCTCCGGCTCCCGGTCGAGCGTGCGGATGTTAGCCGCTTCGAGAAGGGGCTGTCAACGCGGGGGTGTGAGATGTCCGGCATCTCCGCTGCCGGACTGCCGTCCGAGGGATCTCCGATCCCAGACCGATGGATGCGGTGGGGGAACCTGAACTCCGCTTCTGGATCGTCGCCTGGCAGAAGGAGCAAAGCTCCCGCGGACAGCGTCGCGCGAGCAGAGATCGCGCGACATCCCGCTGTACCGGTGTGGCCTTTCTGTTTTGGCCTTTGGCCCAGCATAATCCGGCAAATCCCTTGACCGGCGTGGCCGGACTCTGTACAATAGCACCACCATCTATCACAGGAGGTGATGGCCCTATGGACTATCGCTTACGAGGTAATTCGGAGGGCTGACTTTTAGCCTTCGCGAAGCTTACTGGTTAGGCAGCCCCCGGGCTTCGGCCTGTGGGTTGAATAAATGAGCTTCAAAGGGTCATGAACGAGGCCCTCTCAAGGGCCGGGGCCATCTGGGGATCCGGCCCTTCGCTACCTGCCCCCCTGGCAGCACCGCTCCCACGCACTCTCGCGGATGCCGCCGCCACGACAGGCGGAAGCAGATACCGGTTTTCCGCCCACATGTTGAACATTTCCACCAGATTCCTCGTCAAGTCTGTAATACAAGGCGCATCAGCGGGCGGTGCTGAAACTTTTGCACGCAAAGCGCTGTTGTTGCCGTATGTAAATGTAATATCGCGGGTGAGGGGCACCAGACCTTCTCCCCTCTTCCGCAGTGGTAAGCGTGACTGGAGAAAGTGCATTGACCCGGAAGCGCCAACTTGTGCAAGTGTCTTGCTGTTCGTGCTCGGGATTCCCTGGCACAGATACACACAACAGGAGCTTGATATGAGACATCATCAGCAGCAGGAGGAAATGGACATCATTCTCTCTGTTGCGGGGCGGAAGAAGATCGAAGAGGAGCTGGAGCGCCTGAGAACGGTGGATCGCAAGCGCGTCACGGAGCGCATTCGCGAGTCGAAAAGCTTCGGTGAGTTCTCGGAGAACTCGGAGTACGATGATGCGAAGAACGAACAGGCGTTTATCGAAGGGCGCATAGACGAGTTGACCGCGATCCTCCGCCACTCCAGCGTGATTGACGATGCGGGAATTCCGGTGGATCACGTCGGCGTCGGTTCGGTTGTGCGTGTCAGAGACCTGGGCAGCATGGACGAGTGGGAATGCAGGCTCGTGGGCCCGGTCGAGGCCAACCCCGCCGAGGACGCCATCTCGAACGAGTCGCCCGTGGGGCTTGCCCTGCTGGGCAGCCGGGTCGGCGACATCGTGGAGGTGCGAGTGCCGGCCGGCGTCGCCCGCTACGAGGTTGTGGATATACACAAGTAGGCTGGCTCGGGCTATAATGCGGGCCGGTTGCCCTGATAACCCTGCGGCTCCAAAAAGCCGCGGGGTTTTTGTTTCGAAGCTGGAAAGAACAGATGACCTCGAATCCGCACGAAGAGCCCACGCTTACAGATCAGATTCAGAGCAGGCTTGCCAAGCTCCAGCGCTTGCGCGAGATGGGACGTGACCCGTTCACGATCGAGCGGTTCGACCGCACACACGCGCTTCAGGAGATTCACGACCGCTTCGCGGAGATGGAAAACAGCGATGTCGCCGTCGCGGGCCGGGTCGTGAGCATGCGCGACATGGGCAAGGCCGCGTTCTTCCACATCGCCGATCAGACCGGCCGCCTGCAGATATACGCCCGCAAGGATGATCTCGGCGACGAGGGGTTCGAAGCGGTCAGGATGCTCGACACCGGGGACTTCGCCGGCGTGACGGGCTTTGTGTTCCGCACGCGTACCGGGGAGATCAGCGTGCACGCCCGCGAACTGAAGGTGCTCTCGAAGGCGATCCGCCCTCTGCCTCTCGGCAAGGAGAAGGACGGGCATCACTGGTACGATCTGACGGATGTCGAATCGCGCTACCGCCAGCGCTACGTTGACCTTGTGGTGCATCCGGAGGTGCGCAGGGTCTTTGAGCAGCGGGCGGCCATTCTGGCCTCCGTCCGGCGGACGATGACCGCGCTCGGTTACATCGAGGTCGAGACCCCGATCCTGCAGCCGGTCTATGGCGGCGCGACCGCACGGCCGTTCGTTTCGCATCACAATGCGTTGGACGTGGACCTGTATCTTCGGATTGCCCCGGAGCTGTATCTCAAGCGTCTAGTTGTGGGCGGGTTCGAGAAAGTGTTCGAGATCGGCAAGAACTTCCGGAACGAAGGCATAGACACCCGCCACAATCCCGAGTTCACTATGCTGGAGGCGTACGAATCGTACCGCGACTTCCCGCGTCACATGGAGGTCATCGAGCAGATCGTCTCGGAAGCAGCGATGGCCGTGCACGGAAAGATGCAGTTCGAGGCCTTCGGCCACGAGCTAGACCTGACTCCGCCCTGGCCGAGGATGAAACTGTACGACGCCATCCGCGAGCGGGCGGGCATTGACTTCGCCGATGCGCCCGACGAAGCGGCGGCGCGGGAGATGGCCAAGAAGGCGCATGTGGATGTGGAGGGCATCATCGGGTTCGGCAAGATCGTGGACGAGGTGCTGAAAACGTGGGTCATACCGCACATCACGAACCCCGTGTTTCTCTACGAGTATCCGATCGAGCTTTCGCCGCTGTCGAAGAAGAACCCGGTCAACCCGCGCATGGTGCAGCGCTTCCAGGCTTTCGCGGCGGGACTGGAACTCGGGAACTCGTTCTCGGAGCTGAACGATCCCATGGACCAGCGGGAGAGGTTTCAGGCGCAGCTCGACGCGAAGGCAGCCGGAGACGAGGAGGCGCACGTGATGGACGAGGACTTCATCCGCGCGCTGGAGTACGGCATGCCGCCCACGGTGGGCCTGGGGTTGGGCATAGATCGCCTGGCGATGCTGCTCACCGGCCAGAAGAGCGTGCGCGACGTGATCCTATTCCCGCAAATGCGGCCCGAGGATTCCGCGGTGGCATCCGAGGGCTGAGCCAGTACTGCCCACGACAGATCGGTTGCGTAGTAGTTATAAGGCCCCAAGCTCTTTGGGACGCCCACAAGGGGCTACACTACGCGTCTCGTAGCTAGAGCGATACGCTCTCGACAGCCTCCTGACGGCCGGACTTGATGGTGCGGTCTATGGCTGCAAGCACCGCGACAGACGTGAGAATCTGCTCCGGGCTCCAGTCGTTCTTGCCTGTCGCGACCATGCGCAGGAACGCTTCGAGGCCTCTCAGGTAGAGCCCGGCGATCTGGAGCTTCTCGTGAACCGCTCCGCCGGCGCCGTAGAGTCCCCAGCCGAACTTGGCGTGATACCCTTGTAGCAGGTGAAGCGTCACCAGCGGACCGCCGCTGCCATAGACAACCGTCGCGATGTGTGAGCCGCCCGAGCCGCGCGTGAAGGTAACGGACTCCGCGCCGGTTCCCAGCACGTCGGCCATCATCTCCGTCTGATGGACTCCATAGAAGAACACGCCGCCGTACTGCGACTCAATGTCGCACGGCCCCACGAAATCGGCGGCGATGATGGGGGCGAGCTTCTTCCGCGCCTCATGCATGCGCCGCGAACCCTGAGCATACCGCACGCACGAGTAGGACGTGACGAGGACTTTCTTCTTCTTCGCCAGGCGAAGCAGGTCTTTGCCCTCGTCCACCGTGTAGGAGAACGGCTTGTCCACGAGCACCGGAATCCCGGCCTCGACCAGCGGAGTGGCGGCGGGGACATGGTACTTCGGATGCCGGTGGTCCACTATGGCGGCATCTATCTTGCCGATCAGGTCTTCGGGCCTCTTGACGATCTCCGGAATGAGGCAGTCCGCCGCGACTTTCGCTGTGTGCTCTTCCTCTTCGCCCCACAGCGCAACGACCCTCGCGCCCGGCAGGCGCTTCGTGACATTAAGGATTCGCGCAAAGGCCCCGGTGTGGCTGTTTTCGCTTCCGACGATACCGACTCGCAACATGGTGATGATTCCTTCTCTACTACGCGATTGTGACGGGCTGGCCTGTCTCCATGGACTCGAGCGCCGCGAGCCCGATTCGGGCCGCGTCGCGCGCCTCCTGAAGCGTGATGGATGGCTGCTGTCCCATGCTTGCGCATTCCACGAAATGCCTGATCTCGGTAAGATACGGACTCTCGGCGAGCGGACTTTCCGGAATCTGCACGGCTTCGCCCTCGCCGGGGGCCGCTCTGACCGCGACTTCGAGCGAGGCGCTGTCGCGACTGGAATAGTCAAGCAGCCCGCCGTCGCCCGCAATCTCGAACCAGGTCTCGAAACCGGACGGGCGCATCCACGTTCCCTCGGCATGCGCGATGCATCCGCTGGCGAAGTTGATGGTCACCAGGGCGTAATCCTGCCCTCGCGGCTTGCCGGGGGCCATTCCCCGGGCAAACACCCGCGTCGCGGGCCCCAGGCACCAGAGCAGCCAGTCGAAATCGTGCACGATCAGGTCGAGCGCAACCCCGCCGCTTTGCTTGATGTCCGCGTACCACGACGACTCGCCGCCCGGGAACTTGCCGCCGCGCGATGTGCGCACGACCGCCGGCTTGCCAACCTTGCCCGCCAGCACCGCGTCCCTGGCCACCGCGTACTCGGGAAAGAACCGCAGCACGTGGGCGACCATCGCGACGCCCGGCACCCTGCTCGCGGCAGCGATGATGGCGTCGCACTCATCAAGCGTCCGCGCCATCGGCTTTTCGAGAAGCAGATGCTTCCCGGCTTCGAGGGCGGCGATGGCGATGGGGGCGTGCACGGGTGTGGGCGTGCAGACATCCACTGCGTCTATGCTGGCAGACGCCAGCGCTTCGTCCAGCGTCGCGAAGGCCTTTGCCTCGCCGCCGGCCAGAGCCCGCGCCGCCTCGATGTCCGTGTCAACGACCGCCTCAATCGAGGCGCCCTCTATGGAGCGTATGCAGGACGCATGCTTCTTCCCGATGCTTCCCGCGCCCACCAGAGCAAATCTCAGCATGTTTTTCTCCCAGTCGGGCCGTCCGCGCACAAGCGCTCGGCCCGGATGTCGTCTCAGGCAAGGATAAGGTAGGGCTGTTCGAGCAGTTCCTTGAGCCGCGCCAGATAGGCCGCCGCTGGCGCGCCGTCAATGATGCGATGATCGAACGTCAGGCAGAGGTTCATCATCGGCCGGACAACCACCTCGTGGTTTGCCACCACCGGCTGCTCTTTTATGGCGCACACGGCCAGAATGGCCGCCTGCGACGGATTGATGATGGCGTTGAACTGCTCGATGCCGTACGAGCCGAGGTTCGTGACCGTGAACGTGCCGCCTGCCAGGTCGGCCCCGCTGATCTTCCCGGCCTTGGCCCGTTCGGCCAGGTCGCGGATCTCGGCGCTGATGCTCCACAGCGGCTTGAGATTGGTGTCACTCACCACGGGCGCCATCAGCCCGTCCGGCAGCGCGACCGCCACCGCCACGTTTATGCTGTCGTGAATACGGATATCGTTTCCCACGAGCGACGAGTTGAGGATTGGGTAATCCTCAATGGCGCGGGCCGCGGCCTTGACGATGATGTCCGTGTAGCCCAGCTTCACGCCGTACCGGTCCTGGTAGAGCGGCCGCACCTGCTCGCGCAGGCGGAAGGTCTCGGACATGTCAACGGGCAGCGTGAGCGTAACGGGAATGACCGACTGCGCGGACTTACCGAGGTTGTCGGCGACGGCTTTCCGGATGCCGCTGAACGGGATGACCCTGCCGAGCGAAACGCGCGGCGCAAGGGACGGCTGCGGCGCGGCGGCCGTCTCAACATCCGCCCGCTGTATCTTTCCGCCGGGGCCGCTGCCCGCGACCGACGCAAGCTCAACGCCCGCCTCCGCCGCCACCTTCCTGGCAAGCGGGGTCGCGGTGGCCGGCTTCTGCTCTTCTATTGCGCGCCGGACGTCCTTCTCGATGATGCGTCCGCCCGGGCCGGAACCAGCGCCAGCGAGCGCGCCGAGGTCGAGGCCCGCATCTTCGGCGAGCTTTCGCGCGCGCGGACTGGCAATGATGCGCCCCCCCCCGGCCGCGGCTGGCTTCGGAGCCTCAGCAGCGGCAGGCGCGGCCGATCCACTCGCAGCGGAAGCCGTTGCAGCGGGGGCCGGGGCTTCCGCGGCGCTGTCCTCGGCAAGCAGAGCGTCAATATTCTCGCCGGGTGACCCGATAATCGCAATAAGCCCCTTCACGGGAACGGTCTGATCGGGCTGAGCGACGATCTTCAGGAGCGTACCCGCCGCCGGTGACTCCACCTCCATGTTGGCCTTGTCCGTCATCACTTCGAGGAGGGGCTCGTCCTTCTCGACCGTTTCGCCCTCCTGCTTGAACCACTTGATGATCGTGCCTTCTTCCATGGTCTGCCCAAGAAGAGGGAGAGTCACTTTTTCCGCCATGCTGATCCTCCCGGTCCGCGCTGGCGCGGGCCGCTACTTGTTATCTGAAACTACTTTATTCTATCTTCTCTGAGTCGGCCGCCGGCAAGGTGGCCTCCAGAGATGTTCGCCGCAAGCCCGGGGGTTTCCTGTTCGGCGCGGCTGCGTGATATACTTATCAGGGCACAAATAGCCCCGGCGCTCTATCCCAAAAAGGACTGCTTGAACACATTGAGACACTTCACCACCTTCGTACTGGCCATACTGCTCGCGTCATCCGTCCAGGCCGCGACCATTCAGGAGGTCGTCAGCCAGGTCAACCAGGCGCGATACAAGATGTATCACGACGCAATCGAGGATTGCGGGCTGGGCCTGTACGGCGGCTCGGCATACAATAATGGCTCGCGGAGCCGCTACTGGACAACGCCTCCCAATCTTGGTAACCGTGAGGCGCAACTCTACATGAGTGACGTGCTCGGGCAGAACCCACGGCTCATCGTAACATCCGGCGTGGGGCAGTACGAGAACGTAATCGCCGAGCTACCCGGGCTCGACCCCTCGAGAAAAGACGAAGTGTACGTCATCTCGGGCCATTTTGACACGACCGGCAGCTACAACCGTCCCGGCGGCGACGACAACGCGAGCGGTGCCGCCGGCGTGCTCGAAGCAGCCAAAGTGATGAGCCAGTACTACTTCGCCGCGACGATCCACTTCGTCGGGTTCAACGCCGAGGAAGGCACTCACGGGGGCAGCCTCGACTACGTCGCCCGTCTATCCACCGAACAGAGGCGCCGCACACGCAACCTGAATATGGACATGATCCTGCACGGCAGGGACGACCGGGCGGGGCACACCAGTGACCCCTACGACATTGACCTCTGGACAAGCCTGGCCGACCCGGCACAGCTTGAATGGATGAACAAGTTCCGGACGGCGGCGAACACCTACGTCCCCAGCCTGCTCGTTGACCTGAGCCCGGACGACCGTGGCTCCAGCGACCACCAGTCGTTCTACCTGGCGGGCATACCCGCATTCACCCTCATCGAGTTCGACGTGCCCGCCTGGCAGGGCGGCGCTAACAAGGAGTATCACACCGCCTCCGATTTCCGTTATTACGAGCCCAACGGCGCTGGCAGAGGCTATCTTGAGAACCTGCACTGGAGCTACCCGTACGCGACGGACATTGTCCGCGCTAGCGTCGCGATGATTGCGCAGGAAGCGGGGCTGCTCGAACCGCTGTTCGACGTGCATGTCACCGATCAGAACAGGACGTCCGCCGTCGTGCGCTGGCAGACGACGTTGCCGGGAACCAGCCGGGTCGAGTACGGCCTGACTCCGCAATACTCGATGTCCACCCCCCTGGATGCGGAGAACGTCACAACGCACGCCGTCACTTTGACGGGGCTTGTGCCGGGGCAGCAGTACCATTACCGGGTGATTTCGGTAACCCCCGATGGGACGGAGGTCTCCGGGGATATGGTGTTCACCACCACGAAGATGCCGATGATCCACAACGTGTGGGTGTCGTCGAACACCGGCACGTCGGTTGCCATCCGATGGCGGACCGACGTCCCGGCAAGCTCGCGCGTGGAGTACGGGCCAGACCCCGGCTACGGGGTGCTGATGGCCATGGACCCCACGCTTGTCACCGATCATGAGTACGTCCTCACGGGCCTGACGGTGGGCAGCACATATCATTTCCGTGTGCTGTCGAGCAACGCAAGCGGTACGGCTATGTCCGGCGATTACGCTTTCAACACGGCGGTACCCGTGCCGGACATCCTGATTGACAACACGGACCCCGGCTTCAGCGTAACTCTCGGGTCGTGGTCGTCGGGCACGACGGCGCCGAAGATCGGAACGGACTACCTTTATGGCAGCGGCACGGGAAGCCAGCTCGATAGTTCGGTGACGCGCAGGTGCCGATGGACACCCGCGATAGCAACACCGGGCTACTACAATGTTTACGCCTATCTCCAGCGTGGGACGAACCGCACGCTGGAAGCGCCCTACACGATAACCCATGCGCGCGGTATGAGGAAGAGCTATTCGTCGCATTACCTCGCCAACACAGGCTCCATCTGGCATGCGCTTGCCGGGAGTCTGCCGTTCAATGCAGGCTCATCAGGCTATGTCGAACTGGCAAACAACACGCCGGACACGAACTACGTGAGCGCGGACGCGGTCAAGTTTGTCTTTGCAGCGCCACTGGACGTGACCCCGCCTCCCGCGCCCACCGTCAGTTTCGACAGGATGTTTGCCGCGCTCGGAGAGATTGTGCGCGCATACTGGCAGGCGGACGATCTGGAATCGGGCATCGTGGACTATCAGTATCAGGTGCGCGACGGCCTTGGCGATGTCATTGTCCCGTGGACGGATACGGACAATGTTTCGGCGGTGATATCGGGCTCGGCGGCCGGACAGTCGCTGTATGTGGACGCCCGCGCACGCAACGCCGAGGGCCTGTGGTCGGCGGCGGGAACCGGCGGCCCGGTGCTTTTCGTGCAGCCTCAGTCGAGCATGAGCGGCGCGAAGCGGATGGTCCCCGGCACGAACCTGGTGCTCCGGCCCATGGTGCTGACCGCGAGCTTCGACGGCTACGCGTACGTGCAGTCGCCGTCAGAGTATTCCGCGATCCGCGTTGATGCAGCCACCGCTTTACCGCCGGGCACGGTAGTTTCGGCGAGCGGCGTGCTGGCGAGCATCGGCGGGGAGATGCGGCTCAGCGGCGGCGGTGTCGGGCTGTTCGATGCGCCGGGCGCCGTCCGGCCTCTCGGCATCTCGGCCAAGTCGCTCGGCGGAAGCGATGTCAGCGAAAGCTGGCGCGGCGTGAGCGAGGGCTGGGGCCCGAACAACGTGGGGCTGCTCGTGAGCGTCATCGGCGAGGTGACCCGCGCCGAGGGCAGTGAGAGCTTCTTCTATGTGATGGACCGCGTGGGAACCACCGACTCCACCGGACTCGGCATCAAGGTCTATTCCATGAACTGGGCCAAACCGGTCGTCGGCCAGCTTGTGCGCGTTCGCGGAATCAGCCACTTCAGGGAAGAAGGCGGCCTGCGGGTGCCCGAACTGCTGATGCAGCAAGGCGGGGCGTTCGACATCCTGCAGTAACCGTCAGAGGCCAGACCTGACGCATAGTCTCAAGACAGCCCCGGGCCCCGTCCCGGGGCTGTCTGGTTTTGACCGCCGGGGCAGGGTTCCCAGTCTGTGAAGCACAAGGGTGCCACCGCCATTTCCTGCGGGTTCGGAGGAGCGGGCGCGCCCGGCGGGGAAGAGAGCGGGTAACCATGCAACTCAAGCTGCCCGGACAGGAGCCAAGCGACAAGCGCGAGCCGCAGCGGACGCGGAAGAAACCCGGGCGCCTGCCCTATTCCGACATTGACATCTCGCGATGGAAGGACTACGACAGCATCTGGACCGATTCGCTGTGGAATATCCCGTCGCGCGGGCGTGGCCGCGGCCACCGGCTCGACTACCACGGCAACTTCGTTCCCCAGATCGCCACACAGGTGTTCGAGCGATTCAGCAGGCAGGGCGACCTCGTCCTCGACCTCTTTCTCGGAAGCGGCACATCGGCTGTGGAAGCGCTGAACATGGGCCGCCGGCTGATCGGGGTTGAGATATCGGCCGAACTGACGGACCGGGTGAGGAAGAAGCTGGGCGCACAGGCCCCGGATATGGGCGTGCATGTCCTCCAGGGCGACAGCTCCTCAAGGCGTGTGTTGAAGCCCGTGCGCAAGCTGCTCGAGCGCGAAGGACGCGAGCAGGCGCAGCTTCTGGTGCTTCATCCGCCGTACCACAACATCATTCAGTTCACCGAAGACGCGCGCGACCTCTCGAACGCGGCTGACACGGACCAGTTTCTACGCATGTTCCGGCGGGTGGCGAAGATCGGATTCGAGCTGCTCGAGCCGAAGCGGTTCGCGGCGCTGGTCATTGGCGACAAGTACGAGGGCAAGGAGCTTGTCCCGCTCGGCTTTCTGACCATGCGCGAGATGAACCGTGCCGGCTTCCGGACCAAGTCCATCGTTGTCAAGAACATGGTGGG
Source organism: Armatimonadota bacterium (assembly GCA_052033935.1). Taxonomy (GTDB): domain Bacteria; phylum Armatimonadota; class UBA5829; order DSUL01; family DSUL01; genus JAGVUD01. The sequence continues at coordinate 32,545 of JBPOJE010000030.1, forward strand.
CAACGAACGCGGCAAGGGCAAGGCGAACAACCTCTGGCGCTATCGCGCTCTTGCCGGAGGGTTCTACATCTTCAAGCACGAGTACGTGATCATCTTCGACAAGCCGCACTGACACTGGCTTATCAGAAGGCCGGGAGGAACAGCGTGAGAATTCTCATTGTAGGCGGAGGGAGCATCGGGCTGAAGCACGCGCGTGCGTTCGGCTCACTCGAGCCGCGGCCTCATCTGGCCGTGCTCGACCCGCGCGAGGAGGCTCGCTCCCGCGCTCGTGAACTCGGCGCGGAAGCGGCGGGCGACGCATTCGAGAATGTGGGCATCCGGGCGTTCGACGGGGTCGTGATCTGCGCGCCCGCTCCGCTGCACGTTCCGTTCGCAGGCAGGTGCCTGAGCGAAGGCGTGCCCGTTCTCTCCGAGAAGCCTCTGTCGCACAACAGGGATGGGGTGGACGAGCTGATCCGGGCGGCGGCAAAGCCGGGCGCGCCGCCCTCCGGCGTGGCGTTCACGCGGCGCTATCACCCTGCGCACGAGCAGATGCGCGAGATGATATCGGGCGGGGAACTCGGGCGGGTCCTCGGAGTGCGGGTCAACGCCGGCCAGCCGTTCACCACCTACCGTCCAGACTACAAAAACATCTACTTCGTCTCTCACGCGATGGGCGGCGGCTGCATGCTCGATTTCGCGAGCCACTTCGTGGACCTGACGCAGTGGTATGCCGGGCCTGCGTTGGGCATTACGGGGTTCCTGCGGCATCTCGTGCTCGACGGCGTTGATGTGGAGGACACCGCCGCGCTGGCGCTCGACTTCAGTTCGGGGGCGCTCGGGACGATCCACATGAACCAGTACCAGCCCGTCAACGAGAACATTCTGGACTTCGTGTGTGACAGGGCCGTGGTGCGGATAACGGAGCCGGGATTCGCCTGCCGCATCTGGCGCGAAGGAGGGGATGAGTGGGAGCAGGTTCAGACGCCTCCGGGCGACTACGCCGAGGCTCTGCGGCGTCAGGCGGCGGCCTTTGTTTGTGCGATTGACGGAGGGCCTCCGATGCGAACGAGCATCGCGGACGCCGCGCTGACTCTCGATCTCTGCCTGCAGGTGCTGCGGCAGAACGTGAAAGGATAGGAACGGATGTCGTCCTTGGCCGTGCGCTCCGGGCTCAGCTTCCCGGATTATGCTATCGTCGCGCTGTATGCGCTGGGAATGATCTGGATCGGCTGGTACTTCTCGCGCCGCCAGAAGAACCTGGACGAGTATTTTGTGGCCGGCCGGGGCATCAACTGGCTGATTGTCGGCATTTCGCTGTTCGCCACACTCATCAGCACGATCTCCTACCTGACGACACCCGGCGAGATCATCAAGAACGGCCCCGGCATCCTGTGGTCGGCCCTGTCGCCTTTCCTTGCGTTCGGGATCATCGGGTGGCTCATCATTCCCCGCATCATGGGGAAGAACATCATGAGCGGCTACGAGCTTCTGGACAGGCAGTTCGGACGCAGTGTGCGCAGCGCGGCGGCGGTGATGTTCATTCTGATGCGCATCTCGTGGATCGGGCTAATTGTTTTCACCTGCAGCATCGCTCTCAACTCGATGACCGGCTGGCCGCTGCCGTACCTGCTCGTCGGCATGGGTCTGGTGACGACGCTTTACACGGTGATGGGAGGCGTGCGGGCGGTCATCATCACCGATGTCGTGCAGGCGGTCATTCTGTTCGGGGGAGCGATGCTGGTGGTGGCATTCGCTATGGTCGAGGCCCGAAGCCTGACGGGCTGGTTCCCGGACTTCGGCAACAGCGCAATCACGTCGGCGCTCAACTGGCGGCCGGTGAAGCTGTTTCCCGACGCCGGGCCGGGCTTTCTGGCCGAGCGCATCACGATCATCACGATTGTCGTTCACTACGTTTTCTATTACGTCTGCATCTCCTGCTCCGACCAGCTTTTGATTCAGCGATTTCTGACCACGAGAGACGCGCGCGCCGCGCGCAACAGCTTCCTGACCAACACGCTGGCCGGGCTGGCGCTCACCATTCTGCTCGCCCTCACCGGGTTTGCGCTTCTGGCGATATTCACGCGCAACATCGGGCTGCTGCCTCCTCTTGCCGAGCTGAAGCCCGAAGCGGGTGCGGAGATACTCGCGGGCGTGCCGAAGGGCGACCCTCTGGCGGCGCAAATCTACACCCTGACAAATGCGGGAGACAAGATCTTTCCGTGGTTCATCGCGCATCTTCTGCCGGCCGGGCTGTCGGGGCTTCTGCTGGCGGCGCTCTTCTCGGCTGCGATGTCGAGCATTTCGTCGGGCATCAACTCGATCTCGACGGTGCTGATGGTGGACTTCAAGGGCATCTTCGGGCGGAATCTGGACGACGCCGGTCAGGTGGCGCGCGCCAGGCTGCTGGGTGTGGGTGTGGGCATCGTCGCAATCGGCGTGAGTTTCGTGTACACGTTCATCAAGGGCAACTTCATGGACCTGGCGCAGAAGAGCGACCGGTTTCTTGTCGCGCCGATGGCGGGGGTGTTTCTGATGGCGTTTTTCATGCGGCGCACGAACTGGCAGGGCGCGTGGGTTCAGATTGTCGTCACCTGCGTGACGGCGTTTCTGATCACCTTCCACGAGGAGATCTTCGGCAACTACATCTCGTTCGTGTGGATCTTCCCGTTCTCGCTGGCGATTGGGCTGGCGGCGGGCTATGCTGTGAGCCTGCTCTTCCCCGCGCCTGACGGGGAAACAGCCTGACCGGCAGCGTCATTCCGGACTCCTATGAGTCCAGGTGTCGCCATCTGGACGACACCCGCAACCACGCTCAGCAACGCGTCGCGCTGAACGCGGTTCAGCGCCCACAGACAGGAAAGGGATTTTCTCCCGCTGGTCGAAATGACATGCATCAGGTGCCAACCGCCCGTGTCATTCCGACGAGTCCGCGAGGAGGAATCCCTCTCCCACGCGCCAACTGCTCACCACACGGACATCCACCCGCGCGCGGCCAGCCGCCAGACCGGACGCGCTTCGCGCGGTGTAAGTGGTAAAGGGGTAAAGCCGCAAGTTGCTATGGGGTCCTGGAGCAACGAAACCCGCCGTCGAAGTTGCTGCAGAAGTCCGGGGCGTGAGGTACCGGTAGGCGCATTGGAAGTAGCAGATGTCGTCGTGGTACCACGAGCCACCACGCAACACCCGAGCGCTGCCAAAGGGAGATAGAGCTCGTTGATCAACTCTGCCGGAGTAACTACTTTTGGTCCTGCCGCTTTAACGGCCTCCTGACTTCCTCTAGCGAGGCGGCGATGTTGCTGAACCTTAGCTCGCAATATGGCATTGATACTGCGGAGATCGTGGCGCGCCATCTTGACCGGCACGACAAAGGACAGTGTTCGCGACGGCATCCGCCTTAAGGAGGACCGGTGGGGCGGCATCGCGATGTCGCGCGATCTCTGCTCGCGCGACCGCGTCTGCAGGAGCTTTGCTCCTCTTGCCAAGCGTGCATTCAGGCAAGCCGCTTCGCCGATCCGGAACGGCGTTCGCAGACGGCAGCCCACGGCGTGCCCAGCGTCTGCGGGATCAGAGTCCCGCAGACACCTTAAGTTTGGCTATTGGTGCGCATAGACGCAGGCGTGGAAAGGGTGGAATGGGGTGTTTTGTGGCTCTGGTGACTGCGGCGTCGGGTACGCGAAGCCGCCAACACCCCTCTGGCAGGCACGGCGCCACAACTCCGAGCGCAGCAGCGAGATCAGTTGCGACGTCGAACAGCGACCGCCGGGCTTGGTACGCTGCCATCGGGGCTTGGCCAGCATATCCTGCTGCAGGTCTGCCCGACGCGCGGCGAGGTGCAGACAACTGTAAGCGGTGGCAATGAACGCCGGCAGGGCTTCCACCGCGCGTGCCGTACGCACCTGAGCCTGTCCCATGCCCAGCAGGGTCTTCTCCTCCCGGAAGGCTACCTCCGCCTCCCGTCGCCAGATGTAGGTCTGCAGCAGTTCGTCCAACGGCATCGCCGGGTCCGTGCACACCAGGAAGCCGGGCTGCCGGTAGAGCAGCTTGCTGCCCTTGCAAAGCCGGTAGTGCAGGGGCCGTATCACCAGCAGGCGTAGGTCCTGGCCCCCCGCACCCCTCTAGCGCACCGGCGCCACGGTCTTCACCTGAGACGTATGCACACGCCCCGCTGCCCAGGCCCGGACTTCCTGCCAGGGCTCGCTGTCATCTGACAGCAGTGCCCCCGGAGTGGCCACCGGTGCCCCATACACGCGTGGCTGACCGCCAGTCGCCCCGGCACACGGCGGCGCGCACAACCGGGCATCTTTGCGGATGCGGCCGATCAAGGTCGTCTGCGCCGGCAGTCTCCGAAGAACCGTGCTGTTGGTGTAGCCCCCATCCACCGCAACCGCCAGCCGCGCCGCCCCCTGCGCGCTCAGGCTCAAGGCGTGCCGCTGCTCGCGGTACTGCGCCCACTCCTCCGGCAACGCCCGGGCCGAAGGCCGACGCGCATCCGGACAATGCTGCAGATCCACGGGAATCGCTCGCGCACGCGAGGCCCCCGCGCCCTCCGGCAACAGGGCCGAAACCTGCACGAAACGCTGACCCCACACCAGGTTCGTCTGAAACGGCGGGCCCTGCGCATCCCTGCGCCAGCTCGCACCACTCACCTTCCGCCCCGTGCGCCCAAGCAGCGTGTCATCCATCGCCGCAAAAAACGGCCTCTTATCGCCAAGCTCCTCCCCGACGATCTGGCGCAACACAGCCCATAGTCGCTCCTGGTCCACACGGCCCTCAGCAAACACGCGATACGCCGCCGACCAGTCCACGAACTGATGCCCCGCCGTCGCGAGCATACCCGTCACCGTATGGCGGCCCAAACAGCCCAATGCGCTGAGCAGCAGGTTGGAGGCCCGCCGGTACACCCGCTCCTGCGAGAAGGCGGGCCGGCACTCGGACAACACGGCTTCCAACTGCACACTCAGTCCTTCATTACGGCTGAAGGCGGCACGTTGCGCCGTTTGAGGACCATCTGTCCCTTGTCCTCAATGATCCACTCCACGATCTCACCGCGTGTGAACTCCATGGAGTGGGCGATGGCGGCCGGGAAATTGATGTACCACTGTTCCGATGTTTTGCGCTTGATGAGTTGGACTTTGGTTGGGTATCCCACGGGTGACCTCCTGAGGCTCTAGTCATATCACTAGATACCACAAACGCACAAAATAGTCCACCCCACGTAGAAGTGGACGCTAAT
>JBPOJE010000024.1:0-11664 GCA_052033935.1 Armatimonadota bacterium
CGGCGGGGCACCGTCAATAAGCTCAGACTCTGCCAAACCGTAGTCCGGCATCGCCCATGCCCCGCCCCCAAGGACAAGCGCCACACACACCAGCGCTACTGTTATACGCCACATAGGGAACCTCCTGGTCGTCTCGCCCTGATTGCACACACTCAGCCAAATCGGCACCCGGGAAGTCAGGGAGAGCCAGGCCAAAGCCCGCGCGCAGACGCACAGGCTGCCGTCCACACGGCCAGAATGTGGAGCCTCCCAACTCGAGCACTTATCCGGATGGGGCAAGACGTGCGTTTACGATATCACTGCCGCAACCACCTGTCAATCACTATTTTGCAAGTAATATTTCAGGGTTGTTGAGAGCGGCCGCCCGCGCAAGCTGCGCGGGCGGCCTGGTTCTGATGCAGTTCTCGCCCGTAGCCCTCAGCCGCCGATGAGCGCACGCGCGATGTACAGGTCCAACTCCTCGTAGTCCCGCTCGGCGATCATCGCCTGCATGACGGACTCATCCATGCCGCGCGAGATCTTGAGCAGCCTCAGGAAAACCTCGCGGCTGTTCGCGAGGTGCTTGGTCGCGACGTCGTCTTTCTGCGTGCGCAGCGCCTTCACGTCCAGCCCCACCCACTCGCCGTTCTTGCCGTAATCGTGGCGGTCGAGCACGCGCACCTGATTGAACGCACGGCGGATATCCACCGAAGCGAACGACTTGTCCTCGTCGAACTTGATGCCGTTCTGATCGTTCAGATGCACGCTCCAGAGCTTGCCGTGCGCCAGCGCGAATCCCATCTCGTCCGACGGGTCGAGCCCGGCGAGAATTGCATGCGCGCTCTCGATGTTCACGCCCACGCGCGACGGGTCGGATGTCAGAGCGCCGAGAGCGATGGCGTGACCGGTCGTCGGGATATAGTTCAGGTCCATCGGCTCGTTGGGTTTGGGCTCGATGGCGATTCTGATATCCGGGTCGTAGTCCAGCATCCGCGTCAGCGCTTCGGCAATCTGCAGCGTCGCCGTCCGGCTGTCCTTTGCCTCGCGGAGGTACGTGCCTTCGCGCGCGAACCAGAGCACGATGAGCTTTGTGCCGAGCGCCCGCGCTATGTCAATCGCTTTCTTGGCGCGGTCCATCGCATAGGCGCGGTTCGCCGGGTCGTTGTTCGTGAACCCGCCGTCAATCGTGCGCGGGTCCTCCCACAGGCGCGGCGCCACGAACTCCGCAACCAGCCCGTGAGCATCGAGTTGCCTCTTCAGTTCGCTTGCCGCCGCGGCGATCTGCTCCGCGCTCAGGTCGTTCAGATTCGGAACTGCGTCGTCATCGTGGAGCTGCACTCCGTCGAATCCCAGCTTCTTGTACAGACCGAGCTTCGTGCCGAACGCGACCGGCGCGCGCACCGCCGGCCCGAATGGGTCCGCGCCTTCGTGTATGTTCCACGGGCCGAATGTAAACCGGAAGTCCCCTGCCATTGTCTGATGTTCCCCCTTGAGTGTTGAAAGTGCCTACGCCTGACTGCAGGCGTTCGTTTCCGCCCTATCCTTCCCTCACGAGCAGCCGCCATCCTCCCTGCGGCGCTTGGCAGGCGACACGAGGTCTGGTAAACTACTTCTCACGATGCTGTGGATTGCCCCCGAAAGGAGACAGGCCCTGAATATCCGACTTTTCACCGCCGCCGTTCTTGCCCTTCTTCTGTTCCCCGCGTTTGCCCGCTGCGCCTGCGAACTCGACAGCCCGCCACCGCTCGTGCAGGTGGGCAGGCTTGCCGCCACGCCGCCGCCCGCCAGCGAAATCTGGAAGCAGCCAGCCGGGATCCCCCGGTTCGAGCATTACGTCTTCGACTATCTGCCCAGCCAGCAGACCGAGGTCCGGCTCGCGTACGACAGCGTCAACCTGTACGTCGCCATGCGCTGCCTCGAATCCCAGCCCGAAAAGATTTGTACCGAACAGACCGCGCGCGACTCCGACCTGACGTACGACGACTGCATCTCGGTGTACCTTGATCCAGACAACGACCCGAAGACGTATTATCATCTCTGCGCGAACGCCGCGGGCGTGCAGTATGACGAGAAAGACGCCATGGGCTTTCCGGCGAGCTGGGACGCGAAGTGGCAGGTTGAGACATCGCGAGGCGAAAAGGAGTGGCGCGCGCTCTTTACAATCCCATTTGCGTCACTTGGTGTCAGCGCGCCGCGCAGCGGCGAGGTCTGGCGCGCCAACTTCGGGCGCCGCAGCAGACCCTGCAATGAGCGCAGCATCTGGGCCTCCGTGCGCAGGCACCTTGTGGAGCCCGAGCGCTGGGGCAGCATCGTCTTCTCGGGCGAACAGGCGCTGACGGCGACCTGTTCCCTCACCGACATCAACAGCCAGCGCGAGTTTGCCCCCGTTTCGACACGCGCCGCGGGCACCTGCGGCGAACCTTCGTCGGCCATCCGCAACCCCGGCCCGGTGAGTCTGGATCTCAGGATCAACAACCCGCGCAAGGCCGCGGCGGCCCTGGTGGCGGAAGTGCTCTGCGACGGCAAGCTGCTCGACCGCACACGCATAACGGCGCCACCGGGGCAGAGCTCGCACAGGCTCGCGTTCGACTACGATCTCGAGGGGCTCCGGCTTCTCTCGGTACGTGTGACGGACGCGCGGGACAGAAGCCTCGTGATGCGCACACCCACCGTGGCGGCATTCATCAAGCCCCACCGCGAGACGCTGGCGAAGTTTGAGCGGATGGTCAGGCAGACGAAGCCGCCCTCCGTTGACGCCTCACACGAGCGGGCGGTGGTGTTGGCAGCAATCAACGATCTGCGCGAGCGAGCTGCAGTGGCCTTTGGTAGCGAGTCTCGCTGGAAGGACGTCACCGCCGGAATCGAGGAGGTCGAGACCTCCGTCGGGCGCCTCCGCGCGCGCTGCGCCGACACCGGGGGCAAAGGCTACGCAGTCGGGGTCGAGACCCCGGTTCGAAAGATTCTGCGCGACCGCCTGTTCGAGGGCGAGTTTGGCACTCCCGCGCGCATTGACGCCTGCCGCAACGAATTCGAGGGAACTCAGATCGCCGTGATAGCGCACGGCACGGACCTGTGTGGGGTAAAGGTGTTAGCATCCGAGTTGGCCGGGCCGTCCGGAGCCGTTATCCCGGCGTCCGATGTCACGCTGAACCTGGTGGATTTCGTGAAGACCGGCTGGCCGCGCTATGCCTCGGAGTATGCGGGCTGGTGGCCCGATCCGCTGATGCCGAACGCGCCGTTCGACCTCGCGCGCGGCGGCATCCGCCCGGTGTGGGTGAACGTGCGCGTGCGCCCCGGAATCCCCGCCGGCCTGTATCGCGGCAGCATCACCGTGAAACCCGCGAATGCCCCCGCCACGAGCGTCCCGCTCGAAGTCCGGGTGTGGGATTTCGACCTGCCCGTCATCGGGCGCTTCAAGACGGCGTTCGCTCTGTTCGAGCATGAGCTTGCCCTGTGGTACGGCGAGGTCTCGGAGGAGATGCTGCGCGAATGGTACGCCTTCCTCCTCGAGCACCGGATCAACCCGACCAACATCTACTCGCATACCGCCATACCCGAACGCCGCGACATGGAGTTCTGCGTGGAGCGCGGCATGAACGCGTTCACGCTTGCCTGCACCTGGTACAAGGACGAGAACGACCGGGCCGGCCTCGCAATGGCCGACCACATCCGCGAGGAGCGAGACTATCTGAAGGCAAAGGGCTGGATGTCCCTGCCCTACATCTACGGCTTCGACGAGGTGGACTTCCGCAAGTACGACGAGTTGAAGTATACGTACGGGTGGCTGGGGCGCAGGTTTCCCGACATCCCACGCATGTGCACCGTGCGTCCTGTTGACGAACTGGCCGGATACGTGGACATCTGGGTGCCGCTTACATCGCACTGGGTGGAGGAGGACGTGAAGGCGGCACGCGAGCGGGGCGAAGAGGTCTGGAACTACATCTGCTGCGATCCGATGCACCCGTGGCCAAACTACTTCGTGGATTATCCCGCCATAGACCAGCGCGTCATCCCGTGGATGAACTGGAAATTCGGCGCGCCGGGGCTGCTCTACTACGCCATCAACCTCTGGGAGACCAACCGCAACGCCGGGGAGGGCCGTCACGACGACCCGGCGACTGCAAAGGCTATTGCCGAGGGCAAGCGCTGGCCGGACATTCCGTGGAACACGTTCACCTGCGCCGACTTCAACGGAGATGGGCATCTGGTCTATCCCGGCAAGGACGGCAAGCCGATTTCGTCGGTGCGGCTCGAGAACATCCGCGACGGCATCGAGGACTACGAGTGCCTCGCCGTGCTAAGCGATCTGATAGCAGAGGCGGAGAAGCAGGGCATGCGCTCTGATACGCTGACACGGGCGAAGCGGGTCGTGAAAGTGCGCGAAAGCGTCGTCCAATCATTCCGTGACTACACGCTCGATCCGGACGTGCTGCTCGCGGCGCGCACCGAGCTGCTGCGCGTCACGCAGGACCTGAGCCAGGCGTTGAAGCACGGACGCCGGTGAACCCGCGCTCGAATTGGGGACCGTCCTACCAGGCGGCCGCGCTGGTTGCGATCGCGGCGCTCGCAGTGCAGTACGCGGGGTTGGCGCTCCTGGCAAGCAGCGAGGGGGTGCGGCCCGCCGATATCGCCATCAGCCGGGCTGTCCAGAGCCTGCGCAGCCCCGCGCTCGACACCGCCGTCCGCGCCGTGACCTGGCTGGGCGACGGCACGGTGATCTTCTTCATCGCCGTCTGCGCCGCGGTTGCGCTGGGGATGCGCGGCTGCTCGATGGCGGCGGCCCTCTGCTTCGTCCCCCTCCTCAACACACCCCTGAACCATCTTCTGAAGCAGATGGTGGACAGGCCGAGGCCCGAAGCGGGTGTGGTTGACGTGCTGAGCGCGGCCGGGGGCTCCAGCTTCCCGTCGGGGCACTCAATGGGCGCCGCGTGGTTCTTCGGGTTTCTTGCCTGCCTTGCCCTGATGCGCGCCAGCACCCGCGCAAAGACCCTCGCCGGCACGCTCCTGCCGGCGCTTGTTGTCTTGCTCGTCGGGTTCAGCCGCGTGTATCTGGGCGTGCACTGGCCCACCGACGTTCTCGGTGGATGGGTCGCCGGTCTCGCCCTTGCGGCTCTGCTCGCCCTGTTCCTCACCGCGTCTGAGAGGTCCGGCCCCGGCTAGTACTTCGTAGCGTAATCTCGCAGCATACCGCCGCAGGCTCGTTGGGACGCCCACAAGGGGGCTGTACTACACGTCTCAAGCTGCTACGGACTCATGTACTAGGCGCCGATTCTACCCGTGACGCCGGCTTTCCGGTAGATCTTGTTCAGGCAGTCCACCGGCACCCGCGCCGAACGGCCGTCGCACAGAACCGGGCGGCCGGTGCGTATCGCCTGCACGAAGTCCAGCATCTGCGCCGCGTGCCCTCCCAGCCCCAGCGCCATCGGATCGGAACTCGCGTCGCCGTCCTTCGGCTTTGTGCTCGCGAGGTCAATCTCCTCGCCCTCGACCTTGAAGCTCCTGACCGTGTTGCCGTCGAACTCCGCCGACCCCTTCGTGCCGAAGATCTGCGTGCGCGTCGGAAATCCAGGGTAGCAGTTGGTTGTGCCCTCCACGACGCCCATCGCGCCGTTCTCGAAGCGGACGACGGCGATGCCGAACGTCTCGGCCTCGATCTCCCGCTCGATCGTCTCGATATGCGCGTACTCGACCTCGGCCACCGGCCCGGCCACCCAGGTCATCTGATCCAGGCTGTGGACGCCCTGATTCGCCAGGCAACCGCCGTCGAGCTCCCACGTGCCCCTCCATGCATCCGCCGAGTAGTAGTCCTGCTTGCGGAACCACTTCACATAGGTACTGCACGAGAGAAGACGCCCCAGACGCCCCCCCTGAATCTGCCTGTGGGCCTCCTGAATCTCGGGGCTGAAGCGGTACTGGAAGATGCATGAGAGCTTCAGGTCCTTCGCGTCCGCCGTCTCGATGAGCCAGTCAATCTTTTCCAGGTCAATGTCTATCGGCTTCTCGACCAGCACGTGCCGCCCAGATTCCAGCGCCGCGATCCCCTGCTCGGCGTGCAGTCCCGAGGGCGTGCAGATGTCCACCGCCTCGATGTCAGCCTTCGCCAGCATCTCCGCGAGGCCGGTGTACGCCTCCGCGTCCTGCTCCTCGCCAGCCTTTGCCGCCCGGTCGGGCTGGTTGTCGCAGACGGCCACGACTTTCGCGCCGGGAATCGTCTCCCAGACCTTCAAATGATGATTGCCGATGCCGCCGCACCCAACCAAACCGATTCGAAGATTGCCGTCGTCTGACATACTGCCTACTCCCTTGTGTTCTGCCCTGCTCCCCCGGTTGCCTTCTCCCCCGTGCGTGGGATTCCTTCGCAGAGGCCCCGGCCATGCCATAATGTGCGCGTGAATCTGGTTGGCAGCACAACTGAGGAGCTGGTCGCGCTCGCCTGTGAGTGTGGGCAGCCCGCCTACCGCGGCAGACAGCTTGCCGAGTGGCTCTACCGCAAATCTGCCCGCTCCTTCAACGAGATGACGTCACTGCCCGCCGCCTTCCGGGCCACGCTTGCGGAGCGGGCCGTCCATCCGCTCTGGAAAGAGGTGCGGCGCTCCGTTTCCACCGACGGCACGGCGAAGGTTCTCACCGAGGCCGCCAGCGGCGCGCGGGTGGAATGCGTCTTCCTGCCCTACAGCGAACGCTCATCGGTGTGCGTCTCGACGCAGGTGGGCTGCGCCATGGACTGCGCCTTCTGCGCAACGGCAATGGGCGGACTCTCACGCAGCCTCCGTGCCGGTGAGATCGTGGACCAAGTGCTGCTCATCCGGGCGGCGCTCGGCGCGGCCGTCACACATGTCGTCTATATGGGCATGGGCGAGCCGCTCGCGAACTATGTACAGACCGTCCGCAGCATTCGCCTGCTCGCCAAAGAGGTGGGCATCTCGCCGCGCCGCATCACCGTGAGCACGGTGGGAATCCCGGACGCCATCCGGCAGCTGGCGGGCGAGGGGCTGCCTGTGACGCTCGCAGTGTCTCTCCACGCCCCCAACGACGCCCTCCGGCGCGAACTCATGCCGGTCGCCGGCGCGCATTCGCTGGACTCACTGCTTCGCGCCTGCCGCCACTGGACGCAGGCCACCCGCCGCAGAATGACGTTCGAGTATCTGCTGCTGGACGGAATCAACGACAGCCCCGATCACGCCAGAGAGCTTGCCCGGCGCATCCACGGCTACCTGGCAAATGTCAACATCATCCCCTACAACCACGTGGAAGGCAGGGGGCATTTTCACCGGCCGCGCCGCGCCGCGCTTGAAGCCTTCAAACGCGAACTCGCGCGCGCCGGCATCGCGGTCACCGAACGCCTGCGCCGGGGCAACCCCGTGAGCGCAGCCTGCGGGCAACTCCGGAACGAGTCCGGCGGGGGGAGGAAGCTGGAGGACGGTTGCTGAAGTATAAAGGTGTGTGCGTGCCACGTATCACGGCTGCGTAACGACAATGCTCGAAACCCCTCCCGGAAGAAAACGGCGCATCAGTGCCAGAACCGAAGGCGACAGACTGCCATTCCTGCTCCGCAAAGGAGTGGACCGGTGGTCGAGCCGGTTCGACCTCAGCGAGATGGGTCTGCCCAACTCGCTGAAAGAACTCGTGCTGGAGCTTATGGACGTCTGCCGCGAGTTCATCGAGAACGAAGAGCCCGAGCCGCCGCGCGACGCCTACAGGCTTTCCACCGAGATCGGCCGCCGCCTGCTGGACAGACTCGAACAGAGCCAGGCCGTCACGCTGTTCCGGGACGAGCTTCTTCAGTACCTTGTCAGTGCCGTTCAAGCCGACGAGCCCACAGTGCAAAAGCTGTTGGTGTTCTTCATGGCGGTTGGCGACGGAATATGGGAGGCTTATGCCGAAAAGCTCCGGAGCAGCGTGCGTCAGGAGAAACGCCAGCGTTTCACCGAGCAACTCCGAGTCGCGAAGAGAATCCAGCAGCACCTACTCCCGAGGAAGGTCCCCGAGATTCCGGGCTTCGACTTCGCCGGCCGGCTTGTGCCCGCGGACGAAGTGGGTGGTGACTACTGGAGCATCAAGCACTACCCGCGCGACAACGCCGTCACGATGAAGCTCGCGGATGTGACGGGGCATGGCATAGCCGCCGCCACGCTTGTCGCGGCGGTCAAGTTCATCTCCGGAGGCTTCTATCGCGGGGCGGATTCGCCGCAGGACGTGATGGAACGCACGAACAGCGTGCTGGTGCGGGAGACACCAAGCGACATCCTCGTCACGATGATCTACGCGTGGCTTAACCCAGAGACACGCGAGGCGCGTCTGGTGAACGCCGGGCATCATCCGGTCTTCATCGTCTCAGAAGACGGCTTTCGTGACATTGATGCCACCGGGACTGTGCTCGGCTTCGACGAGACCGAGTACGGCGAGGTCAGAGAGACACTCAGCCCGGGCAGCGCTTTGGTCTTCGCCTCCGACGGGATTATCGAAAGCGGCATTGACCGGCCCTACGGCGTGGACCGCCTGAAAGAAGCCGTCTGGAAGAACCGCCACGCGCCAGCCGACGAAATCGTCAACAGCGTGCTGGGATCGGTAATGAGCTACTCGGTGCATGTCACGGATGACATGTCCATAGTGGTGGCGAAAAGCCTGTAGTTCCGTCCTCAGCCGCAGGTCGCGGCGGGTTTTACTGGGGCTTGCGGGTCAGATAGGTGATGCCATTGCGCTGGCGCACGTCCAGATTCATAGCGATGCCCAACTGTCCCAGAACCCTCTCGGGACTCTCACCGCCGAGCCGCACCTCGGCCCGCGGGGCAAACTCCGCGAGTCCCACCACGGAATCGCTGGTGGCTGGCACCTCTTTGCGCAGATACACATCTGCTACAACGGGAGCCTGGAAGTCGTTTGACACCCGCCACAGACCCATGATGTAGTTCTGCGGCTGGGCCGGCTGCACGGTGAGAGGAGGCAACTGCCTGTTTGTCGGCAGGAACAGAGCAACCCGCCGCGAGTCACCGCACGCGATATCCACTATCACCACGTTGACTCCGCGCTCGGACGTTTCGGGCAGTGGGAGCACGCTGATCGTCGTCTCGCCCGCCTCGATCTGACGCCCGGCGATGACAGTCATCCCCTCATCCGCTCGAAGCGTCGCTTCGAGCGTGTGCTCCGAGCCGCTGGTTACCGGGTTGGCACCCATCTGCCGGACGCGAAGGAAGGTCGTGTTTTTGACGCCGCTTATGCGTATATCCCAGCGGGAGGGATCGGCAGGGTTCGGCACAGGCGTAACCTTGATGGCCGAGACGCCCGTGAGAACGGGCTTCGACTGCAGGCCGAGAACTGATGTCGTGAACCAGGCAAACTGATCAGGCGCGGCCAGCTTCACGGCCCAGGGAAGAGCGACGAGCACCACAGCCGCGACCGCCATTGAGTAACCGGGCTTCACCTTCAGCGGCATCGCCCCGAAAACCCTGTCGCCGATCCGCTTCAGGAAACCGCGTCTGGCAAGCCTGCGGCTGTTCTCTTCGCGAAGGGCCACGCGGATGCGGCGTGCAAGATCGGCCGGAGGCTCGAGCAAGGGCGTGTCGCAGTGCGGCCAGAGGGCCTGCAGGCAGTCGAACTCGGCATGGCAAGTCGGGCATGCGGCAAGGTGCGCCTCCACAGCCACCTGCTTGCCCAGCTCCAGGCTCTTCTCAATGAGATCTGAAAAATATTCCCTTGCCGACTCACACTTCATAATGGGCAACAAACCTTTGCGGATTCACCCCGCAACTTCCCCCCGCGAACCGGTACCCGCGGCCGATATCCACGGTGGACAGGCGGCTAAGCTCTGTCCCCAACCTGTACCCCACCTGGTCAGACTGACAACCCCACCTGAAAGTTCCGCGACCGCACCTACCCCGCCGCCGCGGTTTCTCGTGGAAATTGTCCTGTCCCCGGGACACGCACGTCTCAGCCGGACGCAACGTATCCCTTCTAGAAAGACTCCCTGCGGCCAGCTCCGGTTCCCGGATGCGCGCGTGCCCTTATGCCTCGAAGAACAGATCCTTCAGTGGCTCCAACTTCGTTTTCAGCGCCAGCCTGGCGCGGTTGAGCCTGCTCTTCACGGTGCCGATCGGCAACCCCATAATCTCCGCAATCTCTTCGTACGACTTGCGCTGCGTGTGATACAGCACAACCATCGCGCGCTGATAGTCCGGCAGAGAGTCGATCGCGTCCATAAGAATCCGCGACAGCTCGGACGTCTGAGCGACTTCATCTGGAAGTGGGGCGGTATCCTCTATCTGCCGGGTGACTTCAGATTCTTCGAGTTCAACCACGTCCTGAAGCGACGTCTGCGGGTGAGCCTTGACCTTCTTGCGCATGTCGAGGAAGACATTGTGAGCGATTCGGAAAACCCACGTGGAGAAGGTGGCGTCTCCCCTGAAGCTGCCGACCGCGTTGAACACCCTGATGAACGTCTCCTGGGTGATGTCCTCGGCGTCGTCTGGGTTGCCGCTCAGCCGCAAGGAGAAGTTGTAGATGCGCCGCGTGTAGAGGTCAACAAGCTGGTCGAAGGCCTCCATGTCGCGGGCTTTGCACCGTTCAATGATGCGCGCCTCGTCTATATTCATGACAGCGCACCCGCTATGCGGCTCTTTGGCCCGGCTCTTCTTGCCTGCTGGAGTGTCAGCGGAATATCTCCCTGGCAGGCGGCGCCCCGGCGGCGATGTCTATCGCCTGCTGCTCCTCGGCCGACAGGTGCTGCGCGCATCTTCCGCCCCGCACCTGCTTTGCATAGGTTCGCGATTCGCTGCGGCTGTAAACGCTGGAAACAATGACTCCGTCACCGGCGGCGTCCAGTATCGCCACTGCGAAGCTCTGCTGCCCCCCGACATCGTCAAACGCATCGTAGCGCACGACGCCCACTCCCTGCAGCATCGTCCTCTGCTTTTCGAGCACCGCGGAGAGCAGCCCTCTCAGCTCTTTCTGGCTGCCGTCCATCTGCTCGATCCAGCGCCCGTGTCCCGCAAGCAACTCGCCCAGATCGCCGGCCCGCTCGTCGCGGAAAATGCGCGCGTACCTGCGCTTCAGAGTGCGCACCTGCACAAGCAGATAGAGGCAGATGAGCGCAAGGATCGCTCCGGCGGTGGCAAGCGTGGTGTCGGGACGCGAAGCTATGAAGTTCTCGATGCTTTTGAGCAAATAAGTCATCACTCAGAGCGCCGGTCTTGTTCCGGCGCGGCGTCAGCAAGTATGTATCCGCCTTGGTGCGTTCCCCACCGAGCCCGCCAATTCCTTCCGCTCCGCGCTTCCAGACGCCTCCGGCATAGTTGCAGTACGCCGTTCCACCCGTCCGCATACATCAGGAACGCCGTGCCAGGCTGCTTCATATGGCTGGCGCAGGCCGTCTGCCTCGCCTTGCCGCGCACACGAGCGAACACCGCCACGGCCAGAATCGCGATAGTCGCGATGACCACGAGCAGTTCAATGAGTGTGAATCCCCAGCGGCTCCGGCTTGCTCCCTCCGGCCGTCATTGTAGCAGACAGACCGGTTCGAGTTCCAGCGTAAAGCCCCGGAACACCCGTAATGCCTCACGGGTAATCGTACCGTAGCTCAGGGTCTCCTGGAGCCTGCGGACGAGTTCGGTGATGGCTCGGATAGGCGCGGCAGGGTTCAGGCGTTCGTAGGTCTGCCTCAGGCAATCCTTTGTCTTTTCCGGGACATCG
>JBPOJE010000005.1:0-12618 GCA_052033935.1 Armatimonadota bacterium
CATCGAGGTGTTCTACAACCGGGAGCGGCTACACTCGAGCCTGGGGTATGTGTCCCCAGCGGAATACGAACGGCAGCTTGCCGTCAAAGAGGCGGATTAGCGTGTCCACCAAAACAGGGGAGGTCCATGCTGCTCATACTGCCTACTTCGACATCCCTCCCCCTCTTCCATACCTGTCTGACCAGATATCCCAAACTCCTGCCACGAAACCAACGGAATACTCGGACAGACTCCTAGGCTACGGCGGGTGCTCCAGCCGACGCTTAGCCGTCCCCTCCACCCCATCATAATACTCTGAGAAGTATTTTCACAGCACTCCCTGACACCCCCAAATACAGCGTTATACTGTTTTATATCACTAGAACAGTTCGTCTCCAATGCTTCTAAAGGTGGACACAACAGATGCGGTGCCGGTTTACGCGCAGATCGTCGAACAGATCAAGCGGGCGGTGGCGGCCGGGGTTCTTCGCCCCGGCGACCCTCTGCCCAGCCTGCGCGAGACGGCCCTGAAGCTCAGGATCAACCCGCTCACCGTGGGGCGGGCGTACAGGCAACTGGAACAGGCGGGGCTCATTGAAACACGGCACGGGCTTGGGAGCTTCGTGAAGGATGGCGCTGGGGTGCCGACGGGCGAGTTCCGGCGCGAGACGATCGCGCGGGGGATTGACAGGGTGCTGGTTGACGCGCTGCATCTCGGCGTCAGCTTCGACGATGTGCGCGCGTTGCTCAATGAACGGATCCAGGCGGCGCCGGCTGCTCTTCCGCCGGGATCCGCCGAACCGGATAAGGAGGAAGAACGTGGTAACGAATAGGGGCGGGTTTGCCATTGAGACACACGGCCTGACCAAACGCTTCAGGCAGGCCGAAGCGGTCAACGGCCTTTCGCTCAGGGTGCCCTCCGGCTCGGTGTATGCCTTTCTCGGGCGCAATGGCGCGGGCAAGACGACGACCATACGCATGCTGCTCGACCGGACGTCCGGGGAGCGGGCAGCGGAACCTACTGCCAGATCGAGGACCGCCGAAGCGGCGCAACAGCGAGGGCGCTCTTCCCGCTGTTTGTGCAGCCCCTCGGGTTCGCCTCCGGACAGCGGGCCGTGGTGGCAACGCGCAACCCAGGCGAGCGCCGCATGGGGCGATCCGGGTGTGGAGCCTTCGAGACAACAGCATGCGGGAAGTGGCGGCCATTCCCTACAATCCCCGGGCCGGCTTCTCCGTCCGCACGGACTTGACTTACGGGGACGGGTTTGCGGCCTGGATCCGCCCGGATGGGCGGTGGATACTGATGTGTACCCGCCCGTCGAATGGTTCGGGCGTTGACCTGTGGCTGGTGGACGTGCAGCGCGGCGGGGCGAAGATCGTATATCCGAACTGCACGTGGTTCGGCGACAACACGGTCGTCTGGATGAAGGACCGGGCAATCGTCAGCGGCAGCCCGCCGCACATCGCCGTTGACCTGGCGGCCGGCACGGCGAAGTGCACGAGATACAGATGGGAGGCCAAGCAGTGATGAGGCGCTTGCTGTGGAAGGAGTGGCGCGAGAGGCGCATCGTCTATGCCGCGCTCGCCACGGCGGCCATAGCGCCCGTAGTCTTCGGGTCGGGGCTGTCGTTTTCGGGAGACATCGGAGCATTCAGCCCGTGGCTGCTCTTGCCGGTTGCACTGGCGATACGTCTGGGAACAGGAATGTACGCCTGCGACGGCGACCAGGATAGCGGAGACTTCCTCTTCTCGAGACCCGTCGGATGGAGGGCGATTGCCGCCGCGAAGGTTGCTCTGGGGATCGCGGTTGTTCTTGCGGCGTGCGTGCTGGCGGCCCTGGCCTACTTTCTGTTCGCGGCGCCGCAGTATCGCCCGCACATCACCGACGAACGCCTGGCGGCCGGGGCGGCGTTTCTGGCCTTCGGGGCGGTGGTCGCGTTTGCGGCGGGGTATGCCTCTTCAGCGCTCACGCCTGGCAAAAGCGGCAGCGTCATGGTTTTTGGCGGCCTTTGGGCGCTGACGATTGTCTCCGCGTTCGCGAATCTGACCATCCGCAGGCAGCTCGGGTGCCCGGATTCGGACTACCAGTTTGTCTCGGCGGTGGCTTGGTATGTTGGCGCGTTCGTGGCCGCCATACTCGTCACGCGCCTCGGGCTGACAGCGAGCTTTCGGTACAGGCTCAGGGTTTACGCCCTGTGCATCGCAGCGGCATTCGCCGTTCTGATACCGGCCGAGATCGCCTACAACGCATGGAGGTCCGGCGTTGAGCCGGACAGCAGGCTGCCCAAGAGGATTACCTGAGCATCTCGCCTGACGGGCGGTACGGTATCAGCAGTGCTGGATCGTCCATACGTCTGGTGCAGATTGCTGGCCTGGAAGTGAAGCCTCTAAAACGGCTGACGAAGGGGAAGGGGCTTTCCGGGACGAGGTGGAGGGTGTTCTGGACGCCCGATGGGATCGCTTACTGGACCCAGGAGACCGGGCTGATGGTCGCCGATCCGGCGCGGCGCACGGCCGCATTCATTCCGATGAACGTGTGAGCGCCCGATCTCCCGCCGTCATCGGATGGCCGCTACCTGATCTGCGCGGCCTGGGCGGCCTCGACCGACCAGACTCTAACCGTCGTTGACCTTCACTCCGCGAAGGTGCTGAAGGGAACGGTTCGGGCGAGCGGCAGCCCCTGGTGGCAGACGGCAGACATCCTGGGCTACACGGACATGCAGAAGCGAAGGCGGTTTGTGAAAGCAACAGCGGGAGGGATTCAACCCGTCACGGTCCCGGATTGAGCATGTTTGACAGGGAGGCGGGACGCCGATAGAATCCCTCGTGTCCGGCGGGCGCGGCCGCCATACCGCCGGATCGAGGCCTATGTTCACCCTTACTGTCAATGCCAGTTTCTCCGCCGCGCACTTCCTGCGAGACTACAACGGCCCGTGCGAGACGATGCACGGGCACAACTTCCGCGTGGAAACCCGGGTCTCGGGCACGGAACTGAACGAAATCGGCATCGTCGTGGACTTCAAGGTCATCAAGAAGCTGCTGCGCGAAGTGACCGAACGCCTGGATCACAAAGTGCTCGACCAGATACCGCCCTTCGACACGTTGAACCCCACAGCGGAGAACATCGCGCGGCACATCTTCGACGAGGTTGCTCCGCGCGTTGCGGAGGCGGGCGCGAGGCTCGAGAGCGTCGGCGTCTGGGAGACCGAGGGCTGTGGCGTCGTCTATACGCCCGGCGGATAGCCCGGGGCCCGCAGCGGCGGCCGGAGGCGCTCAGGCCGTTGAGGTATTCTCCAGCTTTCAGGGCGAAGGCCCGCACGTGGGGCGGCGGCACATCTTTGTGCGGTTTGCGGGCTGCAACCTGCGCTGCCAGTACTGCGACACCCCCGAATCGCTTGCGGCGGCGCCGCCTGAGGCCCGCGTGGAAGAGCGGCCGGGCACGCGGACTTTCGAGACGCTTGACAACCCGCTTTCGCTGGAGCAGATCGTGGAGGCGATTCGCCGCCTTGCGCGCAAGCCGCACGACGCCGTGAGCCTGACCGGAGGCGAGCCGCTTCTGCAGGCGGACTTCATCGGGCGCATCGCCCCGCTCATACGCGAAATGGGGCTTGGCGTCTATCTCGAAACGAACGGGACGCTTCCGGAGAGACTCGCCGAAGTCATCTCGGGCATGGACACGATCGCGATGGACATCAAGCTGCCGCGGACGCTGCACGGCGGCCGCGACTGGTTTGGGGAGCACGCACGGTCTCTGCGCATTGCGATTGCGGCTCCGGAGCTTTTCTGCAAGCTCGTTCTGCCCACCAGCCCGGACATGGAGCAGGTTCGCCGCGCGGCGCGGATGGTGGCGGAGGTCTCGCCCAGGATTCCCTTCATCATTCAGCCGCTTACGCCGTTCGGTGCCGTGAACGCCGGGCCGCCGCCGGACGACATCCGGCGCGCGTATGAGACCGTCTGCGAGCATCTCTATGACGTGCGTGTGATTCCGCAGATGCACAAAGCGATGGGCCTGCCATGACAAAAGAAGCTGCGGTCTGCCTGCTTTCCGGAGGGCTCGACAGCGCGACTGCCGCAGCCATCGCGCGTTCGCGCAGGTTCGATATCTACGCGCTGTCGTTCGACTACGGGCAGCAGCATGCAAGGGAGCTGGAAGCGGCGGTGCGCGTGGCGGAAGCGCTCGGGGCAAAGCGGCACGTGACCATGCGCTGCGACCTTCGCGCGTGGGGCGGAAGCGCGCTGACGGCGGACATCGCTGTTCCGCGGGGGCGATCGCTGGCGGAGATGGAGAACGCCATCCCTGTGACGTACGTGCCAGCCCGCAACCTGATCTTCCTCTCGCTCGCGCTCGGGTGGGCGGAGGCAGTCAGAGCGCGGCGCATCTTCATCGGCGTGAATCAGCTCGACTACTCGGGATACCCCGACTGCCGCGAGGAGTTTCTGCGGTCATTCGAGCAGACGGCGAACCTGGCCACGAAGGCGGGGGGCGAGGGCTGCAGGTTCATCATCGAGGCTCCGCTCGCGCACATGACCAAAGCCCAGATCATCAGCGCGGGAACGGCGCTGGGGGTGGACTACGGGCTGACGTGGAGCTGCTATTCGGGCGGGGAGCAGCCGTGCGGCGAGTGCGACAGTTGCCTGCTGCGGGCGAAGGGCTTCAGCGAGGCGGGGATGCTCGACCCGCTTCTTGCGAGAGAAGGCTGATTGGCAAGAGCGCACTGCTGTTTCTATAATGAGCCGGCACGGAACTCAGCAAAGAAAAGGAAAGAACAAGCATTGATCCTCATCACCGGCGGTCTCGGATATGTCGGCAGCCACGCCATGCGCCACCTGCGGGAGCAGGGGCGCGAAGTCCTCGCATTTGACAATCTAGTTTACGGGCACACAGAGGCCGCCTGCGGGGCGCCGTATGTCATCGGCGATCTGATGAACATGGACGATCTCCGGAAGGTGTTCCGCGAGAACGAGATAGACTCGGTGATGCACTTCGCTGCGTTCGCCGCCGTCGGCGAGTCGGTGGAGCACCCGAAGAAGTATTACGACAACAACATCCGGGGCGGACTCAACCTGCTCGAGGCGATGCTGGAAGCGGACGTCAAGCGGTTTGTATTCTCATCCACCTGCGCGATCTTCGGGGAGCCGATCGAGATTCCCATGGCCGAGACACACCCTGTTTCCCCGGCGAATCCGTACGGCGAGACCAAACTGGCCTTCGAGCATGTGCTGAAGTGGTACGACCGCGCGTACGGGCTGAAGAGCGCCTGCCTGCGCTATTTCAACGCGGCGGGAGCACATCCGTCGGGGGAAATCGGCGAGGACCACGAACCCGAGCGGCATCTGATACCGCTGGCGATCAGGGCGGCGGCTGGCACGGGAGACACCTTGACCGTGTTCGGAAGCGATTACGACACGCCGGACGGCACATGCATCCGCGACTACATCCACGTGACCGATCTCGCGCAAGCTCATCTCATGGCGCTGAAGCAGATGGAGAACGGGGGAGATTCGGCCGCCTACAACCTCGGCAACGGGAACGGCTATTCGGTTCTGGAAGTCATACAGTGTGTGGAGCGAGTCACCGGGCGCACCGTCCCGCACACGTTCGGCAATCGCCGTCCGGGCGATCCGGGGCGTCTTGTCGGCAGCTCGAAGAAGGCTCTTGACGAGCTGGGATGGCGTCCGGAGTTCGACAGCCTGCAGGCGATTGTTGAAAGTGCATGGCGCTGGCACGAGTCGCACCCAAAGGGGTACAGGTAGCCGCCTGCCAGGATGTATCACGCAGGCGGCACTGCCGCACATGCGCCCATGCTGTATAATGCTTTCGCACGGGGACCTGCCGGAGTCTCACTCCTCCAATCTGCAAGTCACGGCCTTTTGTCCCACAATACTAAGCAGACGCCTTTGTACAGCGTCGCTGGAGAAGCAATCTGAATGTCTGATAACTGCGGAAACCTGAGCCCGCTGAGCACGCTGCGCCATTCGGCGGCGCATGTGATGGCGCACGCGGTGCAGGAGTTGTGGCCCAGCGTGAAGATCGCCATTGGTCCGGCGATTGAGGACG
This sequence comes from Armatimonadota bacterium, assembly GCA_052033935.1. Lineage (GTDB taxonomy): Bacteria > Armatimonadota > UBA5829 > DSUL01 > DSUL01 > JAGVUD01. Next base: position 6,038 of record JBPOJE010000005.1, read on the forward strand.
GGTTTTACTACGATTTCGATAAGGGCGAGCCGTTCACGACGGCCGATCTCGAGGCGATTGAGAATCGCATGCGCGAGATTGTGAAGGCCAGGCATCCTTTCGTAAGGACCGAGGTCTCCCGCGAGGAAGCCCGGAGCCTGTTCGAGGGCCAGCCCTACAAGATCGAGCTTATTGACGACCTGCCGGACGGCGAACAGATAACGATCTACACGGACGGCAGTTTTGTTGACCTGTGCCGCGGCCCGCACGTGGCGAGCACGGGCGAGGTGAAGGTCTTCAAGCTGCTTTCCGTGGCGGGGGCCTATTGGCGGGGCGACTCATCGCACCCGATGTTGCAGCGCATCTACGGCACCGCGTTCGAGACGAAGGAAGAGCTGGAGCAGCACCTGGAGCGCGTGGAAGAGGCGCGCAAGCGAGATCACAAGCGCCTGGGCCGCGAACTGGAACTGTTTGCGATCATCCCCGAGATCGGGGCGGGGCTTCCCGTGTGGCTGCCCAAGGGCGCGACGGTGCGCAGGGTTCTCGAAAACTACATATTGAAGCGCGAGCGCGATGCGGGGTATCAGCACGTCTATACTCCCCATCTCGCCAGCCAGCGGCTTTACGAAATATCCGGTCACTGGGAGCACTACAAGGACGGAATGTATCCACCCATGGAGTTCGACAACGAGCGCCTGGTACTGCGCCCGATGAACTGCCCGCATCATTTTATGATGTACAAGCAGAACGTCCACTCGTACAGGGAGCTGCCGATTCGGATCGCGGAGCTCGGGACGATGTATCGCTACGAGCAGTCGGGCGAGTTGACGGGGCTTTCGCGGGTGCGGGCGATGACTCTCAACGACGCGCATATCTTCCTGCGCCCGGAGCAGATTCAGGACGAGGTGACGAGCGTACTGGGGCTGATCCGCGAAGCGTACGAGAAGCTCGGGTTCGATGAATACTGGTTCAGGCTGAGCTTGCGCGACCCGGCTGACCACGAGAAGTACGTGGACAATGACGCGATGTGGGATCTAGCCGAAGACGTCCTGAAGAAGGCGCTCGACGAGGCGGGGATCAAGTATGAGGCAGTCCGGGGCGAGGCCGCGTTCTACGGGCCCAAGATTGACGTTCAGGTTCCGAACGTTATGGGCAAGGACGAGACGATTTCAACGATCCAACTCGATTTCCACATGCCCGAGCGGTTCGAGCTGGAGTATATCGGTGAGGACAACCAGCCGCACAGGCCGGTGGTTATCCACCGGGGGGTCATCAGCACGATGGAGCGGATTGTGGCGTTCCTTATCGAGAGGTACGCCGGGGCGTTCCCGCTGTGGCTGGCGCCGGTGCAGGCTGTGGTGCTGCCCATCGCCGACAGGCATGCCGCCTACGGCGAGCAGGTGCTCGCTAGACTGAAAGAGGCGGGCTTTAGGGCGAAGCTCGACTCGAGAAACGAGAAGACGGGGTACAAGATTCGTGAGGCCCAGTTGCAGAAGGTGCCCTATATGCTGATTGTCGGTGACCGCGAAGCGCAGGCGGAGGCGATCAGCGTGCGTTCGCGCGACGAGGGGGATCTGGGAGCGAAACCGCTGTCGGAGTTCATCGCCGAGAACCAGGATCGGTTGACATAGAGCGTCTGAGTCTAATATACTATGCAGGTTGAGTGCCGCGGCCTGGTTTCGCGTCTCATCTCGCGTTTCTGAGGTAAAAGCATAAACAAAGACATCAAGGTGAACGAGAGGATCCGCTCCCGCGAGGTCCGGTTGATTGACGAAAACGGTGGACAGTTGGGAGTGGTACCTACTCGCGAGGCCCTGGACCTGGCAAGGCAGCGAGGTTACGACCTCATCGAGATAGCGCCGACTGCCAAACCTCCTGTGTGCAAGCTCATGGACTACGGGAAGTTCAAATATGAGCAGGGCCGCAGGAATCGGGAGTCTCATAAGAAGCAGAAGAGCACGGAGGTCAAGGGGATTCGGCTGCGGCCGGGCACCGGCGACCACGACATTGAGACGAAGCTGAAGCGTATGCTCCAGTTTCTCCGGGAGGGGAACAAGGTCAAGACGACCGTTATCTTCCGGAGCCGCGAGATGTCGCATCCGGAGTTCGCGCGCAGGTCTCTGGAGAGGATGATCCAGGCGTCCGCGGATATCGCGGTCGTGGAGAAGCCACCGTCCTTTGAGGGCCGGACCATGACAATGGTTCTGGCACCCAGGATTCTGACGGAAAAGGAAAAGGCGGAGAAGAAGGCTGGCGCCTCCGAAGACAAGGCGCAGAAAGCCGAGGCGGCCCCGGCCGCCAAAGACAAAGAGGGCGGCAACGCCGAAGCAGGCGAGGCCAAAGAGAAGCCGAAGCCCGACAGGCCGGCGAAGAGTCCGCCCGTGCTCGATCCCAGCCTGATCTAACCGGGCCGGGATAGAATACAAGCTTGGTTTCAAACGCCGGCTGAAACATGTCCGGCGTTTTAGTTTCGAATACTGAACTATGCCAAAGATCAAGACAAGAAAGACAGCCGCCAAGCGGTTCTCGTTTTCCTCGAAGGGAAAGCTGATGCGGGGAACGACCGGACGCAATCATCTTATGATGAAGAAGTCGCCCTCGCGAAAGCGCAGGCTCGCGATCAAGCACACGCTTCCCACCGGGGACGTCAAGCGGATGAAGGTCCTTCTCGGGGGCTGACATTTGCGCACGGGGGCTGCGGCCCCCTGCCCGTTTGTAGCAACGCAGGAGACAGGTACAATAGATGGCACGCGTTAAGCGCGGGGTAATGACGCACAAGCGTCACAAGAAGATTATTGACCAGGCCAAGGGCTACTGGGGCGGCAGGCGCCGCCTGTTCAAGACAGCCAAAGAGGCCGTCATGCACGCAGGGCAGTATGCCTGGCGCGACCGCCGCACCCGCAAGCGGGACTTCCGGCGGCTGTGGATCACGCGCATCAGCGCGGCCTGCCGGTCGGAAGGCGTCAAGTACAGCGAGTTCATAAACGGGCTGATGCTGGCTGGCGTGGATGTGGACCGCAAGATGCTCGCGCATCTCGCGATCGAAGACCCGGCGGCTTTCGCGAAGCTGATGGAGGTCTCGAAGGCCTCTCGCCCCGCTTGACACAAAGACGGGGCCTGAACCGGCCGGGGGAACGCCCGGGCGGAAGAACTCGCCCGGGAAGGGGACGGACAGGAGAATAATGCCGCAGGATCTGGACAAGCTGGAACAGGATGCGCTCTCCGCCATACAGGCGGCGAACTCCAGTGACGTCCTTGAACAGCTTGGCGTCCAGTGGTTGGGACGCAAAGGCGAGATTACAGCCCTTTTGCGCTCCATCAGCGCTGTGCCCGCCGAAGAGCGCCCGGCATTCGGCCAGAGGATCAACGCCCTCAAGAACAGCCTGACCGAGGCCATCGAGCGGCGCGCGGCGGAGCTTCAGGACAGCACCGGGCAGGCCTCATCTCAGATTGACGTGACACAGCCGGGACGGCTGATGCCCCGGGCACACTCCCACCCCCTGCGCGAGACGATTGACCGCATCAAGAGCATCTTCATCGGGCTTGGCTTCGAGGTGGTCGAGTCTCCCGAGATCGAGGAATACCGCTTCAACTTCGCGGGGCTGAACTATCCGCCCGACCATCCCGCGATGGACGAGCAGATGAGCTTCTACATCACGGACGAGCATCTGCTCCGCACACAGACGACCGCCGTTCAGGGGCGGGTATTCCAGAACCGCAAGCCCCCCATGCGAATCTGCACCATCGGCCGCTGCTACCGCTACGAAGCCGTGGACGCAACGCACGGGCACACGTTTATGCAGGTGGACTGCTTCGCCGTGAACCGGCGCATCACCATGGCCGACCTCAAGGGCACTCTACAGCAGTTCGCGCGGGAGATGTTCGGAGAGGTCGAGACACGCTTCCGCCGCGACTTCTTCCCGTTCGTCGAGCCGGGGGCGGACTTTTCGGTGAAATGGAAGCAGGCCGGGGACCGCTGGCTCGAGCTCGGCGGCGCGGGGATGATCCATCCGAACGTGCTGCGGCAGGGCGGGATTGACCCGGAGGAGTGGACGGGGTTCGCGTTCGGGCTGGGCATCGAGCGTATGCCGATGATCCGCCACGGAATCGGCGACCTTCGGCTCTTCTACGAAAACGACTACCGGTTTCTTGAGCAGTTTTAGATAGCGTCCGCCAGGACAGCGGCCGGAAGGCGCGGGCAGGAGAAATCCGTGTACCGCGCTGCAGGCTCCGGCCGGGGGAGATTCATTGAGAGTTCCACTCGATTGGCTGCATGATTACGTTGAGAGCAGGCTGGATGCCTCTTCAACCGCCGACACCCTTACGATGCTCGGTCTCGAGGTGGAGGAGGTCGAGGTCGAGGACGAAGGCGCGAGCGCCTCGCCCGTGCTGAACGTCACGGTGATGTCCAACCGCGGCGACTGCCTCTCGATGATCGGCGTCGCGCGGGAGCTTGCCGCCGATGAAGACCTTCCCGTGAAGCTGCCTTCGTTCGACATGCAGGCCGCTGGCCCGCCTGTCGGCGAGCACGCCACGGTTGAGATCGAGGACCCGGACCTCTGTTACCGCTACGCGGCGACGCTCATCAAGGGCGTGAAGATTGGTGAATCGCCCGAATGGATGGCCCGCCGGCTGGCAGCCGCGGGCATGCGTCCGATCAACAGCGTTGTGGACGTCACGAACTACGTGATGCTGGAGACCGGGCAGCCGCTGCACGCTTTTGACTACGACCTTCTGGACGGCCACGCCATCGTCGTGCGGCGCGCGTGCCCGGGAGAGACCCTCACAACGCTCGACGGCGGCGAGAGAGAACTGAAGCCGGACATGCTCGCCATTTGCGACCGGAAGCGCCCGGTCGCGGTGGCGGGGGTGATGGGCGGGGCAAACTCCGAGGTGACCGCGGGCACGGTGAACGTGCTGATCGAATCGGCCTGTTTCAACGGCGGATCAGTGCGGCGAACAGCGCGGACGCTGGGGCTTCCGACGGAAGCCTCCTACAGATTCGAGCGAAGAGTGGACCCCGGCGGGACGGCGAACGCGGCAAAGCGCGCCGCCGAGCTGATACGGCAGATTTCGGGCGGAGTGATCTGCGAAGGCGTGGTGGATACAGTCGCGCGGGCGGCGCAGGAAAGAACAGTGGCGGTGCGAGCGGAGCGCGCGAGCGCGATTCTAGGCATGGAACTGAGCGCGGAGCAGTGCGCGGGGTATCTGCGGCGCCTGTCGCTGAAGGCTGACGTGTCGGGTGGCAGGGTGGACGTGACCGTGCCGACCTTCCGGGCCGACCTCGTGGAGGAGATTGACCTGATCGAGGAGATCGGGCGCGTCTGCGGGTTCGACAATCTGCCAGCCACGCTCATCACCGGCCCGAGCCTGCAAGGGCGCGACAGCACCGAGGGTGAGCAGGAAAGCTCAATGCGCCGGATACTGCAGGCGTGCGGGCTTCAGGAGGCCGTAACTCACAGCATCGTCGCCAAGGATACGCCAGCGCCGGAGGGTACACAGCGTGTGACCCTGCGAAACGTGCTTTCAGAGGACGTCGCGGAGATGCGGACGTCGCTTATTCCGGGGTTGGTTCAGGTGCTCGGGATGAACTTCAGCCGCGACATCCGCGATCTAGCGGTGTTTGAGATCGGCAAGGTGTTCTTTACGGCGGACAGCCCGTCCGAGAAGACAATGGTCGCCGCGTGCCTGACAGGCTCGCGCTGGGACGGCATGTGGGCGCTTCCAGACCGCAAGCTGCAGCCCGCCGCTTTCCGGCAGGCACTGTCGGCGGATTTCTATCAGGCCAAGGGGGTGGCACAGACTCTGCTGGAAGGCATGGGTGCGCAGAGCCTGTCGTTCCGGCCGCAGCGGGGAGAACTCTGGCGCGACGGATTCGCGGCGGGCATCTTCGCCTGTAACGAGATGGTGGGGATCGTGGGGGAGATATCGCCCGCGCTGCGCGAGAGCCGCAATCTGAAAGCTCCCGCATTTGGGTTCGAGATAGACTGCGGGTGGCTGATGAAGCAGGGAGGGGCGCTGCGGCGCTGGCAGGCGCCATCACGCTTCCCGGCCGTCAAGCGCGACCTCGCGGTGGTGGTGGACGAACAGATCGAGTATTCCACGATTTCGGGCATCGTGGAGGGTGTCGCCGAAGGGCTGCTGGAAGACCTGACGCTATTCGACATCTACCGGGGACAGCAGATTCAGGAAGGCAAGAAGAGCCTCGCGTTTTCGCTTTCGTTCCGGTCGAGCGATAAGACCCTGACAGACGAGGACGTCGCCTCGGTGATGGCGGCCATCCGCGAGCGTCTGGAGCGCGATCTTCAGGCGGCTTTCCGGGACTCCTGACGCGCCACCTCCGGGCATTCCAGACACTGGCGGAAGCGGCCGTTTCTGCCGAAACTCATGGTATGACGACAGCCAGGCCGAGCCAATCGCGGGAGCGGCTGGCGCTCCTTCTCATCCTCGCGGCGGCACTGTTTCTGCGGCTGCCGGGCGTAACGTGGGAACTGCCCGGGCGTTTGCATGCCTTTTCGTATCATCCCGATGAGCTGCCGATTCTGGGCGCGGCCTCCAGCGTGTGGCCATGCGGGGAGGGCTTCAACCCGCGCTTCTACAAC
>JBPOJE010000038.1:0-44328 GCA_052033935.1 Armatimonadota bacterium
AGACGAACGCGAGATCGAGGTCGCGGTCGCGCATGGCGATCTCGGCCGCGACTTCCTTACCATCCGGAAGCCGCAGCTTGATATCGGTGACCTCCGTGCGTATGTCGAACCCATCGTCGCCCCCGGCGGCCTTCATCAGGTCGCTGTAGAGAGACCCCGGATCAACCGCACTCAGGCTCACCGCAGTCAGCCCTTTGGCGTTCACAACGCAGCCGGTGGCCTCGCTTTCGCTATCCTCCCGGCCCGACTCGCGGCCCTCCATCGTCATGATCGTTCGCGACTGGATGCGAACGGAAACCACAGCCCCATCAACTCCGGCAAGCATCTGGCGCGCCGCCTCCGGCGTCACGTCGGCCTGCGCCATCCCCAGCGCCGCCATCACGACGACAGACGCCACGGCCACTGTTATGAGTGCTCTTCGTGTCATTGCGTGCTCCATCCCGGTTCTACCTCCACGAACATCTCCCCCGCGCCCCGTTTGACATGTAGGACCACGCGGCGGGGTTTCGCGGCCCTGATTTCGTTCAACTTCGCCTCGGCTTCGGCAACGCTCGATATAGCCTTGCCGTCAATGCTGGTGACGATGTCGCCGACAGCCAGCCTCGCGACCGCCGACCAGCCACCTTCGTCAACAGACTCGACAAACACCCCCGACACCTTCTTGCCAGCCTGCGCACGGCCGGGGTCCGTGAACGTGAGATCGCGCACGGTGAACTCCAAGTCCTCGCTCCTGTAGCGCTTCATCTCGCGAGGGAGCTTCGGCGACGGCTCGAGCTCCATTGTTATCTCCAGCGGCTTGCCATCCCGAATGATGCTGAACTGCGCTTTATCGCCGATGGTTCTTCGGCGCACCATCGCCGGGAACACCTCGTAGTCCTGCGGCTGCGACACCTCGATCTGCTCGCCGTCAATCTTTTCGATGATGTCCCCCACCCTCAAGCCCGCGGCAGCGGCGGAATGCCCCGGGTATACCTCAGTAACACGCACGCCGGTGCGTCCCGCCAGGCCCATCTGCTCGGCAACATCCTGTGTGAGCACCTGCACCGCGACGGGCGCCCAGGCTTTGGATGCTTCCACGCCGGGGTCGCGCAGCGGCTCGCGCCCCAGACGCACCACGGTCACGCAGCGCTCCTGCTTGCGATCGAACTCGACGAGCACGGGAACGCGGCCTGTCTTGCCCTCCATCAGCTTGCCAGTGACCGCGACGAGCGCGGCCAGTGTCTTCACCTTCTCGCCGCCCACGGAGACGATGACGTCGTTCTCTTCGATGGGAGGCCGGGCGTCCGATGCGGGCCCGCCGGTGACAACGCCTGTCACGGCGACTCCGTCGCGGCTTTCGCGGCGCATCTGACGGGCAAGCATTCCGCTGATGCCGCGCCCGGTCATGCCCCAGGCCTTCAGTTCCCGCTCGCGCGGGAGAGCCTCTTCACGCTCGACGGGACTCGCGCTCACCGTGAGGCTCTTGCCATCGCGCAAAAGCACGATCGAAACGGGTTTCGCCAGCGGAAGCGCCGCGACGGACTGGTTGAACAGAGGCACATCCTCGCCGTATCTAACGCTGACAGGCTTGCCCCCCAGCTTCTGGATGATGTCCCCCGACCTGACGCCCGCTTTCGCTGCTGGCGAGGCGTCCACGACGCTGGCGATGAGCGCGCCTTCCTTGATGGAGGACGACTTGAGCAACGGCTGTACCTCTAGGCCAAGCCATGCCCTCGAAACCTTGCCCTTCTTGATGATCTGCGCTGCCACGCTCTTCGCGATGCTTGACGGTATCGCCCCCGACAGGCCCAACTGCAACTCGTTGATGCCGATGATTTCGCCGCGCATGTTCACGAGCGGCCCGCCGGAGTTCCCACCAGCGATGCGCGCGTCGTGACCGATCCAGCGCACCATGGACCCCACGTCTTCCCCATCAAGTGTGATGCCGGGTGACGGCCACATGAATTCGGGCATGATCATCTCGGTGTTGCTGACAATGCCGGTGGTGACAGACTGGGAAAGGGCAACGGGGCTTCCCATCGCCAGCACGTGATCGCCAACCTTCACCTTCGAAGAGTCGCCGAACGCGGCGGCGGGGTACGCCTTGCCTGCCCGCGGCTGCAGCTTGATGACAGCGATATCCGACAGCGGATCGGTTCCGGTGAGGCTGGCTTCCACCTCCTCCTTCGTCGAGAGCGTCACCACGAGTCTGCGGGCGGTCCCGGCGACGTGATGATTTGTGACAGCGTATCCATCCGGGCTGATGATCACGCCGCTGCCGAAAGACTCGGACTTGGCCTCGCGGCCGTCGCGATGGATCGAATCAACAACGCGGATGCGTATCAGGGCCGGCTTCACGCGGCTTATGGCCGCCTGGACGGCGCTGGCGAAGCCGGGGTCCGCAGGCGGGGCAGCGCTGGCCACCGCGCCAGAGACGGCAACAAGAGCAGCGGCGATAAGCATAATGGCCGCGGACGACAGATTACGAGAGGAGCCTTGTCTGGTGTTCATTTGTTGATAGCCTCAATAGGGCCGCTGCCCGTCAGCGCCTGACGCCGCGGTCCGCCGGGGACTACTTACCCTCTGCGCGGCGCTTATCCTGCGAGTTCTGCATTCTTCGGGAGGAAAACCGGGCCCGGAGCAATGAACAGTAGGGAGACCCAAACAGAGGCCGGAGGTTCGCAGTTGTCTGAAATCAGGTGTGATGTTCTTGTGGCGGGCGCGAGCGTGGGGGGATGCGCGGCGGCGCTGGCGGCGGCGGAAGCGGGCTGCCGCGTGGTTCTGACCGAGGAGTGCCGCTGGATTGGCGGGCAGTTCACTTCGCAGGCAGTTAGCTGCCCGGACGAAAACCCGTGGATCGAGTTCTTCGGCTGCACGCAGTCGTACCGCAGGCTGAGAGATGGCATCCGCGGCTACTACCGGCGCAACTATCCGATGAAACCCGAAGTGCGCGCCAATCCGCACTTCAATCCGGGCAACGGATGGGTCAGCAGACTCTGCCAGGAGCCGAAGGTGTCGCTGGCGGTGCTCGAAGAGATGCTGGCCCCACACGTAACCGCCGGCCGAATTCTGCTGTTCACCGAAGTCCGGCCCGTGAAGGCGGACGTGTCCGGAGACAGGGTCAACTGCGTGACGTTCGCGGACACCAGAGACGGCTGCGAGATGACGGTCAGCTTCGACTTCGTGATTGACGCGACCGAGACAGGCGACCTGCTGCCGCTGACCGGCACGGAATACGCCAGCGGGGCGGAATCGCGCGCCGACACGGGCGAGCCGAACGCGGTGGACGGACCCGCGCGGCCCGATGACGTGCAGTCGTTCACCTGGTGCTTCCTGATGGACCACTGCCCCGACGAAGACCACACAATCGCCAAACCGGAAGGATACGAGGAGCTTCGCGACAAGCAGCCGATCGAATGGACGCAGGTGCATCCGATCACGCGGGAGCCGCGCAAGTTCGTTTTGTGGGACGACCCGGGCTGGGAGGGCGTGTCGCTCTGGCGCTATCGCAGGGTTCTGGACGCGTCGCAGTTCGCGGAGGGCACATTTCCGGGGGACGTAACTCTCGTGAACTGGCCTCAGAACGACTACCGGGGCAACTTCATTGACAAGAGCGATGATGAGCGGCAGGCGGTGCTGGAGGCGGGCAAGCGGCTCAGTTTCGCTCTTCTCTACTGGATGCAGACCGAGGCCCCGCGTCCCGACGGCGGCACGGGATTTCCCGGGCTTCGCATCCGGCCCGACCTGACGGGCACCCGCGACGGGCTGGCGCAGTACCCGTACGTGCGCGAATCGCGCCGCATTCTGCCTGTGTTCCGCGTGTTGGAGCAGCACATCTCGTCGGACTTCCGAAACGAGCAGTACGCCGAGCCGTTCGCGGACTCCGTCGGAATCGGGCTGTACAGAATAGACCTGCACCCGTCATCCGAGACGGGTGACTTCGTGGATCTCGGCTGCTGCCCGTTTCAGATTCCGCTGGGGGCGCTGATTCCCAGGCGAACAGAGAACCTAATCGCCGGATGCAAGAACATCGGCACGACGCACATATCGAACGGCGCGTACAGGCTGCATCCGGTCGAGTGGAACATCGGCGAAGCAGCGGGCGCTCTGGCGGCGTTCTGCCGGAGCCGCAAGACACTGCCCATCGCCGTGCGAGCGTCGGAAGGTCTCACCGGCGAGCTGCAGGAGCTTCTCAGGAACCGGGGCGTGCCGCTGGAGTGGCCTCAGGCGCGGCCTGTATAGGCCCCAGGCCCTCCGGCAGCTTGAGGGTTTCCGGGTAAATCAGATAGGCCGCGAAGCGTGAGTTCGCCCACGCCTTACGCAGCCTCTCGCGCGCATAGACGCGACGGACCTTCTGCCCATCGTCGAGCCGCGCGTACGGGTCGTTGCAGACTGCGTCGCCCTTGCTGTCGAAGCCAATGCACACGATGAGATGCCCGCCGCCGGATGTGCCAGTACCGTGCAGGATGTGCGACGAAATGCTCAGGATGACGGGGACTCCCGCTCTGATCCAGCGCTCGGCTTCGCCCAGCCCGCTCATCCGCTCGCAGTAGGCCACAAGCCCCGGACAGCTTCCCGCGTAGGCGGCATTGAACGACCAGTTGCCCGTGCCGCCCCAGGCTTCGTCGTTGATACCTGTCGCGGCCGAGCGCACGTCGGTCTCCCACTCCCTCTTGTTCATCTTCGCCGCCCAGTAGTTCATTACCATGGTCACCGAAGTGGGACTGCACCAGACGTTGCCCTTGGGAGGGTAGGAAAGCTGAGATATCTCGGGGACGCTGAGCACGGCTTCGGGAGCGCCGGAGGGCGGATCGGCATCCCCGGCAGGCCTCGCCGGCGTGAAATCGCAGAACAGACGGCGGACGGTGGGAATCATCGCCGAACTGAGAGAGCAAAGGCTGATGCGCACCTGTGCCTCGGTGCAGTCTTCCTTCAGCACCAGCGTGTCGGTGTCCACCCGGCCCTCCGGGGTGTTCTGTTTCGCCAGATGCGTGCGCTTGACCACGAAGTCATCCGCCGCCCAGAGACCCATGTTGAACCATTCCGTCCAGCCGGCTTTGCGGCTCGCCCGCACTTCCAGCACAAGCCACGAACCCTGCGGGCAGTCCGCGTTCCATGACAGGATGATCTCCCTAAAGCCGCCCTTAAAACCAACAGGCTTGCTGGTTGCCGTTCCGCGGAAGTAAGTTCGCCCTTTGGCCGGGCCATCGGTATCCGTGACCTTCTCAGCGGCGGATGTATCGAGCGAAAGAGCGCCGTTCTTGACCGCCACGCCCTTGAGCGTGAACGAACCGAACGCATGCCCGGCGAACTGATGGAGCTCTCCGGCTGAAACGGGATGCGCGGCGGCAAGAAGGACGGCAGTCATCAGATACACTCTCCGGTAGATAGCCAGCGAGGCGGCTCGTGTCTTGACAGAAGACATAACACACTTATAATAGACCAGTACCGGACGCTTGTCACTCCGGTGAGGACTTATTTCATTGATGGCAAAGATCAAGAAGGGCTTCTTCTGGACCTGGGCAATCGCTACGGTCCTGCTCGTGCTGTTCGCATGGTGGCAGACCGGCCGTCTCAAGACGGCCGCTGCCGAACGCGACCAGGTGCGCCGCGAAACTGTCTCCACGTTGCTGACGCAGGCCCAGGGCCTGCTTGACAGCGCCGCAGATCAGGTTCAGGCCAGGAACTACGGCACGGCGCAGTCCACGGCGGGCGCGGCAATCGCCATGTTCGAGGCGGGCGCGAAGGTCGCTGACGAAAAGCTCGCCCGGGAGATCACCGGCCGCGCGGAGCAGATCACCCGCCTGCGAGCCAGCATCAACGAGGGAGACTCGGAAGGCTCCACAGCCGATCTGCTCCGCAGCGAGGCGACGCAAACACGCGAGATGGCGCGGCAGGCAGGGCTGGAGCCAGCGGCGGAGTGACGCCCTTCGTTTGACAGCAACCGGCTCTTGACGCTACACTCTGGCGTCGTCTGTCGGAGGTCACGCATTTGACACAACCCTTCTCCGGCGATGCTGAAGCCATCGCCGAACTTACCTACTCGCGCTACCGGGATTACATCAACCCCGGCATGGCCGATCTTCTCAGATTCACCGGACTCAGCTACCCCGAATGGGAGGCCGAGGGCTGCATCATCCGCGATGTGGCAGGCAATGAGTACATTGACTGCGTCGCGGGTTACGGCGTCTTCAGCCTCGGTCACCGGCATCCGGCTGTAGTGGAAGCGGTGCGGCGCCAGATCGATCTGCTGACGCTCAAAACCCACTACTTTCTGGACATCGGCCTGGGCGAACTCGGCGAGAAGCTGGCCGCCATCAGCCCCGGCGGGCTTCAGTATTCCTTCCTGTGCAACTCCGGCACCGAAGCCGTGGAAGGTGCTCTGAAGGCCGCCCGCATCCACACGGGCCGCCGCGACGTTATCGGGACCATGAATGGCTTTCACGGCAAGACGTACGGATCGCTGTCAGCGTCGGGGCGCGAGCTGTACAAAGAGGGCTTCCACCCGCTTCTGGACGGTTTCAGCCTGGTCGAGTTCGGCGATGCGAAGGCGATGGCCGATGCCATCAACGGCGAGACAGCCGCCGTGATTCTGGAGGTTGTCCAGGGCGAGGGAGGGGTCAACGTTGCGCCCCCGGGTTACCTGCGGGAGGTCCGCAGGCTCACAGCGGAAGCTGGCGCGCTGCTGATTGTGGACGAAGTGCGCACGGGCCTCGGACGCACCGGGCGCATGTTCGCAAGCGAGCACGACGGCGTGGAGCCGGACCTGCTGACCATGGCGAAGGCTCTCGGCGGAGGCGTGATGCCGGTGGCGGCATTCCTCGGCACTCCCGAGGTCTGGGCGTCTCTGTTCGGAACGAACCCCTATCTTCACTCAACAACCTTCGGCGGGAACCCGCTCGCCTGCGCCGCCGCCATCGCCGCGATAGACACCACGCAAGAACTGGGACTTCCCGCCCGGTCGGAGGCGCTCGGGAATCTGATGCTTGAGCGGCTAAAGAGCCTTCAGGACGAGTTCGGCGAGTGGATCGCCGATGTTCGCGGGCTCGGGCTGCTGGCGGGCGTCGAGTTCCACTCGGACGACGTGGCGAAGCTCGTGATCGCGGGATGCGCGCGCGAGGGGCTTCTGGTCGCGTACAGCCTCAATAACCCGCTCGTCATCCGGATCGAGCCGCCGCTGGTGATAGAAGAGGCACTGCTCGACCGCGCCCTCGGAGTCTTCGAGGAGTCGGTGCGCGGCACCGTCGAGATGCTGGCCGGGATGGAGATATAGAACAGACCAGCCTACGGCCTCAGGGCTTGCAGACCTTGCAGGGCACATATCCCTGCCGGATGGCGTCCTGACGGCTGGCCAGCGGCACACTGTTCTTCGGGCTAGGGCCGAACCGGCAACCGGCTTTGTGGAGCTTCTTCGTCTCTATGTTGCCGACGTAGGACACCGGAGCGGACGGTTCGGTTACGGCTTCGCTTGCCGCTGGCGCCTCGGGTGCGGCCGCGGCTGACTGCGCAGTGGCGGGCGTATTCGCCTCCGAAGCAGACTTGTTCGCAGCAGGCGCCTGCAGCTCGAGCATACGGGTCCAGACCGCCGCGATGCCCCGAGCCGCCTCGCTCACCGCCTTCCCCCGCAACTCGCCGAGCACACTTGCGTCACCGGACTGCGAAGCCCGGGCTACCTCCGCCTTCAGCGTCTCACCCGTCTTCTTGACACCGGCGGCGAACGCCGCCGGGTCGTCGAGAGACGCAACAGCGCCGGGACGCACCTCGGAAATCTGGCTTCTCAGGGCGACTCCCGTCCGGAAGGCTGTCCACGCTTCGGATGCCTCACCGGCGGGCAACAGAAGACCAACAACCGCCCGCGCGGCGGAAGCGAGAAGTTCTGGTGAGGCGACGTTGCCCCGGACCTGTCCGAATATGAGCTTGAGCTGCCCGGAGTAGTCGGAAGGCGGAATCAGCGGCAGGGTCTGGAGACGCTCCACCACCTGCCACTCCACCGGCGCGATGCTCTGCCGGGTCGTGGGGGGCAGCTTCAGCAGCGCAAACGAAGCCATTCGCGAGGACAGCCCTGGCTCGAGCACAGGGTCCGCCGGTTGGGTACTGGCGGAGCCGGAAACAACAGCAAGAATTGCAGCACACAGAATCAGCCCGCGAGTCATAGTCACCGCTTCCCTTTCCACTGAAGCACGAGCGCATACACCTGCCGTCTGGTCAGCCCCGAGGATTTGACGAGCACGGCAATGGCGGCTTTGTCTTCGAGACCTTTCGAAACGAGCGACAGGTATTCCTTCTCGAGATCTTCAACATTCTCAGCCTGCTGCGCCGCGCCCGCGACAGCAATCACGAACTCCCCGCGCGGCCGCCGCTCCGTGAACTCGGCGGCCGCTTCTTCGAGCCCTCCGCGCCAGACTTCTTCGTGCAGCTTCGTAAGCTCGCGTCCGAGGGCAACCGGCCTGTCGCCCCACGCCTCGAGCATTGCTTCCAGCGTGGGCCGCACCCGGTTCGGAGATTCATAGAACAGCATGGTGCGCGTCTCCTGGCGAAGCCCTTCGAAGAAGCGCGCCCGCTCGCCCGGCTTGCGCGGAGGAAAGCCCTGAAAGACGAACGCCGACGTGTTGAGACCGGAGACGGGCAGCAGCGTAATGAGAGCGCAGGCTCCGGGAATCGGGATGACCTGAACGCCGGCCTCGATACAGGCGGCGATCAACTCGTGGCCCGGATCGCTGATTCCCGGCATCCCGGCTTCGCTCACGAGCGCCACGTTCTTGCCCCGGCCGATCTCGGCAAGCAGGTCTTCCACCTTCTTTCCGCCCGAGTGCTGGTGATACGAGGTTACCGGACTGTGGATGTCATAGCGCGACAGAAGCTTCAGGGTGGTGCGGGTGCCCTCGCAAGCGATGAGGTCGCACTCCTTGAGTGTCCTGAGGGCCCGCAAGGTGATGTCCTCGAGGTTCCCAATGGGCGTCGCGACAACGTAAAGCGCGCCCGCGGGCGAACCTGCGGGCGCGCTTGAATCAATAGTCAACCAGACGCTCCGGCTACCGCGGCTTCGGCGCGGGTGCCTGCCTGCTCATAGCCTGCTGGCGCGCCATCGCGGCATCCACGATCTCACGCGATTTCGCGGCATAGGCATCATCCTTGAACGTCGTCGTAAAGATCCCCAGAAGCTGCTGGTGCACCTGCGGGTCCCAGCTCGTCTCCGCCGCCTCCTTGAACTGGACCAGCGCCTTGTCCTTCTGGTTGGCCTGGAGCAGCATCTGGCCAAGCATCACACGCGCGCCGCCGTCCTCGAACGCCGTATTGAGTCCCTTTGTAAGGGTCTCGATTGCGTCTTTGGTCTTGCCCTGCTCCTTCTGAATCTGCGCAAGCTGTATGTAGGAGGTGTCCGCATCGCTGCCCGGATTCTTCCGGATATGCTCTTGGAAGGCTTTTGCCGCCTTCTCGAGGACAGCCGGATTGGGCTCCATGGAGTAGCGCATCTGCGACAGCGTCCAGTATGCCTCGAACTCGGGATCCTTGAACGTGATCTTCGCGTCCTTGCGGATTTTCTCCATCGTCTCGGCCCAGATCTGGCCCGAGCGCATCTCCTGCTGCTCCTTGCGAAGCTTTTCCTTGTTCTTCTCGAAGTCCTTCGGCAGCTTCACCTCGGACTTATCGAGTTTGATGATGTGGTACCCGAACGGCGACTTGACCGGGGCGGAGATGTCGCCCGGGTTCTTCAGCCGCATTGCGCCATCAAGGAACTCCTTGACATACGGGCCGGAGCGTGTTGTCGGGGGCAGCAAGCCGCCATCCTTAGCCGTGCCCTGGTCGTCGGAGGCCTGCTTCGCGAGTTGCGCGAAATCAGCGCCGGATCTGGCCTTCGCCAAGAGATCGTCCGCTCGCTTCTTCGCCGCCGCATCGGGCCGTTTCGTGGAGTCAACAAGGATGTGCCGCACGGTCACCGTCCGGTAGCTGTCCTTCAGATCGGCATCGGAAATCTGCACCCGTCCGCAAACAGACGCTTCGTACTTGCGGGTCATAAGCTCGGCCCGTATGGTGTCGCGGTCGGTCCTCTGCTCCACCTCCGCCCGTATGGAGGCGGTTCCCCGGCCGATGTTCTTCTGCATCTGCTTGTCAAGTTCGGCGTCCGACTTCTTGTCGCCCTTCTGCCCAAAGACAGCCAGCTTGTACTGCTGTATCTGGTCGTCCACGCGCTTATCCAACTCCGCGCGGATTTCGCGTTTCGATACCTTGATGCCCGCCTGTTTGGCGGCCGACGCCATCAGTTCCTGCGTCACAATGGAGTCCACGAGCATGGCCTTCATCTGGACCATCTGCATCGCGCTTGCGGGCTGGCGCGCCTCACGCATGCGCGCCTTCATCTCGGCAATCTGCGATAGGAAGAAACCGTTCGTGACCTCCCTGCCATCAAGCACGAAGGCAACGTTAGTTAGACGCCCGTCCGCATCGCGCCCGTCGCCACGGAACGAGCCCGAACCAAACCCCACGAAAACAGCAACAAGCAGGGTCAGCACAAGCAGGCCCACCACCGGGACCATAACCTTCTGCACGACCGATTCTCTGATCTTGATGATCGACATCTATACTCCTCTAACCAGAGCGGCGAGGCTTTTCAAACTCTCCTCTGACGCCGCTGCCTTCCCACCATCCTCCAGGGCGTAATGTGTCTCCAGACTCAAGACTCCATCATACCCGTCTGTCTTCAACCTGGCTATCTGGGCGGGGTAATCGAGCACGCCCTCTCCCACCTTCACGAACTCCACCTCACCCGCCGAATCCCTGCGCGCGTCCTTGATGTGGATGTGCCGAATCCACGGACGTATTGCCTCGTACCCATCCGGATAGGGCTGCTCGCCCGCGCAAAAGGCGTTGCCCGGATCCCAAACCGCGCCGATCGCTTCGCTGTCGAACCGCTTCAGCACGCGCGTTGTCTCTGCTCCCGTCCCCAAGAAACAGGCATGCTCGTTCTCGATCAGCAGGCGCACTCCCCGCTTTTCGGCGAGCGCCACCGGCTTTTCGAACATCGCGACGATCCGATCCTCGATTTCAGGCGTCGGGTCTTCCGTACGCCAGAAGGTGAACACACGGATGTTGCGTGTGCCAAGCGTCTCCGCCACATTGAACAGCCTCTCGAGCAGGTTCATCTGTTCGGAGAGGCCCATGTCCCTGGCCTCGTGCAGGCGGCCGCGAGCGGCCTGCCGGTCTTCGTAGAGATCGCACTTGAAGAACGGCGAGGAGATGGCGCAGACGGACGACCCCGCGTCCGAGAGCAACTGCCTGAGCCTTGCCAACTCAGACGCATCGAGATCCGCGCTGTTTTTGCCCCACACGGCGCGTATCTCCGAAATGGAGACATCGCACCGCCGCATCACCTCGAGCGACTCCTCGATGTCCTGTGAGATCTCGTCTGTTATTACGCCGACGTCTATCATGTGAATCCTCGCTCCTGCCGCAGTTCGCAGCCCGGGGTATCTTACGGATGAGCCAGCCTCATGTCAACCGGTAGCGGCCACCGCGGCGGCGCGGTCAGTCCTGAGGCCGGTATCGCGGCAGAGAAATCCAGAAGGTGGAACCCTCGCCGGACGTGCTGGACACCCCAACGCCGCCGCCGTGCAGGCCGGCAATCCTTTTTACGATGGGCAGGCCAAGTCCTGTTCCCTGCCTCTGCGCACCCGGCGTTGAGGCGCGGTAGAAACGATCCCACAGCCGGTCCAAGTCCCGCGGCGGGATGCCGCATCCGGTATCCGTCACGCACAGCCGCACGAGATCGCCCGCATCCTCGCTCCACACGGTAACGCTGCCGCCTGCCGGAGTATGATTCACTGCATTTGCCAGCAGGTTTGTGAGCGCCTGCCGGATGCGAAGCACATCTCCAAACACAGCCGGCACCTCAGCGTCGAACCGGACGGCAAGCCGCACCCCCACGCGCTCCGCCGCTGCGGACATGCTGGCAAGGCAGCTCTCGGCGACCGCCGGGAGGCTGCACACCTCCAGAGACATTTTGACCCGCCCGGACCCCAGCGCGGTAAAGTGCACAACATCCTCCGCCAGCAGGGCGATGCGGCGGCTTTCGTTCCGGATCATATTCAGGCGCGCGGTCAGGACGTCCGGGGCGGACACCTTGCCATCGAGCAGATCCTCAACACAGCACTCGATGGCCGCCGCCGGAGCGCGCAGATCGTGCGCAACATCACCCGCGAAAAGCCGATAACGCTCCTCTGCCTGCGCTTCGAGGCTCGTATCGCTCAGGAGCACCAGCGCCAGAACATCACCATCGCAGGGAAACCGGTACGCTTCGGCGCGAATACCGCAGCCGCCGGAACTGATGTCGCGGCAGATTCGCCCCCCAAGCCTGAGCGACTGCGCCAAAAGCTCGCGAAGCTCCGCACCATGATCCCCGGACAGAGCGAACTCCTCCCTGGGATCAACACCCAGAAGCGACCGGGCAGAACTGTTCGCGAAGACAGGGCGCAGGGTTCTGTCCGCGACAACCACGCCACGGACGAGGGAATCGAGGATTGCAACGAACGCCGCATTCGGCAGAGCGGTGCGCGCCGACACACCGCAGGACTCATCAGCCCCCGGCCTTTGGGCGACCCCTCGGCTCCATAGACGCTCAAGCCACGACATTTGCTCAGATCGGCACGCCGGGGTCTGTTGCCTCAAACTTGTAGCCTACCCCCCAGATAGTTGTGATCCGGAACGTGCTGCCTTCCACTTCGATCTTGCGGCGCAGGCGCTTGACATGCTGGTCAACAGTGCGCTCGTCGCCGAAGAACTCCTGGTACGCCCACACCTGAGCCAGAAGCTGCTCTCTCGTGAAGACTTTGTTGCGGTTGCTGGCGAGATACCAGAGCAGATCGAACTCCTTGGGGGTGAGGTCTATTCTCTGGTCGTTCAGGCGAACTTCGCGGCTGACGCGGCTAACGGAGAGGCCGGGCAGGCTGAGAGACTGCTGATCTTCCGGACCGGGGACCAGCGCCATTCTGCGCAATACAGCCTTGACTCGCGCAAGGAGTTCCCGCTTGCTGAAGGGTTTGGTGACATAGTCGTCAGCGCCCATCTCGAGCCCGAGCACCCGGTCAACCTCCTCGCTCCGGCCCGTGACAGCGATGACCGGCGCGTTGCCGGCGCGCCTGAGTTCCTTCAGCACATCCAGGCCGTCCATCTGGGGCAGCACAAGGTCCAGGATTACTATGTCCGGCTGAAAAGTGGAAGCCATCGTAAGGGCGGTCTCCCCATCCCCGGCCGTAGCGACTTCGAAACCGGCCTCCTCGAAGTAAGCCTTCAGAGACTCGCGGATAGTCTCGTCGTCATCAACAACAAACACGCGCTGTTTTGCCATGAAGCGCCCTCCTGGGGCCGCTCACGCGGCGGCGGAGGATTCCCTTTCTATTGTGAGCAGAGCACGGAATCGCAGTACACTATCATACGAACATCAAAGCCCCGCTGTCAAGGTGTTTCCGCCGTCACACCTTCGAAACAATTTGTCACAGAGCGCCCCATACGGGCTAGATGAGCGAGTGAGCCACCGCGTTGTGGAACCTCCGGCGCATCCGCCGGATAGCGGCGCCTTCCGGATCGGTACATACCCGGTTGGTGAGGAGGATGATCACCAGGTCCTCACCTGGCGCCATCATTACCGATGTTCCGGTGAATCCGGTGTGTCCGAACGCGTCAGACGGCAGGAAGTCCCCTGCCGGCAGCATGTCGCTGCCCGTGCAGAACCATCCGTACGACTGAGCCCCGATTTCCGGCGCGATCTGCGACGCGCGGACGCGCTGAAGCTCCAACCGGCTGAACAGGGGACGCTCCGGATCGGGGGACATAACCGCCCGGCAGAACTTGAGGATGTCCGAAGCGGTTGAGAAGAGCCCGGCATTGCCGCTTATTCCACCAAGCCTCCAGGCGTTGCCGTCGTGCACCTCGCCAACCAGCTCATACGGCCGCGCGGGGCAGTTCAGTGTGGAGGCGATTCGGTCACGGTATGCCTCCGGAGGAAGATACCCCGTATCGTTCATACCGAGAGGCCCCCACACCTCGCGCTTCAGGTAGTCCTGCAGGCTCTCACCGCAGACGCGCTCGCAGATCAGGCCCAGGAGTATGTAGCCCATGCAACTGTACTCGAACACCTGCCCCGGCATGTGCTTCAGCGGGATGGAAAGGAGCTGCTCAATCGCCTCCTCGCGTTCGGCCGTTCCGGTGTACAGGTCCACCCATGCCGGAAGCCCCGATGTGTGTGTCGCGAGCTGCTTGAGGGTTACGCCTTCGAGGTGCGGGAGTTTCCTTTCAGGGAAGAACTCGACAGCCTGTTGCAGGAAACTAAGCTCCCCCCGCGCGGCAAGCCGCACGGCGGCCACCGCCGTGGTCATCGGCTTGGTGACCGACGCGAGGTCGTAGATCGTCTCCGGGGTAACCTGCTCAGTGCGCGTGGGCGAAAGGACCCCGCATGCCTGCAACAGGGCGACCCGTCCACCGCGCGCAACCAGGCAGACCGCTCCCGGGAACGAGCCTTTCCCGCACTCGTCAGCAACCACGCGCCCTGCCGCGGCTAGCTCGTCCGCGCGAAATCCGAGATCGCGAAGCTCGTGAGCGGATAGTTCAGACATCAGGATGGCTCCTCCAAAGCTGTGCGCCCACCCGGCCAACCACCGGGGCGCTCAAAGTATCTGTTGGACGCCACTGCCCTGATTCCCTGCCCGTCCGGGCACTCGGATGCAGGAACCGCCTCTGGAAAACCGGCCGGGAATGGTGTATTCTTCTGGTATGAAGACCGTCTGGCCCGTGTTGTTTCGAGTCTTTCTGAGCGCCACAGTCTGCGGGCTCATTGCCTGCTCCCCCACGCAGTGCGCCGAGCGCCTGCTCGTCGGCGGCACGGTTACTGATCTGCAGACAGGCGAAGTGCTCTCAGACGCGGATGTCGTGCTGTTCAACAAGGACGGCGAAGTTGTCGGCTCGTGCGTGACGGATGAGCAGGGCAGATGGACCCTGCCCGCCGGCTGGGACGACTGCGGCCTGAAGGCACCTCCTAAAGAGAAAGGGCTTCTGGCCTCGGCGTTCGGTGTAATCTCGTGGCCGGTACGAACCGTCTCGCGGGCTGTGGGCAAGCCAACGGTGGCGGTCATCAAGACCGCAGCGCGGGCAGCCGGCGGAGCAGCGGGCCGCGCTGCCACGGCAGCGGCTGTTGCCGGGACAGGCGGTGTCGCGGCGGCGGCGGCAGAATCCGCTGGCGCGATGGTCGGCAAAATGGCCACGGAAATGGTCGTCGGGGATCCCGAAGAGGAACTCGAACGCGAAAAGGAACGCGCCTCCACGGCGGCACAGGTTCAGGTTCGGGTCTGGAAAGAAGGCTTCCGGGACTACTCGGGCAGAACCGGCATCTATCTGCTCGACCGCGTCGAGGACGAGGAGGAGAAGCAGGAGTTCTCCCTTGCGCTGGTTGATCGCGTCCATCTCTCGGCGGAAGGCTCCACACAGGCGTCCCGAGCGCCCCGCGGCATAGGCGTCTTCACTAAGGTGTCGGCGGACCCTGCCATTGCCCCGGCTGGAACAACGGTCACTATTGCGGCACGGATCACGATTGCGCCGGAGGTGATCGGCCACACGCGGATGGTGGCACGCAACCTGGCTACGAAGGATGAGTTCGAAATGCGCCCCGATTCAGATGGTGTCTGGAGCGGCAAATTCGAAGCTCCGGCAAAAGGCCCCTATCGGAACCACGAGATTGTCATCGCCGCCTACAGGTGCCCCGAAGGCGAGCTGGCCCGGGACAAGCGCATCGAGGGGCGAGTGGCGGGAATGGGCGCGTGGGACCCGAAGAAGCCCTTTCCTGTTGACCCCGAGTTCCTGAGCTGCCGAAACAGGGGGGCAGTGACAGTGACGGTCACCCGCCCGGAAACTGACTAGCCGCCTTCGTCGAATAGCATCTCGACGAACTTGCGGGGGTCGAACACCTCCAGGTCGTCCAGCTTCTCGCCGGTGCCGATCAGCTTCACGGGCACGCCCAACTCATCCATTATGCTGATGACCGTGCCGCCCTTGGCCGAACTGTCCATCTTGGCAAGCGCGAGGCCCGTAACCGGAATCGCGTTCATGAACTCCCGCGCCTGAGCAGCCGCGTTCTGCCCTGTTGTTGCATCCAGCACGAGCAGAGTCTCATCCGGAGGCCTGTTGTTCGCCTTCTCGACTGAGCGGATGATCTTCTTCAGCTCTTCCATAAGGTTCTGCCGCGTGTGCAGCCGCCCCGCCGTGTCCACAATGACTAGGTCCATTCCGCGCGCCCGTGCAGCGCTTACACTGTCGAACACCACCGCCGCCGGGTCGGCGCTGGGCTTGTGCTTCACGATGGGGGTCCCCACCCGTCCGGCCCAGATCTCGAGCTGATCTATGGCCGCCGCGCGAAACGTGTCGGCCGCCGAAAGCAGCACTTCCCTGCCCTGCTTTTTGTAGAAATGCGCCAGCTTGGCGATGGTTGTGGTCTTACCGACGCCGTTTACGCCCGCGACGAAGATGACACCCGGCTTTTCGGAGCCTTCGTTTACGGCCGCCGGACCGCCCGAAGAGAGCAACTCCACGATAGACTCTCGCAGGCAGGCCTGCACGCCCCCGGTATGAGCGCTGGAGTCTTCGAGATCCTTCAGGAGCTTCTCGACGGCCTCGAAGCCCACGTCCGCGCCCAGCAGGGCTTCTTCAAGTTCCTCCGCAGTCGAGGCATCGAGTATCGTCTTGCCGGCAAGGCGGCGAGCTATGTTTCGGAAAACTCCGGGGAATCGCATCAGTCGAGCTGGTCCTTCAAGTCAAGAGTTCGGTAGGCACATGATAAGCCGGCAGGCGCTGATACGCCAGCGCCTGCCGGCTTTGACTGCATGCCTAAGCCGTGCGCGGACTCACGGCGGATGTTCTAGAGCACCGTGTAGCTTTGCGCCAGTATCAGCGGCACCACACCAACGCTGGTTGTGTGGCACGAACTGATGCCGGTGACCTTCACGCGCGCGCCCACGGCCGGAAGCGACCCGGACGGCACCCAGACCTTGACGCCGGGGTGGCCCGACCCGTCGGCGAGACCCGAGCCGTCCTCGATGTAGAACCCGTCGGCGACTTGGATCTTCACCCGGCCCACCACGCGCACGAGAACGCCGATGTTGTTGAGGCCGACACCCCCCGTAATCCCCGGAGTGTAGGCATTGAATGCCTCTCCGCCGAGGTACTTCTGAGACATCCCGCAGGAGATGTCGCCGGTGAGCATCTCTCCAGCCGATACGGAGCCGGACGTCAGCGCACGCTCACATCCGTTGAGCAACGACAGCGTTCCCGAAACAGTGACCGACTGGTTGACGGTCACAGGGGTCGAGCACACCACCCGGATTCCGGAGCCAGGCGAACCTGCATAGAAGAAGCCGTCGAAGGCCGCGGTCACACGCTGCCCGGTGACGGTGACAACCGTCCCGTCCTGCATTCCCTTTGCCAGGCCGGCGGTGATGAACTGCAGGGAAGCGAGAACACCCTGAGAAGACACGACGGACGACACAAGGCCGGCTGCGTTCGTCGCGCGAACGTTAACGTAGTACGTGCCCCCAAGCGACAGGGAGAGGCCGGTTATGACCGCGGAGTTCGCCGTTCCGGCGCTCGTCCACCCCTTCACGTCCGTGGCTCCCTGCGATGTTCCTACCGAGTACTCGTAGTTCTGAATACCAGACTCAGGGTCCGAGCCCGTCCAGGACGCTGACAGCGATGTCGTCGAACCGCCAGTGAGGCTCGCGGTGACGGAGCTGACAGTGGGAGCACTGGGATCGTACTTGTACGGTCCGAGGTCAACTGATCCGTTCGGGACACCCGCCGAGTTGTAGCCCTGCAGGTGCAGGTAGTATAGAGCACCCGGCGCGGCAACCATGGAAATGCTGCTCCCCGGCCAGTCGAACTCGCCCGAGGAGCCCCAGACGTGTGTAGCGGAGGTGTCCCACGCGACCCTGTATTTGCTGATCGTGCCAGGGCCGAAACCGCCGTTCGCAGCGAACTGGAACCCATTCGTGGTGTACCACACACCCGGCTCACGGACGGACGTAACGGAGATGGCGGAAGGCGGGACCGAAAGCGTCACAGCCACGGCCACCGTTGAAAGAGGCGACTCGTTTTCAGCCTCGTCCACCGCCGACACCTGATACGAGTACGAGGTGTTGGGCGACAGCCCGTTATCGAAGAAGACAGGGTCCGTGGTGGAGTTCGCCAGCACGCCGTTGCGATAGACGTTGTAACCGGTGACGCCGACATTGTCCGTGGAGACGCCCCACGAGAGATTGATCTGGTCAGTCCCAACCACAGTCGCGGCGAGCGACGGCGGCACGGTCGGCGGCTCGGTATCGCCAGCCGGGGCTCCACGAAACACGAACTTGACAGCGTCGGACATCAGCCGGGGCGCATCGAAAGCCCGCGGATTGGTCGTGGCCGCGCCGTCAATCATCACGCTCGCGTTCGATGCGCTCTGTCCAGCCGCGAACGTAAACTGCCCCAGAAGTATCCACTGGTTGTAAGTTCCGGCAGCGTTGCATTGGTCATGGTTCTGGTTATAGACAGTTGTTCCCCCGGAGATGACCTTGAAGTTCGTGTTGGCTCCATAGCCAGACGAACCCCATGTCACATACACGTCGTACGGACCGGCGCACGGAATGGAGGGGACGAAGGACGCGGTCTTTGTGGCGTACGTGTTTGCGTAGCGCGACCCGTTGCCAGTCAGGCCCTCAGCGCTGCTCTTCGCCGAGCTGTTCCCGGTCCACGGGACGTTCTCGGAGTACGCCGGCACCGCCGTCAGACCGCCATCAGGCGTCCGCGACTCGATGATGATCGCGTCGGGCGTTGTGCCGGCCGCCGTCCTGAATGTCTGATCGGCCGAGTAGGTCGTGCACCCCTCGGGCGGCGTCGAGATGACACGGTAGTGGTACAGCGTGTCGGGGGCGAGCCCGCTGAGACTGACGGAATGGCTTGTGACATTCGCCGTGTCCAGCACCGTCGTGCTCCCGTAAGCGTCCGTTACGCCGTACTCCACCTGACTTGTCGAGGCGACGTCGGTGGTCCACACAATAGTGGCATTGGTTGAAGTGACGCCCTGCGCCTGAATGCCCGAAATGCCCGCATACAGGCAACCGCCTGGCATGAGCGTGAAATTGCGTGTGGACATGTTCCCCGCGGTCACGATCAGGGTGTAGTTCGCGCTGCCGAATCCAGCCTTTGCCGCGGTGACCGTGTAGCTGCCCGGCGCCAGGTCTATAAACGCATAGAACCCGGTGCCGTCGGTGTACTGCGTTCTTGAAGCCGTGCCGGACAGAGTGATGGCCGCTCCGTCTATGGGGGCACCCGTTGCGCCGTTGACCACGGTGCCCCTGATGTGGCCCTTCGTCGGCGAGGTCTTCCAGGTCATCGTGGGCGTGCTGACGGCAGTCGAGAACACCGGCGGACTGATGGTGTCATAACTGGAAGGCTGGGTGAGACCCTGGATCAGATTGGCGAGGGTCTGTCCGGTACTCGACGGCACCGCATAGGAATAGAACACCACACCGTCGGCGTACTTGCCCGTTGTGGAGGCGGCCAGGGCGCTTCGCGTCTGCTTGATTGTGTTCGAGACGCTGTTCTCGTAGCTCGCCTGCCCGATGATCATGTGCCGGTTGTAGCGGCTGTTCTTCGCGAAGTTGATCCAGTTCGCGTAGTACGTCGGGTACACGGACTGATCATAGTAGATCATCGGGGCGAGGAAATCCACCGAGCCTTCCTGTATCCACGCGAGCCAGTCCTGGTAGTTCTTAGAATAGGCCGAGGTGGAGGTCCAACTACTGTAGTTGCCCCAGGTGATGGTGGCCATGGAGACCTTGACGGAAGGCTTCGCCACTATGGCGCTAGCGTATACCTTGCGAACGATGGCGGTAATCTGGTCGCGCCGCCACTGCTTGAAGGCGGAATCGGTATAGACCGGAGTGCCGGTTCGGCTGTAGCGCGTGTTGAACCGTGCGACGCTGGTCGCGTTGTAGCCCCACGCCTCTCCGGCAAAGCGCATGTAGTCGTAATGGAAACCGTCAATGTCGTAGTTGTTAATGACATCCAACGCGACATCAACGAGATACTGCTGGACTCCCGGATGTCCGGGATCCAGCCAGTAGTTGGAACCGTCGAATGCCGTGCCGCTCGAGTTCTTCGTCAGCCACTCAGGATGCGCGTTCATCACGTGGTTGCTGTTGCCCGGCATCGTCTGCGAGCCCCAGATGAGCAAGCCGTCCGACCACACGTGCACCTCGATGCGAGGGCTGCCACCGTGGGCTCTCTGGATGAGATAAGCCAGCGAGTCGAACCCGCTCGGTGAAACATCGGTCCAGCGCGGATCGCCCACGTTGTTCACATAGTAGGTCTGCCCTCTGCGGCGCACCTGCACAAATACAGCGTTGCAGTTGGCCGCCCTGACCTGACCGAGCAATGTGTCAACCTGCGCGGCAGTCTTGAAGCCAGCATGCCACGAGTCCACCCAAAAGGCCCGCATCTGGGCCGATTCCGCGGGTGCTGCGCCCCACGCAAGGGCAGCCAGATACGCCGAGACGACAAGAAGTCGCGAGAGAATACGCATATTACCTCCTACAAACCCCGCATTGGCTGCCAGCGCGGGGAACTGGTTTACAGAATGCTGATGCCGCGAGCAAGCACCAGCGGCACAACAGCAGAGCCAGCAACACGGCACGAACTGATGCCCGTGACCTGTATGAAAGCGCCCGCCTCCGGCAGGGCACCCGAGCCAACCCAAACCCTCACACCATCGCTGCCCAACCCATCCTTCAGACCAGAGCCGTCCTCAAGGTAGAAGCCATCCTCCGTGAGCACCGTAACCCTGCCCGCCACGCGCACAAGAAGGCCGATGTTGTTGAGGCCTCCCCCGCCCGTGACGCCAGGCGTATATACGTTCTGCGCTCCACCCCCCAGACTCCTCTGAACCATCGAGGCCGCGATGACGCCATCGGTGTCCTCTCCCACCACGATATGCGCCAGTTCGAGCGCGCGCTCACAACCATTGACCAGGGCAAGCGTACCGATGACAGTCACGGACCGATTGACCGTAACCGCCTCGTCCGAGACGACCCGAAGCCCCGAAGAACGGTCACCAATGTAGAAGAACCCGTCGAAGGCGGCGGTCACGGTCTGGCCCTCGATCGCGACGAGGGTTCCATCGGGGAAACCCTTGGCCTCACCGGCCGATGACGCGGCCTGCGCAATCGCGGTCCCGCCGGAGGACAGAACTCCTGAAACAGCTCCCGCCCCGTTCACCGCGCGCACGTTCACGTAGTACGTCTCACCCTCATCGAGAACCAAACCGGTAATCAGCGCAGACTGCTCCAGCCCGGCGGTTGTCCATTGCTTCACATCAGTTCCGCCCGGCTGAGTCCCCACCGAATACTCGTACTCCCGTATTCCAGACTCGGGGGCAGATGCCAACCACGACGCATTCAGGGACGTCATCGAAGTGCTGTAAGGGGCGGCCGTGACAAAGAGCATGACGGGCGGCGCCAGATCGTAGCCGAACGGCCCCAGATGCGCGATGCCGTTGGCGGCGCCCTCCGAGTTGTGACCCCGCAGGTGCAGATAGTACTCGCCGGACGCCGGGGCGGTCAGCTTCAGGTCACCGCCGGTCCAGTCATCCTCGCCGCCGGACCCCCAGACGTGGATGAGGCTCGTGTCCCAAGCCCAGCGGTAACGCGAGACCTTGCCAGGCCCGAATCCGCCCACCGCCGTGAAAGTGAAATCGCCGGCTGCATGCCACGCGCCCGCCGCGCGCGTGCAGGTTACAGTGTCCGGGCCCGGCGGAACGGAGAGCGTGGCGCGCGAGACAACGGGACACAGTCCGCTGTCGTTGCCCGCCGCGTCGTACGCGCTGACACGATAGGAATACACGGTGTTCGGCAGGAGCCCGGTCTCGTCGGTGAAATGGTTCGTTGGCGAGGTGGCGATCTGGGCGCCGTTCCTGATGATCTTGTAGCCCGCGACCCCGGTATCGTCCAGAGAAGCGTCCCAGGTCAAACCGATGGACGTGGGCGACACTGCCATGGCCTCAATGCCGCCGGGCACGGTTGGCGGCGTCGCGTCCCCGCCCCTGAACACGAATTTGACTGCGTCAGCGTGCACAATGCGGGATGCGCTGCCGATGTTGTTGCTGAGTTCGACATAGCCATCCGTTCCGGAGGCAAACTGAACGCCGGAGGCAAGGAGGACCCAGCTTCCCCCATTCATGGTCTGCTCCACCCGGCGCGTAATGGCAGAGCCGCTTCCCACAACCCTCCAGTACGAGTTCGGGCTGCGGTTCGACCCGCTCGCATAGTAGATATACACGTCGTAAGGGCCGTTCAGCGGCAGCATCGGAGTCCAGCGCACCCAGTGCGTGGCGTCTGCCTCTTCCTTGCTGGCGACACCGAAAGCCCAGCAGTAGTCCGTCCCGATGTGGGCGGACCGGGTGCCCACAATCCACGCTCCCGACTCGAACGTGAAGCCAACCCCGTCCGTCGCGTCAACGATCACCTCGCCCACGAAGATCGTGGTAGTGAACGTGTAATCGTCCGAGTACGTCGTCCCCGCCTCGTTCGCCGAACGTACCCGGTAATGATAAGTCGTATTGGCCTGAAGTCCGGACAGCGCCACCGTATGCGCGGTAACATCCACCTCGTCCAGAGGCGTGCTCGATCCATAGCTCTGGGTAAGCCCGTACTCGACCAGGCTGTCGGCGGGGACGTCCGTCTGCCACTGCACCACCGCCGACGACGAGCCGATGCCCGTCGCCAGAACAGCGCTGATCTTCGGGCTGCCGGATGTGTGGAACGTGAACTCCTCCGAGGCGGCCGTCCCGTAAGTGTTGGCAGAAGTCACCTGGAAATGATACGTGGTGTCGGGAGTCAGGTCCGTGAGTTCGACCCTGTGCGAAGTAACGGGATCGCTGCTGCCCGCCTGACTTCCGTACGCGCCGGTCGTGCCATAGAACACGGTGCTGTCCGCTGGCGTGTTGGTGGCCCAGGTTATGACGGCGCTTGCGGCCTTGATGCCGGACGCGCGCACGCTGGAGATGAGCGGTATGCCGCTGGTGGTAAAGGTGTGATCGCTGGATACCGTGGACCCGTCCGCATTCGCTGAGATAACGCGGTAGTGGTAGAGCGTGTTCGGCTGGAGCTCCGAAAGCTCCACCATGTGCATGGTGACAAGGCTGGTGTCGAGTTCGGAGACAGACCCGTATGCAGTGGTGAGGCCATACTCCACCTGCGAGGATGAGGGCTTGTCAGTTGTCCAAACGATAGTCGCCTCCGTGTCGCCGATCCCCTCAGCCGAGGCGTTGAGTATGATCGGGCCCAAACCGCCGCCCAGAACGAAGTCCTGCCTGGTCATCTGCCCCGGCACGACGATGATCTCGGCCTCTCCGGCCGGGTAGCCGTCCCTTTCAGCCCTGACGGTGTACGTTCCCGGCGGAAGATCAATGAATGCGTAGAAGCCGGTCCCGTCGCAGTATTGCGTGTTCGAAACGGGGCCGCTGATCGTCACGAGCGCTCCGTCCGCCCACTGGCCGCTGTTGACGTAAGTCACGGTGCCCATCAGATGACCGCGCGTGGGGCTCGTCTTCCAGGACATGGCGGGGATATCAGCAGGCGTGGGCGTGACCTTGCTCACAAGCGCGGGGCTGAAGCTCGCCCAATTTCCCCCGGAATACGGCTGGTTGTACGAGTAGCCGCACCACCCCTGCAGCGTGTTGCCCGCGGGCGACGGGGTGCGGCACATGAGGATTTCGCTAATCGCGTTGGCCTGCGAGTTGAGATACACCCCCGGGCCGTTGATCATGTGACGCCTCGAACCGCGGTCGGGGGCATCCTTGATGAAGTTCGTCCAGCGCGTGTAGTCCTGCGGCAGCGACGCCCAGTTATAGTAGTTCATGGGCACCGCCATATCCACAATGCCTTCGGTGACCCACGCGTCCCAGTCCGAGTACACATCGTAGTAAGGCCGCGTGTTCTTGAACGCGCTGCGGGTGGTGCTCGCAGGCGACGGGTTCCAGGTAACGCCCGCCACGGAAAGCTGCACCTGCGGCTTCACATACTGGATGTTCGCGTAAACCTTGCGGACGAGGCTGGTAATCTGGTCGCGCCGCCATTGCTTGAACTGCTCGGAGGAGGACAGGGGCTGTCCGCTGAGTCCGAACCTCGCGTTGTATCGCGCGACGCTTGTGGGGTTGTAGCCCTGGTTGCTGCCGGTGAACCGGATGTAGTCGAAGTGCAGGCCGTCAATATCGAAGTTCATGACGAGATCCATGCACACGTCGGTAAGATACTGCGCGCACTTCGGGTGGCCCGGATCGAAGGCCTTGTCGGCGGTCTCTTCTCCGCTGTCGTTCAGCGTCATCCAGTAGCTGTCGGGATCGTCCGGATCGCTGTGCCGCCAGTAGATGCTGTTGGCCGGGGGCGTGACCCCGGAGGCGGAAGTCGCGAACGTCACGATCCACGCATGCACGGCAATGCGCTGCTTGCCACCGGTTGTGTCGTGCGCGGCATTGATGATCGCCTGCAGCGCATTGAAGGTCGCTGGAGACAGGCCCGAAGAGAAATGCGGCTCGCCCACGCCCGACGGGTAGCAGACATCCGCCCTGCGGCGCACCTGCACGAACACGGCATTGCAGTTTGCGTCGCGGATGGTTCCTTTGGAGCTCGTGCCCGGCACCCCGAGAAGCGTGTCCACCTGGGACTGGTTCAGGAAGCCCTCGTGCCACGCATCCACCCACCAGCCCCTCAGTTCGTCCGCGAACGATGGACGCGTGCACAGGAGCAACAAGGCGGCAAGACACGCAACCGCCAGGACGCCGCCGCACGCCCGCGGCAGAATGGGTCTGTTCTTCAGTATAGAGTTCGGCATTGTCAGGTGTCGGCCGAGGCTTCCCAACGCATCCTTTCCGGGACCGCGCCGCAGTTGACACGCGCGCCGCCTGTCGCGCTAAGGCGGAGGAAATGGCTCTGAAGCCGGCTGCCTCATCCGTGAAGCCACCGGACGCGCTCCGGGGCCTGTCCGGCCCCGACACTTGAAGTATAAGGCTCCGCTCTACCTGTGTCAAGAAGAATATGCGCTTCCTGACCGGGCCGCGATGACGCGGAAATCAGGCAGGAAGGGAGGAAAGAGTTTTGGGCGCATGCGTGAGAACCTCGCACCCATCATGTGTCACGAGAACGTCGTCCTCGATTCTCACCCCTCCCCACCCTTCGAGGTAGATGCCCGGCTCCACCGTCACGACCATTCCCTCTTCGAGCACGATAGGGCTAGTTGTGCTGAGGCCCGGCCCGTCGTGCACGCTGAGCCCGAGCTGATGCCCCAGACCGTGCCCGAAGCTGGTGCCGTACCCGGCCGATGTGATGACGCGCCGCGCAGCGGCGTCCACATCGCGCCCGGCGGCTCCCGGACGGATGGCCGCGATGCCGGTCAACTGCGCATCCAGCACTATCTGATACACTTCACGAAAGCGGTCCGTGGGCTGTCCGCAGAAGAGCGTTCGCGTGATGTCGGCCGCATACCCGCCAAACTGCGCGCCGAAATCGAGAAGCACCATTTCGCCCGCCGTCACCGCCGCATCCGACGGCTTTGCGTGAGGCAGAGCCGAACGCGCCCCGGCCGCGATAATGGCCGGAAACGACTCGCTCTCCGCCCCGCACTCGCTCAGAACGAAGGCAAGCTCCCGCGCCAGCGCCCGCTCGCTGGCCTCCGGCACGATGCGCTCAACGATATGCTCGAACGCCTGGCAGGTGATGGCGGCAGCCCGCCGGATGAGCGCGATCTCCTCAGCGTCCTTGACGGCGCGCAGGCGGCTAAATAGCCCCTCCGCCCCGCGCAGGCTGTCCACTCCCACCCGATCGGCAAGCACAGCGTGCTGAGCCACCGTCAGAACATCGCTCTCGAAACCAACAGCACCCCCGCCCACATCCGCGATGACTTCCGCAGCCTGCTTCACTGGCGGATCGGTGGAGATACGGACGATAACATCCGAGGTCTCCTCCATCGCCTGCAGGGTGTATCGGCCGTCGGTGAACAGGAAGACTTCGGCTGGCGTGAGCAGCGCCATCCCGCTCGAACCGCTGAAGCCGGTCAGCCAGCAGACGTTCTCGCGGCTTGATACGAGGAAAAGGTTCAGGTCCTCAGCGGCAACGGCCTGCCGCGCCCTTTCGAGGCGATTCGAATTCACCCGGCTTTTCGCGCCAGACGAACGGCAGCTTGAAGCCCGAGCAGATAGCTCTCCGCGCCGAAACCCGAGATAATGCCGCTCACCGCGCCGCCCGTTACCGAGGTCTTGCGGAACTCCTCGCGGGCGTGAATATTGGAGAGATGCACTTCGACCTTCGGGCAGTTGACCGACGCCAGCGCATCCCGGATGGCGATGCTCGTGTGCGTGTACGCGCCGGGGTTGATGACCAACCCGGCGTATCCGTCCGCGGCGCTCTGAACCGCCGTGACGATGTCGCCTTCGTGGTTCGACTGCACTATCGTCGGCCGCACCCCCAGCGCCCGCGCCTCATGCTGCAGTATGTCGTCAATCCTCTCCAGCGTGACCGCTCCGTAAACATCCGGCTCGCGCACTCCGAGCATATTGAGATTCGGCCCGTGTATGACCAGGATCTTCATCTCCTGCTGGTCGAGCGGCTCCATCCGGGGGGCTTCCCCGAAGGCGACGCCCAGCCCCTCGGCCGTCCCGGGCGCTTCCTGCGGCAGCATGTCGGGGATGCCATCGCGCACCGGGTATTCGCGGGCGCAGTTCGCGCAGACGAGGTGGCCGCCCGCGGCCAGAACCTGCCCGTCTTCGCACGAAGGGCACCTCAGCAGCTTCGCCAGTTCGCCGATGTCCATCACGCAATCCTCCTCGCCATCACGCCTCGGCCTCCGCCGCTGCCTGCTGTGCAGCGAACTCGATGTAGTCTCCCACAATCTGCTCCGTCGCGCCATCAGCCC
Source organism: Armatimonadota bacterium (assembly GCA_052033935.1). Lineage (GTDB taxonomy): Bacteria > Armatimonadota > UBA5829 > DSUL01 > DSUL01 > JAGVUD01. The sequence goes on from JBPOJE010000038.1 coordinate 26,959, forward strand.
GAACAGAGCCTTCGTGAATCCATACCACCCGCCCGGCCACTTCCCGCACGGTGTCTATGTCGTGCGATACGAACACTATTGTGCGCCCGCTGTCCTGAAACCGCCTGATCTCCTTCAGGCACTTGCGCTGGAACGCCTCGTCGCCAACCGCCAGCACCTCGTCAATCAGCAGAATCTCGGGGTCGGTGAACACGGCGACCGAAAAACCCAGCCGCATGATCATTCCGGCGGAATACGACCTGAGCGGGGCGCCACGGAAATGCTCCAGCTCGGCGTACCTGATTATCGGGTCAAGCTGCCTGCGGACTTCACGCTCGCGCATCCCGAGTATGACGCCGTTCAACAACACGTTCTGCTCCCCGGTGAGGTCCGGATGGAACCCCGCACCAAGCTCGAGCAGTGCCGCCACACGGCCGTTTACCTCGACGACCCCGGACGTGGGCAGGTACACGCGCCCGAGCAAACCGAGCAGCGTGCTTTTGCCCGACCCGTTGCGCCCGATAACAGCAAGCGTCTGTCCGCGCGGAACGTCCAGCGTCACTCCGTTCAACGCCCACAGGTCTTCCCATTTCCGTTTCCAGAAGTTCGCCACCGCCGCCTTGAGCGTCGTTACAGGATGATGCTGCAGGCGAAACCGCTTTTTGAGGTCCACGAGGTGGATTGCCGGAGACTGGTCCATCACGCGCGCTCCGCGAACCGCCACTTGCGGGAGTTGAAGAAGGCATACCCGGCCACCGTCAGCACAAACGACACCACGCCAGCCAGCGCAATATGACGCCAGTCGAGCGGCACATCGGTGATTCCCGCCCCGGTGAAGCGAGGAAGCAGAAGCTGCCTGTAGCCCTCAACGAACGTCGCCATCGGGTTCCAGTGATACACCTCCCAGATGCGCTCGCGCAGCCCGGCCGGGATTTTGGAGGAGAAGAGTATCTGCTCGCTGACATAGATGATCGGACAGCAATAGAAGAACAGGTTCGTGGCGACGTTCACGAGATAGCGCATGTCCTCGTAGAACACCGAGAGCGCCGATACGAAGAACGCCAGCCCGAGCACCAGAAAGAAGTTGAACAGCACGCACACGGGCAGCAACAGCCATCCCGGTTCCACCGCCACGCCGAGCGCAAGCAGGTAGATGAAGAACACGCCCAGCGCAAGCACGAGATGGATGAGGTTCGCAATCACCGAGGCGATTGTGAGCGCCTCTCGCGGGAAGTACACCTTGCGCAGCAGGTCGTACTGCCGCAGCACGCTCTCGCCCGCGTCAGAAAGCGAAAGCTGGAAGAACATCCATGGCAGAAATGCGCACAGCACGTAGGCGGAGTAGTTCGGGATGCCGATCGCGAGCACGTACTTGAAGATGATCGTAATCGTCGCGACTTGCACGAGCGGGTTGGCCAGCGACCAGAAGAACCCCAACACGCTGTTCTTGTACCGGATGGTGAGGTCGCGCACAACGAGCGACTTCACGAGATCCCGATAGCTCCACAGCTCCTTCAGATCGCCGAGCATGATGGCAAGAGGATATCAGATTCGGCGCCCGCCTGCCAGAGCGCGAGAGACAGCACCGCTCAGCCGCCCCCAAACGCGTGGAGAAGCCCGAGGCCGTACTTCGCCGACGAAACGCCCAGCCTGTCCCATACGCCGGTGAACCCGGCAAGCACCGTCATCGCGCGGGCGCGCCATTGCTCGTCGCCCGTCGCGTCCGCCAGCCGTCCGAAGAAAACGGCCAGCCCCGTATTGGCGTCAAACGATTTCGTGCGCCCGCCGAGCAGACCGAGCCCGAGCGGGTCTTCGGCATCGAAGTATCCTGCTTGCCTTGGATCGAAGAGCAGTTCGTTCACACGCACCGCCAGAGCAAGGGCGCGATCGGCGTAATGCATGCCGCCCGAAGCCGCAGAGGCATCGAGCAAGGCCAATCCGACCTCCGCCTGATCCGCCAGCAGCCCCCGCACACGCGGCGCGCCATCCCAGTAGTGGAACGCAAGACCATCGTCCGGACAGAGGCGCTCCAGCAATACATCGAGGGCGCGCAGGGCCTGTCCGGCAAGCGTGCTCTGGCCCAGGCGCGGCGCGGCGTGCAGCAGCGCCCGAATGGCACGGCACTGAGACCCCGCCATAGCCGTGGAGTCGGTAGCGGGCCTGGCAGCCTTCTCGCGCTCGCCCCGCGACAACTGGTAATAGTCCGGGTCCGCCGCTTGTGAGCTGTGGAAGCAGCCGGACGCGGGATCGTGCAGCATGCGGAACATGTAGTCCAGCGTGCCTTCCGCCGCCTCCCGGTATTCCAGGTCGCCGCAGATTTCATGCGCCCGGAGGATCAGATGCACGTGGCGGCTCTGATCGCTCAGTAGTTTCTCAAGGCGGGGGCTCGACCAGTCAGCCTCATCGGAACAGCGGAAGAACCCGCCGTCCTCCCAGTCGTAGAGACCGTTCTGCATCATAGCGTCGAGGGCCGAAACCGCGAGCCCAAGCAGCTTCTCCCGCGCCGCCCGCTGGTGCACTTCCAGCAGCAACTCGAGCGCGTCGAAGTGCGGGAACTTCGGAACCTCTCCAAAGCCGCCGAAGTCCGTGTCGGCGGCATCGCTGATCATGTCGAGAATTCTGCCGGTCATCCACGGGCTGGGCGAGCGGGACGCGTCAATGCGCGCGGACTCGTAAAGCTCCGCCTGCTCTTCCACCGCGGCGACCCTCTTGGCTACTTCGGCCTGGTTGTCGCGGTACATTGCCGCAATCGAACCCAGGGCATCAAGCAACACATCGGGTGGTATGAAGCCGGTCCCCAGAATCGGCTTCAGATCGGGGGTGAGGAAGACAACGGCCGGCCACGTCCCCACGCTGTAGCGATGATCAACGTCCGGCCGCCTGTCTGCGTCCACCCGAACCGGGATGTAGCTGCCGTTGACAAGCTCGGCCACCCGCGGATCGTTCCACGAGGTCACATAAAGAAGCCGCGACAGCCCGCACCAGAACTGCTCGAGCACAAGCAGCACAGGCTTTTCAGTATCCCGCGCCTCTTCAAGAAGCTCACGCCCCCACTCACGCCATTCAATCAGACTCGGTAGTATCCTCTTGTCTCCTTTCAGGCTCGCGCCCGGACCGCCAGCCGCCCGATCGTTTGACCGGGTGCCGCATGCCGAGCCGCTGCAGCACGGCTCCCGTCAGAATCAGCGCCCCCGAGACCGCGAAGACCCACCGCATGTCGCCTCCGCTGTGTATCAGCGACCTCGCCATAGCCGCACCGGCAAAGGGCCCGATGATTCCGCGCACACCGAGAAGCAGGCTGTGCATCGCCTGATACTGCGCGCTGTTCTCCGGCGTCGAGAAGTGCATCACGCTGTTGAAATATGAAAGCTCTATGCCCGCGTTCACAATGCCACCCACAACCGCGAACGGAATGAGCATCCAGACCTCGAACGCAAACAGGTAGTTCAGCGGCATGATAGCCGCGATGGCCGTATTGATCATCACGAGCTTCAGCGGGCTGACACTGTCAATGTAGCACGACCAGAACACATACGACAGCATCCAGACGGCCTGCGTGATGTTCACGAGTATGGCGACCCACAAGGCCGTTATGTGGAGAACATCTACCTGGTAGATGGTGTAAACAGGCACGGCCATAAGGTTTCCGAAGCCGTACACCGACACCGCAAGCGCGAACCAGCGGAACGGGATGTCTTCCCGGATGAGGCTGAAGGCCCCATTCGTGAACTCGATCATCTCGTTGTGACGGGTGACCGGCTGGTCCGCCGGAATCCGAATGCGCGAGTACAGCGCCAGCGCGGCAAGCCCAACCGGAGCGAACGCGAGAAACACCATCCGCCATCCCCAGCGGTCTATCATCCAGCCCGCGCCGAATGTGCTGAGAATCATCCCCGCAACCTGCAGGACACGGGTGTAGCTTAGCATGCTCCAGCGGGTAGATGAGCCGGATGATGGAGATATACGTGGGGGTGGGAATGGACGCGAGGCACTGCACGGCAAAGACCGTCCAGGCGAACACCGCGCTGCCCGTTGCGAAGGACGCCCCAACGAGCATGACGCGCGCGATGGCGATCATGAGCGCGACGTTCCGCACGGGCTGTCCGCGCGAAACGATGTGGGTAAACGGCAGCGCGAGCAGATTTCCCACGAACGGCGCTGCCGTAATCAGCCCGAGTTCGGCGGCCGAAGCATGCAGGTGATCGCGCACGACAAAGGCCACAAACGGGAATATGCCCCCGCCATAAACGCCCGACAGCGCCGCCGACGCCACGTCCAGCCGGAAGTTCGGCCGCGCGCGCCAGGGCACCAGGCTCTCGATGATCACCGGCTACTCCCTCCAGCCCGTGGCGGGTGCCCGTTCTTTGTGCGGCCGCCCGGGTCTGCGGATGCTCAGAACTCGACCAGCTTCACCGAATCGAGCCCCTTGATGCTCCGAATCTTGTCCATGACCTCCGGCGGAACCGGATCATCAACAGAGAGCACCATAACAGCAAGCTCACCCTTGCCCTTGCGCCCCACATGCATGCCGGCGATGTTGATGCTGTGCGACCCGAGTATGTCCCCGACCGAGCCGATGATGCCCGGCTTGTCCACATGCCGCGAGACGATGACGCGGCCCTGCGGAACAACATCAATCGAGAACCCATCAATGGACGTGATGCGGATGTCGCCGCGCCCGAACACCGTGCCGCTGATCTCCCTTGTCTCCCGGTCGGTCCTGAACTTCACCGTCATAAGGTCGGTGAACTCGGCGTGAACGCCAGAACGGGTCTCCTCCACGCGGATTCCGCGGCTTTCGGCCAGCAGCAGTGAGTTGACGTGGTTGACGTTCTCGGGCGTGAACGGGTTGAGGAACCCGACAAGCGCCGCGCGGGTGATCGGGTTGGTGTCAGCGCGCGCGATGTCTCCAAAGTAGAAGCATTCCACTGCTTCGCCGCCACCTTCAGTGATCGAAACCGCCAAGGTGCCCATGGCTTCGGCCAGCCGCATATAGGGTGCCACGAGAGCTATCTCGTCGGTGCTCATCGCGGGCATGTTCACAGCGCTTCGCGCGGGACGCCCCGAAAGGACGTCAACGATCTGCTCGGCGACGTCAACGGCGACATTGATTTGCGCTTCGGCCGTGGACGCCCCCAGGTGCGGAGTCGTGACGATCTGCGGGATAGCGAGGAGCGGGTTATCGGCGGAAGGCGGCTCGGTGCTGTAAACGTCAATGGCCGCGCCCGCCACCTTGCCGCTATCGAGGGCCTTCGCAAGCGCCACCTCGTCCACAATGCCCCCGCGCGCGCAATTGATGATGCGCACGCCGTCTTTCATCATGGTGATCTGCGCCTCGCCGATTATGCTTGCCGTCTGGGGGTTCTTCGGCAGGTGCAGCGTGATGAAATCGCTGACCTTGATCAGATCGTCGAGGCTGACCATCTTGACGCCTGCCCTGGCACCCGCGTCCTCGGAAAGGAACGGGTCGTGCGCCACCACTTCCATTCCGAACGCGAGCGCGCGCTTCGCAACTTGGCGGCCGATCTTCCCGAAACCGAGGACACCGAGGGTCTTCTTGTACACTTCGACCCCGACGAACTTGCTGCGCTTCCATTCGCCGCTCTTGAGCGAGGCGGTCGCGGCCGGGATGTTACGCGCCATCGCGAGAAGCAGCGCCATGGTGAGTTCGGCGGCGGCGATCGTGTTGCCGCCGGGGGAGTTCACAACCATGATGCCGCGCCGCGTCGCCTCCGGAACGTCTATGTTGTCCACCCCAACGCCTGCCCTGCCGATAATCTTGAGGTTCTGACCGGCGGCAAGCACATCGGCCGTGACCCTAGTCTCGCTGCGGACGACCAGCGCGTCGTAGTCTTTGATGATCGAGATGAGCTGCTCTTTCGGCATCCCGGTCTTGACATCCACTTCAGCCACCTGCTTCAGGATATCAATGCCTTTCTGTGCAATCGCGTCGCTCACAAGCACTCTAGCCATAGTGTTGCCCCTGGGTCCTTTCTTCTCAATAACAATGCGCGCACCACGGCACCATGCCCGGTAAGGACAGCCCCTGGAAGCCTCGCCCGCCGAACGGGCCGTAACCGGCATGCGCAACAGAACTCGCGTGACTGTGTTCTCGGAATATTCCACGCCGCCGCGCCCTGTGCCTTCAGGTTTTTTGCAGATTGTCCGCCCCTGTTGACAGTGAACGATCCTCATCAGGCTCCGCCACTCCAATCAACAGCCCGTCATACGCAAGCCGCACGCTCTCCGGAAGCCGCGCCTCGGTCTCGGCATGACCCAAATTGTGGGCGATGTGCGTGAAGAAGACCCGGCGCGGTTTGAGCACATCCAGTAGATCGAGCGCTTCGGACACCGAAAGGTGCGTGGAATGAGGGCGATGCCTGAGAACGCCCAGTACGAGCGTATCGAGCCCCGTAAGCTGTTCGACTGCCGCCGGCGGCAGCGTTTTGACATCCGTCACGTATGCGAACGAGCCGATCCTGTAGCCAAGAACCTCCGTGCAGCCGTGCAGCACTCGAACTGGCTCCACCGCCAGCCCCGCGGCTTCGAAGGAGCCGCCAACCTCGATGAGACGCAGATGAGGGATGCCGCCGCCCATGTGCTCCGTGTGAAACGCGTAGCGGAAGGTCTGGCGGATTTCGGAGAGCGTTCGAAACGAACCGTAACAGGGCACGGCCCTGCCGCTCAGGCTGTTGAACCGCCGCAGGTCGTCGAGTCCCACGATATGATCCGCGTGATGGTGCGTGTACAACACCGCGTCAACGCTTCGCACGTCATTCGCGATGCAGTTCAGGCGAAGCTCCGGCGGCGTGTCCACGAGTATGCGCCCACCCGCGTGAGAGATGAGGATGGAGCACCGGTTGCGCTTGTCTCTCGGGTCGGCTGACCGGCAGACGCCACAATCACAGCCGATCATGGGAACGCCGTGGGACGTCCCGGTGCCCAGGAATAGAACCTCGATGCTCACTTCTTCGGCCCAGAGCGGGGTTTTTTCGGGCTGCGGCCGGGACGGCTCTGGGCATCTTCCGCCAACAGTTTTGCCAGTTCGGAGTACGGGTCTGCCGGGGGACCTTCCGCGTGATACTCCTCAATGCGCTCATCAAGCCGCCGCGCGCTCTTGCCAGCGGACAGCGCAAGCCACACGATGAGCGCAGCCCCGGCCACAAGCAGAATGATTGACAGGGCAACCAGAGGCTTCATCGCCCGCGTGGAAGACTCCCCCGCGAGGCTATTCCGTGATGGGGCCGTTGTGGTAGAATGGTGCCTGATGTTCTGGCCATATTGTCACGCGTGAACCCGCGCCCGGCTGGGCGGCCATACAGCGTTTTCCGGAGCTGCAAACCTCATGTTCTTGCACAGGATTCCTACACTCATAATAGCTTCTCTCATGCTCGTATCGCCAACCCTCGCCTCCGAGCGGCTGGTGCTGAAGATGCGGAGCGCAAGCGACCGGCCCGCGGCGTCTCTGAGCGCGGACAGCCTTTCGCGGTTGAGTAATCTCAAGCGCGCGTTTCACCCGGCCAACGAGCAACTGGCCGCAAAGCTGGGGATCGATCGCTGGTACGTGGCGGACTGCCCGGGAGACCGCGCCAAAGCGGTGCGCGCTCTCAGAAACGAGAAGGCTGTCGAGAGCGCCGCCGCAGTGGGAACCGTGCGTCTGGCGCTCATACCCAACGACCCGCAGTTCTCGACCCAGTGGGCGCTGAACAACACAGGGTATCCGAGCGGCATCGCCGGTGCGGACATCCATGCCGAAGAGGCGTGGGATATCACCACGGGTTCACCGTCCGTGACGGTGGCAGTCATTGACACGGGCATTGACGCCACTCACCCCGAGTTCGCGGGGCGCGTGGTCGCCGGCTACAACTTCGTGCACGGTAACACCAACGTTAACGACGATCACGGCCACGGGACGAACTGCGCGGGCATCGTCGGCGCCGCCGGCAACAACAACACCAACATCACCGGCATACTCTGGGACTGCTGCCTGATGCCGGTCAAAGTCGTTGCCTCGAACGGGATGGGCGAGAACACCTGGCTGGCCGATGGAATCATCTGGGCGGTGGACAACGGCGCGGACGTCATCAGCTTGAGCCTCGTCGTGAATGAGGACGAAGAAGACGTTGATATGATCATCTCGGCCGTCGAGTATGCGACGGAGTCCGGCGTGCCCATCGCCGCCGCCATGGGGAACGATTCGAGCGACCGCGTGCGGCTGCCGGCGGCAATCCCTTCGGTCATTGCCGTCACTGCAACGACGCGCAACGACACCCGGGCGGGCTTCTCGAACTATGGCCCTCACATTGACGTTGGCGCTCCGGGTCTGGACGTGCTCACGACAGCTCGCGGCGGCGGGACGGCGACCTTCAGCGGCACGTCGGCGGCGACCCCGCATGTGGCGGCAATCTGCGCTCTTGTTCTGACAGTGGATCCCACGGTGACACCCGCGCGCATGCAGGAGCTGATCAGACAGGGTGCCGACGACATCGCCCCGTACGGCTTCGACACGTACACCGGAATGGGGCGGGTGAACGCGCACAGGACACTGCTCGCGCTGCAGGACCCCACCCCGCCCACAAAGCCCAGCGTGCTTGACAGCGGACGCTACACGACCAACCCGAACTCGCTCTCGTTCTCGTGGACAGCCTCATCGGACCCGGAGAGCGGGATTCTGCTGTACGAATACGCCATCGGGACGGCGTCCGACCCGACTTCGGTGCGCTCCTGGTCCAACGCGGGAACCGGGCTGGACTTCACCGCGAAGGGCCTGTCGCTTTCGACGGGAGAGACCTACTATGTGTCCGTCCGCGCGAAGAATGGAGTTCAGGCGGTCTCCGAGACCGGCGTGAGCGACGGCATAATGTACGCGTTCCCGGTCGCGACAATCGGGCAAACGCGCAACATGCCCAATGGCACCTACGTGACCATACTCGGACGCACCGCGACTGCCTGCTTCCCCGACCGCTTCTGGGTTACCGACCCCGACCGCTCGGCGGCGCTGGCAGTGGACGGGCTGGCGAGCGTCGGTCAGGGCGAGGTGGTGACGGTGGCCGGACGGCTGGAGGCTGAGGGCTGCCTTCGCCTTCTGAAGGACCCGGAAGTGCTGGTGCTGAGTTCTGCCCCGGTGCCGGGGTCGCTCGGGATGTCGCAGGCCACGCTTGGCGGCGAGAGCATCGGCGGAGTCATTGCCGGAGTCACGGGAGGGGCCGGGCTCAACAACATCGGCACGCTGGTGCGGGTGGCGGGCAAAGTCCACAACAGTTCCGCGCAGGATTTCCATCTGGACGACGGCTCGGGCCTGACTGGATTCGGCGGACAGCAGGGCGTGCGCATCCTCACGAGCGGCTTTGTGACACCGGCGGACGGCGCAATCCTGAGCGTAACGGGCATTCTCGAATGCGAGACGCACGAAGGCGTGACAAAGCCCATCGTCCGGATACGAAGTGATCTGGATGTAGTTGCGCTCTGAAGCGCGTCAGCCGATCGTAATCACCGAACGCAGCACCCCATCCCGGCGGTCACGGGCAAACTCTATGGCTTCGGATGCCCTATCGAGCGGGAACTGGTGCGTCGCGTAGGACTTGATGTCGATCTGCCCCGACGCCGCCCAGTCTATGGCCCGCTGGACGGCGTTCCTGCTGCGGCGGACAAACTTGACGGTGAGGTTCTTGCGGCGCGCGGTTGACGCGGGGAAGCTGACTTCGTCGGGGTAAGGAATACCGGCCGCAACCACCTGCCCGTCGTAGGCCGCCATGCGCACCGCTTGGCGGACAGCATCGTTCGGTCCCGCGCACTCGAACACGACCTGCACACCGGCTTTGCCCGACTCCACCCAGATGTCCTCGGCAATCTGCGCGGGGTCGCCGGTCAGCGCCCTGTCCGCGCCAAGCTTCGCGGCCATCTCAGCCCGTCCCGCTATGGGATCCACAACCCAGATCTTCGACGCTCCGGCGACGCGAGCCGCCTGAAGCACGGAAAGCCCGATGGCCCCGGCGCCCAGAATCGCGACCGTTTCTCCGCCCTTCATCCCGGCGAGGTCCACCGCGTAGATCCCCACCGCCATCGGCTCGGTCATCGCGGCCTCGACGACGGTCATGGAGTCCGGAATCGGAATGCACAAATCCGCCGGCCACGTTATGTACTCCCTGAGAGCCCCATCCGTAGGCGGCGTGCCGAAGAACTTGACACTCGGGCAGAGATTCACGAGCCCGCGCGCACAGATGTCGCACTTACCGCAGTGCTTTCCCGGTTCGATGGCTACTTTGCCGCCGGGCTTGAGAGAAGTGACGCCCAGCCCGAGCGCCGCCACTTCCGCGCCAGCCTCGTGCCCTAGCACCAGCGGCTCTTTGATGACGACGTCGCCGATGGCGCCCTCCTCGTAGTAATGGACGTCTGAGGCACAGACGCCGACGGCGCCGATCTTTAGGAGGACTTCGCCCTCTCCCGGAGACGGGACGGGCTCATCGGTCATTCGCAGATCGCGCGGGGCATGCAGGCGGGCAGTTCTCATCGTGTGCTCCTCTCAGGTATCCTTTTCCCCATGTATTCTATCGCACGCGCGCAACAGACGCTGATAGACCGCACACCAGCTTGACATTTGAAGCGCGCAGCCGTAACGTGAAGCAGACAGGCGTCCCTTGCCTGCCACCAGATTGCTGAGAGAGCCGTGGAACAATGACCGATAACTGCAACCGTCCGGCCTATCGTGGACTCGCGAAGTCTCTGACGCTCCTATGCGCAGCGCTCGCCGCGGCCGCATTGCCGTGGGGGCCGCTCGCAGCCAGTGAGCCCGTCATCCTTGCCGCGCCTCCGCAACCTGCCATCGCTCCCAGCGTCACGCATCCGGACGACCTAGACACAGACGGAAACCGCATTGACGATGTGCTGGATGCCCGAGTGGCGCATCTCAGGACAGCGGCGCTCCGCGAGAGCGACCCCGAAAAGCGAGCGTCAATTGAAGCGGACCTCGACGAAACGACGGAGGTGCAACTGATCTTCTCCGCACCGGTGACGCAAGCCCAGATTGATGCCTTCCTCGCACTTGGCGGACAGATAGACTACATCTACAAGGCCGTGAGCTACGGCTGGAACGGCACGGCACCTCTCAGGGCGGTGGAGACCCTGCCCGCGAAGATGGGCCCCGCTCTGGTTGCGGTTACCACCTCCAGGCCGGCCGCCACGAACCTCGACGAGGCCACGCGCTGCGGCCGCGTTCGGCCGATGTGGGCAAGCGGCTGGACGGGGAACAGATCGACAACCATAGCCATTCTTGATACCGGCGTGGACGACAGCCATGCGGACCTCGCCGGAAGGATGGCGTACTGGAAGGACTGGACATCCGACAACGAAACCCAGCCGCGCGACATCGGCGAACATGGGACGCACGTCTCGGGAATCGCTCTCGGGACGGGAGCATCAGCAGGGACGCAGGTGGGAACGCTCTACTACACCGACAGCGGGGATCTGTCGGGCGAGTCTTCGGGCAGCTTTTTGCTGTCACCCATTCACATTCGAACGGCATCGAGTGTAACATTTTCGAGCACCGCCAGATGGACGCTGAACTGGACGACTGAACTCTATCATGTCAACAGCGCCGACGGGACGATAGCCCCGTATGCAGTCAGCGCACCCGCAAGCGGCACGCCGCCCATCACGGAGACGAACACCTTCACCCCTGCATCCAACAGGAACTACGGCGCGGCGCTCGTGCAGAACACGACCTTGACCGTCAAAACATACGCCGTGGCCAACTCGGTCACAAACTACCCTGGCGTTGACTCCTTCCCCAGGCTCAGCGGATCAGCGCCCGGCTGCCGATGGGCAGGCGAAAAGGTCTTCAAGAACAACGGATCAGGCAGCAGCCTTGATATACAGGAAGCCGTGGACGACGTCGCGGTGCGCAGGATTCAGCACAACATCAAGGTCGCCAATATGAGCCTGGGCATCCTTGCTGTGGGCGGAGGGCCGGGCACCGATTCGACGCTGCGGGACAAGGTCAACAATCTGGTGAACAACGGCGTAGTGGCTGTGGCCTCGGCCGGCAACGACGGACCGGGAACCGGCGCGGCCAACGAGGTTGCGGACCCGGGCCGCGCCGCGCTAGCAATAACGGTGGGGGCAAGCAACGACCTGAACCAGTTGACGGAGTACACGAGCAGCGGATTCCCATCACCGGCGGCGAACGAGGACTTCAAGCCCGACGTCATTGCCCCGGGCGGCTCGGTTTACTACTCGATGATCCTTTCGCCGGACAGCAACGACTCCGACGCCGGGGTGTCCACATTCGCGGACATTCAGGCTAATGACTACTCCAACAAGAACGGCACGTCCATGGCCGCGCCCATGGTTGCTGGAGCAGCGGCGCTGGTGATTCAGGCTCTCGAGTCGCAGGGGCTTCAGTGGGACTTCACATCGAGCACGCACCCGCTTCTGGTGAAGATGCTTCTATGCATGACAGCCACAGAAACAAACGCCAATCGCGAAGCCTCCACGGGCACGAATCCGACGCTTGGCCGCACGGCGGCGCCCAGGGACCCGTACGAGGGCTATGGCATCATCAACCCGGATGCGGCTGTCGAGGCCGTGACGTCGCAGTTTGCGTGCGGCACGATCAGCAGTTCGACGGCAGGCGGTGTTTTCGACCGCAGGGCGTGGGCGCGGCAGGTGCAGTTGTCTCCGGGGGCAAGAGTGAGCTTGAACCTCACCGTGCCGCAGGGCGGCGATTTCGATCTGTATCTCTACTCAGGCACTCCGGACGCCAAAGGCAACCCGGTCATCCTGTATCACAGCACCACGCCGGGCAACGGAATCAGCGAGTCCATACAGGTCACAACGGCTGCCAGCGGGACCGCTTACATCGTCGTCAAGCGCATCAGCGGGTCGGGCACGTGGACCCTTTCGGGATACGTTGACGCGGAGGCACCGCAGCCGGGCACGGTGTCGTCCCCGCAGTACGCCTCGGCAAACCCGGTGACGCTCTCTTACTCCGGCGCGGGAGAGGGGGACTGCAGCGGCCTGAAGAGCATCGAGTTGTGGATGAAGAGGGGGGCCACGGGCGTATGGGCGGCGACGGGCCTGTCGAGCGCCACGCCGTCAGGTGTCTTTTCCATTGACCTGCCTGGCGACGACAGCTACTCCTTCGCACTTCGCGCCGAGGACAATGCGGGGCTGCTCTCGCCGGTCCCGTCAGGCGGCGGGGACTCGGTCACGGTTTTCGATGCTACCGCGCCGGGCGCCGTTACGGGCTTCGCGACGGTTTCGCCAACGGACGCGAACGAGACCACCTGGTACGCCCACACGGGAGACCTCGCCTGGTCGTGGCAACCCGCAGCGGACGTAACAAGCGGGCTTGACGGGTACGGCATAGTGCAGGACTCGTCGGCGCTCACGCAGCCGTCCGCAGTCAAGACGCACGGCGCTGCCACCGCGAGCTACACGCTTGCCGGCACTCAGAACACCGGGGAATACTACCTGCACATTCGCAGTGTGGACAGGGCCGGAAACTGGGACGAGGCCACGGACACCGCCCACCGACGGATTCGCATTGACCTCACCCCACCATCGGAAGTGAGTCTATCGCTGTCGGGCATCAGCGAGACAAGCCTGTCCGTGCTTGCGTCGGCATCGGACGCGCATGCGGGTATCAGCGCGACGGACGGCTACAGCTACAGCATTTCCGGGCAGCCCGGCAGCGGCTGGAAAGGCGCAGGGCATGCTTGGGAGGGACTGCAGCCCAACACACCGTACTCCGGGATATCGCTGACCGTCCGGGACCAGGCTCTGCCCTCGGGCAACAGCACGCCGCCGACACCCGCGCGGACGTGGCACACTCTGGCGCAGGCTCCGGTATATGGTGACACGGGCGGCGTGGGTGTTCTTTGCAACAGGGGCCAGGCGGATGCGTCCGTGCCTGAAAGCAGCGCCATTGCTTTCGCCTTCAGCGGCGAGTTCGGCGACGGTGCGTCGAACGTGGGCAGGTTCGGCTATCTGTGGGATGCCAGCCCGGGCGAGCCGGAGAGCTGGGAGGACGAAGCGTTCTGGACGTCCGGCTCGACGCTCAACCTGCAGGCAGGGGCCGCCGGAGAGACGCGCTACCTGCACATCCGGTCGTACAACAACGCCGCCGAACCGCTCGTGAACCCATCAGCCCTGCATCTCGGCCCCTACACAGCGGTCAGCGTCTGCATGCAGGCAACGATAGACTCGCACCCCGCGGATCAGTCTGTCACCGAGCCGGAGCAAGCGGTTTTCAGCGTGTCGGCCAGCGGCTCCCCACCCTTCGCGTATGAGTGGGAGGTCAGCACGGACGGAGGACTTAACTACCAGACTCTGACGGAAGGCAGCGGCCTCGACACGGATATCTGCACGACCGCCCCCACGGTCGGCTCGATGAGCGGCCGCAGGTACCGCTGCCGGGTCACAAACTGCGCTGGCGCGTACACCGCCGTCTCAGAACCAGCGGCGCTCACGGTGCAGCGGACCGCCTCAAAGACGATTGGCGAAGCGAAGCTCCTGCCGGACGGCTCGTTCGTCCGCATCGAGCCATCCGTCGTGACCGCCGTGTTCGGTGGGTTCTTCTACGCTCAGGAGCCCCTGCGCACGGCCGGAATACAAATCAGGCCGCCCGGCCCCGGCACGGGTGTGGGGGACATGGCATCGGCGGCCGGGACGCTCGGCACGGACGGAGGCGAAAGGTTCATCGCCGCCGCTGAGGTGACCCAGGACGGAACAGCCACGGCGGCTCCGCTCGGGATGCACAACCGAAGGCTGGGCGGATGCGGCTTCTACCACGACCCGCTCACGGGAGCAGGCCAGCGCGGGGTGCAGGAAGCATACGAACTGAACAACATCGGGCTGCTGGTGCAAGCGTGGGGCCACGTGACGTTCTCGGACGCAGGCGTGTTCTATCTCGACGACGGCTCGATGCTGCAGGACGGCTCCGGGCACCCCGGAGTAAGGATCGAGGTGCCCGGACTCCTGCTGCCTGAGGCTGGCGCGCTGGTGCGCGCAACCGGCGTCATGTCCTGCTATGAGACCGGCGGCGCTCTCCAGCGGCTGGTGCGCCTGCGAACTCAGGCGGACATTGAAGTGCTGCACGGCACGGCGGGTTCCGGGCCGTGAGGAATGCTGGGCGCGTGAGACATCTCACGCGCCAGACGCTTGTAATAGACGATTGCCGAGCCGGGAGCGGACGGGACCTCCATATCGAGCGCCGACGGTTCGCTGCCACTGACGATTCTGCTGCCCGGAGTACCCTCGAAGCTGATCTCGTACCGCGCCTTGCCGTCAATGCCACGCAGAGCGATTCTCGTGGATGAGTTCTCGCACTTCTCCCGCCAACAGGATTGCGTACCCCGCCTGCAGGTTCGGATTGTCGAACTGATAGCCATACCACGCCGTCTCGCTCTCGTCGTGCGGCAGCAACGGGTAGAAGTCGCCGGTCATATACGGCCGCAGCTTCTTGTAGATAGCCACCGTCTTGCGGACGGACTCGTTCGTGTCACTATCGGCGGCGGCGAGGCGGCCCCTGGAGTTGCCAGCCACCAGAATGTTGCCTGCCGTCATTGCACTGTGGAATACGTAGGACGGCTCGTAGCCGAAGTTGCCGCATCCGTGCATCGGAACCCACCGGTAGAGCGCTCCGTTCTGAAGCTGATCGGCGGCGGGATTCGCCCCGAAGCACTGCATCTCGCTGTGCCACAGAGACAGCCCGCGCATGCTGGTCTCGAGGTCTATGCGGCGGTCGCCGCTATCACCAGCCCCGGGTGACGCCTGCGCAGATCGTCCCACATCGCATAAAGCCCTTCGACGTGCTGGATCTCTGTGATTCCCTGCCGGTCAGGCGCGTCGTTGCGACGCCAGAATCCGAGAGGGTCAATGTTGAAGTCCCAACGCAACCAGTTGATGCCCGCGTCGGTTATCTGGACGTCTATCAGGTTCGTCAGCCAGCGCCGGGCGCGCTCGTCGTGCAGGCGGAAGAGCTGCCTCCACTCGCCCTCGGCGCCCATCACGTACTCTGGATGCTCCAGCGCGATCTTCGTGCCGGGGTGCACGCGCTCCGGCTCGAACCAGAGCAAATAGCCGAGCCCGGCGGCCTTCGCGGCATCGCCTACGGGCTTCAGGCCGTTCGGATACTTCACCGGGTCGGGCTCCCAGGTGCCGGTTCCTTCCGGGAAACCCTTCGGGTACCAATGCTGCGGGTCCATATCGGACCAGAACACCTCGATGCCGCGCTCGGCGTAGGTCCTCATGACGGAGACGTGCGGCCTCTCGTAGTTGCCGTCTTCATCCGCCCAGTTGACGCTTGCGCAGATGGGAGGGAGAACCAGTTCGCTGTTCCGCCGGGGCATGTAATGCGCCATCACCGTCTGGCGAAACAGGTTGTTGCCGCGAATCGGGTCGGGGCCGTCCCAGAACACGAAGAGAATTCGGGGCGTGCGTATGGTCTCGCCGGGATGCAGTTTGAGATGAGTAAGCTACTGGCCAGCTCTGACGCGGAAATCCCCGCTGCTGTCAAACGCGAAATCCGCCTCCCACTGGCCCGACCAGCCCACCGCCGCCGCGATTCCGCCCCCGTTCCACGCCAAGTTGAAATAGGGCATGCGGCCGTTCGACGACCGTCCGCCGTCCGGCGCCAGCACGAGCGGCCCGGGCTTCCCTGGGCCGAGCGCGTCCTCCACAGGCGTGAAGCTCCTGCCCTAGTTGCTCTCGCCAAGCGAATGGTGGACAGTGACGCCGTCCCGCGCCGGCCCGCCGATGCTGACATCCAGCGGATGGATCTGCTCGATGATGGGAGTGTCGGCCTTGCCGATGTTTGTGAGGTGGACGATCCACTCCACAGCGGGGTAATCGCGGTACCGCCGAACGGTGCAACGCACACGAAGCCCGGAGGACGGGTCGAAGCAGGTGAGCACGCGCTCGGCCATGTCCCGGCCCGCAAAGGCCGTCCGCCGCGTGATCTTCCAGGCGGGCAACAGGTCACCCGAAGGGTGCCCGCCGTACACAAACGAAAACGGCAGGCTTGCGGGTTTGCCCGCATCGAGGCGGGACGACACGAACTCCTCAAGCCTGTTCATCGGTCCGTTCACAGTTACTGCCTCCGACGCTGCGCATGCAACGGCGGCCGCCGAGGCCACGAGCGCCAGCGCCACCACTCTGGTGATGAGACTCAAAGACTTGTTTCCTCCAGACGTCCCCCACCCGGCCATCACTTCCGGACGGCGCTTCGCGAATCCTGCCGCTCTAAAGCCGCTCGTTTGGTTTGTCGTACTGCCTCACGGAAGAATCGTACCGTAGCTCAGGGTCTCCTGGAGCCTGCGGACGAGTTCGGTGATGGCTCGGATAAGCGCGGCAGGGTTCAGGCGTTCGTAGGTCTGCCTCAGGCAATCCTTT
>JBPOJE010000129.1:0-3415 GCA_052033935.1 Armatimonadota bacterium
CAAGCGCGATGTTGACATCATTCTGGTGGATGCCCGCCTGCCGTTCGGCAACGGGCGCGTTCTTCCGGCAGGACTGATGCGCGAGCCGCTCTCCGCCCTGCGCCGGGGGCACGCCATCGTGCTCACCCACACGAACGAAGTCACCCGCGATACCCTCTCGCTGCTTCACGACACCATCCGGTGCATTGCCCCGGGCAGGCCGCTTTTCCACGCCTTCTACAGGGCCGGAGCGATTCTCGCTGGCGAGTCCGAAGAGCCAGCCGCCGCGCTGAAGGGGAAGGATGTCGTCGCCCTCTGCGGCATCGGCAGCCCCGAGTCGTTCGAGGCGACCCTGCGCGAAGAAGGCGCGCGCGTCGCTGAAGCCCTGCACTTTGGCGACCACCACCCGTTCCGGCAGGACGACCTCGACTTCGCCGAAGAGCGCCGGAAGGAGACCGGCGCTCAGTGGGTGCTGACCACCGCGAAGGATTTCGTGCGGATGGCCGATCTGCGCGTGCCGGATAGCTTCCGTGTGCTTCGCGCAGAGATGGTGGTTCCGGGGTTCGAGGCTCTTCTGAAGCTGGCCCGTGGGGAGCTGGGTTAGAACCCATGGTGCGCGCCATTGAGCAGACCCTGGGGACGGCGGCACTCCGCGCTATCGGCGCGGCGGCGGGCCGCTGCCCCGAACGGGCTCTCAAGCCCTTCGGCATCGCGCTCGGACGCTTTGTGTGGCGCCTGTCGGCGCGCTACCGCAACGTCGCCCTCAAGAACCTCCGTTTCGTGTACGAGTCCGAAAAGACAGAGGACGAGATACAGGAGCTCGCGCGGCGCGTGTTCGAGCACTTCGGGCGCGTGGCGGTTGAGTTCTTCTGGGGCTACCGCGCCCCGGAGGAGAAGATTCGGTCGCTGGTCCGCATGGACGGTCACGAGTGCATAACGGAGGCGCTCGCGCAGGGGCGTGGCCTCATCGTCATCACCGCGCACTTCGGCAACTGGGAGCTTCTGGGACGGAGGGCGGCGTGCGGGGGGTTTCCTCTCTCCGTCGTCGCGCGGGACTGCAACGATCCCCGTCTCGCGGCTTACGTGAACGGCCTGCGCAGCCGGGGGGGGGTCAGCGTCATCAGCAAGGACGAGCCCGCGTCGCGGATGCTGCAGGTGCTGAGGGACAACGAGATGCTCGCGATCCTTCCCGACCAGAACACAATCATCAAACCGGTCTTTGTGCCATTCTTCGGCAGGTTGGCCTCCGCCGCCCAGGGAGTTGCGCTGCTTGCGCTGCGCGCCCGCTGTCCCATGCTGCCCACGTTCGCCGTGCGCGGCGACGGGGGCTGGCACACTGAGAACTGGCCCCTGCTTACGGTACCGCAGGAAGGCACGATGTCCGAGAAGATCCTGAAGATCACCGCCGATTTCACGCAGATCATCGAGCTGCAGATACGCAAGTATCCCGAACAGTGGCTCTGGTTCCACGACCGCTGGCGCCGCAGGCCGGGCAAGGGAGAGGGCGTGGCCGAATGAGCGAAGGCGCACTGTTCCCGGGACGCCCCCGGCGGATTCTTATCGTCCGGCTCTCCGCCATCGGCGACACTATCCTGACGACCCCGCTTCTGGCCGCCATCAAGGACGCCATGCCCGATGTCGAGGTAGACTGGGTCATCGAGCCCAAGTCGCGCCCGATTCTGGACATGGCGGAGGGGCTGTCGCGCATCCACGTGTTCCCGAGGCTGCTGAAGCTATCCCAGATAGCACGGGCTCCCGGCAAGCTCCCCGTGCTGCTGCGGGACCTCCAGGCACTGCGCGCCGAAATGGCCAGGCGCGAGTACGATCTCTGCTTCGACGTTCAGGGCCTCATCAAGAGCGGCGTCGCGAGCGGGATTTCAGGAGCCCGCTGGAAGGTGGGTTGGCGCGCGGCGGACTCGCGCGAGCTGAACTGGATGTTCACCAGCGACCGCCTTCGCATGCCTTCGGGTGTGCATGTGGTGGACGCCTGGCTTTCGATGCTCGGCGTCATCGGCCTGCCATCCACGTCTGCGCGTTTCCCCCTGTGTCCGCCCGCGGACGCCCTCCGGGCCGCCCAGGAGTACATCGAGAGCCTCGGCCCGACAGGACCGATTGTCATTATGAACGTCGGATCGAGCAAGCCGGACCGGCGCTGGCCGGCGGAGCGCTTCGCGGAGGTCGCCCGCATGGCGCACCAGAGAACGAATGCGCTGTCTGTCTTCACCTGGGGCAACGACTCCGAGAAAGAGCTTGCCGGAATGGCGGTGGAGCAGGCGGGCAAATCCGGCGTGCTTTCGCTGAAGACCGACCTGTTTCTGCTCGCCGGACTCATCCAGCACGCCGACGCTTTCGTGGGAGGCGACACGGGGCCCATGCACCTGGCCGCGGCTCTCGGCACGCCGGTCACCGGGATATTCGGTGTCTCGTCCGCCTGGAGGACCGGCCCGTACGGCCCAGCGCACGTGACCGTGGAGGCGCCCCAAAAGGGTGCGAAGGGCCGCGGCAGCCCGATGGATGTCATTCCTCCGCAAGATGTCTATACTGCCCTGTCAGAGATTCTGTCGTGCGGTTCCGGGCATTTCCGCAGGCAGGCGGTCACCTGTGCGCCGGATGCGGGAGGCTGATCGCGCCGTGGCGCCATCTTCAGGGACAATGCTCGATCCGGCATCCGTTCGCTCAATCCAGGTCTTCCATCTGAACCACATCGGTGATATGGTTTTCAGCCTGCCCCTGCTCGCGTCCCTGCGGCGGGCGTTTCCAAAAGCCCGCATCGTCAGCGTTCTTCGCCCGCAGGTTTTGGGCATCTGGCAACTCTCCGGGCAGGCGCACGAGTTTCTGGTTCGCGAGAAGAAGGGCAACCTCGCGACGCGGATGGAACTCGTCCGCGCCCTGCGCAAGAGGGACCCCGATCTGACCATCGTGCTCTCACAGGCGTGGGAGCCGACCATCATGGCGCATCTCTCGCGCTCGCCCGTCCGGGTGGGATTCAAGAAGACCAAAATAGGCTGGCTGCTGACCCACCGTGTCAAGAAGAGCGGGCCGCCCTCCACCGATAACAACCTGCGGCGTCTGGAGGCGCTGGGGGTGACCCCCGCCCGGCGCGAGTACGTGGGGCTGCTTCGTGCGCCGCTCGGCGAGACCCGGCGCATGAGGGTGCGCCTTACGGCGGCGGGAGTGCCCGTACACGTCCGGCTCATCGTGCTGGCCCCCGGCGCCAGCGCTAGAAGGGCCGTCAAGGAATGGACGGACGAGGGCTGGGCGGCCGTTGCCGACCACTTCTCCTCACAGCCCGAAACAGCCGTGGCCATCACCGGCACCGAACCGGCCGGGCGCATCATCGAACTCGCGCGCGGCCCGATTCTGGATATGACCGGCAGGACGAGCGAGGGCGAATGGGCCGCGCTGCTCGACCGCGCGGACCTGTTCATCGGCGTGG
>JBPOJE010000080.1:0-11343 GCA_052033935.1 Armatimonadota bacterium
TGTTGAGGCCCGCACCGCCGGTTACCCCCTGCTGGCCCGTGCCATCCGCCGCTGAGTAGTCCGCCGAATCGGCGCCTCCGAGCGAGCGTGACGTCATACCGAGCGCAGGCAGCGCCTGGCCCGCCGACCTGGATGCGGAGGACGCGGTGATCATACGCTCACCGTCCACAGTCGTACCCATCACGCCCGCAACAGCGGCCGACTGCCCCACGTTCAGCCCATGGCGGGGCTTCTCGACCCGGATGCCGCAGGCGCGGTCCGGCTGCTCAACATACAACACATCCGGCCAGGCAGCGGTCACGATGACACCAGTGAGCGATACCTGCGCGCCATCCTTGCCGCCGCGAGCTTCGGGGATGCTGGCGGCTGGTGGAACAGGCCAAAACTCGTAGGTGCCCATGTCCACGTGCGCGCCGCTGATGCGCGGGTTGCCGTCCTTGTCCACGGTCAGCCACGGTGGCACCCCGGCGTCGTCGCCTGCGTCAATGCACGGGGAGCCGGGCAAGAGACGCAGGTTCCCCGCTGCCCTGTCAGCAAACAGCGGATCCTCACTAACGTCCCCGGTCCCCGCGGTCAGGCCGACGTAATTCGTCCCGTCCGTGCTAAAGACGCAGTTGTTCTTCAGCACGGGATTGCCAGAATAGTTATAGATGCCTGAGGTGTTAAAGGCCACGATGTTGTTCGTGATCGAGGGGCAGGAGTAGTCGAAGCAGGAGATGCCATAGGAGCTGTTCCCCGAGATCGTGTTGTTCGTGATCGAGGGAGAGGAGGAGAAGTCGCAGTATATGCCACAGTAGCCGTTCCCCGCGATCGTGTTGTTCGTGATCGAGGGAGAGGAATAGTAGCAGTGGATGCCATACTGACCGTTGCGGATGGTAAAGCCGTCAATCGCGCTGACGCGATGCCCGCCGGTCGCAGTCGCAACATTGCCACTTCCGCCGCCATCGAGCACGGTGCTGTTCATGCCCCAGTCGCGCTCGCCGCGGGACGACTCGCCGCCCGCGAAACCGCTATAAACATACACATACGCAGGAAGCGTGATGCTTTCGTTGTACACCCCGGCCGCAACCCACACATCGCCGCCCTCCGCCTTCGCCACGTCTATGCCCGCCTGCACCGTTCGCTTCGCAAGCGCCCACGTGCTCCCGTCATGGGCGGCGTCATCAACCCCATTCGGGCTGACACACACGACTACCGGCACATACTCCGGCCAGGCAGTACCGTCGCTCTCATCCGCGCCGATGTCCACGTGCGGCCCCTGGATACGCACCTGCCCGTCCATGTCCTTCCAACTGGCCCCCACGACACTGTCCAGCCCAGCATCCACACACGGCGAGCCCGGCTGGATGTGCAGCTTCCCGTACGCTGCTGACTGGAACTCAGGGTCCACATTGATGTCCCCGGTCCCTGCGGACAGGCCGTCGTAGTTCGTCCCGCCCGGGTTGAAGACGCAGTTGCTTCGCAGTACCGGAGTGCCGCTTGTGGAGTCATTGCGGATGCCTGTGGCGTTGAAGGCAAGGATGTTATTCGTGATCGTGGGAGAGGAGGAGAAGGAGGAGTAGCAGAAGATGCCAATCCTGTCATTCCCTGAGATCGTGTTGTTCGTGATCGTAGGAGAGGAGCGGTAGCAGTCAATGCCATGGAAGCCGTTGCGGATGACGAAGCCGTCAATCGTGCTAACGTGATAGCCGCTGGGGGCAGTCACAACACTATCACTCCCCCCGCCATCGAGCGCTGTGCTGTTCACCCCCCAGTCGCGCTCACCGCGGGACGACTCGCCGCCCGCGAAACCGCCATAGAGATACACATACGCAGGAAGCGTGATGCTTTCGTTGTACACCCCGGCCGCAACCCATACATCGCCGCCCTCCGCCCTCGCCAAGTCTATGCCCGCCTGCACCGTCCGCTTCGCAAGCACCCAGCTGCTTCCGTCGTGAGCCGTGTCATCAACCCCATCCGGGCTGACACGCACGACTACCTGCACATACTCCGGCCACACAGTCCCGTCGCTCTCATCCGCGCCGATATCTACGTGTGGCCCCTGGATGCGCGCTTGCCCGTCCATATCCTTCCAGCCGCCTCCCACCACACTGTCCAGGCCGGCATCCACACACGGTGAATCCGGCTGGATGTGCAGCTTCCCGTACGTTGCAGACACGAACTTCGGGTCGGTGGTGATATCGCTTGCGCCCGCCGCTAGGCCTCTGTAGTTCGTCCCGTCCGGGTTGAAGACACAGTTGCTTCGCAGTACCGGAGTGCAATGCCAGTTGAAGATGCCCATGGTGTTAAAGGCCACGATGTTGTTCGTGATCGAGGGAGACAGATCGTAGCAGTAGATGCCAGTCTCGTTCCCTGCGATCGTGTTATTCGTGATCGTGGGAGAGGAGGTGTAGCAGGAGATGCCTTCGCCGTTCCCCGCGATCGTGTTGTTCGTGATCGTAGGAGAGGAGGAGAGGCAGTAGATGCCAGTAGTGCCATTGCGGATGGTGAAGCCGTTCAGCACCGTCGTGATCGTGGCCCCAGAAGACACGGTCACCACGGCTTCCTCTTCAATATCACCGCCATCCAGGATCGTTACGTTGGTGTTCCAGTCCCGCTCATCACGCGTGGTCTCGCCCCCGGCGAACCCGCCGTACAGCCCCACGCCGTCCTTCAGGGTGATGTTCTCCACGTACGGGTGCGCCGCATCCCCCACCACCCAGATCTCGTCGCCCGCCACAGAGGCGGCAATGGCCGCGGTCACGGTCTGGAACGCACTGGACCAATCGTCACCCGGACCGTCAGCGGGTGAGTCCCACTTGACGCGGATGACGCGCGCGTCGGCAGGCGCAGCAACGCCAACAGCCAGACAAGCAAGCAGCACTAAGCGGATAACAGATCGGCACATCGCAGTTTTGCTCCTTCCCGGCGCCAACACTGGGCGGCATCGTTCGGGCGTATGCCCGTACGCCGATATGCTACCAGACATGCGGCGGGAGGACAAGAGCAGTCAGGACAACCACATCCTTCGGGAATTCCGGCTTCAGGTCAACGAGAAGCCGACGGTGCCTGCCAAATCGAGAAGAAGCTGAAGGCGTGGGGGGCGGTAGGGAGCGGCAGCCTAGATGGGGACGCTTGGGGTGATGCAAAGAAAAGATAGCACGTTTCTCACGGCAGGGACACCCCCAAGCGACGAGCATACTCCTGGAAGGCACCGCCGCGAAGCCCCGTAAGCTTGAAGGCGATCCTGCCTTCCATCGCAGCAAAGATAACAGCGGTGGCAAAGCGCTCACCCACCCGAGCGTTCTGGGTGTTGTAGAAGTCGCCACCTCCAGCCGCACCTGGCCGCTGGCGCTCACGTTCGGTGTAAGCCCCGTAAAAGTCAAAGAAAGTTTCACGGTCCACAAGGCGCAGATCCATTGCCCGGCGGCCGGCCACGATGGGGCTGACTTTGAAGAGACGCGCACTCTGACCGAACGGGTCTTCGCAGCCTTTGAGACGCGGCCATTGCTGCTTCAGGGCACGAGCGGGTACCAGGAACTCCACCGCCGCCCTGTCGCAGAACCCCTCCACACCTGTGTCAGCGGGGAAAACGCCTTCGAAGCCGGTGAGGCCTTCGCCCGCCGGACCCAGCCAGACATGCGCCAGTTCGTGGGCCAGCGTAAACATCTGGGCCGACTTCCAATCGGCGCCATTGACGAAGATGAGCGGGGCATAGCGGTCGGTGAGTGCGAAGCCGCGAAACTCCTCGACCTTCAGCTTACGATGGGTGTTGTTGCCGACAACCCCATTAATCACCGCCATAACGCCCATCTGCTCGATGCGGCGGCGCAGTGCGCTGACTGCTTCCTGCCAGGTTCGCGCCCGGGCGGCCCAGTCGTCGTTGAGACCGACAAGGCGGCGCATTTCCTGCCCAACTGCGGCGGGTTCATCGGTGGTACGCGCGCTGCCGACGAACTCCGGGGGTTCGGTTTCGTCCTCGATACGCATCTCACGCAAGAAGTCCTGGCGCTGCTGCATTGCATAGATTGTGTCGAGCAAGTCCGGGCTTGGCCTCGGCGGCGCTTGACCGACCGTGCGGAGATCGGGAATGGGCAGCGGCTCTTGGGGCGGCTCGGGCAGGAAGAGATAGCCGAAGGGTGTGCGGGTGGCACGCGCGAAGGATTCAAGTTGCTTGAGAGTCGGCTTCTGTTCACCGTAGAGCCACTCGGGGAGCCGCGCGAACCGCTCTGCAAGCGTGTCTATGCCGCAGCCCGCCCGCTCGCACGCCCACCGGAGCACGCCGGGGTTGACGTCCACACGTGTCATGCCGCTGCTTCCACGTCAACCTGTCCGGTCACGGCTGCGGCGATGAGGACGGAGCGGCGTTGTTTCAGGAGTGCTCCGCGCGTCGCACTGGACGGCGTCGCCGGATTTCCGTTGGGGCGCGCCGGTGGCGCGGGCTTGCGGTCAGACGGCTTTAATCTGCGGCTTCGGGTCACCGGATTGCAGGGCTCTTTCCATATCCTCACCGATGGCACACCAGTCGGAGAAGATCGCGGTGAGGGTCCCGCCCATGTCGAGCACACTTGCAGCGCCCGACAGGAACGACGGCATCGCGAACAAGACTGTCGAGAAGTCAGAAGGTCCCATTAGTAACCACTTTGATTATGGCCACTGCCATGCTTTTTGTAAAGGGTATCATGGCTCCCCCTTCTAGGCTTACCATACATAACCATATGTTATGGCCGCGGAGGGGGCAGGCCTTTCGCCGCGCGAACGAACGCGCGGACAAGGGACGCGTCTTTCACCCGGCGGGAGGACTCAACACCTGAGATGACATCCACAGCGAACGGCCGCACCGCTTCGATGGCGGCGGCGGCGTTGGCCGGGCTGAGGCCGCCTGCAAGGATGAGCGGAATGCGAATGGCATCGCGCACCGCGCGCGCCATCTCACGGCTCAGGGCGACTCCCGTACCCGCGGGCAGACTGCCCGTGCGCGCATCCAGAAGCAGCGCGGCGATGCCGCACTCCTGCAGCGCGAGGGCCGCCTCGACAGGATCCGGCAGATCGCCCGAGGCGAGGCCTGTCGCGGCGTCTACGCGCAGCGCGCGAATCAGCCGCATTCCGCCGCCTGCGAGATGATCGGCTATGTCCGCCGTCTCGTCCGGAGGGTTATCCGTATGAAGCTGCACGAAGCCGGGGCGCAAGGCGCGGGCGACGGCCAAGACGTGCTCCACGCTTCCCCCCGTGACGACCGCCGCCGTCATAAACGGAGGAACAGCCGCCAGCAGCTCACGGGCATCATCACGTGACAGGTTCCACGGCACATCCACCGGATACTCCACAACGAAACCCGCACAGTCCGCTCCCGCTTCGGCGGCCATCCGCACCTGCCCCACGTCCGTGTTGCCGCAAATCTTGACCCGCGCCATCAATCCGAACCCGTTCCCGGAAGAGCCAGCGAGAGACTCCGCACGAAAGCGGCGGTATCATCGGCGCGAAGTACGGCGGTTCCCACCAGCGCCCCCAGCGCTCCAGCTTCGATGACCGCGCGCACGTCAGCGGGGGTCGAAATGGCGCTTTCGCTGATCACGCGCACGTCCGGCGGCGCCTCCGCAAGAAGCCGGAGCGTGGTGGCGGGAGTCCCGGCGTCCACCTCAAGCCGCTGGATGTCGCGGTTGTTGATGCCGAGCAGATTGAGGTCGAGTTCCAACGCGCGCCGTATCTCCTCGCTGTTGCGCGCCTCAACAAGCGTCTCCAGCCCGCAGGCATAAGCCTCATTGTGAAGCGCGGCGAGCGTATCCTGATCAAGCTTCGCAACGATGAGCAGAAGGCAGGATGCCCCGGCGTCGCGCGTCGCGTGGACGTCGTCCGCCCCGCGGACAAAGTCCTTGCGAAGCACCGGCAGTTCGCTTGCGGCGACGACTGCCCGGAGAAGCTCCAGGCTCCCGCCGAAGTGCTCAGGCTCGGTCACAACTGAAAGGCAGGCAGCGCCTCCTTCGGCCGTGGCGCGGGCCACAGCGGCGGGATCGCGCCCGCCAATCAGGTCGCCCTCCGCCGGGCTTCGCAGCTTGATGTCGCAGATGATCGGGACGCGCCCGGAATCCCGGGCACGCTCCAGAGCTTCGGTAAAGCGCCCCACAGCCGGTCAGGCAGCCTGCGCGATGCGGTTGGAAGCGGCGATGAACTGCTCCAGCTTTCGGAGCGCTTCGCCACTGTCTATCATCTCCCGCGCGAGTTCCACTCCGGCCCTGAGGTCCTCGGCCTTTCCGCCGACGAGCATGGCCGCGCCGGCGTTCGCCAGCACCATGTCGCGCCGCGCGCCCTTTTCTTCACCGGCGATGATGGCGCTTACGATGGCGGCGTTCTCTTCCGGAGTGCCTCCGAGCAGGTCTTCGTAGGTATAGCGCGGCAGGCCAATATCCTCGGGCCGAAGCTCGTATTTGCGCGCCCAGCCGTCGCGGACTTCGGCGACGGAGGTCTTGCCGATGACGGAGATCTCGTCCAGCGTGTCCAGCCCGTGCACGACAAGCGCATGCTCGAAATCGAGCTGCACGAGCACATCGGCAACCATCTCCACCAGATCGGGACGATAGACACCCATGATGTGGCGCCGGGCACCCGCGGGATTGATCAGCGGCCCGATGACCGTGTAGAAGATCGTCTTGATCCCGAGCGCCATTTCGGCGGGCAGCACCTTCAGCATCACCGGATGGAAGTTCGGCGCGTAGAGGAAGCTGATTCCGGCCTCCTCGATCAGCTTCGATGCCTGCGCCGGAGTCAGGTCAATCGCCACCCCCAGCTTTTCGAGGACGTCGGCGCTGCCCGAAAGCGACGCAAGCGACCGACTTCCATGCTTCGCCACAGGTATTCCGGCCGCGGCCGCCACTACAGCGACAGCGCTCGAGCAGTTGAATGTTGTGCGCCCGCCCCCCGTGCCACAGGTGTCTATCAGATGGCCCACAACGTTCGGGGTAATCTGCTCGCAGTTCGCGCGCATGGCGCGGGCAATGGAAGCGACTTCGCGGGTGGTCGGCCCCTTCATCAGAAGCCCCACCAGGAACCCGGCTATCTGCACATCGGTGACATCGCCGTTTTTGATGCCGCCGACGATGCTGAATATCTCGTCCTCCGGCAGATGCTCTCCCACCGTGAGTTTTCTGAGCGTTGACTGTATCACCGGACTCCTCTCTCTAGGGTGTGAACTTGTAGCTCCGGAAAGCCATCAGGGTTGTAGTGCGCGCAACCGTGGAGACGGTCTGGATCTTCTCCGTCACGACTTCCGCCAGCCGTTCGTACTCCTCGGCCTGCAGAATCGCGACCAGGTCCCAGTCGCCCGCCACCGAATAGACGTCCAGCACTTCGTCCATCTCCGCAAGCTGTTTGGCAGTTTTCGGAACCTGCCCCCGGTCAACATTCATCATCACGAGCGCTCGAACCATACCTGACCTCCTTTGTGCGTGTGCGCAGTGAGTCAGTATATCACTGTGCCGGGCAAGAATGCTGCGGTTGTTGGCCGTCCGTGAAAGAGGAGGGAAGCGCGCTCAAGTGGAAGGGATACTTTGTCAGCGGCCTTCTGCACTGCCGCTGCGGCACATCAACGGAAGGAGATTCCTTCGTGTCCCGACTCTTGAGGCTGACAATGATAGCTGCTCTATGCGCAATTGCCGATCCAGGTCCGGCCGCGCCGCCGCCGGACAGAGGCGAAGCGCTGATGGAATATGACCTGACACTGGCCGGAAAGCCGCCGTTCCGCAGGCTGTTTCTGGACGCGATGGTGACGGAGGAATCGGACGGGCTGGAGCGCGTCTTTCACGCCCCGGTGAAGTACGAAAAGAATCCGATTATGAAGGGCGACGCACCCTGGGAGGGATGGGGTCCCAACCTGGGCGGAACCGTAATTCGGGACGGCGATAAGCTGCGGATGTACTACTACTGCATTGCCGACGGCGAGCCGACCAAAGTATGCATGGCAGAGTCGAAGGACGGGCTGAACTGGACGCGGCCAAAGCTCGGTCTGGTGGAATGGAAAGGATCAAAGGGCAACAACATCCTGAAGTCCACCACGCAAGTGTTCCGGGCCAATAAGCCGGCATCGCTGGACCGGACGTGGGTGATGTACGGACAGAGCAATGGGCACGGCGCCATGGGCTTCTCGGCGGACGGCCTGACATGGACGCGCCCGCCGAGGTTGCAGGAGCTCTTCTCGACCTCGGACGTGGTCAGCTACTTCTTCGACCCCTACCGCAACCGCATGTGCGCGACGTGGAAGACCTCCGACCGCAGGCACCGGGCGGTGGGTGTGGTACTGTCGGACGACGGGCTGACCTGGAAAAAGCCGGTGGAAGGGCCGGTGTTCGTGGCGGATGACCTCGACCCCGACGCCACCCAGATCTACGGCATGCCCGTTTTCGCCTACCAGAAGATGTTCATTGGCACGCCGCTCATCTATCACTCGCGCTGGCTGAAGTACGGACGCTACACGAAGCCGGAAGTGATGTTCGAAGCGCAGGAAGGCAGCCCGTGCACGGGCGACATTCAGCTTGCGTGGAGCTGGGACCTGATCAACTGGACGCGCACGCCGAAGCGCGAGCCGTTCATCGCAAACAGCCCCATCAATGCGTTCGACTACGGGTTCATCTGCATCGCGCGGGCACCGGTGGTTATGGGCGATGAACTCTGGTTCTACTACTCCGGCTGGGATCAGGTACATGAGGATTACAAGGGACTGAAGGCTGCGGTGGGCCTTGCGAAGCTGCGGCTGGACGGGTTCTGCTCGATGCAGGCAGGCGAAACGGAAGGCTGGCTCATCTCGCGGCGCGAGGTTTTCAACACCCCTGAGGTGACCATCAACGCCAAATGCGGCCCCGGCGGCTACGTGACAGCAGAGATCGTGGACCGGAACAACAACGTCATCAAGGGCTTCGAGAAGAACTACTGCAACGCGTTTCAGGGCGATTCGGTACGCGGCAAGCTCACGTGGAAGACGAAGGAGTTCCCCGAAGGACTGCGGGACAAGGACCGCAAGATCAGGTTCTACATCAGGAACGCCGACCTGTACTCTTATTTGCCGGTGGGCATCAACGAGGAGATAGACGACAGCTGGCCGGACTGACGAGGCCGTCACTGCTGGTATAATGCTGGTGTCACAGAGGAGTGCAGCAATGCTGGCAATAAGGGCCCGGTTCGACGGTAAGAAGATCATCGTACCCCGCAGATCAAAGGCGCCGAGCCCGGAGAGGTGATCGTCATCTTCGGGACGGTGGGGCCAGCGCTGGCGTCCGACGCCTGGATGAAGATGCAGGAAGGTCCGTTCGCCGAGACCTGGGACAACGACGAAGACAGTGTCTACGACACCCTTTGAGGCTGGCGACGTCGTCCTGGTGTGGTTGGTTCCCCTTCACCGACCTTGCCAGTAGCAAGCGACGCCCTGTGCTTGTGATAAGTCCCCCGGAATTCACTCTGCGCTATGGCGACCTCGTCGTGCTTGCGCTTACCAGCCGGGCGCAGCCCGAGGCAGGCCTGAGACTGGTCGGGCAGGCAGAGGCAGGACTCCCCAAGTCAACGTGGATCAAATCGCTGATAGCCACGCTATCGGCACATGTGGTCGAGAAGCGTCTGGGACGGCTTGCGGCGGACGGATACTCCACGCGTCGGGGAGGCTCTCAGGTTTTTGGTTGACCCATCATTTGGGCCTCCGTGCGGGAATCAACGAACGGATAGAGATTAATTGCCCAGACCATTGTTTGTCGTTTCGGGACCTCGTCCTCATCAAGCCCGGCGACTCAGCGTGATCCGAAATCCCAAAGCATCAACATCACCGTAGAGCGTTGCTTATGGGAGCAGGCCAACCGGAATCGTCCATGCCGACGAATTGAGCGGGACCACGTCCTTCGCCAGGCAGATCAGCCCGCCGGGCCCAACAGGGATATCCAACCGCTGCAGCGTACCGAACGCAGAGACGTCACCCGGCCCCGGGGACGCGGTCTTCTTGACCTCCAGAGGGTATGCGACCTCGTCCTGTACGATCCAGGAGGTCTATCTCGCGCCTGTCCCGGTCGCGGTAATAGAAGAACGGCGGATGCTTTCCGTTGTGCAGGTAGCTCTTGAGCAACTCCGACACAACCCACGTCTCGAGTATGGCCCCGGACATTGCGCCCGCCTCCAGCGTCTGGGGACTCGACCAGCCGGTCAGGTACGAGCACAGCCCTGTGTCGAAGAAATACAGCTTCGGCGTTTTCACCAGCCGCTTGCTGAGGTTGACCGAATACGGCTCTCGAGCAGGTGGACAACGCCTGACGCCCGCAGGATTGAAAGCCAGCTCTTTGCTGTGTTGACCGAGATATCTGCGTCTCTGGCGAGGTCAGTCAAGTTCATCAACTGAGCGGTTCGGGCTGCTGCGACACGCACAAATCGAAGGAAAGCGGTCTCGTCACCCACCCTTGCCAGGTCTCGCACGTCGCGCTGAAGGTACGTCTGCACATAGGACAGGTAGAACAGGTCGCGGTCCATATCTGCGTTCGCCGCAATCGCGGGGTAGGAGCCCCGCCAGATGGCGCGGTACAGTTCCGGCAGTTCGAGGCTCTCTTTGCTGACAGAGCCTGCCGCAGCCAGTGAGTCCGGCACAGGCAGAAAGGGCTGGACTCCTACGCCGCTGCCATCCGCCTCGCGGCGCGACAACCCGAGCAACTGGACGACCGCAACCCGGCCGGCCAGGGACTCGGACACTCCCTTCATCATGTGAAACTGCTGCGACCCCGTCAGCCAGAACAGCCCCGGCGTCCGCGCGGCGTCGCTCTCCATCTTGATGTAAGGAAGCAGTTCGGGCGCGTACTGTATCTCATCAATCAGCAAGGGGGGCCGGAACCGCTGAAAGAACAGCGCGGGATTCCGTCTTGCTAGGCCGAGCAGCAGAGGGTCGTCGAGCGACACGTACGCTCTTTCGGGCTCGCGGATGTGGCGAAGCAGGGTCGTCTTGCCAACCTGTCGCGCCCCGGTGACGAGCATAACCGGGAACTGGCGGGATGCTGACAGAGCGTAGGTTTCGAGTGTTCGCGGGAGATACATCAGGTACATTACCGGCTATCATGCAGTCGCGCTGCATGATAGCCGAAGAAGCGCGGAAAACAGAACGAAACGCGGAATTCCGGATTCCGCGCCTCCGCCCTTTCCGTGTCTCCGCGATTCTGCCCCCCCTGCTACCCGAAACGCCCGTCCAACCTTCCAATGAAACATCAAGAGACAAAGGGCCAGACCTAGCGGGCGAGACGGATCCCGGCGTAGTTCCGGCTGTTGGACGGGTAGCAGCCGTCGTCGTAGCGGTCGGCGCAGCGGACGAACCTGCTGCCGTTGTCGCTCCAGCCATCGCCGCGCAGAACCCGA
>JBPOJE010000061.1:0-7643 GCA_052033935.1 Armatimonadota bacterium
ACCGTGTTGATCCAACCGAATACTCCTGTGTTTGCCGGAGCAGTTCGGCTTCTCGGTACGATTCCTTTCCGAGGCAGCGACTCGTTTTCAGTACGATTACTCGGGAGGCAATTCGGATTGTTGACACCCCCCTGCCCGGCTGGTATAATCCGCTCGCGCACGAAAGGGCGCCCTGCACAGTGAGCGATTCGACCGAAGTCCAACCCTTGTTCAGCGCGAACCCCGCGCGGCTCGCCAGTTCAGTGCTGGAGCAGGCCGGCCTGCAGCAACAGATCAGGCAGCGCGGCAAGGCTTTTGTTTTCTCCGGGCCATCGGGCGTTGGCAAAGACGCCGTCCTCGACTACTTCCTGCCGCGGTTCCCCAACTGCGAGCGCCTCGTGACCGTCACCACTCGCCCGAAACGCGAAGACGAAGTGGACGGCGTCCACTACATCTTCGTCAGCCCAGAACGGTTCGACGCGCTGGAAGCTGAGGGGCAGTTTCTGGAGACCGCCGATGTCTATGGGTGCAAGTACGGCTCGCCCAAATGGAAGGTGCAGGAGCTGACCGGCGCAGGCACGGACGTTATTCTGAAGCTGGATGTGCAGGGCGGGCTGACGGTCAAGAAGAGCATGCCCGAGGCGGTGATGATCTTCCTGGCCGCGCCGTTGCTGGAAGAACTGGAGCGCAGGCTGCGCGGCAGGGATACGGAGACGCCGGAGACGCTGAGGCGGCGGCTCGGCAAGGCAAGCTGGGAGATGAGCCAGATACCCGAGTATCATTACATCGTGATCAACGATACGGTTGAACGCGCGGCGCACGACCTCGGCGCAATCATCACAGCCGAGCGGGCGAAGCTCGGCGGGAAGTAACGAACTCGCGCGGCAGCAGGACAGGCATTCTGATGGACTCACTGGCAGGCAAAAAGATCGTTCTGGGCGTGACGGGCAGCATCGCGGCATACAAAGCCGCGGACATCGCAAGCACGCTCGTTTGCGTAGGCGCTTCAGTGCGCGCAGTGCTGACGCCAAAGGCCGCCCGCTTCATCACCCCCGTGACCATGCGCGCTATCACCGCGCAGGAATGCCTTGTGGACCTCTTCGACGAGACCGCCGAGGGCCAGATATCCCACATCGCCACGGTAGAGGAAGCCGACGTTGTTGTCATCGCGCCTGCGACGGCGAACATCATCGGGAAGATAGCGCACGGGATCGCGGACGACATGCTCACAACTCTGGTGATGGCGGCGCGCACACCCGTGCTGATCGCCCCGGCAATGAACACGTATATGTGGACGAATCCCGTCGTTGTCGCGAACGTCGAGAGGCTGAAAGCTCTCGGATACCAGTTCGTGGAACCCGTGGAGGGGCGCCTGGCGTGCGGGTCGGTGGGCGTGGGCAAGCTGGCGCCGGTGGAGAACATCATCGAGGCCATCGTGAGCCTTCTGCCCGGCGCGCGCACGCGGGACTGGGCGGGGGTGCGCGTACTGATCACTGCCGGGCCAACGCGTGAGCCGATTGATCCGGTGCGATTCCTCTCCAACTACTCTTCCGGGCAGATGGGATACGCTATCGCAAGGGCCGCCATGGCGCGCGGCGCTGAGGTCGTGCTGGTAACAGGCCCGGCCGAAACGCCGCCGCCCGACGTGACCGAGATGGTGCGCGTGGAGACCGCCGAGCAGATGTTGAACGCTGTCCGGGACAGGTATGACTCATGCAAGGTCGTCATCGCGGCGGCGGCGGTGAGCGATTTCAGCGCGCGCAAAGCCCGGCAGAAGATCAAGAAGCCCGAATCGGGGCAGCCGGCGCGCCTGGAACTTCACCAGACAACCGACATCCTCGCCGAGCTTGGACGGCAGAAAGGCGAACACGTGCTGGTGGGGTTCGCGCTGGAGACTGAAGACCTGGTTGAGCGCGCGCGTGAGAAGCTGAAGGCGAAAAACCTCGACATGATCGTCGCTAACAGCACGGATGAAGGCAATACCCCGTTCGGCCCGGGCCCGTCGCGCGTCCGCTTCCTGACCGCCGGCGGCGAAGACTTCGCCCTGCCCCTGATGAGCAAGCACGAGATCGCGGAACAGCTTTTGGCGCTGATCCAGGAGCGCTATCTGGCGGGCTGAAGCACCGTTCGGGCGACGCCAGCGCCCACGGTCACTTCGCGCCGGCCTTCGCCGGGCGGGCTTGCAGATGCTCGTCAAACCAATCCGCGAACACGGCCAGATCGGCGGACCAGTTCTCCCACCCGTGCCCCTGTCCTTTCTTCACGACCAGCTTCGCGGGAACACCGGCGGCTTCCAGAGCCTTCACCATCGTCTGTGACTGCTGGATGGGAACCAGCGTGTCGGCATCGCCGTGCACAATCAGCGCGGGCGGATCATCGGATGACACATGGGTGACGGGCGATATGTCCCGGGCGATTTCCAGACGCCGGGCCTTGCCGGTGATAAGAACATACCGGCCGGAAGCCTGATCAAGCTCGACGAAATCGAATGCCGCATGGAACGGCTTCAGTTCCGCCTCCAGGGCCTGCGTGATATCCCGTCCCGTGCCTCCGTAGTTGAGGAAATCGGTGGGAGGGAAGAAGCAGGCCACGGCCTGCACATGGCTCGACTCACGATCCACGGGGTCGGCCGCCGCCGGGTCGCCTTTCGCGCCCGACGTGCCGATGAGAAGCGACAGGTGCCCGCCCGCCGATCCACCCGAAATGCCCAAGCGATCTGGAGCGACGCCATAGGAGGCCGCGTTTGCGCGGATGAAGCGGACGGCGCGGTGCAGGTCGGCGGCGGCTTCGGGAATAGTGAAGCGCGGCTGGCTCCCGTGAACGACGGCAAACACCGTGTATCCGCGGTTGAGAAGCACGGCCCAGATATCGGCACTGATCATCTCACGCGCTGAGTACCACCCCCCACTCATGACATACACGACCCCCGCCCCGTTCTGCGTCTTCGGCCTGAACACGTCCATGGTCATTGCCATGCCGTGTTTGTAGCCGAAGATCACATCGGACGTTCTCTGAAACGAGGGCGGCTGGGTTGCAGCGCACGCAAGCACGGGCGCAATCATCGAGACAACAGCAAAGGGTACCCCTGACCAGTTCAAATCTATTACACGCTCCCAGCTCCGCGGCCGGACTTTCCCTGAAGGGCAATGGCCCGCGGACACGATGCCCGGTTCGACCCCGGCGGCACATGCACCTTCGCGCTTCAGGCGGAACTGACATATCACGAACAGTTTTACCCAAACAGGCGTCTCTAAGTAGAAGGCCCGGGCACGCCTGCCCGGTGGTCATTGTGCTATGCGATCATATCTGCTCTTTATCACTCTGATTCTGATCTTCGGCGCGGGCGCTGCGCTCGCTGGTCCGGGACATGCTCCCGACGAGGTGCTTGTGCGGTACAAACCTGGGCAGTCCGCAAGCGTCAGGAGCCTTGCGGCGGCTGTCGGGGCGCAGGCCCAAAGCGAGAACAGCAAGACCCGTTATCACCGCTTCAAACTGCCTGCGGGAGCCGACATCGAGGCAACTTTGGCCCGGCTTCGCAAGAACCCGGCCGTGGAGTACGCGGGACCCAATCACTACCTCCAGATCTGCCAGGCGCAAGTCTTTCCAAACGACCCGGTCTTCTACAGCGGCGACGACCTCTTCGGCATCCCTTCGTGGGGTCTATACAACGACGGCGACAACAATGGCCAGGGCGGCAGGTACCGCGCCGACATCCACGCGCCCGAGGCGTGGGCTATCACAACGGGCAGCCCATCCGTGGTCATCGCGAGCATAGACACGGGCGTGGACTACACGCACGAAGACCTGGCCACCAAGCTCTGGATAAACCCCGGGGAAATACCCGACAACGGGATTGACGACGACGGCAACGGCAAGGTGGACGACTGGCGCGGCTGGAATTTCGTCAGCAACAACAATGACCCTTACGACGACAACGATGTGCAGCACGGGACGTTCACATCGGGAATCGCGGCGGCGGCGTCAAACAACTCTGTAGGAATCGCCGGCGTGTCGTGGGGCAGCCCGATTCTGGCGTGCAAGGTAATTCGCGCGGACGGATACGGGCTGGAAAGCGACGCGGCGGACGCTGTTGTGTATGCGGTTAATCTCGGAGTCCGGGTCATCAACATGAGTCTCTCCGGAGATGACGTTCCGGCGCTTCGCGACGCGGTCGAGTACGCGTGGCAGCACGGGGCCATCTGTGTTGTGGCGAGCGGCAATGACGGTACCTATGGGCTGAGCTATCCGGCGTCGTACCCGAACGCGCTCGCCGTGGGGGCATCCAACGAGAACGACGCTCGCTGCACTTCGGCGGACTGGATGGGCTCTGGCGGGAGCAACTACGGCGAGTACCTGGATGTGATGGCGCCGGGGAGCTGGATCGTCGGGCCTGGCCCAGGGCTGCTGGGAGGCATCTACCAGACTCAGCCCGGCACGTCGGCGGCGGCGCCGTTTGTTTCGGGCGTGGCGGCGCTGATCTGGTCGAAGCACCCCGACTGGACCAACGCACAGGTTTACTACCAGATACTCCAGACAGCCGACGATATCGAAGACCCGGGTTGGGACATTTATACTGGGTACGGACGAGTCAACGCCTACCGCGCGCTGACCGAGGAGATCGCGGCGACGCCCACCATCAACGCCACCCGCACACTGCCGGCCGGCACTGCGGTATATCTGCAGGACAAACTCCTGTCCACGTCCAGCACCGACATACCCAACCGCCTCTACATCCAGGAAGATGACCGCTCGTGCGGGCTTCTGCTCTCCTTTTCTGGAGCGCCTCCGGAGGGACTCAACGTCGGGGATCGCGTGAACGTACTGGGCGCGCTGACGACGATATCGGGCGAACGCGGAATCACGAACCCACTTGTGACGAAGGTGGGAACGGACGTCCCTCCGCAGCCCTACTCCATAACCAATCGCGCGCTCGGCGGCGGTCCGGCAGGACAGCAGGGCGGTGTCGTGAACCACTACTCGCTTCCACGGGAGATGGCACGGGGCGCGAACAACATCGGCCTGCTCGTCACATCGTGGGGGCGGGTGACAGCCGTCGCTTACGACTGGTTCTACATGGACGACGGAAGCAACCTCGACGATGGCACCGGACACACCGGGGTTTGCGTCTCGAACGGCATGCTCGAACGGCCCAATATCGGTCAGTACGCTCTGATTACAGGCATCTCGGGCTGTGAGATCCCCGCCGGATCGCCAGTGGCGCGCAGAGTGCTGCGGCCCCGCAACTCCGGGGATATCGCCGTGGTGCCGCCGCACTAGGCGGCAGATTCACACGCAGGGGTCAATAGAGGGGCGAGGCGTCCAACAGGGCCTGCGGCTCGCGCAGCACTTCGTACGCCTGAAACCAGGTGGGCTCGGGCTTTCGCCTGCCCTGGCTGAGCACAACCCGGGTGCCCTCTTGGCTTGTGAGCAGCCAGATACGGTCAGCGGTGCGCAGCATCAGCGAGAAACCGTGACCGAACGAGACGCCCGTGGTGTATCCGCCCTCGAGCGTCGCGCGATGGATGTGGGAGATGTCTATCCCCGTCCCGGAGTCCTCCACCCATACCTGAATTGTGTCTTCGCCGCAGTGGATGCGGCATTTGCCGCCCCCGGCGTGCACCACGGCATTCATGGCAGCCTCACCAGCGGCGGTTATCAGATCTTCCCACCTCTCATCGGGAAAACTGCGCTCAAGCGCAACCGCTTCTAGAAGGCGGCGGAACTCGCGCAGTGAATCCGGAGCAATCTGGTCGAATCCCGCAACGAGAGGAAGAGGTTCGGGCAGGTCGTTCTCGCTGAAGCAGAGGCTCAGCTTGCCGCCGGTCACGGACATAAGCACCTCGCTCATAAGCCGCCGCTGCCGCTCGGCCGACTGCTGCACCTCGAGTTGAGCCCTAGCAAGCTCCTGTTCGTGGCGCACGGAATCGGTGATGTCCCGCTCAATGCTGGCGGCGCCGGTGATAAGCCCAGAGCAGTCCCGGATAGGCGACACGCTGACCGAAACCATGACTCTTGAGCCGTCCTTACGAATGCGCTCGGTCTGAAGCGATTCGATCTGCTCGGATGCGGCTATGCGCGCGCACAGATCTTCTTGCTCGTGAGCACGCTCGGGCGGCATGATGATCGAGATGGAACAACCGATGGCTTCCGCAGCCGTGTAGCCGTAGATACGCTCTGCAGCGGGATTCCAGCTCGTGATGGTGCCGCTGAGATCCTTGCCGATGATTGCGTCGTGCGAGTGTTGAACAATCGCCGCAAGTCTTGCTGATTCGGGAGTAGAGCCGTTTACGGCGGATATTTCGACGGACGGAGCGCCCCTCTGGCCAGTTTCAGGCTCTAGCATTTGTCGCGATAACCCTGTTCCACTGTGTGCGTTTCCTGGTCTGAGCCGTGCGGCTTCGCAGACCGCTCGTCCCGCAACGCCATTTTGCACAGGCGTTTGCGAGTATTTCAGCGGTCAAGCCACTATCCAGTGAGTATTTTACAGTAGAAACGCCGTAACCGCTTCTCCCCACCCCACGCGCGGCAACGGGCGGGCAGAGTCCGCGGCAATGTAACCGGCGTTTTGGACTAGCGATAGCCCACAGGCAGCGAGGGGTCTTCCGGCAATGCGCTGACCTTCTTCCACGAGGCGTGACCGTCCATGTAGATGAAGATGGAGCCCTCACCGTGAGGGATGTAAGGGGTGCCGAAGTTGTATCCCCAGTACGAGTTTGGCAGGTTGACCGCATAGCAGTACCAGGCGATCAGGTCGCTCAAAGACCGGTTGTACACGCCTTCCAGTTCAGCGGTCTTGTACGGAATTCGCTCGTTTGTGACCGCGTTGGTGTTCGGGCTCAGCCACATCGCGTCGCGCAGCTTGCCGTCGCCGTTGTTGGGCGCGCGTGCCGGAAGCCAGGTGCACTTGTATCCGTACTTGTAGCGGCGTCCGTAGTATCCGCTGTTAGCGTTGGGACAGATGTAAACCTTCTCGTCCTTGACGTAGGTCTGGAAGCCCGGATGGAAGCGGAACGCCCAAGAGGCGATGCCAAAGTCCTTCGGGGTGCCGCCAATCTCGTTGAGGTAGCGGCCAGCAACGCCGGTAATCCACGGAGGGACCATCGTGGGGCAACGGCCGCCGTTGTCGTCAATGTACATCATCGTCGCCTGACCGAACTGCTTGCCGTGCGACAGGCAGGCGGCCTGGCGCGCGCGGTCGCGCGCCTTCGCGAAGACGGGAAATAGAATGGCCGCAAGGATAGCGACAATCGCTATCACGACCAGAAGCTCGATCAGTGTGAATCCGCGGTTGTGCTTCTTCATCCCGGGCGCTCCTGTCCTTTCACCCTTGGTACCCTAGTCTGCCGCGGGCGGCTGCGCGTTCCGCGCACGCCACGCACCCGCCCGAGACTATTGTATGGCGAACGAAAGCCCGGAGTCAACCAAAGGTGCAAGCATTCTACCAGTTTCTTCCCGGGAGGGCAAGGTGTCGAATTGCCTCCCGAGTAATCGTACTGAAAACGAGTCGCTGCCTCGGAAAGGAATCGTACCGAGAAGCCGAACTGCTCCGGCAAACACAGGAGTATTCGGTTGGATCAACACGGTAAGGCAGAACTCATCAGGGCACTTCGAAGGGAGTATGCGCGGGCCAGCAAGCGCAAGAAGAGCAGGATCATAGACCAACT
>JBPOJE010000010.1:0-36337 GCA_052033935.1 Armatimonadota bacterium
GTGCCCTGGCCTAGCGAGACAAGCACCTCTCCATACACGTTGAGGAGGTAGAACAGGAAGGCGCAATCAAGATCGGGCTTCGGAATAATCAACTTGCAGCCCTGATTGGCAGTCCCTTCGCAGGTCAGCCGCGAAACGGAGCCAATGGGAGCACGCGTCGAGAGCGCGCAACTGCCCTCGGGCGCAAGTGACAGCCCGGCAGCAAGCACACCTTCGGCGGTTAGCCTGCGGGCGGACGAGGCGGTATGCATGCAATCGGCCTTTCCGAGATCGACTGGTGTCAGCCAGACAATCTCGCCGTCCCAGTACTCGGGTCGCTTACTGTCCGGGGTTCCGCCTGGCACAATCCCGGCCACGTGCTTCAGCCGCTTCACCTCCCAATGCGCGGGAATCTCGCCCAGCCAGGGGACGCCGCTGTCTTTCATGGGCACGGTGGGGTCGAGGCCCTTGGTGACGGCCTGCTGGATGGCGCAGGCGCGCTGCTCGGCCAGAAGCTCAATCTGCCGCCTGCGAAGCTCGATGAGCCTGTCTATCTTCGCCGTCTGCTCGTCCAGATAGTTCGCGATCCGGCGCTGCTCGGGGAGGGGTGGCGCGTACAGCGCCAGATTGGCAACCCCTGCTGGCTCCGCCCTGGGCATCTTCGCTCCGTCAACCAACGCTGAGACACGGCTAACGAAATCTTGTGCGAGCAGAGCGTAGTACAAGAAGCGCCGGTCTGTGGCTGGACGTGGCTGGAAAACAAGGATCTCGGAGGAGCCAACACCCGTGAAGTCCGGCACTGCAACCTTAGCGAGGTACGGGCGCAGCTTGCCAAACAGAACGCTCTCCTCATCGAACGCAACCACGCTGCTGTCTACAGCCTCCTGCTCACTCTCGAGCAGCAAACGGCCCGTGTGTGCCTCGATGTTCTCCAGGCCCAGATACCGAAGCCCTTCCGGCCGCCCAGGCAGCAGGTCCCGCCTGAGCGGCGCGATATACTTCAGCCGCTTCGTCGTGGTCATCCCGCCACCACCTCCCTCAGCAGGTTCTCCGTCTCCGCGTCCAGCGCAAGAAGCTCTTCGGCGATCTCGGCGGTCGAGCGCAACGGCGTAAACTCGTAGAAGTACCGCGTGAAGCTGACCTCGTAGCCGATCTTGTCCTTCTCCCGGTCCATCCACGCGTCCGGCACGTGCGGCCGCACCTCGCGCTGGAAGTACTCCAGCACGTCCTGCTTCAGCGGCACGTTCTCGTAGTCCCTCAGCTCCGGGTCCGGCTCGTACTGCCAGCCGTGGCCCTCCTCGTCTTCAAACCAGCCCGTGCAGAGCGATTCCGTCTGCGCTTCGGCCGAGTCCCAATCCAGAATGACAGGCCCCTCCTTCACCACCGGCCGCGCCTGCTCGTCCTTCACGCCGAGCGCCGCGCGCAGCGCCTTCTTCAGTGCCTGCGACGGCTTCCAGCTCAGCTCCTTGCCCAGCGCCTCCCACAGCG
The DNA here is from genome assembly GCA_052033935.1 of Armatimonadota bacterium. Classification (GTDB taxonomy): domain Bacteria; phylum Armatimonadota; class UBA5829; order DSUL01; family DSUL01; genus JAGVUD01. Next base: position 1,468 of record JBPOJE010000010.1, read on the forward strand.
CATGGTCGTTGTGCCACGGCGCGGCGGCGGCCAGCGTTTCAAGCGCGGCAGCAAGCTCGTCGCCGCGGCCGTTCTTCAGCTTCTTCACCTCGCCCATCGCCGGCAGGGCCTGTCGCTGTTCTGCCGCCAGGTCATAGCGCAGGCGCAGCGGGCGCTCCACCGTCACCTTCGTGTAACCGAAGTCCGTGGTGTCGAATATCTTCGAGAGCTTCGTTTCCTCGAAAGCCTCGTATATGGCAAGTATGGCGTTCGCCTGCTCCTCCGATATGTCGAAGCGCTTCTTGCCGTTGTTGCGCCGCAGTAGCGTGCGGAACTCATCGCCCGTCGCGTTGATAAGCTGCACCTTGCCCCGCCGCTCGGGCGGCTTGCGGTTGCAGAGAATCCAGATATACGTGGCGATGCCCGTGTTGTAGAACAGGTCGGTTGGCATGCCGACGATGCAGTCGAGCAGGTCGTTCTCCAGTATGTGCTGCCGAATCTTCGAGGGGCCGCTGCCCGCGTCGCCATTGAACAGGGGGCTCCCGTTGAAGATGATCCCGATCTTCGAATCCCCGGACGCCATCTTCGACATCTTGTGCAGCAGGAAGAGCATGGCGCCGTCGCCAACATCCGGCAGCCCGGGGCCGTAGCGCCCCGCCGCCCCCTGCCTGTGCTCCTCCTCCACCTCCTCGCGTATCTTCTTCCAGTCACTGCCAAAGGGCGGATTGCTCATCATGTAGTTGAACACCTTGCCGGGCAGCAGGTCGGTCGTGAGCGTGTTCTCGCGCTTGATGTTCTCCGGGGCCTCGCCCTTCATCAGCATGTCGGCCTTGGCGATGGCGTAGGTCTTCTCATTGAGTTCCTGGCCGTAGAGGTAGATGCCGAGGTCCGGCTTGATGGCCGCAAGGACATGGTCCTTCGCGGCGGTGAGCATGCCGCCGGTACCACACGCCGGGTCGTAGATGTTGATCTGACCCATCTTCGCAAGCTTCGCACGGTCGGGCTCGAACAGAAGCTTGACCATCAACCGGATGATGTCGCGCGGGGTGTAGAACTGCCCCGCTGCCTCGTTCTTCAGCATCTTGAACTTGTTTATGAGGTATTCATAGATGGTGCCCATGCCGTGGTTGTCCACGTTTCCGGGCGACAGGTCCACCTCCGAGAATGCCTGCGTCACCTTGAGCAGCAGGCGCTTGCGCGCGAGGGTTTCGTAGAGCGGCCCGAGGCCCTTTTCCTCGCCGCCTGAGAAGTTGTAGAGGATGTCCTTGACGTTGTCCGAGAAGCCTTCCAGATACGCGCGGAAGTTGACGCTGATGTCGGCAGGCACACGGATGAGTTCGTCGAGGCTATAGGCGGAGATGTTGTAGAAGGGCTGGCCCGCGGCGCGGCCGATCAGCTTCGAGCGCGTCCCTGGCGGCTGAGTCCTGTACTTCCCGGCGGCTTCCCGTGCGGCCTCGCGCGTCGGCTGCAGAACACAGTCGAGGCGGCGGAGCAGGGTGAAGGGCAGGATGACGTCTTCGTAGTCGGCGGCTTCGTAGTCATCCTTTATGAGATCGGCGATCTTCCAGAGGAAGTCGGCAATGGCGGCATGGTTCTTCAAATGCAGGTCCTCCCGGCGGTAGCGCACCCAATAATATAGCCGCCGGGCGCTGACGGTCAAGGCGCCGCTGTCAGGGACGCGCACGCATGGCCGCGTTTCAGAAGGAAGGCAAACATGCTAAAATGCCTCGGCCGCCCGAAGCGCGGGTGAGAAAGAAAACAGGGGGAAATGCCGGAATGATTGATGGCGTAAAGATCAAGCCGCTCAAGCGCCATGCGGATGAGCGGGGGTTCCTGATGGAGATGCTGCGGGTGGACGACGAAGAGTTCTTCGAGCGCTACCAGCAGTCGTACATCTCGCTCAACTACCCGGGCGTCATCCGCGCCTGGCACTACCATCTGAAGCAGAAGGATATCTGGGTGGTGCCTCAGGGCATGGTCAAGGCCGTGCTGTACGACCCGCGCGAGGGATCGCCGACCAAAGGCGAGGTGCAGGAGATCTTCATGGGCGTCAACAACCAGGTGATGCTAAAGATCCCGATCGGCGTCTATCATGGTTACAAGACCGTCGGGATCGAGCCGTCGCTTCTGATCAATTTCCCCGACCAGCTTTACGATCCGTCCGACGAGTACCGCGCCGCATACAACTCGCCGGACATTCCGTACAACTGGGACATCAGGTTCACCTGAGAAGGTTTTTGGAGTGCGCAAGCAGGGCTTGCGCTTTTGGCGGAGGCCGGTCGCCGGCGCGTTGAAAGCGGCACTTACGTGCCGCAACTCCATATATATAGAGAAAGGCACGTATGAAGAAGATTCTTGTTACAGGCGGGGCCGGGTTCATCGGCTCGAATTTCGTCCGGCACATGCTGAAGGAGCACCGGGATTACGACATTCTGGTGCTGGACGCCATGACCTACGCCGGCAATCTGGAGAACCTGGAAGAAGCCGCGCGCAACCCGAACTTCTACTTCTTCAAGGGCGACATCCGCGACGAGGATCTGGTCAACAACCTAGTTCCGAACGTGGACGCAGTGGTGAACTTCGCGGCGGAGACGTTCGTTGACCGCTCCATCCATGAGCCGGACGACTTCATCACGACGGACGTCGTCGGCACCTTCCGCCTGCTCGAGGCCGCGCGACGCTCGAAGGTGGAGCGCTTCGTGCACATCTCGACCGACGAAGTCTATGGCAGCGTCGAGGAAGGCTCGAGCATCGAGACTGCCCCCATCGAGCCGAACAGCCCGTACTCGGCGAGCAAGGCGGGCGGCGACCTGCTGGCGCGCTCCTACTACCAGACCTACAAAGTCCCGGTGATCATCACGCGGGCTTCGAACAACTACGGCCCGTTCCAGCATCCCGAAAAGCTCATCCCGTTTTTCATCTCGAACGCCGTGGATGGCAAGCCGTTGCCGGTGTATGGCGATGGGCAACAGGTGCGCGACTGGCTTTATGTGGACGACCACTGCCGGGCGATAGACACGGTGCTGCACAAAGGCGAGGTGGGCAGCGCCTATAACGTAGGCGCGGGGTACGAGCGCACGAATATGCAGGTGACACGCGGAATCCTTGAGGCGCTCGGCAAGGACGAGAGCCTCATCAAATACGTCACCGACCGCCCCGGGCACGACAGGCGCTACTCGGTGGATTGCACCAAGCTGAGGGCGCTCGGCTGGGCGCCGAAGGTGTCGTTCGAGGAAGGGTTGCCGCTGACGGTGCGGTGGTATGTCGAGAACGAGGGCTGGTGGCGGCGGATTCGGGAGGGGGAATCCTACAAGGAGTTCCACACCGCCTGGTACAAAGACCGCGCATGATGGAGCCGGGCGCAGGCATAAAGAGGGCCGTCTTCATTGACAGGGACGGCGTGCTGAATGTTGAACTCGCGACATATGTCCGCAACCCCGAGCAGCTTCAGATGTTCCCGGACGCCCCGCGGGATCTTCTTCCGCTTGCAATGCGCGGCGTACCGCTTATCATCATCTCGAACCAGGCGGGTGTGGGCAAGGGCCTCATGTCGGCGGACGATCTGCGGGCGATTGACGGCAAGCTGAGGGAGTTCTTGTCGGCGGGCGGCGTGGACCTGACCGACGCCTGCTACTGCACTCACACCGACGAGATGGCCTGCGGATGCCGCAAGCCTCTGCCGGGCATGATCCTGCAGGCAAGCGAGAAGCACGGCATAGACCGGGCGTCGTCGTATATGATCGGGGACTCCTGGCGTGACATGGGGTGCGGACGCGCGGCGGGTGTGCGGACGGTGTTCGTGCCCACGGGCATCAACCCGGTCGAGCAACTCCGCAGAATCGCGGGCGATGCCGACTACGAGTCCACCGGGCTTGCCGACGCCGTGCGCTGGATCTGCGAAAAGCTGGGCGAAGAGGAGGGGTAGCCGAAAGACATATATGACACAAACAAAGCTGAAGCTGGACACTCGCTATCTCGAGCCGGAAGCGTCCTGCGCGGAAGTACTGAAGTGGCAGGATGATGTCACGCTCGCAGACAAGAGGCTGCTGAGCGGGCAGGGCCGCGGAGCGGATTTCCGCGGATGGCTCGACCCTGCCGCGCTTGCCCCGGACGGCCTGCTCGATGAGATATGCGAGGCGGCAGAGGTGCTGAGGAGCAATTCCGAGGCACTCGTCGTTATCGGCATAGGCGGGTCTTATCTGGGCGCACGGGCGGTGATCGAGGCTCTCGCGGCAGACTCGGCGCAGCGGGTTTATTTCGCGGGCAACAGCATTTCGGGCGACTATCACGCCAGGTTGCTGGCGAAGCTGCAGGGAAAGAGCTTTGCCCTCAACGTCATCTCAAAGTCGGGCACAACCACCGAGCCCGCCATAGCGTTCCGAATTTTCCGGCAGCGTCTGGAGGCAAGCATGGGGCGCGAAGGCGCCGCGAAGCTGATTGCTGCGACCACCGACGCCAACCGCGGCGCCCTCTTGAAGCTCGCGCGGGACGAAGGCTACAAGCGCTTTGTGGTGCCGGACGATGTGGGCGGCAGGTTCTCGGTTCTCAGCCCGGTCGGGCTTCTGCCGATGGCTTACGCGGGGGTGGACATCCGTGCGATCGTCCGGGGCGCAGCGGCCTGCGCGGCCGCGTGCGCCAACCGGTCGCTCGACGCGAACCCGGCGCTCTACTATGCGGCAGCACGCAACACTCTCTATAGCCGGGGCTTCACGGTCGAAATGCTCGCCCACTTCGAGCCGCGCCTGGCGTTTCTGGCGGAGTGGTGGAAGCAGCTTTTCGGCGAGAGCGAAGGCAAGGAGGGGAAGGGGCTGTTCCCCGCGTCGCTCAACCTGACTGCCGATCTGCACTCGATAGGACAGTACGCGCAGCAGGGCAGGCGAATGCTGATGGAAACGTTCGTTGTGGTCGAGGGCGGCGAGGACGGCATCACGATTCCGGTGAACGGGGGTTTGAGGGATGGGCTGGAGTATCTCGCTGGGCGGACGCTCGCGAGCGTCAATCACGAAGCCTACCGCGCCACCGCGCTTGCCCACCGCGAAGGCGGCGTTCCGAACATGACGATCCGGCTGCCCCGGCTGGACGAGGAGAACCTTGGGGCGCTTCTTTACTTCTTCGAGCGCGCCTGCGCCGTCAGCGGCTATCTCCTGCGCGTCAATCCGTTCAATCAGCCGGGGGTGGAGGCGTACAAGAAGCACTTGTTCGCGCTACTCGGCAGACCGGGGTACGAAGAGCAGACGCGCGCGATACGCGAGAAGGTCGAGGACGGCCCCGAGGGCTGCGAGATCAAGTTCGCCTGAGGGCGGCGGCGTAAAGGCCGGACCCTTGCTAAAAAACCGGCCCCAGTGGAATACGAACGGCAATCCTCCCCGCCGCCAGCATACCCAGGCGCGCGGCTTCGGCTTAAGACGATAGAGCCGATAGGAATCCCGGCCGCCGGCGTACAAGACTAATCCTTGCAGGAGGTTCAGTCATATGCGCAATCTCATCCGACCCATCGTGGGTGTTCTGTCAACACTGCTTGTTGTGTCGCTTCTCGGGTGCTCTTCGCGTCCGAAGGAAGAAGTGCTGGAGGTCGCCGTCTTTCAGGGCGGGTACGGCATTGACTTCTTCGAGCGCAAAGCGCGTGAGTTCGAACAGAAGTTCCCCGAAAAGCTCACTCCCGAGGGGGCCAGCGCCCCGCTGAAGATCAAACTGTGGGGAAGCCCCCGCGTGTGGGAGCAGCTCCGCCCACGCTTCGTGCAGGGCGATGTTCCCGATCTGACCTGGCCCGGCTGGGGCATGGACTACTGGAAGCTCGTCTCCGAAAAGCAGGTGCTGCCGATGGACGAGTTCCTGACCGGCAAGGCCTGGGATCAGGACAAGCCCTGGCAGGACACGTTCAACAAAGACCTGCTCGACAAAGGGCGGTATGAGGGCAAGTACTACATCATTCCCTTCAACAACAATCTGTTCTCGTGGTGGTACAACTCGGCGATGTTCAAGAAGCAGGGCTGGACGCCGCCGCGCACATATCCCGAGCTGCTCGCGCTCTGCGAGAAAATCAAGAAGACGGGCATCGAGCCGATCACTTATCAGGGAAAGTATCCTGACTATGCGCTGCGTGGGCTCTTCTACCCGTGGGCCATCTCCGTCGGCGGCATAGAGGCCTACTGGGACGCGCAGGACCTGAAGCCCGGCGCATGGAAAGGCCCGGCGTTTCTGAAGGCTGCGGAGATGATCGCCGAACTCCGGGACAAGGGCTACTTCGCGAAGGGGGCGCTCGGCAAGACGCACACCCAGGCCCAGTCGGACTTCGTGGCGGGCAAGGCGGCGTTCATCCCGTGCGGCACGTGGCTTGCATCCGAGCAGAAGGACGAGATCGCGGCGCACCCCGAGTTCAGCATGGAGTTCATGCTGACGCCTATGGTGCCGGGTGGCAAAGGTGATCCCACCGCGCTCAACACCGGAACCGAAGACTGGATCATCACCAACGGGGCGAAGTATCCGGAGATCGCGGCAGAATTCTTCAAGTTCCTCACGAGCCTCGAAAACTCGAAAGAGTGGGTGAAGGAAAAGCAGACCTTCACCTGCATCGAAGGCAGCGAGAAAGTTGAGCTTCCGAAGCATCTGGCAACCGCCGCGAAGCTGTACAGCCAGTCGAACCTGATCTACACGAGCCAGGCCTCGCAGTGGTACCCGGGCCTCAAGGACGGCCTGGAAGACGCCATGCGCCGCCTGCTGAACGGCGATGTCACGCCGAAGCAGTGCGTCGAGCTGATGGAGCAGACGGCGGCGAAGGTCCGGGCCGATGCGAAGGTTATCAAGCACAAGGTGGAGCGCACCTCGAAGCCCGCGGCTCCGTAGCCCGGCCTTCCCTTGGACATTTTCGCAATCTGCGGAATAGCCCTCGGTCTTGCGATGGACGCGTTCGCCGTCGCAATCGGCACGAGCATAACGCTCGGCCGAGTCAACGCGCGGCAGGTGTTCCGGCTAGGGTTCCACTTCGGGCTGTTTCAGGCGATGATGCCGGTCATCGGCTATCTCGCTGGGCTTACGATTCAGGATTCAATCAGGGCGTGGGACCACTGGGTGGCGTTCGCGCTGCTGGTGCTCATCGGCGGGCGCGCCATCAAAGAATCGCTCAGCCCGGGCGAAGACGTGCGGCCCGGTGATCCCACGAAGGGCATGAGCTTGGTCACGCTTTCGGTGGCCACGAGCATTGACGCGCTCGCTGTCGGGATGAGCTTCGCGATGCTTGAGATAGAAATCCTGCCTCCGAGCATCATCATCGGCCTTGTAGCGAGCGCGATGACCGTGACAGGAATGGCAATCGGCTCGCGGCTGGGGCCGCTCTTCGGGCGGCGGATGGAGATGGCCGGGGGCATTGTGCTGATCCTCATCGGGCTGAAGATCCTGGCGAGCCACATGCTCTGACCCGGGTTTTGCGGAGATAGCCCGCACCAAAGAATGCGCCCCGGCCGGAGACTACCGTGCCGGGGCGCTGAACATTTGCGGTTGGGCGTTACGCGCTACGCCGCCGCTTTGCAGATCGTCGCGAAGCTGTCGGCCTTGAGCGCCGCTCCGCCGACCAGCCCGCCGTCAATGTGCGGCTTCGCCAGCAGTTCGGCAGCGTTCTTGTCGTTCATGCTCCCGCCGTAGAGAATCCGCACGGCGTCCGCTGCGCTGTCGCCGAAGGCACTCCGGACGGTCTCGCGGATCACGCCGCAGACCCGGTTGGCCTCCTCGGACTCGCAGACCTCGCCGGTACCGATGGCCCACACAGGCTCATATGCGATCACCAGCGCCGCCACCTGCTCCGCGCTCAGCCCGGCCAGGCAGGCCTTGATCTGCCCCGACACGACTTCATCGGTCTTGCCCGCCTTGCGCTCGTCAATCATCTCGCCGCAGCAGATGATCGGCAGCAGGCCCTTGCCCATCATGAAATGAGCCTTGGCGTTGATGGTCTGGTCGGTCTCGCCGAAGTAGGCCAGCCGCGTTGCCAGCGTCTCGTCCACCTTGCCGAAGCGCCCGCGCGTCTCGGAGTGGCCGATGATGGCGTACTTGCACCCGGCGTCCAGCAGCATGTCGGGCGACACCTGCGATGTCCAGGCACCCTTCTCTTCCCAGAACACGTTCTGAGCCCCGAGGGCTATGCCCGAATCGCCGATGGCGGCCTTCGCCGCTTCAAGCGCGGTGAACGGCGGGCAGATGCAGACCTCGACTCCGCTCAGCCCCTTGACCTGAGGCGCAAGGGCACTGACCAGTTCGCGCGCCTGCTCGCGCGTGTTGTTCATTTTCCAGTTGCCCGCTATAACGGGCGTTCGTCCATTTGATGTCATAAGCTATTTGTCTGCCAGCGCCGCGACTCCGGGGAGCTCGCGGCCTTCAAGAAATTCGAGGCTTGCGCCTCCGCCTGTGGAAACGTGAGAGATCTTGTCCGCGAACCCGAGTTGCTCAACCGCCGCAGCCACGTCTCCGCCGCCGACGATGGTCGTCGCGCCGCTCTCTGTGAGCGCCTTCGCCAGCGCCCGGGTGCCTTCCGCGAACTTCGGCATCTCGAACACGCCCATCGGGCCGTTCCAGACAACCGTCTTCGCGCTCTGCACCGCTTCGGCGAAGAGCTTGCGCGTTTCGGGGCCGATGTCCATCCCCATCATGTCCGCCGGGATGCCGTCCACCGGAACGGTCTTCGAGGGGGACGTCTCGTTGAACTCCGCCGCGGCGACAACGTCCACCGGCAGCAGAAGCTTGACGCCAAGGTCTTCGGCCTTCTTCATCGCGCCGGTGGCCTTGGCGATGCCGTCCTGGTCCAGAATGGACGTGCCGATCTCGTAGCCATTCGCCTTGAAGAACGTGTACGCCATCCCGCCGCCGATGATCAGCATGTCCACCTTAGGCAGCAGGTTCTCAATGACCGTGATCTTGTCCGACACCTTCGCGCCACCCAGAATGGCGACGAACGGGCGCGGAGGCTCGGAGACCGCCTTGCCCAGGTAGTCGAGTTCCTTCTGCATCAGGTAGCCCGAGACGCCCTGCAGATACTTCGTGACGCCTTCGGTGGATGCGTGCGCTCTGTGCGCTGTGCCGAATGCGTCGTTGACGTAGAGATCGGCGACGGAGGCAAGCTCACGCGCGAACTCGGGGTCGTTCTTCTCCTCTTCCTTGTGGAAGCGGAGGTTTTCGAGCAGCAGAATGTCGCCGGGCTGCATCTTCGAAACAGCGTCCGCGACCTCCGGTCCGATGCAGTCGTCCACCTTCGTGACCGGCTTGTTCATGATCTCGGCGAGTCTCGCGGCGACCGGGTTCAGCCGTTCGGATTCCACCACCACGCCCTTCGGGCGGCCCAGATGCGAGCAGAGGATCACCTTCGCCCCGTGGTCCACCAGATACTGGATAGTCGGGACGGCGGCGCGGATGCGCCTGTCATCGGTTATGCTCCGTCTCTCATCGAGCGGCACGTTGAAGTCCACGCGCACCAGCACGCGCTTTCCCCGCACCTCCACATCTTCAATCGTTTTCTTGTTCATCACCCTGCGCTTCCGTATTGAGCAGTATAAAGACGAGTGTCCGGGAGCTGCCCCCCGGACACTCAGTCCACAATCGGAATCAGGCGCTCCAATCGCAGCGCGGCCCGGCGTGCGGCGATTACAGGCCCTTCTTAACCATAAAGACGATGAGGTCGGCCACGCGGGTGCTGTAGCCCCACTCATTGTCGTACCAAGAGACCACCTTGGCGAACTTGTCGCCGAGGGCGATGGTCGAGAGCGCGTCGAAGATGCTTGAGCGCGCGTCGCCCTTGAAGTCGCTGGAAACCAGCGGCTCGTCGGTGTAGCCCAGGATGTCCTTCATCGGCCCCTCGGCGGCGGCCTTGACGGCCGCGTTGATGGACTCGACGGTGATCGGCTTCACGGTGTTGAAGGTCAGGTCCACGACGGACACGGTGAGCGTGGGAACGCGCATGGCGAACCCGTGCATCTTGCCCTTCAGCTCGGGAATCACGAGCGAGATCGCCTTAGCGGCGCCGGTGGTCGTCGGGATCATGTTTGCGGCGCCCGCGCGGGCCCTTCTGAGATCCTTGTGCGCCTGGTCCTGAATCTTCTGGTCGTTCGTGTAGGCGTGGATGGTCGTCATCAGACCGTTCTCGATGCCGAAGTTGTCCACGAGCACCTTGGCCACCGGGCCGAGGCAGTTGGTGGTGCAGCTTGCGTTCGAAATGACGTGATGCTTTGCGGGATCGTACGCATCGTCGTTGACGCCGAGCACGATAGTTGCGTCCTCGTTCTTGGCCGGAGCCGAGATGACAACCTTCTTGACCGATCCGCCAAGGTGGGCCTTCGCCTTCTCGGCGTCGGTGAAGAAGCCGGTGGACTCGACAACGATGTCCGCTCCAACGCCGTTCCAGTCAATCGCCGCCGGGTCCCTCTCCTGGAAGCTCTTGATGCTCTTGCCGTTGACAACGATCGCGCCATCGGCGGCCGACACGTCGCCCTCGAACGGTCCGTAGGTCGTGTCCCACTTGAACAGGTGGGCGTTGGTCTTCGGGTCCACCAGGTCATTGATGGCGACCACTTCGATGTCTTTGGGGAATTTCGCCAGCATGGCGCGCATGCTGAGCCGGCCGATCCGCCCGAAGCCGTTGATGCCTACTTTGACTGCCATTGAATACGTGTAACCTCCTGGGATGTCTCGATCAGACTTATGCCTGCCAGTATCAATCGCACATTGTACCGGCGCGGGGGAACAGGTGTCAATCGCTGGTTTGTGAAATCGGTAACAAATCCACGCGGACGCGTGGGATTCTGCTTCAATCCGCGCACATCAAGACGGAATGCTCCGCCTCCTGAGAGGGCAGTGGGCGGCATGTGGCGAACTAGCCGGTGGAGGAATACCAGGCATGAGTCTTTCCCACGCTTTTCATCCCACGCTTCCGAGGCTGCTTGCCGCGCTGTGGGCGTCCGCATTAGTGGCCGCTTCAGTGGCCGCCGATCTGCCGAAGTTCGACTTCACGAAGCCCGGTTCGGCCAGCGGATGGGTGGCAGCGCACGATGTGGACCCACTCGAGACCAGCCCGGACGGGCTTGTCATCACGATCACCGGCGACGACCCCTACATCATGGGCCCTGCGCGCGATTATCCGGAGGGTGAGGGCCTGTGGCTGACGATCCGCATCCGGCCGGACGTGTCCGGAGGCGGGCAGATCTTCTATTACCGCGATGCCCCGAAGGCCGAAGATGCGGCGGGGTTCTACGCGAAGGGCGGCGAGTGGCAGACGGTGAAGATGCCCCTTCCTCCGCTCGGGCCGGGCTATCATATCCGCTTGGACCCACCGGGTGTCGAGGGGAAGGCGGTGGTTTCCGCCATGGAGTTCCAGCCCCGCGTGGCGCTGAAGGAGCCGGCGTGGAGGAACCCCGCCAGGCCGGATCTGTCCCGGGCAATCACGCTTCGCTCTGGCGAGCTCGAACTGAAGCAGTCCAAGACGCAGGCCGGGGCGTTTGCGCTGTCGGTCGCGGGCAAGCCGATGGCGATCGGCTGGGACAGCGCGATGATCGGCTATGTGCACGGCGGCCAGCACCGCTGGGTGGACCTGGCAAAAGCGCGGGTTACGGCCGGGGCGTCATTTGTCGAGGCCGCCGCGACCGATCCGGACGGGGGGAAGTGGACCTACCGGCAAAGCTTCAAGGCTGTCACGGGATCAAAGCCCGGAGGCGCCATCGAGGTGACGACAGTGGTTTCGGTTGACCGCGACCGGACTGTGAGCTTCCTGCCGATGCTCACGCTGCTGCCGGGCGCGGGGTCGTTCGGCAACTCGAAGGGACAGGCGATTCTACCCGGACTCGAGTATCTGGACAACGAGCCGAGCAGCAGCGAGGCGGACATCCGGGGCCTGCTGGCGAACCGCCGTGTGCCCGATCCGGTACATCTCTGCTTCCCGCTGATGGCCGTTCAGGCGGACGGGCGCTGGGTGGGGATGATGTGGGAGAAGCGCGCGGAGTTCAGCGTGCTGTTCGACTCGCCCGACCGGACGCTCGGCTCCGGCGGGCATGCCATGGGAGTCTTCTTTCCCGGCACGGAAGGACTGAACCGCGAGGTGGGCAGCCTGCTTCCTTACGAGGGTGAAACGCTCGCGGCGGGCCGGAAGCTAAGTCTGAAAGCGACGCTGATCGGCGGGCGGGGTGAGAGCATCGTCCCGGCCGTGCGTCACTACGTCGAGAATACGCCCGCCCCAACCCTCAAGACCCCGATGGGCTTTCAGGACTATGCACGGCTGGCCGCCGGCGGCTGGCTCGACTCGAAGATCCGCGAGGGCGCGCAGGTGAGGCATGCGTTCTGGCCGGGGTTCGGGCCCGGCGGCGCCGCCGACGCGGCGGTCGCGATGGAGTGGCTCGCCTCGCAGACGAACGACGCCGTGCTTTCCGCGCGCCTGACCGAGACCGCACGGGAGGTGATCGGGGCAGTCAATCCGCAGGACTATCTGACGGCGCACATCTCGCATGTGCCCGCGGCGCTGCCTCCGTTTGTGTACGGGCATGTGGAGGAGGCCGCCACGCGCGCCGCGCAGTCGGCCAAAGACTCGCTGAAGCGATTCGATAAGCAGGGCCGCATCATCTACCAGGCCAGGGTGGGCGGCCTCGACTACGGCGAAACGCACTTCGCGCCGGACGCAAACGGCCTGACCGCGAATGTGGTTGGCTCCTTGTTGGATATGGCGGCGCTTTCGGGCGATCCGGAGTTGATCCGGCAGGGCATCGAGAAGCTCAGAGGGCTGGACAGGTTCACGAACAGCGTTCCGCGCGGGGCGCAGACGTGGGAGATTCCCCTGCACACTCCGGACATCCTCGCATCCGCGTATCTCGTGGGCGCGTATGTGCTTGGCTACGAGCTGACGGGCGAGGCGGCGTTTCTCGATAAGGCGAAATACTGGGCGTGGACGGGCGTTCCGTTCATCTACCTGACTCCTCCGGTTGAGGATCCGGTGGGGGTCTATTCGACCATCCCCGTGCTCGGCGCGACTGCCTGGGTCGGGTCGTGGTTCGGGCGTCCGGTGCAGTGGTGCGGACTGGTGTACGCGGACGCGCTCTTCAGGCTGATGCGTTACGACAAGGACTCTGTATGGAAGACGCTGACGGACGGGATTCTCGCCTCGGGCATTCAGCAGACGTTCCCGCTTTCGGACAAGGACCGGCAGGGGCTGCTTCCGGACTACTACCTTCTGCGGCCGCAGGTCAGCGAGGGCCCGGCAATCAACCCGGCGACGCTTCAGGTGAACATCTCACACCTCTACGGCAGGCCCCTGATGTGCGACTTCCGGGCGCTGCGCCGCGCAGGGTTGCTCGTGCACGCTCCGGGAGAGATTGACGGTGTCTCGGACTCGGCGTCGCGTGCGTCGTTCACGGTGCGCGGATGGGCGAAGCGCCCGTACTACCTGCTCATCAACGGGCTGAAGTCGCGGCCGCGGGTGACGGTCAACGGAAAAGAGGCGGCGCTGTCCGGCGACAACAGCTTCGATGCTGCCTCGGGACGCCTGGTGCTGAAGGTCAGCGGCCAGCCACGCATTGAGATCAGTCTGAAGTAGGCGCCGCGCCGGAGCTTACTTCGACGGCGGCTCTACATCGCGGTCGTGAATCTCGCCCGGCAGACCCCGCAGGGTGCGATGGCGCCGGTCAGCCTGTCAGCCGACGTCCCCACCATAGTAGTGCAGCCGCCCGCTGGCAGTACACCCTTCGGAAGGCTTGTCTCCGAGCTGTCGCCTGAGAGCACTGATTACAAATCGCTTAAAGGCCCCCCGCGCCGTTTACTTCCGGGCATATTCGGTGTAGAATGCAGGGCGTACGTCCTTTGCACAGGTGTACAGGCGGCACGCGTTTCCCCGCAAGAGCTTGAAGTCCGGGGGCGGCGGCCGCGCGGGAGTTGTTCTGGTTTTCCACCCGCGCCAGCGGCCGAAGTCCTGTAACGAGACCAGTCCGGAAGGGGTTTCGTCAAGCCGCGTACCAAAATGAAGGAGAAAGAGAAAATGCTGCGAAGACTGCTACTTACAGCGGCTATCGTGCTTGTCGCCCTACCTGCGTCAGCAGATACGATCACTCAGTGGACATTCAATTCCGACCCGCCGGATGACCCGGCTGTCACGGCGACAGGAACCACGCTCCCGGCAATCGGGGCGGGCACTGCTTCCCTGGCGGACCAGATCACGTTCACCTTCGCGACCGGATATCCGGACTACACCGGGGACAACAGCGGCTGGAACATCGTGCCGCTGGCGCCGACGGCCGACCCCGCTCCGACACCGACAAACCCCGAGCCGAAATCGCGCTACGCCCAGTTTCTGGTGAGTACCGCCGGCTACACGGACATCACCGTGGCCTTCGAGCACCGCGCCAGCAATACGGCCGTCAACACAGTCGTGCTTCAGTACACGACCGACGGAACGACCTGGACCGACTTCCGCAGCGACAAGTTTGCGGCGGGGGGTGTGTGGGAGATTCGCTCGTACGACCTGTCCGCCATAACTGCCGTGAATGACAATGCGAACTTTGGCATCCGGATCGCGGCCGATCTGGACGCGGCCACTGGCAACTACGCCGCGGCGCAGCCCGGAAGCAGCATCGGGCGCGCGGGCACCTGGCGCTTCGACAACGTGACCATCAGCGGCACCGTTGTTCCGGAGCCGGGCAGCTTTGCTGCTCTCGGTGCCGGTCTGCTGAGCCTCGCGGGAGTGCTGAAGAGGCGCTCGCGTTAGGTCTGGCGAAAAGGCAGAAGCTCTTTTGAGGGCCCGGAGGCGTCAGCTTCCGGGCCTTTTTGCGCCGCAAATCTCGCCATAAATGCCCAGAGTCGCGGCGCACATCGCCTCCGCGCTGTACCGCCCGGAGACCATAACGGCAGCGGCCTCGCTCAGCGCGCGCCGCAGAGCGGCGTCGCCGAGGAGCCTCACGACTGCGTCCGTCAGCGCGCCCGGATCCTCCTTCGGGACCAACAGTCCCGTCACGCCATCCTGAACCATCTCCGGCAACCCGCCCGCGCCGCTGGCAACGACGGCTGGCGCGGGCTGCGACGCCATTGCTTCGAGACAGACGAGCGACTGCCCCTCGCGTCTCGACGGGATGGCCACCACGTCGGCCGCTGCATAGAGCGACGCCGCGTCATCCACGAATCCGGCGAGAGTCAGACCATGCAGGCGCGCGGACATCTCGTGGAGCGCGGGCATGTCCGGGCCGTCTCCAGCGATGATGCAGCGGGCGGAAGGGACCGCCTGCCGGATGGCGGGCCAAGCATTCACGAGCACGTCCACGCCCTTGTCGGCCATCAGCCGGGCAACGCAGAGCACGAGGGGGGCGTCGAGCCCAATGCCGTGGCATTCGCGGACCTCGTCACGTGTGGCGCGGGGCCGGGGAGGAGCGATGCCGTTCGGCACAACGCGAATGAGATGTGAGGAAACCCCCGCTTCCTCCAATGTGCGGGCGACCGCCTCTGATACGGCGATAGTCGGCGACGCGCGCCCGAGCGCGAAAGTGCCAGCGCGGGCCGCAAGCAGCCCTGCCGGACGCCTGTAAAGATTGTGCGCCGTAAGGACGAAGGGGCTGCGTCCCGAGACAGCCGCAATCCACGCCGCGCGCATGCCGTGTGCGTGCACCAGGTCGAAGCCCGCGGCGGCGCGCCTGAGCCTCCGGGCCGCCAGCAGGTCGCTCCGCAGACTCGGGCGGTCGGTGATTTCGATCGGAAAGATGGAGTCACAGGGACCGCCGCCCACCGCATCCTCGATGCCGCGGAGCAGCGCGGCCGGACCGGCAAGCGCGCATCCGCAGCCTCGACGGCCCAGTCCGCTGAGCAGAGTGATCAGGTGCTGTCTGAGGCCGCCCGCCGCCGGGCGTGACACGTGCAGCACGCGAGGAAAATGGCCGGGAGTCTTTGCACCCCGCTCCGTTGTTAACACGAGTGAGCGTCCATACAGCCTTCATATATTGCGTATTGTGAGCAGGAGCGGCATCTGGTATAATAATAGTCATTTCTGCCCGTAGATCTATTGACATGATGCGCTGGGCGTGTGGTATTCTGGAGGCCGGGCTGGGTGTGGCTCCGGTCCCGGCAGCCTGCTGAAATGAAAACGCAAAAGACAGTGTGTGCTGTTACGAAGATGACAAGGGGGGGCGCAAGCCTTTTGCGCAGCAACGCGGGCTTCACGCTTGTGGAGCTCCTGGCCGCTATCGGCATCATTGCCGTAATGTCCGCACTCCTTTACCCCGTCTTCTCGATTTGCACGGAGTCCGGGCGCAAGGCCCGCTGCTCCAGCAATCAACGTCAGCTCGGCATCGCCTTCCTCGCCTACTGCGACGACTACGAAGACACAATGCCGCCCAGTCTGATATACGTTAACAACAAATGGCGTCCCTGGGACGACCTGCTGATGCCGTATGTCGGGGAAGCCAGCGTTTTTCGTTGCCCCAGTGACCGCACGAAGCGCCGCCCGGGCCATCTGGCCCGAAGCTACTCGATGAACGATCAGCTCGCCAAGACCATTCTGGCGACGCCTGGCTCCAACTGGCCCGGCCTGGGAACGAAGCGCTCCAAGGTTCCAGACCAGAGCAGGTACGTCCTGCTGACCGAGCTTCACGAGTCCAACGGCATTACAAACGACCTCGGCACAACCGGTTGGCAGACGATGTACAGCCCGCCCGATGCAAGCCAGTACTATCACCACCACAATACGGGCAGCAACTTCCTTTTCTTCGATGGGCATGTGACCTACTACAAGGTCGGCATGGTATCCGCCAGCGCCTACCGCTTCGCCGCTCTCTAGACCTCTCTTCCTACTGATACCTGTCGCCGTGGAGACCTTCGCGCGTACCGCGCCCAATGAGCCGTGTGGCGCGACCTTCCGTACAGGCAAAAGGGGCCAGGCGAAGCGCCTGACCCCTGAAGTTCGTTGCGCGAGTTATCGCTCCGCGCGATGCCTCGCATCCATAACTTCCGCCGTTCCTACTGCTGCTTCGGGCGAAACCTCACCTGCGGAATACGCGGCTCGCCGTCCGAAGGCTGCGGGCGATCTGACCCGGTGGATGATGTCACGTTGTGATCCGGCCGCGGCCGGTCGCGATCGTTCCTCGAGCGATCCCGGTCCCGTCCCCCGCGTCCGCGATCCCTGTCACGGCCTCCGCCGCCCCGTCCGCCGCGGTTTCCGCGGCCGCTATTATCATCATCGGGAGGAGGACCGCCGCCGGGCTTGATCTCGAGCGGCTCGGCGAGGCCCGCCGCAACCAGGCCCCTGCGGGACAGGTTGATGCGGCCCATGTCGTCTATCTCTTCGACCTTAACGAACACTTCATCGCCGACGTTCAGAACATCCTCGGTGCGGCCGATTCGGGTCTCGGACATCTCCTGTATGCGAAGCAGGCCGTCCTTGCCCGGAAGCAGCTCAATGAACGCTCCGAAGTTCGTGGTGCGCACCACCGTGCCGACAAACGTCTCGCCGATGCGAACCTCGCGTGTGAGGTCCTGAACGATCTTCGCCGCGCTCTCGCCACCCTCGGCGTCGGCGCAGGTGATGAACACGCGTCCGTCCTGCTCGATGGTGAGCTTGGCGCCCGTGTCCGCCTCGATCTTCTTGATCACCCGGCCTCCCGGGCCGATGACCTCGCCGATCTTGTCCGGATGGATCTCGACGATGATGACTCTCGGCGCGTACTGGCTGAGCTTCTCGCGCGGCGTTGCGATGGCGCTCTCAATGGAGTCGAGAACGGTGTCGCGGGCGGCTTTCGCCTGCTCGATCGTCTCGCGCACCTGCTCCCGCGAAAGTCCGCGGATCTTGGTGTCGAGCTGAATCGCCGTGATTCCCGCGCGGGTCCCGGCGACCTTGAAGTCCATATCGCCGGAGAAGTCCTCCATGCCCTGAATGTCGGTGAGAATCTTGTAACTGCCCTCTCCCGTCATCAGCCCCATCGCGATGCCGCCAACAGGCGCGGCAATCGGAACGCCCGCGTCCATCAGCGCCAGAGTCGAAGCGCAGGTGCTCGCCATGGACGTTGAGCCGTTCGACTCCAGCACCTCGCTGGTCATCAGGATCGCGTAGGGGAAGGCTTCCTCCCCCGGAATCACGGGGCGCAGCGCCTTCTCGGCGAGCGCTCCGTGGCCTACCTCGCGCCGTCCGGGGCCGCGCATCGGGCGGCACTCTCCAACGGAGTAGGGCGGAAAGTTGTAGTAATGCATGTAGCGCTTTGTGGTGTCCTCTTCGATTCCATCCACAATCTGCGCATCATCCACCGAGCCGAGAGTCAGGGCTGTCAGCACCTGAGTCTGGCCACGTGTGAACATGCCGGAGCCGTGCACGCGCGGCAGCAGCCCCACTTCGGAAGTAAGCTGGCGGATGTCGGTGACGCCGCGCCCGTCCGGGCGCTTGCCTTCCTCGACGATCAGCCTTCGGACTTCCTTCTTGATAATCTTGTCGGCCGCCTCGGCCACCTCGGCTTCGCGCTCGGGATAGTCGCCGGCGAGCTTCTCGACGATGCCGTCTTTCAGGTCGTCCAGAGCGCTCTCGCGCGCGGCCTTGTCGGGATCAACAATAGCGCCCAAGATCTCCGGGAGGAAATCCTTCGTGATGCGCTCCATGATTTCCGGATCGGGAAGCACGATGATGGGTTCGCTCTTGGTGACGCCCACCTTGCCCGCGAGTTCGTCCTGAGCATCACACAGAAGCTTGATGTGCTCGTGGCCGAACTCGATGGCGGCGGCGATGTCGTCTTCCGGAATTTGCTTCGCCTCGCACTCGAGCATGTTGACCGCTTCGCGCGTTCCGGCGACAACCAGATCAATGTCACCCACCTGGGTCTGCTCGTAGCTCGGATTGACGATCAGCTCTCCCTCGACGCGCGTCACGCGAACAGCCGCCATCGGTCCCTGGAACGGGATGTCCGAGACAGCCAGCGCGAATGCCGCGGCGTTCACCGCCATAACGTCCGGGACCACATCGAGGTCAACCGAGAGCGGCATGGCGATCACCTGCACGTCGTTGCGCATCCCGTCCGGGAAAAGCGGCCGCACGGGGCGGTCAATCAGGCGGGAAGTGAGTATCGCCCGCTCGGAGGGACGCCCTCCGCGCTTGACGAAGCCCCCAGGGATTTTCCCGACGGCGTACTTGCGCTCTTCGTAATCGCAGGTAAGAGGAAAGAAATCGCAGCCCTCGCGGGCCGCTTTGGACATTGTGGCTGTGGCGAGGATTACTGTCTCGCCGATGTGCAGCAGAACGGCACCGTTGGCCTGCCTGGCCACGCGGCCCGTTTCTACGCGGAGCTTCTTGCCACCAAGCTCCAGCTCAACGGAATGTTCCATTCAGACGGTTGTGGTCTCCTATCTGCGCAGGCCGAGTTTGCCGATCAGACTTCGATACCGTTCGATATCCTTCTTACTGAGATAGTTCAGCAACCGGCGGCGCTTTCCAACCATCATGAGGAGGCCTCTTCGGGAGTGATGATCTTTCTTATGCTCCTTGAGATGCTCCGTAAGCTGGGAAATCCGCGCGGAAAGAAGGGCGACCTGGACCTCGGGCGACCCGGTGTCGCCCTCGTGGGTCATATGTTCGCGAATGATCTCGCCTTTTTGATCCGTGACCAAAGACATTAAAGCCTTATCCCCTGCGCATCCATGCCGGCCCTCGGGCCGGCTCCTGTTGTATTTTCACCTCTCGTGAATCGAGACTCAGTTTATCATCGTGCTCGTGCTCTGTCAATCGCAAGCGGCGCATTCCTGTTGGAATGGACCTATTTCGGGGCATTATCCGCCCGGGCAGGACAGAAGCGGCGGGGGGCAGAAGATATCCGCGGCGCCGATATCCGGGCCAGACCTTGAGGGGTTATCGAGAACGTTATGGAGATCAGCTTGAAACTACCTGCCACCATGTCAGTCATTACTGCCCTGCTATGCGCCAGTTCTGTTCTGGCGGCCATTCCGCACAACCAGTGGACGAACTCGCTTACGCCCAAAGGCCCGAAAGGGGCCGAGCTTACGCTCGCTAGGCGCGGCAAGGCGCAGTATCAGATACTTATCCCGAGAGATGCCACCACGCAGGAGGCCAAAGCAGCCGCCGATCTCTCGAACTGGCTGCGGCAGATCACGAGTGCGTCGTTTGCTGTCGTGAAGGAGTCCGGAGCTACACCGCCGGAGGGGCGGTTCATCAGCATCGGCAAGACGCGTCTGCTCAGGGAATCGGGCCTAGCGGCCGCCCGGGCGAAGCTGGGTGACGAAGGCTATGCGGTTGACGAGAAAGACCGCAATCTCTTTCTGCTCGGGGGCGCAACGCGCGGGCCGATCAACGCGGTGTACGCGTTCCTTGAAGAGGATCTGGGATGCCGGTGGTACTCGCGGTTTTCGCAGACACTGCCAAGCAGCACAACGCTGAAGGTGCGGCCGGTGAAGCGGCGCTATGTTCCCGTGCTGGATATCCGCGACCCGTTCTACTGGGAGGCCTTTGACGGCGACTGGTCGCTGCGCAACCGGACCAACGCGCCCGACGCGAAGGTCCCCATGGAGTGGGGCGGGCACAAGAAGTACGCGCTGTTCGTGCACACGTTCAGCACACTGGTGCCGCCCGCGAATTACTTCGATGAGCACCCTGAGTACTTCTCGGAACACAACGGCAAGCGCGACACGGGCCAGCTCTGCTTCTCCAGCCCCGGCGCAATCGCCGTGGCGACCGAGACCACGAAGCGCATCCTGAAGGAGAACCCCGACGCCCAGATCATCAGCGTTTCCCAGAATGACTCCGTGCCCTGCTGCGATTGCGAGAAGTGCAAGGCAGCGGCAGCAGCCGAGGGCAGCTACTCCGGCCCGTTGCTTCAGTTCGTGAACGCCGTCGCCGAGGAGGTCGAGAAGGACTTCCCGAAGGTCACAATCTCCACGCTCGCTTATCTCGACACAGCCGTGCCGCCAAAGACGGTGCGCCCTCGAAAAAACGTCGTGATACGGCTTTGCACGGATGTCAGCGCCTGGCCCGAGCCGTTCCTGACCATCGAGGAGACGGAGGCGTTCCAGGCGCGCATGAAGGCGTGGGCCGCTATGGGCGCACGCATTCATGTGTGGGACTATGCGGTCAACTTCAGCCACTATCCCGGCCCGATGCCCAACTGGCAGGTCGTGACCGACAGCATCCGGTTCTTCGTGAAGCACAACGCGGCTGGCGTAATGCTTCAGGGCAACTACCAGACCCCCGGAACCGCCGACGGGTTTATGCGCTGCTGGGTGTGGGCGAAGCAGCTATGGGATCCTTCGCGCGACACGCTGTCGCTGATGAAGGATTTCGTGTACGGCTACTACGGCAAGGCCGCGCCCGCGATCTGGGAGTATCAGGAGATGCTCTGGAATCTCTGGGAGAAGGAGCATCAGGGCAAGCTGAAGACGCCGCAGGCGGGGATCCGATACCCGATGTCGCTGTTCGATGACGCATTCCTGCGGGCGGCGAAAGACTGCTTCCAGCGTGCCGCGCGCGCTGGCGGTGATGCGGAGACCCTGCGCAGGGTGGAAGAAGCCGAACTGCAGATTCTCTACGCGTACGTTTCGCGCAAGGCCGAGGGGGGCAAGCCGTCCGACCTGGCCGGTTTCCGGGAGGCGCTGGACAGGTTCGAGAAGATCGGCCGCCGCATTCGCATGACGCACACCCGGGAAGGCGCCCCCGATTTTGAGGAGTGGATAACGAAGATGCGCGCGCTGGCTGGGCCGTAGCGCTGAATGCCGGGGGGGCATCAGGAGATAATCGTCACGCTCAGGCGGCGCGTACGGGGGCCATCGTATTCCATAAAGTAGAGGCCCTGCCACTGCCCGAACGCCAGCGTGCCCCCGGACACCGGAACGGTGAGTGAGGGCCCGGTGAGTGTGGCCTTCACGTGCGCGGGGGCGTTGTCTTCGGGGTGGTCCCACTGCTCCTCATCGGGGACCACCCTACCGAGCGCCTTAAGGATGTCGCGGGCGACGTTCGGGTCGAAGTGCTCGTTGGCGGTGATGGCGGCGGTTGTGTGAGGCACGAACAGCACGCAGACGCCTTCCGCGACGCCGGATTCCTCGACGGCCCGGCTGACGAGGCCGGTCACGTCAACGCTTTCGAGCTTCTTTGAGGTGCGGATGCTCAGCTCCTGGTGGCGCGTGCTCATCGTCTATACGGTCCTCTCCGGGCCTGAGAACTCCGACCCCTTCCGCGCAAGGCGCAGCAGCAGGGCTTCGGGGTTCTGGAACAGCACCTGATATATCTGCTCATCAGACAACCCTGCGCCCTTCGCCACGCTTCGTGCGTGGCCGGGGGTGAGGATGTCGCCGGGCGCGTGCGAGTCGGAGTTGACGAGCAGCTTTGCGCCCGCCGCAAGCCCGAGCGCCGCCGTGCGGCCGTTGCCCAGACAGTGTCCCTTGCGGGCTGAAAGCTCGATGAACACGTCATTCTCCGCCGCTATCCGGGCCTCTTCTTCGCTCAGAAGCCCCGGATGCGCGAGCACGTCAACAAAACGCGAGCGCACGGCCGCGAGGTTCGTGCCCGGCTCCACCGGCTCGACGATAGTTTCCCCATGAACGAGCACGATCTGCGCGCCGAGCGTCTTGGCCATCCGGGCCGTGGAGTCAATCGCCGCGGCCGGGACGTGCGTCAGCTCCACGCCCGTCAGCACATTGATGCCCCATTGGCCGGCGGCGAGTTCGGCATCGCGACGGACCTCCGAGATAACCCGTTCGATATTGGATAGGCTGGTGTGGTCGCTGATCGCCATCACCGTGTATCCGTTCACCTGGCAGCGCCGGATGAGCTCTACCGGCGAAAGCACTCCGTCGCTCAGGAATGTGTGCGTATGGAAGTCGGCAAGCATACGGTGATGTTAGCCGAATCAAGCGTGCTTTGGCCGGTAGGAAATCAGCTCGCGGATGTTGTGATAGTCGTCCTCGCCGTCAATCACGCCAACCTCTATCTCGTACACCCGCTCCTCGCCCGGTTCCAGCGTCACCAGGCGTCCGGCGGCGCGTTCGGCGGCGCGCCCGAGCGGGTAGCAGTTGCCCGGCTCCAAGCCGCAGACGTACGTCTGGCGCCCGTTCATCTTCCATTCGGTGAAGCAGGGCAGGTTCTCGGCGGCATAGCGGATCCAGATGCCGAACGGCCCGCCCGGAAATTCCTCATTCACGAGCGCGACGGCCACGTAGCCTTCGCCGTCCGGGCGCACCTCGTGAAGATAGACCCTCTCCGCGAATCCGCCCGTGGGGGCCTTCATACGCATCCACTGCTCGGCCTCTTCCTCTGCCGCCACGTCCCTGGGCCTGCTCTCGATTGTGGGAGCGTGGATTATTGAGCCTTCCGCGACCACCGGGAACCCGAAGTTCATATGATACAGAATCATGTGCGGACGCGGGTCGGGCGACTCGTTCGCGACGACGTCCTGGATGCGCAGCTTCTTCGATCCGAGGGCGCTCGTGATGATGCGGGTAAGCGTGATGTTGTCGCCGAAGACGGCGCATTCGCGCACCCTGCCACGCGCCTGCAGCACGTAGTCATCGCCCTGCCAGCCCTGAAGCACGGCGACATCGCGCGCGGGGACGTGCGACACGCGGCCGTGCACCCCTAGCTCCTCGCCGTTGTCCACGTTCGGGCTTCCCGCCTGCGTCAGCCCGCAGGTCGTCAGCAGCCCGCCAGCAAAGGTTCGCAGCCAGCCCGCGCCCTTCGGGTCGTAAAACGACGGGTGCTGGTCTCCGCACGGCGATCGCCATACAAGCGAGCGCCCGTTGTAGCTAGCGTGGGAGATGTCGAAGCCCCGGTCGCTGATCACGTCGAACTCCAGCCCCGACCCGGTGCGGAACTCGAACGCCCGCAAGCCGTCTTCCGGGCCGTCCTGCAGCCGCACGCTGCGAACCGAAGCAATCTGGGAGATGTCTCCGACGTGCTGGCGAAGCTCGTCTCTATCATACAAACCGCCGTATAAGACTGGCATGGGCCAAAACTCCTGGATATTATTCGCGCAAGACGCTTCCGTGGCGTTGTTCTCTGCGCGGTGGCGTGCATCCTGCCCGGAGGCTTTGCGCACTTTGGCCGCAAAGGTTTACAATGCGCGTATGCTGCAAAAGAGAATCATACCCTGCCTGGACGTGAACAAGGGGCGGGTGGTAAAAGGCACGAACTTCACAGACTTGCGGGATGCGGGCGACCCGGTAGAACTCGCCGCAATCTACGACGCCGAAGGCGCGGATGAGCTGACGTTTCTGGACATCACCGCCAGCAGCGAGGGGCGCGATACCATCGTGGATGTCGCGGCGCGCACGGCCGAAAAGGTGCTCATTCCGTTCACTGTGGGCGGCGGCATCCGGACAACGGATGACTTTCGCAAGATTCTGAAGGCGGGCGCCGACAAGATCGGCGTCAATACCGCCGCCGTGAACAACCCCGATCTGATCCGTCAGGGCGCGGAGATGTTCGGCGCGCAGTGCGTTGTGCTGGCCGTTGACGCGAGGCGCAAAGAAGACGGCTCGTGGGAGGTGTACACGCACGGCGGACGAACTCCAACGGGACTGGATGCCATCGAATGGGCAAAGCGCGGCGAGGAACTCGGAGCGGGAGAGATTCTGCTGACAAGCATGGACTGCGACGGCACGCTGAACGGGTACGACATCGAGCTGACGCGGACGGTGGCCGAGAGCGTTTCGATTCCGGTGATTGCGTCGGGCGGCGCGGGGACGCTGGAGCACATTTACGAGGCGCTGACGGAGGGGAAGGCCGAGGCGGCGCTCGTGGCTTCCATTGTGCACTTCCGGACGTTTACGATCCGGCAGATCAAGGAGTATCTGAACGAGCGCGGCGTTCCCGTGCGGATGGTCTGGTAAGTCTCACTCCTCGTGTTCACTCGGAGCATGACACGGTTTTGGCAAAGGGATTGTGCTAAGTTCTGGCATGGACAACATTTTCGATTCACTTAAGACCGACGAACACGGGCTGATCTGCGCCGTGGTGCAGGACGCTGGGAACGGCGAGGTGCTGATGGTCGCCTGGATGGACCGCGAGGCGCTGAAACGGACGATCGAGGGGGGAAAGACCTGCTTCTTCAGCCGCAGCCGGCAGAAACACTGGGTGAAGGGTGAGACAAGCGGACATTTTCAGGTCGTGAAGGAGGTCCGCGCCGACTGCGACCTGGACGCGGTGCTCGTGAAGGTCGAGCAGACCGGCGCCGCGTGTCACGAGGGTTTCCGAAGCTGCTTCTATCGCGCCGCTGGCCCGGACGGGTCGCTTGAGGTAGTTGAAGAGCGGCTCAAGTCTCCGGAGGAGATATACAAGGCATGAGTCCCTTGCACGCAGGCGTTCCTGCTACAGCTTACGTCAACGGCCGGGTGCACACCTTTGACCCGAGCTGGCCTCTCGTCACGGCATTCGCCGAGAAGGCGGGCCGGTTTCTGGCGGTGGGCTCGAACGATTATGTCCGGAGCCGCGTGGGAGCGGGGGCAAAGGTGGTGGACCTCGGCGGCGCTACCGTCGTCCCGGGCTTTGCCGACGCCCACGTCCACCTCATTGACTATGGCCTGATGCTCCGCAGCACCGCGGATCTCGTGGGCTGCTCTTCCGTGGCCGAGATGCAGCAGAGGCTGCGCGATCATATGGCGAAGCGCGGAAATAGCGGCGGGTGGGTGCTGGGACACGGATTCGATCAGGAGTTGTTCGACCCGCCGGTGTTCCCGGCGCGCGAAGACCTGGACGCCGTCGCGCCAGGCCGGCCCGTCATCGTGTCACGCATCTGCGGACACGCGGCGGTGGGCAACACTCTCGCCATGCAGCGCTGCAAGGCAGACCTGCCCGAAGGGGCGCGCGAAACGGGACTGGTCACCGAGGACGACATGGGCGCGCTGTTCGCTGGCGCGCCCGAGCCCTCCGACGCAGAGATTGACGCGGCTATTATCGAAGCCGGGAACATGGCGGCCTCGCTAGGCATCACCTCGGCGCACTGTCCGGTGAGCGATCTCCGCCAGCTCGACCGCCTCTACGCCCTGCACGATGAGAAGCGCCTGCCGATCCGCTTCTACGCACAGATTCCCTATTCCCGCTTCCCCGAAGCCGTGGAGCGCGGGCTCCGCACGGGCTGGGGGGACGAATGGCTGAGAATCGGCGCGTTGAAGATCTTCGTGGACGGCAGCATGGGCGCGCGCACCGCGGCCATGATCGAAGACTTCTCGGACGACTCGGGAAACCGCGGCATGCTGTTGATTGACGAGGCCAGCCTGACTGACCAGATCAAGAAAGCACAGGCCGCGGGCTTCCAGACTGCGACGCACGCCATCGGCGACCGGGCTGTGGAGGTCGCAGTCAACGCGATTGACGCCGCGCTCGCTCATCAGTCGAACACCCTGCGGCACCGGATCGAGCACGCCTCGCAGATGACGCACCGCGCGCTCGTGAAGATGGCGAACCGGACGATTCCCGTGTCGGTGCAGCCGCAGTTCGTACAGACCGATTTCTGGACCATCCAGCGCGTAGGCCCCGAGCGGTATCGCTGGACGTATCCGTTCAAGACGATGATCGGGGCGGGGGTGCCCTGCGCCATGTCGAGCGACTGCTACGTGGAGCGGCTGGACCCTTACGAGCTGATCTACCGAGCCTGGCTGCGCGATGAACACTCGAAGCAAGAGTCGCTGACCCCCGAAGAGACGATCCGGGCTTACAGCGGCGGAGGCGCGTTCGCGTCGCATCAGGAGCACGACCTCGGATCAATCTCCGAGGGGAAGCTCGCCGACGTGGTTGTGCTGCCGCAGCCGATATTCGACATCCCGCCCGCCGAGATAATGGGCCTCAGGCCGGAGTTCGTGCTGACCGGCGGCCAGCGCCACTAAAAGCGCGGCCTCCAGATCCGGCCGTGTCACTTCCGCGGCAAAGTCACCCTACCAAGCGAGCGTCACTTTCCCAATAATAAGGGCGTTCGCCGGCGGAATCGTGCTTCTGCCGTCAATGCCGGCGGCAGGACGGGGTCGGCTTGGTGAGCATGCGCGGGAACGTCGGAAAAGTGAAGGCTGTGGACATCCTGAACCCGGAACTCTGTGTGCACTGCAGGCACGCGTACGTCGCAAGTGTTGTGACAGGGGACGGCGAGCGCAAGAACATCCTCTACTGCACCCGGCGTGATTGCGACAACTGGCAGGTAGAGAGCGAACTGAGCGCCGGGATCGAGGCGGCGCTGTTCAGAAAGGGCAAACCAGCGGATTCCGGTTAGGGCCAGAGGCCCGGACTCTCGCGCGCAACAGAGAATTGAAGAAAGGGCAGCCCGGAATCGGGCTGCCCTTTCTCGTTCATCTGAAATCCGCGGCAGGCCGCCAGGTCTTGCCCGGCGGCCCGGCCGCTGCCCGTGTTACGGGGCGAGGATCTCCATCTCTTCGAAGCTCTGGCGAGCCCTGAGCACGCGGATCTTCTTGCCGTCCACGACCTCGGAGCTAATAACGCCCGTAACGCGAGCGAAGCTCGGAGCCATGAGAACATACGGCGTGTTGACCACGCGGATGCCCTTGGAGCCATCGGCTTCCATCGAGTTGATGGCGGAACCGTCATCAATCACGAAGTAGTTGTTCACGAAGTCGGTCAGAGTGACCAGGCCACTCACCTTGACCAGCAGGCCGGTGTTGTCCAAACCGAACTCCTCGACGCCGCCAGCCTGGGCAACGTAGCCCTTGCCGCCCACCGAGCGGTTGATCATCGTCCACACCGGCACGGTTCCGCCCGTTCCGGCGTTGGTGATGGCCCCGTCGGGGGTGAGGCGAAGCACGCGCTCGCCGCTGGCGAGGGTGGTCAGCGCAGCTCCGGTCACAGTCACCTTGTCGCCGATGTTGTACATCGTGTCAGACTCGACCCGGATGCCGGCGGTGCCGTCAGCCGACTCCATATAGAAGAAGTCCATTTCGCCAAGCGTCACAATCTGCGGGACTGTGAAGTTGACGATGGTACCGTCTCTCATGCTCTTGGCTTCGCCGACGCTCGCGACGTTCTGCGGCTCTCCGCCAAAGATGTCGTCGCGGCCGCGGGCCTCGAGGACGTTCGGCCTCGCATCCAGCGAAGGAGCGATCTGAATGCGGCTGATGATACCGGTGAAGTCCATCGTCTTCCCCGCCAGACCCTGAAGGTCGGTGAGGCTGACGCCGGCCTGCTTCCAGACGAGCAGGATGCCCGGGGTGTCCGAGGTACCGTCAGTCAGGCTCAACTCGTACCAGTAGTCCTTCTCGACTACGCCGCTGCCCACGGTGGCCCCGGTGATCTTGACCAGGTTACCCCAGCGGGCGTCGTTCACGTTGTTCATGTTGTCGTTGATGTCATCAACGACTGCGACGTCGGGCTGAGGATACTCCTGCCCCTGCGCCACCCGGAAGTAAGCCGATGCGGGATCGAGGCGGAACTCCTGGAAGGGCCCCATCACTGTGGTACCCTCAACGACCACGCGGTCGCCTTCAACCGGCGTCGCGCCTTCGCGATAAACGCGCAGGCCAAGGTTGCTTGTGGGCGTCACGAGACCGTTGTTGTTGCCCGAGCTGTCGCGCAGGTAGAACTTCGGCAGGTTGCCGTTCGCGGAGCCGAGGACGGGCGTATAGCCCGCGCCCGCCACTACAGCCTCAACACACACCGTGGAGCCGGTCGGAGCTGCCTTCACCTGGGCGATGTTGATGGAACCGAGCGTTGCGTCGGGAGACGGCGTAGCCGTGGCATTCAGCGCGACTGCCGTGTTGCCTGATGCTGTGCCGGCGCCGTAGTAGACCCTGGAAGCGGTCACGATGAATGTGCCCGGGTTCACCATCGCGGTGTAGGTGCCTTCAGCGCCCTCGACTGAGGAGGTGGTAACCGTGTAAACATTGCCGCTTACGGTGTCTGTCAGCGTGACCGTCGCGCCCTTGATCGGGAAGTTCCCAGTCTTGTGCTTGATGATGCCGGTGATCGTTCCGCCGCTGGTGTACACGGTCGCGTTGCCCGTTGCCGATCCGCCGTGGTCGGTGGCTGTCACAATCAGCGTGACGGCTCCGGCACGGGTGGACGGCTTGGCCTTGATGCCGGAGAACACATACTGCATGTGCGTGGCGTCAATGACACTGCTCGATGTCGGCGTAACCGCCGAACCGTAGCCGAAGGGCGTCAGGTCAATCGTGGCGCCGGTCAGGTTGCCCGTGCCGTCGCTGTCGCGGACGACGACGGTGATGGTGGTCGTCGTTGCGTCGTCAACCGGGAGCCGGCTGGAGGCCGAGTCACCGGGGGCCGACACGACAACGCTCTCAACCACAGGAAGGTTGTTGCCGTAGGTGTGCACGAAGGTCGCGACGTCGGTCTCGCGGGTGTCCGTGGAGCCGGAGTCGCCGATCTCATACATGTACGCCCACGCGCCCTCAAGGTAGTTGCCCGCTGTCACCAGCAGGTTGCCCCATGCGTCGAACGCGACGTGCGAAGCGCCCGCACTGCCAATCGCGATGTCCGTGATCTTGGTCGCCGGGGTGGCGCCGATGTTCCAGACCTCGATGTTCGGAGTCACCGACTTCGAGATTGCGATGATGTTCGGGTCCTTCGGGTTGACCGAGACGTCGGACGGATTGGTGATGTCCAGCGAGCCGCTCCCATTGAACGTGGCATCCAGGCCGATGCTGGTGGTTTCCCAGTTCGTGCCGGCGCCCTGATAGCGGAACACCTTGTTGGCGACGCCAACCGCGAAGTACCACTTCGCGTTCCACGGGTAGCTGGCCTTGTTCTCTAAACCGATGCCCTGCGCGTAGGCGTTGGCATCCTCGGGCCACGCACCGTCCACCAGCGTAATGTAGTTCCACGACCCGTAAGGGTAGGCGTAGTTGCTCTCAAGCCTGATTGCTCCGGCTTTGGCTTTTGAGGAGATGGCAGCATGGTACATGCCGTTCGCGTCATTGGCGTCAACACCCAGCACGTCCACGTCGCGCGAGTTCGCCGATCCCTGGTAGCCGCTGATCTTGGCATCGCTGCCATCCCACGCATAGTTGGACAGCCTCGACTGGCTGCGGTCACTGGTGACCGGCCGGCCGTTCCAACTCACAGCCAGGCCCCACGGGGAGCTTCCACCTGTGAGTCCGCTGGTCCAGCCCGGCAGGACATCCGGGTTGCCGAAAACGCACTGGGCGTAGTCGGCGCCGTCTGCGTTGCCGGGAGTCCAGACCTCGATGTGCCTCGAAACCGTATTCGCAACGTACACATTGCCGAAGCTGGAGAGCGCCGGGTTGGTCTGGTTGTTGTTGGCCGGGTTGTTGTCGGCGTCTATGCCGAAATACCGGTGCGACGTGGGTGCCTGGGTGGAGTGGTCACGGATTCTGCGTGCCGTGCCCGGAAGGGCGATCGCGTTCTTGTTGACCGTGATCCTGGCCTTGTAGGTGCCCGTCGGGGCGGATGCCCCAGAATCAGTCGTGCCGTCCCACACAACGGTATGAGGGCCGTCAGTGAGGTCGGCCGCCGCCAGCGTGATGGTTCTCACCACCGCGCTAGTCGCGACGTTCACAATCTGAATCGTCCCAGAGTTGGCCGAGACGTTCAGCCTGTACGAAATCGTTGCGGTTGGGTCGGAACCCACCGCGCTCCATCTTACAATGCCCACAGCAGCGTCGGCATCCTGAGGAAGCAACAGCGCTCCCGCGAGAATTGCCACAGCCGCAAGAGCAAAGAAGATGGACCTCTTTGTTCCTGTCATGTTTGTCATTCCCTCGTGTCCTGTGACTTTCTGGACCATTCCCATCTTCGCCGCAGCGCTTTCGGTCCGGCAAGCGCCTCCCGCGGTATCACCGCCGGTCAAGGCCCACGCCTCACCCGCGCCGCGTGACGAAGAAAGATACCGGGGCCGGGCGTATCCACGCGCGCCCGCCCCTACATTCTACTAGAATCAGGGATCGAAGTCGAGTCCATCTCGTTGCGCATCTCGATCTTCCTGATCACGTCGCCGCCCGCAGCCTCGATCCGCACGATTCCTGTACCACTTATATAGTGTATCGTACCCGTTCCACAGCTGGCCGCGACGCTGAACGAAACGTTGTCGCCTTCGTTCGCGGCCTTGTTCTCGGAGCCTGTCAGGTGAGCGCCGTGCCGCTGGCAACGGGCTGGAGAAGCACGCGCGTGTCACTCAACGACAACCATGTCCTCAAATGTCTGCCGGCTCCTGAGCACCCTTATTCTCTTGCCTTCCTTCAACTCTGGTGTTACGACCCCCGTCACCAGGCAGAACTGGCCCGGGACGAGCACATAGGGCGTGTTGATGACCTTGACACCCGCCTGCACATCCGCCGCATCAACCTGCGAGCCGTCGTCAACGAGAAAGTAATTATCCATGAAGTCAGTCCCGCTGACCCGGCCGTAGATGCAAACCAGAAGCCCTTCGGTGATGATGCCGCTTCCGCCCACGTATCCTGGTCCGCCCAGGCTCTTGTGAGACAGCAGCCGCACGAGCGTCGTTCCCGAGCCGGTCACGGAGACCGTGGCGTAATCTATGAACCGTTCGCCCTGCGGGGACGTCGCCATTTCGCCAGATATCTGAACAGCATCGCCTACCGCGACCTGTTCGCCGGAGGCCACGCGGATCCCGGAGTTGCCGTGCGCATCCTGCGCGTAGAAGAAGCCATCCTCCGCCAGCGTCACTACCAGCGGCTCGGTGAACTGCACCCGCAACCCGTCCAGAACATGCTTCACGCCGCCCGGCGCCGCGGCTTTCACCGCCGGGATCATGATGTCCTCCGGGCGCGTGGGCTCGAGGCAGTTCTGATCATACAGCCCCATCCGGGTCACCAGCGCCTTCAGAGGCAGCACGTAGTTGTCGCGGGGCATATCGGCAAGCGACACGCCGAGCGATTTCCACGCCTTCACCATCCACTGCTCGGCCGTGGTCGAATCAGTGACCCTGAACCCGGCGGTGGTGGGCGTTTCGTACTGGCTGCCGGGCACGACCGTGGCATCCTCAATCTGCACATACCGTCCCCAACCTTCGTAGTCGAGGTTGTCAGAGAAGCGGACAAGGCTGCTCAGCCCGACAGGCTCGGGCGCAAGCGGGTCGGTGCCGGGGCCCCGGTTGTGGAAGTTCGTGACATCCTGAAGATTCCGCTCGTGCCCGTTTGGATAGAGCCTGCGGCCCTCGACGATCACCACGTCCGCGCGCGCGGGCTTGTTGACGCCATCATCCACCTTGATGGCCGCGATCGGCGGCGGACCGCCGGAAGAATCGCGGATGTAGTACTTGAAGCTCGCGCCCGCGGCGTCATCGTCGCTGAAGCCCTTCTGGCCGCCCGTTGCCCAGTCTGCCGCCGCCGGCGGCGCGACGACACAGGCTTCGACGCACACCCCCGAGCCTTCCGCAGCACCGAGCGCCGCCGCGACCGTCAACGAACCCAAGAGCGGCTGCACGCCGGAGGCAGTCTGGTCCTGTTCCACAACCAGGCCCGAAACGGTGGGCGAAACCCCGTAGCCGGCCTTCGCGGCGGACACCGTGTAGCAGCCGGGATTGACACTGACTTCAAACGCGCCCACCGATCCCGCGTCAGAAGAAGTAATGGCCGTGTACACGTTTCCCGATACCGAGTCCGCGAGCGTGACCGTCGCATCCCCGATTGGGAATCCCGCGACTTCGTGCACGGCGGTCCCCGAGATGATCCCGCCTGTGACGCCCAGAGCGATTGACGCCGCAGCCGTGCCTCCCGCGCTGTCCCGCGCCCGGACGGTGATGCTGTGCTGGCCCGCCCGTGTGGATGGCTGCGCCCGCACCCCCTGCAGCACGTAGCGCGCTGTTTGAGGGTCAAGAATGGCATCAAGGGCAAACGCCGCCTCGGGCTCGCCTCCGAGCGGCGACAGGTCCGCCGTCACGGACGCGATGCTGCCCTGCCCGTCGCTGTCCCGCACGACGACAGTGAGAGCAGCGGCGTCCAGCGCGTTCTCTCGTATCGTCTCCGGGTTCGCGGCGCAGCTTAGCACTTCGGGGGGCAGATTGCCGTAAGTATGATGAAACGGAATCGTGCAGCGTGTGTCCGAGCTGCCGTTGTCTTCGGGGAAGAAGATGCTGACCCGCCGCTGTTTGTTCGAGCGCGAGTCGCCCCCGCAGTCCATCACCACGTTGCCCACCGCATCGAACTCCACGTTGTGCACCATGGTTTGGGAAGGGGCGTAGGCCCGGACAAACGAGCCGTCGGATGCCCTCAGGAAGACGAGGTTGTTTGCCCGCCGCTCGCATCCCACCGCCATCAGATCGCCGCCGTTTCTGCTGATGTCCACGCCAACCGCCACAGCCCCCGGGCCGCGGGCATCGCCGGTCATAACCCACGAAGCATCCTGTTCGTACGCCACGCCGTTCCACGTCCACTTCGACACTGAGGGGGTCACGGAATAGTTCGTAATCCAGAGGGGCGAGTTCTCGGAAGGCGATGGGCCCGCCGTGAAGCCGAATATCGAAACGGCGCCGCTGAGCACGGTCTTCGCAATCCTGAACGGGTCGGAGGGCAGGTCATCGCGGTACGAATAGTCCGCGTTCATCTTCGCGCGTTCAATGCTGCTGCCGACGGAGGAGAGGTGGAAAGCGGTTCCCTCCGAGGCGATGCCGAAGGCGATGGTGTCCTGGCTGGTCGAATTCTGGCCGCCGAACAGGTGGCTCGCGCCGTCCGGGCTGTAGTTGTGGAATCCCTGAGAAGCTGTGTAAGACCGCGCGGTGGAATAGATTCGGCCGTCTTCCGCGGCGCTGAGGCCCCACGGCGAGCTTGCGTTACCCTGCGTGCCCGAAGGAAACTCGCGGAATGCGTTGATCTGTCCATTCACGATGGAATCCGTCCACGCATCGGGATAGAACGCGAGAATTCGCTTGCCGGCGGCATCGGCGGCGTAGATCAGGCCGTACGTTGACAGCTCCGGTTCGGTCTGGTTGTTGTTCGCCGGGTTGGTGTCCACCGCGACCCCGTAGAACGGCGCCAGCGTCCCCCCGACGTACGCGAAATCGTGCCGGTTCTTGAAGGGGTTCTGCGGGTGTTCCTGCACGGGCGGGGCGCTCACGGATATCTCGGCGTAGTAGTCACCCGTTGGGGCCGAGCCGCCTCCCTGGGCGTCGCCGAGCCATTTCACGTGGTGCGGCCCTTTCGTGAGCAGGGCCCCGGTCAGCTCGAGTGTCCTTACGATCGAGCCGTCGGAACTGCTCCGTATCAGAACCTGTCCGCTCGATGCGTCCGTATTGAGGCGGTAGTGAATCTCGGCTGAGGGGTCGTCCGCGACGGGGTACCAGTTGTAGATGCCAATAGCGGCGTCTGAGCGGGACAGCCAGAGGAGCAGAACAACGAGGCCAGTCCACGCAAACCTCGCTCCTCGCACCCACAGTGCTCTGCCATTACCCGCCATCACCACGCCAATGTCCCCAAAAGCCCCTCTGCACACTCGCCGGGGAAGGTCGAAGCCGATCCACGGGGGTCCGCACCGGCCCTCGGCGCCACGCCGCCTTCTGTTACATGTCCTGTTGGCCGGACCGGCGCGCCCCTGCCCGAAATGTCTGGCTGAAGCACACGGCACATCCCCCGTGCAACTCGTCAACGGGGATGCTCTACAACCGCAGTGCCGCCCGGCAGGCCGGAGACGAGCGTGTTCCGCCACCTGAGGAACTAGTTACATTATAGTGCTCCGGCCCTTGCCGGTCAAGAAGCGTGGCGAGAACCGGTACTTCCTTCTGAAGTGTGTAAACTGGATTCAGCTCGTGTCTGCTGAATGGCTGAGTGCTGTTTCCTCGCCCTCCTTATCTCCCCCCGTGCATCGTATGTCCGGCTGGTTCGTGTGAGACCACCCGTCACCACCGAAGACAGCTGCCGGTGAATCCGAGGGCTGCCATACGTCCGCCGGCTCGCCTCATACGCGGACGGGATCCGACCAAGAAGATAACGGTTCTCCCGCGAACGGCGGCTCTCTGAACGCGACCGCCACGCGAAGTAACCGCTCCGCGAT
>JBPOJE010000084.1:0-13645 GCA_052033935.1 Armatimonadota bacterium
ATGAAGCAGATAGATGCCGCGGGGATATTGGACATGGCGATGAGTGGCACGACCGCAACGCTTCTCGCCCGACGCTGGGAGAGCGCCCTGCTCGTGAACGTGGACAACGACACACTCCGCAGACTGCTGGACAATCCAGAAGCACTGGCCGCAATCATGAGGATCGAAGGCTTTCGCAGCCTGAACCAGGAAATCGAGACGATCATCAACAAGTCCGAGGCCGTCAAGAAAACGCGGAGAGAGGCCAACGACGAAGAGCTGCCCGAAAAGGAGCGCCAGGCGCTGTCAGCGGACGAGAAGGAGTACCGCTCAAAGCGAAAACAGATTCAGGAAAAGCTGATCACGTTCGCGACGAGGATACCGATCTTCATGTATCTGACCGACTATCGCGAACGAACGCTGAGGGACGTCATCACCAAGCTGGAGCCCGGGCTGTTTAAGAAGGTCACCGGGCTGGAGATGCAGGACTTCGAACTGCTCGTGAGTCTGGGGCTGTTCAACAGCGCTCTGATGAACGACGCGGTGTACAAGTTCAAACGGTACGAGGATTCCAGTCTCGTTTACACCGGCATCAACAGGCACGAAGGCGAGGCGATCGGTCTGTACGACACCGTGATCACTCGAAGCGAGGCTCTGAGAGTGTTCGAAAATGTCAGCGCGTAGAGGCCCAAGTTGCACTGTTCGCGGTCACGCGGGTAGCGGTTCGGCAGGAGCCTCACCCTCCCGGGGCGGGGAGTATGCGGACGCGGCGGCCTTCGGCAAAGAGCGCGGCGGTGGGGCAAGCACCTGATTGGGGGTGTGAAGTAACCCGAAGGACGGAAGCCGTGGATGCCGGATCGAGTCCGGCATGGCGTTGTGGGCCACGTGCGCCGTCCCGGTGGATGCCGGATCGAGTCCGGCGTGACGTTGCGAAGAGACGCGGGCGACGGTTCGGCGGGAGCCTCACCCTCCCGGGGCGGGGAGTATGCGGACGCGGCGGCCTTCGATGCGGAGGCGGCCTTCGGCAAAGAGCGCAGCAGCGTGCCGAAGCACGAAAAGCCGAAGTCCGAGGACTGGTTTCGTGAGAACTGCGGTCACGGGCAGTAGCGCTCAGGCGCAGCAAGCCCACATTCGACGGCGATGGAGCCAAGCAACTCCGTTGCTGCGCCGCTCTCGGGGTCAGACAACCACCACTCCATCACAAGGATCAATGCCTGGCTGATGCAGCCCGCGGACTCATAGGCGTTGGCCGCAGCAATGGCACTATCCAACCACTCTCCGGAATATCCTTGCTCGCGCCGCACCCAACGCAGCTCTCGCCCATGCCAGTCCAGCAATACAGGATCCCCGTCAAAGAGCCTGTACTTGAGCGAGTCCGAGGTGTTGTCCGAGAAGTCAACCCGCACCGTGAACTCGGATCCCTTGCACTTGGTGACGACAACATCTGCCAATTCGGCGTCTGCGTACAGACTGACCGGGCATTTCTGGCTGACACGGGCCTGCTTTACCTCGTGGGCGATGAGGACATCCTTCTGGCGCAGCAGGGATATTCGTTTCGCCTGCACACCACTACGAGACCACCACGCAAGCTGGAACTGGAACGGGTCACCGTTGCCCAGATGAAGCTGGTTGACCTGATCTGCCTTGCCTATGAGCCTGTTTTCTGGCTCGCGAGCCGGCCCAGCCGCCAGATTCCTCTTTGCAGTAAACACTTTCGGTATTGGTTTGCCCTTTCGCGCGCTGGGCGAGTGAGGCGCACTCTCCTGTTGCGGGTTTGTCCAGTAGCCTTGTTGATCAACGTAGCGGATCACAGGAGTGTTAGCCTCTTCGAAACGATCCCCTTCATACAACAGGAAGACCGACTTCTTGAGAGACTCGGCACTCAACTGGATCCTCTTCCCGTTGCGGATAAGCGTTCGGTGCCCCTTACCGGAAACCATCAACACGCGGCCCACGGAAGGCTTCTCCTTCACCTGACGCTGAGCATTGCCGGGAGCGGCCTCCAGAGGCGCAACCAGAGAGACAAGCAAACAGAGCCAACCAATGCGAGAGCAGAACGACATTACTTCCGATCCTTTCATTCGTGATCGCCAAACGCCTCAATCGCCAGGAAAACAATGACACCAATGAGATCGAGGCTCCTGAGCGCAACGAAGGTTGAGAGCTGCGGGACCAGCAGGTGCTGACTGGCAAGAAAGCGCGGCGCCCAAATGACCGCGGCAATCAGAATACCGACGAGACCAAGCAGTTCCACAGCAACAGCAACCCGCAGCCGGCGGGATTTGCGAAAAGGCCTTGAAGCCCAGCCCGAAAAAAACGAGGTCCCCAGAGAAAGGATAACGCCACTGCCCCCGAACAGGACCCATTCGGGCCAGCCTTCCGGCAATGCGTACAGCGGCTGCCGGGTGCGGGTGAGATATGCACAGGCATGCCCTATTCCCGCGCCGTACTGGTGGCGCGTCTTGACCGGAATCTCCTTGTCGTCTGTGCGGACGGGCCTCTGCAGGTCGAGAAGTATTACGACCTTACCGCGCAGCTTTTTGCGAATGTCATCATTTATCGTGTCACGGAAAGACCACCGGACGGACTTGTCAAGGAGATCCTGCGCGTAGCCGTAATCTATCCAAAAGCACCGCTCATTATGCACAAGGCGCGTGGCGGAGAACAGCAGCCACCTACGGGGCTGTTCGCGGACCAGATCCGGCTCGTCGAAATGCGAAATGACGGCATCCGTGAATGAGGGTAACCGCTTGCCGGCAAGCGGCTGCACAGGCGACAAACGCGGTGCTTCTCTTGTCGTTCGCCAGTCAACCCCCTCCAGGTATCCGAGCCCGGCCGAAACAAGGACATGCTCACCAAGGTTGAACGGCAGCACGACAAAGCCTTCAGCCTTTGTCCGTTCCACCTGGTCACCCACCACCATAACCTGCCTTTCGCCTCGGAAGTTCGCGATTGTTTCAAACAGGCGGCCGTAGGCGCGCTGAAACTCCTGCGAAACCGCCGGGGCGAACCGGAACTTCGTCTTGTCAGGCAGCCGGTATGCCTCAGGCAGAACCAGTTCCCAATCCACAAACACGCAGCGGGGATTGGCCGTGCGGATTTCCTTGAGTACCTGTTCCAAAAGGGTAAACTGGCCAATCATCTGGTTTTCCACCTCGGGATCTCCTGGCTTTTCGGGGGTCTCTTCCTGGTGAGCACGAGGAGGAACCAGCAGGCTCAGGTCAACAAGCGCAACGCCGTCTGTCGGATGCGGCGTCTGCGACAGCACCTCCTGCGCAGCCTTGTACCCTGACTCTGCGATATGGCGGAGCAGAGTGGTTCGCTCGAGCCAGTGGCCAGCCGCCATACCAAGCACAGTTGTGAATACGACGATGAATAATCTGGCAGGAAACGACATGGCGCTCATACCCTGTTGGCTGTTCACAAGGGCCTCCGCGGTTCCTTGAGAGCCGCCTCCGCATCCGCGAGCGCAGCCTTGCTGGCCTCCGCGAGCGACAGGACGCCTGCTGATTCGAAGCCTCGCGCGGCGTTCCTGAAGCAGTCAACTGCGTATGTCAGATTCGCCGTACGGTCCTCGATCGCGGCCAGATCCGAATAGGCGAGCCCGAGGTTGTACTGCGTCGTGGCCCAGTCCCGCGGGAGTTTCTTTTCGGTTCGTACGCGCAGGGCCGCCGTGTAGGCCCCGATGGCACGCGTCAGGTTCCCGGCCTGGTCCTGGTCCTCGATCTCGGCTTTCTTCGCGTATGCGTTCCCGAGGTTGTACTGCGTCATGGCCCAGTCCCGCGGGAGTTCCTTTTCGGTGAAAACGCGCAGGGCCGCCGTGTAGGCCCCGATGGCACGCTTCAGGTTCCCGGCAGGGTCCTGGTCCTCGATCTCGGCCAGATCCGAATAGGCGTTCCCGAGGTTGTTCGGCGTGCCGGCCCAGTCCCGCGGGAGTTCCTTTTCGGTGAACACGCGCAGGGCCGCCGTGTAGGCCTCGATGGCACGCTTCAGGTTGCCGGCAGGGTCCTGGTCCTCGAACTCGGCCTTCTTCCGGTATGCGTTCCCGAGGTTGTTCTGCGTCGTGGCCCAGTCCCGCGGGAGTTCCTTTTCGGTGAAAACGCGCAGGGCCGCCGTGTAGGCCTCGATGGCACGCTTCAGGTTGCCGGCAGGGTCCTCGATCTCGGCCAGATACCAATAGGCGTTCCCGAGGTTGTTCTGCAGCGCAGCCCGCGTCTGCGGGTCGAGAAAGCCCTCCGCGTCCCTGAGCAGGCCGGTGTATATACCTATCGCCTGATCAAGGTTCAAGCCCGGCCTATCGGTCTCCGCCAGTTCTTGCGCTGCCCATGCAAGAACAAAACGCCGGTCAAACTGATACTGCTCCTCCAGGCCCTTCAGCTCTATGAGAATCTGAACAGCCTCTTTGAGAGAATCCCGGCGCAGCGACGGCTCCAACTGCTCAGCAAGCGCGCACCCAAGCCGGAACTCCAGGTACGCCCTGTCCCCGAGAGACAGGCCCGTCTGCTCCAACTCCTTGCGGTACCTGTCAATGGCCTCCGCAAGCGCCTTCGCGTCCTTAGCATCATAGGTCGGCTCAGCCAGCCTCCTGGCCGAGCGGTCCACAACGGTCTCGTTAAGAAGCACCTGGAACCCTTCCGAATCCCCGCCGCCAGCACCTGGCTTCGCCTTCACGATGCCTGCTACCACGGGAAGTTTTGCTTCCAGGTTGTGGACCAGGTCGGTCAGATAAAGCCCCTCAACTTTCACCTTGTGGCTGTCACGCACAGTGTCCCGCGCGGCTTCCACGAAGCCTTGCACAAACTCTGTCTGAACCTCCCCGATCTTGGCAGCGGCATTGGGAGCTGAACTCAGCAGAACCGCCGAGCTGTTCTTCGTGAACACTTCAGGACCCTTGCCTGCGCCTGCTCGATGCCCGAGTTCGAAACTGCCGGAGTAACACGCGTCAATAACCAGCAGCCGGTGCCGAGCTTTCAGCCCCCTGAACAGCTCAACTATATCCCCAACCGGGATGTCTCCGGCGTTGCCGGCCGGCTGCAGGGCAAGCACGGGGGCATGGGGACCGCCTTCTTTTCCGTGCGCTATGCAGAACAGAAGTATGCGGTCTCTGTCAGTGGTGAACTTCCGGACATCTGCCAAGGCACCGTCGACATCGTTGCGCGAAAGCACACGTGCGATGACGATGTTATCTTTGGGGACCCGCCAATCCGCAAGCAAGCCACGCAGGCTCTCGGCGCTCGCTTCAAACGCGCTCTGGCCTTCCTCGTCCGCGCCATAAAGAATGATGGCCACCGTCGTGCGATAGGCTTCGGCGCCCGTGCCAGGCACCCTGACCTTCTGGGTCACGAAGCAGTTACCAGCAGGACAAACGGCGGAAACAACCAGAAACAGAACAAACGTTATGAAGACTCTACGCATACAAGCGCACCTCCCGTTACTCACGTTAAAGCCTTGCTGTGCACAACCAGGTATGCTCACCTAGCTCCAGATTCGTTTGGACACATGCCGACTGGTAACCGGCAATCGTGCATTCCCGGCAACTGCTTCGCGACCTGTGACTTCGTCACCTTGCGTCGAGGTGACCGCACAGGGACCTCTGGCGCGCGCAAACTCAACCGCCTGGTACGACCCCTGGCGCCATTGGAAGTCGAGCGCCGCCGTCCACTGTTTCGGCGCGCCGTTCTGCGAACTCCCGCACCTGTCGCGATCCAGGCGGACGCCGGGCAAAAGCCAACCACGACAATTCTACCACACGCAGTTACGAATAAGGGAGCCTCACCCTCCCGGGGCGGGGAGTATGCGGACGCGGCGGCCCTCGATGCGGAGGCGGCCTTCGGCAAAGAGCGCAGCAGCGGCGGGGTAGGTGCGGTGCTCCTGCTCAAGGACACGCGCGGCGAGGGTGGCGGGGGTATCATCGTCCTCGACGGGCACGGCGGCCTGCATGATGATCGGGCCGGTGTCGTAGCCCTCGTCCACGAAGTGCACCGTGCAGCCCGAGACCTTCGCGCCGGACTCGAGCACCGCCTGGTGCACGCGCTCGCCGTACATCCCCTGTCCGCAGAACGCGGGAATAAGCGCGGGGTGGATGTTCATAATGCGCCCGTCGAACTCCCGAACGATATCCGGTGACAGACGCTTTAGGTAACCCGCCAGGCAGACGAGATCGGGCGAAAACGAGCGGATGGCCGCATTCACCGACACCTGATAGCCCGCGAAATCGTCCTTCGTGAACGGCACGACGGTGGCCGGAATGCCGGCGGCGACCGCCCGCTCCAGAGCCGAAGACCCAGCCACCGAGCCGATGACCCCGGCGACGCGGCCTCGGATCTGCCCGGACTGGCAGGCGTCAATGATCGCCTGCATATTGCTGCCGCGCCCGTGTCCGCCGACCAGAATCAGGATGCGGATGGGCGGGCAGGTCACAGGATCTGCACCTCGCGCGCGCCCTTCACAATCTCGCCAATCTGCCAGGCGTTCTCTCCGTGCGCGTTGAAGAACTCGCAGGCGGCGGGCGCCTGCCAGCGCGACACGACAAGCACCAGCCCGATGCCCATATTGAATGTTCGGTACATATCGGTGTCGGGCACGTTGCCGCACTTCTGGATCAGGTCGAAAATGGGAGGCGGAGTCCAGCTTCGGCGGTCAATGGCCGCCCGGGCATCCTGCGGCAGCACGCGCGGGATGTTGTCATACAACCCGCCGCCGGTGATGTGCGCGATCACGCGGATAGACAGATCGTGCTGGATGGCTGCCTGCACGCTGTGAAGGTAGCTGCGGTGCGGCATCAGAAGCGCATCGCCCACGCTTTGGCCGAGTTCCGGCACGTAGGATTCCGGCTGCAGTTCGCCTTTTCCGAACAGAGCAGCGCGGGCCAGCGAGAACCCGTTCGTGTGCAGCCCGCTGGACGCGAGCCCGATGAGGGCGTCCCCGGCCTGAACGCTCGACGGCTGCAGGATCTTCGCGCGATCCACGACGCCGACGATGCACCCGGCGAAGTCGCTTTCGCCCTCGACATAGATTCCCGGAAGCTCCGCCGTTTCGCCCCCGATGAGAGCGCACCCGTTCTCGATGCACGCCTCGGCCGCGCCAGAGACCATCTCCGCGGCGGCTTCCGGTTCGAGCCTGCCCGATGCATAGTAGTCGAGGAAGAACAGGGGCTTCGCGCCGGTGACAAGGATATCGTTGACACAGTGGTTGACGAGGTCGCGGCCCACTCCTTCGTAGCGCTTCAGAGCGCAGGCGATGCTGATCTTGGTGCCAACGCTGTCAATGCTGGAGACGAGGCAGGGCTCCTCGTACCCGGCGAAGCCCGCGCTGAACAGCCCGGCGAACGAGCCCACCCCGGAGATGACCGCCGGGGTGTACGTGCGCCTGACGGCCTCCTTCATCTTCTCCACCGCATCCATTCCAGCGTCAATATCAACGCCGGCGTCGCGGTAGGTCAGTTGATCATCCATAGTTTCACACACCTTCCGAAGCACGAGTCTGACAGCCACAAAGGGCCATGCCGCGCGACCGGAGTCCGACGCCCACGAGGGGCTGTAGTACTACGCGACCAGAGTTGATGCCCACAAGGGGCTATTCTACGCGACCGGAGGCCGTCTAGCCGGAAACCCTTTCGGCGGCGACTGGCCTGGCACCCATTTCGAAGACCTCATTTGTGAGCGTCTCGCCGGGCAGGGTAATCGGGTAGCGCCCATCCAAGCAGGCCATGCACATATTGTTGCGGTGCAGCCCCACCGCCCGGATAAGCCCGCGCAGGCTCAGATACCCGAGCGTGTCCGCGCCGATCTTCTCGCGGATGGCGTCCACGTCCATGTTCGCGGCGATAAGCTGGCTGGCATTGCCGGTGTCTATTCCGTAGAAGCAGGGGTAGCGGTAGGGAGGCGCAGTTATGCGGACATGCACCTCCGCCG
This sequence comes from Armatimonadota bacterium, assembly GCA_052033935.1. Classification (GTDB taxonomy): domain Bacteria; phylum Armatimonadota; class UBA5829; order DSUL01; family DSUL01; genus JAGVUD01. The sequence goes on from JBPOJE010000084.1 coordinate 7,893, forward strand.
CGCCCGCATCCTTGAGCATCCGCACCGTGGCGGCTGTTGTCGTTCCGCGGACGATGGTATCGTCCACCATCACCACCCGCTTGCCCGCAAGATTCTCGCGCAGGGGCGTCAGTTTCATCCGGACGCCAAGCTCGCGCATGCGCTGGTCGGGGTTGATGAACGTACGGTGGATGTAGCGGTTCTTGATGACCCCTTCGCCATACTTGGCGCCGGACGCCTGCGCAAAGCCAATGGCGGCGGGCGTGCCAGTATCCGGTATCGGAAAGACAAGATGCGCGCCCGGCGCTGGGTGCTCGAGCGCAAGCTCATGCCCCAGCCGCTCGCGCACGGCGTGCACGCTCTTGTCGTACATCTTGGAGTCGGGGCGGGCAAAATAGATAAACTCGAACACACAGATGGAATGCCGGGTGCAGGGCATCACCTGCCGCGACCGCATCCCCTGATCGTCCACGATGACCAGTTCGCCCGGCTCGATGTCACGCATATACTGGGCGCCGACGGTATTGAGAGAGCAACTTTCGCTGGCGAACACGACATGCCCGCCGTTGAGGCGCCCCATGCACACCGGCCGCACCCCGTAGCTGTCGCGGAACACATAGAGAGCCTTCGGCGTAAGCATCACGACGGAGTACGCACCGCGAATCGTCATCATCGCCTGCGCGATGGCCTCCTCAATGTCGTCGAACTCCTGATTGGCGATAAACTGCCCGATGACCTCGGTGTCGTTGGATGTCTGGAACTGCGCCCCGAACATCTCGAGCTGGCGGCGGATTTGGACCGCGTTCACCAGCCCGCCGTTGTGCGCCACGGCGATGTCGCCCCACCTGGAGGGAGTGACGATGGGCTGAGTGTTCAGCGGATTGTTGGAACCGGTGATAGAGTAGCGGGTGTGGCCGATGGCCGCGCAGCCGGTAAGCCCGCTGAGGGTGCTCTCATCCTTGAAGACCTGCGTGACCAGGCCCATGTTCTTGTGCACCTTCACGGCCTTGCCGTCGCGGACAGCGAGACCCGCGCCCTCCTGCCCCCTGTGCTGGAGCGCAAAGAGCCCGAAGTAGGCGATGCGGGCAACGTCCTCGCCGGGTGCCCAGATGGCGAATATCCCGCATTCCTCGTTCAGATGGTCGCTGTCTTCCAGGTATCTCATAGGTTATGGGGCGCAACCCGCCGGCAAACGAGGGTTACGAGCGATCCATTATGCTTCCGATGGAGTCTTGATATGCCCCGGCAGCGGCGGCGAGGTCCACGTCCACGAGCCGCTCGCCGTTTACCGTGATGCACAGACGGCTGCCGCCCGCGACACCGATGCGCGCGGCTTCGATGCCCCGCGCCCGCGCAGTCTCCATTATACCGGCCGCTGCGTCAGCAGAGGCGGTGGCAATGACAAACCCCGCCGGCTCGCCGAAAAGCGCTGCGGTAGGTTCGACCGGCGCATCGAACGAAACATCCGCGCCCATGCCACCCGCGATGGCGGACTCGGCCAGGCACACCGCGAGCCCGCCCTCCGCGACATCGTGCGCCGAGCGGATGGCGCCGGACTCGGACAACTCGATAAGCACGTCGTTGAGAGCGCGCTGCTTGTCTTCGCGCAGATCGGGCAGGCTGCCGTACAGCTCGCCCGAGGTCATCGCCTGAAGCTCAGAGGCTGCCAGCCCGCCCGAGGCGTCTTCCGGCCATCCCGCATGAAGCAGAATAATCGCATCGCCCTCGCCCCTGAAGCTGTAGCTCACGCGCGTTTCCACGTCGTCCAGCACGCCCAGCATGCCAATGGCCGGGGTCGGAAGGATGGCAGACTCGGGGGTCTCGTTGTAGAAGCTGACGTTTCCGGATATGACCGGCGTTCCGAGCTCTTCGCTGGCGTCCGCGATTCCGCGCACGGCTTCCTTGAACTGCCAGAACGCTTCGGGCTTCTCGGGGTTGCCGAAATTGAGGCAGTCGGTGACAGCTACAGGCTTCGCTCCGCTGCACGCGAGGTTTCGCGCGGCTTCGTACACGGCCATCTTCGCACCCAGATACGGGTTGAGATACACCTGCCTTGCGTTGCAGTCGGCCGTGAGCGCGATACCTTTCTGAATGCCCCGGATGCGGAGCACGCCCGCGTCCGAGCCCGGGAATATGGCGGTGCAGGTCTGCACCATGTGGTCGTACTGCTCCCACACCCAGCGCTTGGATGCGACAGTCGGGCAGGCGAGCAGGTTCAGCAAAGCCCGCGAGTAGTCCTCAATGCGGACATCACCAGCATCTCTCGACCGGGTAGCGGCGATGTAGGCCGGTTCGTCCGCTTCGAGCTGATAGGTGGGGCATTCGTCGGCGAGCGACTTCGCGGGGACTTCGGCGACGACCTCGCCGTGATGCCTGACGCGCACCAGCCCATCGTCCGTCACACGCCCGATCACAACGGCGTTGATGCCCCACTTCTTGAAGATCGAGGCGACCTCGTCCTCGCGCCCCTTCTGGACGATCGCGAGCATCCGCTCCTGCGACTCGGAGAGCATGATCTCGTACGGGGTCATGCCGGACTCGCGCTGCGGCACGAGCGCGACGTCAATCTCTATTCCCGTTCCCGCCTTGGCGGCGGTCTCGCAGGTGCTGCAGGTGATGCCCGCCGCGCCCATATCCTGAATTCCGGCGATGAAGCCGGTCTGCAGAGCTTCGAGCGTCGCTTCGATGAGGAGCTTTTCGGTGAACGGGTCGCCCATCTGCACGTTCGGGCGCTTCGCTTCGGAATCGGGACCGAGTTCGACCGAGGCGAAGGTCGCCCCGTGGATGCCGTCGCGCCCCGTGCGGGAGCCGGCGATCATGACCGAGTTACCCGGCCCATCGGCACTGGCGCTGGCGATGCTGTCGAGCTTCACAAGCCCGGCGGACATTGCGTTGACGAGCGGGTTTCCGGCATAGGACTTATCGAAGCAGACCTCGCCACCGACTGTCGGGACGCCAACGCGGCTGCCGTAGAAGCCGATTCCGGCGACAACTTGATCGAACAGGAAACGGACGTGCGGGTCGTCGAGGTCGCCGAACCGAAGCGAGTTCAAAGATGCTATGGGCCGCGCGCCCATCGTGAAGATGTCGCGCAGGATTCCACCGACGCCAGTCGCCGCGCCCTGGAACGGCTCGACGGCGCTCGGGTGGTTGTGGCTCTCAATCTTCATCGCGATGCCGTACCCGTCGCCGATATCCGCCACCCCCGCGTTTTCGAGGGCGCCCGAATCGAGCTGCTCGCGATAGCGCTTGAAGAGCCGCAACACCGGACGGCTGTACTTGTAGCCGCAATGCTCGCTCCACATGACGGCAAACATTCCGAGTTCGGTGTACGTCGGCTTGCGGCCGAGTATGCCGGTCACCTGCTCGTACTCGCTGTCACTGAGGCCCATCTCCCGCCAGACTGCGGGGGTAATCTCGGGGTCTGTTACTCTGGTCTGAGACATACGCTGCCTTTCGATAAGCCCTAACCCGCCAGAAGCGAGCGGAGGATGACAAGCCCGTCGGTGGAGCCGAGCACCGGCTCGCACGCGCCCTCGGGGTGCGGCATCATTCCCGCGACGTTGCCTTCGTGGTTGACGATTCCCGCAATGCCGTCCAGTGCGCCGTTCGGGTTGTACGCACGGTCAATGGCGCCCGCCGGGCCGGAGTAGCGCAGGATGACCTGCCCGTTGCCGTTCAGCTCCTTCAGCGTGGCGTCATCGCAGTAGTAGTTGCCCTCGCCGTGGGCAATGGGCACGCGCAGCACCTGGCCCACTTCGCCGACATTCGTGAAACGGGTGCGGGCGTTTTCGATGCGCATGTGGATGTGCTTGCAGACGAAGCGGAGGCCTTCGTTGCGAAGGAGCGCGCCGGGCAGCAGGCCGGACTCGCAGAGGATCTGGAACCCGTTGCCGACGCCCATCACCAGCCCACCGGCGGCGGCATGCTTCTTGACCGCGCCCATCACAGGCGACAGCGCCGCCACCGCTCCGCAGCGCAAATAGTCGCCGTACGAGAACCCGCCCGGCACGATGACGCAGTCGGATCCGGCGAGGTCCGTGGACTCGTGCCAGATGTACTCCGCGGGCTGATCGAGGACATTCAGCGCGGCGAAATACGCGTCCTGGTCGCTGCTGGACCCCGGAAACTGGATTACGCCGAACTTCACCTAAGCATCCTCCAGATCGAGACGGAAGTCCTCGGTCACGGGGTTTGCGAGCAGGCGGGCACACATGTCGGCGACGTTGCTCTCGGAAGCGGCTTCATCGGCAAGATCAATCTCGATGTACTTGCCCATCCGCACGTTCTCGACGCCCTCGAACCCGATGTTCGTAAGCGCCTGCTGCACGACACGCCCCTCGGCATCCAGCAGAGTCGGCTTCAGTGTTACGTAGATTCTGGCTTTCCTGGACAAACGGTCCTCCCACACGGTCAGTTTTCGGCGACGCTTCTAAAGATACGGAGCGGACGGTCAGCGCGTCAGATGCCCATCCGTTCGAAAACAAGGTCAATATGGCTCAAATGAGCCCGGTAGTCGAAGCAGTGGTCCAGATCGGCCTGTGACAGCCGCGCCATCACACCCGCGTCGGACTGGAGGCAGTCGCGGAACGGCGCCCCCTCCCACGCCTTTGCGGCGTTTCTCTGCACCAGTTTGTACGCTTCGTCGCGGAGCAGCCCGGATTTCACCAGCGCGAGCATAATCTGCTCGCTGACGACCAGCCCACGCATCTTCTCGAGGTTTGCGAGCATATTCTCGGGATAGACGACCAGCCCGTCCATCACCTTCCGGAAGCCCTGCAAAATGTAATCGAGCGCGATGAAGGCGTCCGGGATGACGATGCGCTCGACGGATGAGTTCGACAGGTCGCGCTCGTGCCAGGTGGCGATGTTTTCGAGCGCGGGATACAGGTTGGAGCGAATGACCCGGGCAAGCCCAGACACCTGCTCGGAGAGGCGCGGGTTGCGTTTGTGCGGCATGGCGGACGACCCGCGCTGGCCGGTCTTGAACGCTTCCTGCACTTCGAGAATCTCGGTGCGCTGCAGGTTGCGGATTTCGGTGGCGAACTGTTCGAGCGATGAGGCGCAGATGGCGCAGGCGGCAAGCACATGCGCGTGGCGGTCGCGCTGCAGAATCTGGGTGGAGACCGGGCTCGGGGTCAGGCCGAGCGCCTGGCAGACGTGCTGCTCGACGCGTGGGTCAACGTTGGCGTACGTGCCGACCGCACCCGAAACCTTGCCGTAAGAGATCTGCCTGCGCGCCTCGCGGAAGCGCTCGAGGTTACGCTCCATCTCGGCGATCCAGACGGCAAGTTTGAACCCGAACGTGATCGGCTCGGCATGCACCCCGTGCGTGCGCCCGATCTGCAACGTGTGTTTGTGCTCCCGCGCCCGTGTTCGCAGGGTCTCGTTGAGCTGCTCGATGTCCTCTTCGATCATCTCGCACGACTCGCGCATGCGCAGGCTGAGGGCATTGTCCTCGACGTCGTAGCTGGTGACACCGAAATGCACCCACTTCGCGTCGTCGCCCACATGCTCGGCGACGTTGCCCACGAACGCCATCAGGTCGTGCTGGGTAGTCTCCTCGATCTCTTCTATGCGCTCGACGCTGAAGCGGGCGTTCTTCCGGAGCCTCTCGACAGCGTCCGCGGGCACGACGCCGATCTTTGACCATCCTTCGCAGATGGCAAGCTCGACATCGAGCCACTTCTGGAACTTGTTCTGTTCGCTCCAGACGGAGCGCATCTTCGGAAGGCTGTAGCGAGAGATCAAGAGCGCGTTCTCCTGCGCTTCGC
>JBPOJE010000015.1:0-43585 GCA_052033935.1 Armatimonadota bacterium
GGAAGGGGAAGCCAAGAAACTGGGCGTCACCCTCCTGGTCCAGGGTACCAACAAGGAGACCGACGTCACCCAGCAGATCAACATCGTCCAGAACTTCATCACCCAGCAGGTGGACGCCATCGTCATCGCCCCGGCCGACTCAAGGTCGCTCGTGCCCGTCTGCAAGAGAGCCCTGGAGGCGGGCATCGTCGTGGTCAACATTGACAATCGCTTCGACAGCCAGGTGCTTGCGGAGAAGGGCGTAAAGCTGCCGTTCGTGGGGCCCGACAATCGCAAGGGCGCCCGGCTGGCGGGGGAGGCGCTCGCTGCGAAACTGAAGGCCGGCGACAGCGTCGCAATCATCGAAGGCGCTCCGAATGCGTTCAACGGAATCCAGCGCAAGTTGGGGTTTGAGGACGCCGTGAAGGCGGCCGGGCTGAAGATCGCCAGCTCGCAGACGGCGTACTGGGAGATGGACAAGGCCAATCAGGTTGTCGCCTCCATCATCACCGGTCACAGCAACCTGAAGGGCATTATGTGCGCGAACGACAACATGGCGCTTGGGGCGGTGGCGGCGCTGAAAGCTGCGAACAGGCTCGATGACGTGCTTGTCGTCGGGTTCGACAATATCTCCGCGGTCCAGCAGAGCATCCGGGACGGCAGGATTCTGGCGACGGTTGACCAGCACGGCGACAAGCTGGCTGTTTACGGCATCGAGTATGCGCTGGAGATGCTGAAGAACGGAAGCACGCCCTCGGACAAGGAGACTCCGGTTGATCTGATTACGCCGGAGAGCTTGCGCTAGCCCGCTATGGAAGGACATGGGGCGCGTCAGCTTCGATCGGTCGCGGCGGAGTACCTGGTTATGGCGCTCGTGCTCGCCGGGCTTGTGGCCGTCTTCAGCCTCAGTGCTCCGAACTTCTTCACTGCCACCACGTTCAGGACGATAGCCAATCAGGTGCCCGCCGCCGTAATCATCGCGGTGGGGATGACCTTCGTGCTGATCATCGCGGGCATTGACCTGTCCGTCGGAGGGGTTCTGGCTTTCAGCGGTGCGGTGCTCGGCATTGGGATGGTGGATTACGGGCTGCCGCTGCCGGTGGCAGTCGTGGCTTGCCTCGTTGCTGGCGCCGTCTGCGGAGCCCTGAACGGGCTGGTGGTGATCCGCTGGGCCATTCCGCCATTCATCGTGACGCTGGGGATGATGGAGATCACGCGTGGCGCGGCCTACATGGTGACGGACTCCCAGACGCAGTACATCGGCTCGCAGGTCGAGGTCATATCGGAAGCCTCGCTGGCGGGTCTGTCGTTTCCGTTCCTGCTTGCGTTTCTGCTGGTCATCGCGGGGCAGATTACCCTCGCGCGCACGAAGTTCGGGCGCTATATGATAGCCCTGGGAACCAGCGAGGAGGCGGCGCGGCTCTCGGGTGTGAACACCCGGATGGTGAAACTGGCGGTCTTCACGCTCTCCGGGCTGCTCTGCGCGGTGGCGGCGGTCATCAACTGTGCGCGGATGGCCTCGGCCGACCCGAACGCGGGCAGCGGCGCCGAGCTTCAGGCTATCGCGGCGGTGGTCATCGGTGGCACGAGCCTGATGGGCGGGCGCGGCTCTGTCGCCGCCTCGTTCTTCGGGGTGCTGATCATCGCCGTGCTCGGCGCGGGCCTGGCTCAGGTGGGCGCTCAGGAACCGGCCAAGCGGCTGATCACCGGCTGCGTCATCGTCGCCGCCGTCATTCTGGATCATTACCGCCACCGCTGATGCGGCGCGCGCTGCCAAAGGCCGGCCCGGGTCTCTTGGGACCGTCCAACGAAACGATGTTGCGTTCCCTTGAGCAGATGGACTGTCAGCCCTTGACGGCCGCTGCTGCCATGGAACGGCCGGTAGCCTAGCCCCTTGTGGGCGTTTCTGCCGCAGTGTTACCGCAACTTTTTGACGCAAGCCCGGCCATGTGCTATGCTGAAGCCGTGCGGTTTGCGCCGGCGGGTGTTTCGGACTCCCTCTGTCAAGATGCGTGGTGAATGCGCCTCCTTCATCTGCAGGTGGTATGCTTCTGAGTAAGGTGTGCGTGTTTGCAGGATCGCGTAGATTATCTCGACGAGTTGGTTCGCGACTGCTCTCAGCGCGCGGCCGTAAGACTTGCCCTCGGATGGGCGCCTGTCGTAGAGCTCCCTGGCCCATCCGCAGCAGGTGATGGCCGACTGACTGGCCATATGCAGCGCCTGCCGCACCCGCCGGTTGCAGGCCCGACGATAGCGTACCTCGCAGTATTTGCCGCTGTGGATCGTAACCGGGCAGGAGCCTGCGAAGGCCTTCAAGGTTCTGATGTCGCTGAAGCGGCTCAGGTCGGAGCCAAGCTCCGCGGCAAGAACGGGTCCCAGGGTGGAGGCGACTCCCGGCAGGGAGTCCAGCAGCGGCTTGTTCGGATGGTTCTTATAGGCCTCCCTGATCTCGTCTTCGATGGCTTTCAGCTCGTCCAGCACGCTCCGCATCTGTCGCAGCAGTGACTTGACGGCCACCGGGTAAGCCTTGGCCACGCTTGCCGACGGCGTCGGCTGCGGCGAGGTGAGTTTGGCCCGGATGAGCCCTGCCTTTCGCAGCGCAGCCTTCTCCTTTGCGCCCTGCTCCCGGAGAATGTCGGCGATCCCTGCCTCAGAAACCGTCCTGGCCTGCGCGTAGGACGGATACTTCAGCAGAAAGCTCACATCCTTAGGGGTATCCAGGGCGCTGAACAACTCAAGGGCCAGCGGGAAGTAACGCTTCAGCGCCGCTGTGAGCTCGTTTGAGATGGCAACCTTCCGGCGCGTCAGACCTTCGCGCGTGCGTGTCAGAACCCGCAGCACGAAGCTCTCCTCATCCAGAGGAGACAGCGCGTTGAACAGGTGAGGGTCCGTTCTCACCGCGTCGGCCAGGACAAAGGCATCGAAGCTGTCGGACTTGGACGAACTCATCCGATGCCGATCTCTGAACCGGTCCGTCTGCCTGGGATTCAGGAAGTACAACCTGTAGCCACACTCCAGAAGAAAGTCCACAAGCAGAGAGTCTTGCGTCTCGATCGCGAGACGGACATCTTCGGCAAGGACAGCGTGCTTCGAAAGGCGCTCGTGAGCCGCCTCAAAGCCCGTATGGCTGTGTGAGATCTCGAAAGCCTCGAGCTTGGCTCCCGCCTCGTCCAACACGCTTTGTCAGCCCAGTCAACTCCTACGTAGATCATCGGGCAAGAGCGGTGCATGTGTGGCCCAAATACGTCCCTATATTGGCGCTCGCAGCGCGACTCCCTATTAGTATTCAGCCTTCTGCAAGCGGGCGGTCCGAAACAGGTCGTCCTAAGGCAACCGGGATTTGATGGTCCTGAATGCAGAAACCGCCCCACTCATGCTCCGTCCGACACAAATGCTACCATATAGGATTGGAAAGTTGGACGGGCCAGCTACTTCAGTAGTGGAGAACGTGAACTACCTGCACGCCAATCCGGTCCGCGGCGGTCTGGCCGCCGGCGTCATTGACAGGGCCCGTTGGAGAATCGAAAGTCTCAGGGGTCAACCCTGAAATCCGAAACACCACAACCCGAAACATCAAAAGGAGCTTCTAGCTAATTCCGCAGCCGGATGCCGCCTATCTGGCATCTACTTCCCTCATCCCAGTTGTTGATGAGGATGATACTCAACTGAACAGCATAACGGACGGTACTGTGACAGTGAGCTTTGACATTCCACTGCAGGCTTTCACTGTCCCAGATTCTTGGAACACCTGGAACTCTCCGCCGGATGCGGAGACCGCAACTCCTAGGGTGTTGTGCACGCAGGGGCAGTCATCGCTGTTCATGTCATTCTCACAACCACTAACCACTTTTGGTTTTGAGTCTGAGCCGAACAATTTTTCTTTTTTCCAGATGATCGCGGCGTTCTACAACGGAGCTAATCTGATCGGACCCATAGTGCAGGTCGTTGATGGAGATGGCGGATCCAGGCTTTTTGCAGCATCTGACATCGGGGCCTTCACCGGAGTGCGAGTGAGCATGGACGGCGATTTCGCGGTAGCTTAGCTTCGCTACGACCTGGCTACGCCGGTTCCCGAGCCCGCCTCATCGTTGGTGCTCGTGACAGGGAGCATTCTGGGCCTTTTGGCTCACCGCCGCACGCGCAGCTAACCAAAGCTCAAGATGCAACTATTGTGCAACGGGAGGTCTTCGGGCCTCCCGTTCTTTGTGGTTTGCACGTCGCCGGAAAGCCGATATGATTCTGCGAGCACTGGTGGCCAGCCTATAATACCGACGCGATGCATTCGCGTCGTATGCTGCGGCTCTGACAGGCCCGCAGGATGGATGGAAACGCAAGACACGCTCTGCCCTTGACACCCCTCGGCGGATGCCGTAGTCTGAACAGGGCACTCCGCGTAACGCCCCTGAACGCCGCGTGGGAGTGCCACAAGGAAGGTCATCGTGAATCGTCAGATCGCCCTGCTCCTGTTCTTCGCCGTCCTGTTCGCGTCTCTCGCGATTGCGGCGTCAGCCGCTGTGGAACCCGTCAGCCCGGACGAGGCAGCGGCATGGCTGCGCTACACCATCCCGCTGCCGAAAACCGTCGCCATCGGGTCCGCCGTCACTGTCGCCCCCGCACAGATCGCCATCGTTCCGGCGGCTTCAACGGACATCGTTGCCGTTCAGGCGTGCAAAGAGCTTCGTGAGACACTGCACCTCGCCGAAAACGCGCCGAACCCGCCGTCCCCCGCCTTCACCATCACTCTCGTGCTCGGCGGAGAAGAGTCCCAGCCCCTCGATGCGCTCAATAACAACGAGCAGGCTTCGAAGGTCACCGTGGAGCCGGGCAACACGGGCCTGCGAATCGTTGCGCTGGAGCCGCGCGGCCTCTACTACGGGGTCAAGACGCTTCAGCAGCTTATCGCGCCGTATGCGTCCGAATCTGCCGCCCGCATTCCGCTCATTGAGATGACTGACTGGCCCGACATCGCGGACCGCGGCCTGTGGGGATGTGATCACTTTGCCTGGCTGCGATGGCTGGCCGACCGCAAGATGAATATCGGCGAGCAGATCTCCGCGCGCAGCGTTTCCTCCGACGGCGCCGGCCACTCCTGGCTCAAGGAGGGGCGCGAGCCGATGGTCACCGAGGGGCCATACTACGGCCTGAAACCGGTTCCGGCGGTGCTGCATCTGGAGCAGGTGTGGGCGAGCGGGCTGTTCACCTACTATCCGCAGCTCATCGGCGCCGGAGGCCAGTACGGCGCCATCTGCTATTCACAGCCCGAGTTCGTCAATGTGCTTGCGGACTGGATCGTGGAGCTTCGCAGCCTGCCATTCGTGGAGGAAGTGGACGTCTGGATGACTGAGAACCTGCACGGCGCGGGCGGGTGCAAGTGCGCTCAGTGCTCGCAGTGGAACCGCGACGTTCTGGAAGCAAACACCATCGTGGCTGCGTGGCAGCAGGCGAAGCAGCGCATGGGTGTCCCCATCGGCCTGCGCATACTCACGTCCGAAGAGACCGAATCCAGCAATGCAGAGGTATTCGCTTCGCTCCCGCCCGAGGTCAAGGTCTGGTATTATCACAGCCTCTACACCTACACATCCGGCAGGACTGGCGTCGTCAGCGGCGATACTGCCAACTACGCCGCCAGCGGGCGCTATGCGGGCGTCTGCCCGAGCCTCGCCTCCATCGGCTCTTCCCAGCCATTCCAGAGCGCCGAGTTCGCCAAGTACCGGATGACCGAATTTGTCGAGAAGGGCATGAGCGGATACATCGGCTATGCGACACCCGCGCCGCTTGTGAAATTCGTCGGATACAACGTCGAGGCGGTGGCCGAGTTTTCGTGGAACCTGAACGGACGCAGCACGCGTGAGTTCGCGCTGTCGCATGCCGTGCGCAAGGGCCTGTCCGACCCGGAAATGTTCGCGGAATGGGCGGAAGCGGCCGGTAAGCTGGAGTTCGATCTCAACGGTTCGGAGTGGCCGACGTGCGACGGAAGGTACTTCCCCGGTTATGTGGCGGACAAACTGCGGGCGGGAAAGCTTCCGGCGCTTGGCGAGGCCTACCCGGGGTTCCGGGGGCCGTGGGGCGAGTTCAAGTCTGCCGCGCAACTCGAAGGCGGCGTGGTGCTCGCGGCCAAAGCCCTCAGGCTGGCCAAGCAGATGGGCAGCGACGAGTACTGGTACGAGAGCCTCTACATTGACGGCCTCGTCAACTCGCTGAGAGCGCTCTACAAGCTCAAGGGTCTCGTGGTGAATGGAACCGTCAGCGCCGCCAACCGCGAGACTGCGCGCTACTGGTTCGGGGTGTACGTCAACAGCCTGAAGCAGTCCATCGGGGCCGTGCAGAACTGGAATCTCGCCGTAAACGGCGAGTCGGAGAGCGTGACGAACGTGGTGACGAAGATGCAGCGCTGCATCTATGGCGAAGACGGCACGGCCAACCCGGGCATGCTGCGCGTCGCATCCGACTGCGGATGCACTCCGAACCTCGCATACCACGCCATCCCCGCCATCAGCATTCCGGATGCCCGGCGTCTTGGCCCCGGCGCGATTGTCCGGCTGTACGGCGACATCGTGAGCGGGGCAAACGGCTCCAGCTGTTTTGTGCAGCAGGCGGACCGCGCAGCGGGAATCAGGGTAAGCTCGTCCGTTGCTATTCCCGCCCCGGGGCCTGTGGCGCTCATCGGTCTGGTCAGCCTCAGCAACGGAGAGCTTGTGGTGAATGCCGACATCCTGCAGGCGGCTGGCGCGGCGCATAGCGCCGTCCCGCTCAGGCTGAGGGCAAGCGCGCTGGGTGGCGCAGCCGCCGGACAGCAGCCCGCCGTGATGGAAATGCTCCCCGGCGCGGCCGATCCGGTCGCCGCCACCGGGTTGAACACCATGGGCCTGTTTGCGCGCATCGTCGGGTGGGTCCGGTATGTGGGCAGCGACTTCTTCTATCTCGACGACGGTGCCGGATGCAAAGACGGCTCGGGGCATCCGGGTGTGCGTGTCGTTTGCGCCGGCCCGGCCGCCCCCAAACCCGCGCTCGGAACGCTTGTCCGGGCGGACGGCATGGTCAGCACCTACTACGAGCGCTCACACAACTGGCGCGCCCTCTACCTCGCCGACGCGTCCACTGTCGTGAAGCTCGCCGACCCGGAGCCACCGCCCAACACACCTCCTCACATAGACATGCAGCCCGTCAGCCGGACCGTGTGCACTGGCGGCACGGCCACGTTCACCATCAGCGCGGGAGGAAGCACGCCTCTCAGCTTCCGCTGGCGCAAAGGGACGGCAGAACTCGATGACGGCGATCGCATCTCAGGCGCGGCGACGGATCTCTTGACCATTTCCGGCGTCAGCGCTGCCGACGCCGCCAGCGATTACAACTGCGTCGTCACCAACGACTTCGGCTCCAGAACATCTGTGAGCGTGTCTCTCACCGTATCGAACGGCCCGGCGCCGCCCGCCGCGCTCAACACCACCACGACCACATCGGCGATAACCTGGCGGTGGTCCGCTTCGGCCGGCGCGGACGGGTACCGGCTCTTCACAGCGCCGAGCGGCGGAACGCAGATCGGTGGCGTCCTCAACGAAACGTCGCACACCGAAACCGGCTTCGATCCCGGCACATCGGCGGCCAGGTACGTCGAAGCCTTCAACTCCTGCGGAGCTTCCACCCGCACTCAACTCTTTGCCACCACCGTGCCGCGCTTCTGCGTGGAGAACGGCGACTTCGAGGGCGGTTTCACTGCCGGAGTCGGCAATCACTGGACGCGCATTGGGAGCCTAGGTACGTTCAGCCAAGACATCAGCATCCGCTACGAGGGAACGAGCAGCCAGAGGATATCCGACCCCATAGCCGGAGACCCGTTCAGTTCATGGATCTACCAGAAGCTCAACGTCCAGCCCGGCCGCAACTACACCGCCAGCATGTTGCACCGCAGGGAGGTGACAAACGGCGCGGTGGCGCAGCTCGGGGTGAATCTGACCGGCGCTCTGACTCCCGACCTTGCGACGGATGGGATCGGCGACGCCGGAGAGTGGCGCAACAAGGGAATCAGCTTCACTGCAGGGTCAACCGGCAAGATGACCGTGATGCTGCGCGTGGGCTCCAATGGCGGCGACACGACGGCGCGCATTGATCTCGTGCGAGTGCGGCCGCAGGCCCCGGCGTCCACCGGCGGGTCCACCACCATTGCCCCCGGAAGCAGCGCGACGATCACCGCAGGCGGCGGTTTCGGAGGAGCGCCGTCCGAGATGCATTGGTACACCGGGCCGAATGGCACGGGAACGCATGCGGGAACGGGCCTCAGCCTTGTGGTGAGTCCCGCCGCGACAACGAGCTACTATCCGCGCTGGGAGCCGAACGGGCCGTGCCCGTCGGATGACGGTGCCGCGGTTAAGGTGACGGTGAGCGGGTAAGCCGCGCGCGGCGCTGAGCCTGGTGCCCGGTCAGTCTTGCCCGCTCTTCTCCACCTTCGACGGCAGCATCCAGCGTGGCCGCCGGATGAAGGGGCCGGAATGGTACGTCTGCTCTACCCGTCCCGCGCGCTCCATGTGGTCGAAGCAGCTTCGCATGCAGCCGCGGGATCCCTCGATGCCGTAGCTCGAGCCTTCATCCTCGCCGATTCCCCAGATCGAGAGCAGCGCATGTCCCTCGATGATGAATCCCGACGGGTATTCTTCCGTCTTGCGCCACCGCCCGGTTGACATCGGCCAGGCGAATTTGTACGCGGTCTCCTCCGATATCTCCTGCTCGGTGACGTCGAAGCGGTAGCCCGGCATATCCCGATGAATGAACGGCGAAACCCTCGGATCGCCGCCGTGGTACATCAGCGTGCACTTGCCCATGTCCACGTCCGCCCACTCATAGACCTTGTCCTCGAGCTGAATGCTGACCGTCCGGCCGTCCTTCATGTGCGGGATCGCGCCCGGGCAGCCCCGGACGCACTGCATGCACCGATCACAGATGCTGCGAGGCTCCGGCAGCGGGTCCGGCTCCAATGGCATGTCGGTGATGATGGCCGCCAGCCTCTGCCGCGGCCCGTACTTGCGCGTCAGAAACACCTTCGACCAGCCTATCTCGCCGATGCCGGCCGCCACCCCCGCTATGCGAATGGCCAGATGAACCTCGGCGGCCATGCCGCCCTTCCGCAAAGGCTCCGCCGGCGGCTGCGACTCCGGCACGCCGGGGTAATATGGCACGGCTTCCCAGCCGTGATTCTCGATCAAGCAGGCAAGCTCGTACAGCCCGTGCGGTATGAAGAAGCTGTTCAGCAGTCCGTGATAGTCGAAGTAGGTGTATCCTGGCCAGTAGGTGCCCTCTTCCACTCCGCGCCACCCGCCGCGCAGAATGCGCTTGCCAACGACGATCACCGATCTGGCCGCAGGGAATATGGACTGCGGGCTCATCCGTGGCGGGGCGTTCTGGAAGCGCTCGATGTTTGCGACTCCGAACAGATCGAGCCCGGCGGACCGGGCGAACTCCTGCAGGCGTCCCTTAGTCAGCGTCACTGAGAGGCCCCTCAATCACTTTCTCGACCGTCACCACCGCCCACGGGTCCCGAGTGCGAAACGCATTGTGAAAAGTGTTGCGAACGCGGCCCGTCTCTTCCAGATGCTGGATGCAGCTCCGCGTGCACAGCGCCGCCATGCGATCGGGCTTACCGGACGAATGCCACGGGTTGGGGAATGCGCCGTTCTTGCAGCCCTTGCACTTCGCGTCGTCAATGCGCGCCACGGGAATCTCCTTGCCGCAGATGCTCAACGCCGAAGCGTTCGCGGGGTCCATGGCGTCCAGAGGGCAGACCCGCCGCTGCTCGATGCACCGGTCGCAGACCGGCTCCCGCAACAGAGCGTCCGGCTCTAGTTCGGCTTCGGTCAAAATCAACTGCAACCGCTGACGCGGCCCGAACTGAGGGGTCAGAAGCAGTCCGCACAGACCGATTTCCCCCACGCCCGCGCGTACGGCGGCATCATCGAAGTCGAGCATCACGTTCGGCGCGGGCTGTCCCGGCCGCACGGGCACTCCGAGCGGTGGGATCTGCGGCGGAAGGTTCGGCAGCGGCACCGCCTCCCATCCGCGGTCTTCCAGAAACTCCGCGCACTTGAACGTGCACATCGCGAGCGTCCGGTTGTTGAGGTAGTCGCGTCCGAACTTCTGATACAGATCGAACTGCGTCCCTTCCTCGATTCCGCGAAGTGCCCCGCGTGTCACCCTCTTGCCGGTGACGACCACCGAACGCGTCTCGGGGAAGATGCTGCAGGGGTGCTTCTCTTTCGCAAGCCCGTCGAAGCGGTCTATGGGCGCGATGCCCAGCAGGTCCACCCCGGCCTGCCGGGCGTGCTTCCGGAACTCCTGTGTGAAATCTGTCATATCAGCCTGCTTCCCGGCGCGGCCCTTCAAAACCTGCCCGCCACAAGCAGCGGAGGGCGCCGAAAAGCGCCCTCCACCGTTCAGACAATTCAGACAATCAGGATGCCGGTCAGGCCTTCTTCCACTGATTCCGAAGGAACTTGACCGATTTCGGAATTTCCACCTCACGCTCGCCCAGTACTCCGCACTCGAAGCTGCAGAAGTCCTGGTAGCCGATCATCTTCAGCCCGGCGAACCCGTTCGTGTAGTCCCGCTCGTCCTGTCCCGGCAGTTTGCGCTTGATCGAGGCGAGATGCACGTGGCGCAGGTAGTCGCCCGCCGACAGAAACGCGCCCATGTCGCTCGTTTCCTCGATGTACATATGGTAGAAGTCGCCCATCATGCGCAGTGCCGGATGATTCGCGTCCCTCACAATGGACGCTGCATCCGCGCACTGCCGCAGATACCAGGTCTCGCCCCGGTTCAGCGGCTCCAGAAGCAGCGTCGTTCCGCACTTCTGAGCGTGGTCGGCCACCTCCGGCACCCATTCGAGCAACACCTTTCGGCCCTCCATCCAACTCAGGTTGGTCTGCCCGTTGAAGGCCGGCACGAAGATGAGTCCCACCGCGCCGAGCTCTCCGGCGGCGGTCAGAATCTCCTTCATCGTGTCGGCGGCCTTCTTGCGCTCGGCCGCGTCATGCGAGATCGGGACGCCCTGGAACCCTGCGCAGATCGCGCTCAGCTTGATCTTCGAATTCGCAAGGGCCTTCTTGATCTCCGATACCCGCCCGGCAAGGCCGCCGCCGCCGATCTCGATGCCGTCGAAGCCCCACTTCTCCATGTTCGCCAGCTTCTCGGGCAGGTCTTTGCCGGGGATGATTCCTTCCTGGCTCGATATCTTGAGCACGGCCTTGCCCTTGCCTTTCATGGGCGATGTCGCCGCGCTCAGGCCTGACGATGCCGCAAGCCCCGCGCCAGCCGCCACGCCGCTCACCAGAAGTGTTCTCCTGTTCATCTTCATTGTGTCTGCCTCCGTTCTATACGAACTGGGTCTGACCCGGCACCGCCACGGGCGGCGTTGGCAGCGGGCCGAACTCCAGCTTGAACGGCATCAGGTTCTCCTTCGAGTTCAGCGCCTGATCCCAGGTGATCTCCTTGCCCGTGTACGCCGACATCCGCCCCATAATCGCCGTCAGCGTGCTCTCCGCCACCGACTTGCCCTCGTTGAGAGGCTTGCCCGCGCGGATGCTCGCCACCAGGTCGGTATGCTCCTGAACATACGGGTTGTTGCCCGGGCCTTCGTAGCGCCACTTCTGCGCGCCGCCGATGTAGCCGCCCGGGTTCGCGTCGCCCTTCGTCCCGATCACATGCTCCGAAACATTGTTCGCGCAGCCGTCAATCTGCCTGCACATGCTCATCAGCCGTGCGCCGTTCTCGTATTCATACTCAACGGCGAAGTGATCGAAGATGTGACCGTAGTCCGGGCTCGTGCGCACTTCGCGTCCGCCCATGCCTACCGCCTTCACCGGATGCGCCTTCATCACCCAGTTGATGACGTCAATGTTGTGCAGATGCTGCTCGACGATGTGGTCGCCGGAGAGCCAGGTGAAGTACAGCCAGTTCCGAAGCTGCCACTCCATATCGCTCCACGAGTCCTGCCGCTTGTGCATCCACAGCCCGCCCTGATTCCAGTAGCACTGCGCCGCGACGATTTCGCCGATGGCGCCCGCGTGCAGGCGCTTGACGGTCTCGACGTAGGCGCTCTGATGCCGCCGCTGTGTGCCGGCGACGATGCCGAGCTTCTTCTGGGTGGCCATCGCCGCGGCCGCTATTACCGTGCGCACGCCGGGTGCGTCCACGGCGACGGGCTTCTCCATGAACACGTGCTTGCCCGCGTTGATTGCGGCCTGCAGATGCGCGGGCCGAAAACCGGGCGGGGTCGCCAGAATCACCAGGTCAACGTCGCTCGCGATCACCTTCTTGTACGCGTCAAACCCGACAAAGCATTTCTCTTTGGTGACGCCGATCTTGGCCTTCATCTCGGCGCTCTCTTCGGCGGTCTTCAGCAGCCCATTGAAGCAACCTTCCAGCCTGTCCTGAAACACGTCGCCCAGCGCAACGATCTTGACGTTCGGCGACCCGTTGATCGCATCCCTTGCCGCGCCGCTGCCTCGCCCGCCGCAGCCGATTAGGCCGATCCGGATCTCGTCCGACGCCTGCGCGAAAGCGTACTTGCCCGATGCCGCCAGCACGGTCGCCGCCGCGCCTGCCTTCAAAAAGTCCCTGCGCGAAACCTGAGATGCGCTTCGCGACGTATCGCTCTTGTCGTTCATTAGTTGCCTCTTGTGTCCTGATTCTTGCCTTTGTCCGCTGTGTCTGTCTGCTGTTCGCAGACAATTCTGAAACCGGCGAACGGCCCGTCCGACAGCCACCATCTGCCCTTGGGATTCTGGGGGTCGTTAGCGTTCCATGCCGGGCTCTCCTCGGCGCGGGCCGAGCAGTTTATCTTCGACGCGCTGTCCTCGTAGCTCCCGCCGCGAAGCACGCCTTTGCCGTCAACGGACGTGCACCATTCTCCAACGTTGCCGAGCATGTCGTGCAGCCCCCACGCATTGGCTTTCTTCTTCCCGACGGGGTGCGTCTTCTCCTCCCAGTACCAGGCGAACTCGCCAAGCTGCTCTTTGGCCGGCGCGGGCTGTCCGGCGCAACAGGCGTGCTGCCACTCCGCTTCTGTGGGAAGCCTGAAGCTCTTGCCGGTCAGCTCCGATAGCCACTTGCAGTACTGCTGCCCCGCGTAGTATGAAATGCTTATGACCGGGTAGCCCGAATGCCCGTAGCCCCGGTCGGGCGCGCCGTAGGGGCGGCTCGGGCGCGACTTCGCGTCGGTGGCTCCGGCGGGAGTGTTGCCCGAGGGCTCCATTCCGAAGGCGAAAAGGTCATACTCATCCCAGGTGGTTTCGGTCTTTGCGATCCAGAACGGTTTGAGCGTTACAGATTTCGTCTTTCCGGGGTTCGCCGGGTCGGCCACGGAAACCGTTCCGCCGGGCACGCCCATCATCTGAAACTTGACGGTGGAGCCGGGGATGGTCACTGTGAACGGGGCGGGGGCTTTGGCGGCCGAGGCAGGCTTTGCCGCGGTTGCCTTCGCCGGCGCTTTGGCCGCGGGCTTGACGGCCGCCGAAACGGGCAGAGCGGCGGTCATAATAACGCAGGCCGCCGCAAGTGGCCCGGCTATGGAGTGCCAGGCGGCGCGGGCGGAAGCAGGAATGAAAACGATCAAGTCAGCAATAGTCCTTTCGTTGTTTCTCTTCGTGGCGGCGGCCGGGATGTCCGTTGCCTGTGCGCGCCGCGTGTTCCCACCTCTCTCGCGGTTTCAATATACAAGACTCCAGATGGGCGTGCAAACGCGCATCGTTCTCTGGGCGCGTTCGGAAGCAGCCGCCCAGGCCGCCGCCGCGGTGGCGTTCAGGCGTGTTGACGATCTGGAGCAGATCATGAGCGACTACCGTGCCCACAGCGAACTGATGCAGCTCTGTGCCCGTGCGGGAGGGCCGCCCGAGCGTGTCAGCAGGGAACTCTTCGAAGTCCTTTCCCGCTCCCAGGAGCTGTCCAGGCGGTCTCACGGGGCTTTTGACGTAACTGTCGGCCCTTCGGTTGCGCTGTGGCGCACTGCGCGCAAGACGGGCGAGTTCCCCTCACGCACCGCGCTTGCCAGAGCGCGGGCTGTCTCGGGTTGGCGCAGAGTTACTCTCGACCGCTACGAGCGCTCGGTCCGGCTGGGCGTGCCCGGAATGAAGCTCGACTTCGGCGGAATCGCGAAGGGCTACGCCTGCGACGCCGCTCTTTCCGCGCTGAAGAAAAGGGGCATCCGCAGCGCGCTGGTCGAGATGGGCGGCGACATCGCTGTCTCGGCCGCGCCTCCGGGCGAGAAAGGCTGGAAGATCGAGATTCCTGGCGGCGATCCGCTCGTCCTCACCAACTGCGCGGTCTCGACGTCCGGCGACCTGTACCAGTACGTCGAGATCGGCGGCAAGCGCTATTCGCACGTCGTGGATCCGCGCACCGGTCTCGGCCTCACCAGCCGCATCGAGGTGACCGTCATCGCTCCGGACGCGACGACCTCCGACAGCCTCGCCACCGCCGTCAGCGTCCTCGGCGAGAAAGAGGGCAGGGCGCTTGTCACGGACAAAGACATCCGGCTCTTCATCCGCACTGTGCAATAAGGCAGCCCATGTCATCCAGAGCGGAGTCCCGGGGGCTGCCTGCGCAACGGTGCCGGAGGGACCGACAGTCGCTTGGCTCTTTGCAGGCGTCCATTAGCTCTCCTGCCGTAGCCTAGCCCCTTGTGGGCGTCACATAACGCCGGAACACCTACGACGGGTACAAGGCCCTATGCTACATTCCGGGTGCGAGCCATCTCATGCTCGATCAGCCCTCACCCGTACCACGTCGTCCTGAACTTGATTCAGGACCCACCTTCGTGAAGAGTCTGGATGCCAGATCAAGTCCGGCATGACGTGAGAGGCCCGTCGTTCCGGAGAACCCCGAACAGAAGCCTGCGGGTCATCGGGCAGGATACCGCCCGGCTGCCGGTGAACACACCAGCATCGGACATGAACACTGCGGCAGGCAGACTTCTCGAAACCCGCTTCGGCTTCAAGAGCTTCCGGCCCGGGCAGGCCGAAGCGCTGGAGCGCCTGCGCGCTGGACAGCACACGCTTGTCGTCATGCCCACGGGCGCGGGCAAGTCGCTCATCTACCAGTTGGCTGCGCTCAACTCCTCCGGGGTCACTCTCGTTGTCTCGCCGCTCATCTCTCTTATGAAAGACCAGGTCGCGAGCCTTGCGCGGCGCAGGATACCGGCCGCTTTCATCAACAGCTCTCTCACCGCGGATGAGCAGGCCCGCAGGAATCTGGCTGGCAGAGGGCTAACCAAGAGGCGGCGTCACCTGAGAGATCTACGGGTTTCAATTTCAACGAAATGCGCCGTCGCGGCACGCCATGACCGACATTAGCGGATATCTCAAGAGAGTCGAAGACCACCTGCGCAGGGGCAACGCCACTGAGCACACCTATCGCCCTGCACTCGTTGACCTCATCGAAGCGATTGAGCAGGGCATACGTGCGACCAACGAGCCCTGCCATCAGGCCTGCGGCGCGCCTGACCTCATAGTCGAGCGCGACCAGGTGCTCCTCGGTTACATTGAGACGAAGGACGTCGGCGTCAGCCTCGATGAGACCGAGCGCTCCGAACAGCTTGTGCGTTACCGCGACGCCCTGCCGAACCTGATACTCACCGACTACCTCGAGTTCCGCTGGTACGTGGATGGACAGCATCGCCTGACGGTCAGGGTCGCGCAGGCCGCGCCGGACGGCAGGGTTCGGGCTGTGGATGGCGGCGCAGGAGCCCTCGCGGAGTTGCTGCAGCACTTCCTGAAACAGGAGGCCCCGCTCATCGGCACGCCCGCCGACCTCGCACGCAGAATGGCGGGTGTCGCGCGCCTCATTCGGCACATCATTACCGCGGCCCTCGATGTGGAGGAAGGCGACCAGGGCCTGCTGCACCAACAGATGGCGGCCTTCCGCGAAGTGCTGCTCCACGACCTGATACCCGCGCAGTTCGCGGATATGTATGCGCAGACGATCTGCTATGGCCTCTTTGCCGCCAGAGCGAACGCCGCGGCAGGCGAGGCATTCACCCGGCAGACTGCGGCCTACAGCGTGCCGCAGACCAATCCTTTCCTGCGGCAGGTCTTCGCGGACATCGCCGGTCCAAACATGGACCCAGCGCTGGTGTGGGCGGTGGACGACCTTGTCGCCCTGCTCAAGCGCGCCGATCTCGGCGCCATTCTCGCGGATTTCGGGCGGCACACCCGGCGCGAAGACCCGGTGCTCCACTTCTTACGAGACGTTCCTGGCCGCCTATGACCCCGCCATGAGAGAGAAGCGCGGGGTGTATTACACTCCCGAGCCTGTCGTCTCCTACATCGTGCGCAGCATTGACCATATCCTGAAGACGGACTTCATGTTAGCGGAGGGGCTGGCGCATCACGGGAAGGTTTCGCTTCCGGCCGCCGAGGGCGAAGCGGCGCGTGAACTTCACCGCGTGCAGATCCTCGACCCGGCGGTCGGCACGGGAACGTTTCTCTACTTCGTCATCAGCCGCATTCGCGAGCACTTCGCGCGCGATGCCGGAATGTGGCCATCCTACGTTGCGGAACACCTTCTGCCGCGTCTCAACGGCTTCGAGCTGCTGATGGCCCCCTATGCTATCGCACATCTCAAGCTTGGGCTGCAGCTTGCGGAGACGGGCTACGACTTCGGGGGCAGCCAGCGCCTGCGCATCTTCCTGACTAACACGCTGGAGGAGGCGCGCGAGGCCGCGCGGCTTCCCGCGTTCGCACAGGCTGTCGCTAGCGAGGCCAGCGCCGCCGCCGACGTCAAGCGCGACGTGCCCGTGATGGTGGTGCTTGGGAATCCGCCGTACTCCGGCCACTCCGCGAACACCGGCGACTGGATACGCGGCCTGCTGCGGGGCCAGGACTCGATGTCCCAGCAGCCGACCCACAACTACTTCGAGGTGGACGGCCAGCCCCTCGGAGAGCGCAACCCGAAGTGGCTGAACGACGACTACGTGAAGTTCATCCGCTTCGCCCAGTGGCGCATCGAGCGCACGGGCCAGGGCATCTTGGGCTTCATCACCAATCACGGGTATCTGGGACAACCCCACATTTCGCGGGATGCGCCAGGCGCTGATGGAGACCTTCGACAAGATATATGTGTACGACTTGCATGGGAACGCACGCAAGAAGGAGCGGGCGCCGGACGGCTCGCCCGACGAGAACGTGTTTGACATCGAGCAGGGCGTGGCTATCTGCCTGATGGTGAAGCTGGGGAAGGCATGACGAGCCACCCTTCATGTCATCCTGTGCAGAGGCGCACTGGCGCCAACCGTGTAGCTGTTCGTACCGCATCCCCGTGGCATGTCATCCTGAGCGGAGTCCCGTTCTGACGGGACGGAGTCGAAGGATCTGCACCGTTGCCAGAGGTCACCACGCTTGGGGGTGCGCGCCTTTTCTCTGCCGCAGCGCTGCAGATGCTTCGGCTTCGCTCAGCATGACACGGTGTGCGATATCATGAGCAGTCATACGGGGAGAACTTACTGGGTGTACATCCTCCCGAACCGCGCGGGCATGCTGTACGTGGGCGTGACAAACGACCTTCAGCGCCGAGTGCAGGAGCACCGCCAGGGTCTTGGCGCGGGCTTCACTTCCCGCTATGGCCTCGACAGGCTCGTTTACTTCGAGGACAGCGGCGACGTCCACGCGGCAATCGCCCGCGAGAAGCAGTTGAAAGGCTGGAACCGCGCAAAGAAGGCGGCCTTGATCGAGTCGCGGAATCCTGACTGGCGCGACCTGGCTGCGGAACTGCCGGGGGGTGATGCGGCTTTCGAGGCCGGTTCCCAACGCTTGCGAAAGCCGTTGGCTGGCAGGGACGCCCTGCTCGCGAAGCTGCGCGACGAGCCCGCGCCCGGGCGGGAAAGGGATAACGCCGGATGACTTGCCGCGTGTTTCATGCCGACCTCTACGGCTCGCGGGAGGACAAGTACGCGGTCCTCGCGGAGACGGACGTGTCCTCGACCGAGTGGACGGAGGTGCGAGCCGAACGACCACTGTGCCTCTTTGCGCCGCTTGATGCCGGAGTGGCGGCAGAGTACGAGCGCGGCTGGCAAGTCGCGGAAGCCGTTCCTCTGAACGTGCTGGGGTTTCAGTCGCACCGCGATGGCTTCGCGATCGCCTTCGAGGCGCGCGACATCGAGCGCCGGCTTCGCGACATGTCGGATGTCACATTGAGTGATGAAGATCTGGGACGCCGCTATCGGCTTGCCGATAATCGCGACTGGAAGCTCTCCAGAGCACGCGCCACTGTCAGAGGCTTCGCTGCTGCTGAAGCTGTCCCCACGCGCTGTCACTACAGACCTTTCGATTGGAGGTGGTGCCATTTCGGTGCGGCGACGATGGACTATCCGCGCAGGGAACTTCTCACTCACGTCGCGGGGCGCGAGAACCTCTGCCTCAACCTCACCCGCCAAACCAAGGCCCGGGATTGGCGGCACTGTGTCGTGGCGAGAACACCAACGCCAGCCCTGTTCGTGGAGGTCAAGGACGGCTCAACGGTGTTTCCGCTGTACCTCTACGCACCGGCAGAACCTGACGGCTCGCTCTTCACTGCCCAGGCGGCTTCATCCGCGCGTACTCCCAACCTCGCCCCCGCCTTCATTGAAGACACGGCCCGGCGACTGGGCATGGAGTTCCTGCCGGACGGCCGGGGCGACCGTGTTGAGTCGTTCGGCCCGGAGGACGTGTTCAGCTACATCTACGCCGTCCTCTACTCGCCCACATACCGCCAGCGCTACGCCGAGTTCCTGAAGCTCGACTTCCCCCGCATCCCGCTCACCAGCAACCCTGAGTTGTTCCGGGCGCTGGCGTCGCTGGGTGATGAGCTTGTGGCCCTGCATCTGATGGAGCGCGATGGCCCGAACCCTGCACACTTCCCGCGTGATGGCACCCGTGTCGTCGAGCGCGTCAGCTACTTGCCCCCGCAGAACACGGGCGAACCCGGCAGCGTCTGGATCAACAAAGAGCAGTACTTCGAGGACGTATCCCCGGAGGTGTGGGCGTTCCACATCGGCGGCTATCAGGTCTGCGACAAGTGGCTGAAGGACCGCAAGGGCCGCACCCTCACGTTCGAAGACATCGCGCATTACTGCCGCGTCGTGGGCGCCCTGGCCGCCACCATTCGCCTGATGTCCGCCATAGACGCCGCAATCGAGGAGCACGGGGGATGGCCGATTGGCTAGTTGGGCGGTCAGCCGGGTTGCGGGATCTGCGAGGGAGGGCTGATGAGGCTCGACGGGATCACAATAGGTGCGCTAGATGAGGGGCACCTCCGGGGGCTTGTAGCCGATGGGGTTCCCGAATCCAAGACCATAGAGTACAAGCGCGACGCCATCGGCACCACGCCTGCAGACAAGAGAGAGTTCCTGAATGATGCAACGTCATTCGCCAATGCCAGCGGCGGTTGGCTCTTTCTCGGCGTGGAAGCGAAGGACGGTAAGCCCGTCGGTATCCCAGGTCTGGACGCGGCCCAAGCTGACAACTTGGTACTACGGCTGGAGCAATCGATGTCCACTGGCGTCCGCCCCCGTTTGTGGGGCGTGCGGTCGCAGGCGGTGCCGCTCACATCAGGACGTTGCGTTATCGCGATTCGTATCCCCCAGTCGTGGAACGGCCCTCACATGGTCAGCGTGGACTACAAGGGTCATGAGCGCTTCTTCACTCGCACTTCCGCGGGAAAGCACGGGCTCGATGTCGATGAGCTAAGGCAAGCGTTCCTGAGGTCGGAAGGTATTGCCGACCAGATGCGGCGGTTCCGCGCCGGACGCCTTGCCGCCGTCGTGTCCGGCGAGACGCCTTTGCCCCTCTGCCCTGGGCCTGTAGCACTGCTGCACGTGATCCCGTTTAGCGGGGCATCGGCGGCCCAAAGCCTCCCGATCGGGGCTCTTGCAGCGGATGCCGAGCTCTGGCGTACACTTAACCTCGGCAACAGCCGCATCAACTTCGACGGCCTGCTCCACTTCGTTGGGTCGGGCGAGCGCACTCTGTGCCCCCGCTACTTCCAGCTGTTCCGCAACGGCGCTGCGGAGTTCGCGGACACCCGCATCGGGAGTGAATACCATGGAAAGCTCTCACTACAGCTTCAAGCACAGGAGTCCACTATGCTCGAATGGCTGGACAAGGCTTTGAGAGTGCAGCGACACGTCGGCATTTCCCCGCCAATCGCCGTTCTCGTCAGCCTGGTCGGCGTCAAAGGCTACAGCATACCGTGGGAGTGGGCCGGTCCTTTTTTCGAACCGGTACCCATTGACCGAGACGTTCTTCAGCCGCCAGAAGTCATACTCGACGCGTTCGACTCCAACAGGGATGCACAGCTCAAGCCGGCGTTTGACGCTTTGTGGAACGCGGCGGGTCTTCCTCAGTCCCGGGGCTACAACGAGGACGGCTCTCGCAGGTAAGGGCAGGGATTCCTGCACGCCACCCACTGTGCCTGCTGATATGCCATCGCATGGTCGCCGCAGCCCAAGCCCTCAGCCAGCCGCAGTGCGGCATGTGACACGGTTCTGCTCACTACCGTGGCCCTCCTCCTCCGGCCGCCACTATGCATCTGGCGGTGCACTTCCACCGCCTGCTTCTCGGCCTGCAAGCCCCGGACCTCCAATGCAGGGATCGTCGCTGCGGCGTCGAACGGCCTTGTTGGCGGGGGATCGCGCGTTGCCATCTCCGGTTGTCAGAGGGGCGGCTCTCGCGGATGTGCAAAGGCAGCCGACACGTAATGCCGTGAACTCGTTGAGCGTCATCCAGCCGCTGCTGAGAAGCTGCCGCTTGCACGCCGCCGGCTGTGCGCAAGCCATCGTCTGGTAACCGAAGGAGTACAGTATGAGTATTGACGGGAAACCTGAGCCCGAGCGCAAGTATTACGGTGTCGTAGTCCCCTTCTTTGACGGCCTTACGAATCTGCTCACGGCGATAAGCCGGGCGATTATCGTTAACCGAAGGGCGCCGGTGGACATCAGAGAAGCTGAGGACGACGTAAGGCACGCGAGCGCTCTCCGCGTGGAGAGGTTCGTGTTGGGTTGCATGGTGGTCGATATCCTCGTTTTCTTGCTGCTGGATCTCTGGACAGTGGCTATCCCGTTGCGCTTCCTGGCGCTTCTTCCTGTGACTTGGCGGATTATTGACATGGCCGCATACGCTCTGCGTGTTGTGCTGTTCGACCCGATTCAACCGCTCCCGGCGCCGCCGCACGTCTTGATATCGGCCGTACGATCAGTCCTGCTCGGGTACGTGAACCTAGCGGAGCTGGTTCTGTGTTTCGCTTCCTATTACGCGGCTTGGCCGCAGTTCCTCTCCCATTCCGCTTGGGCGAGCGCCGATTGGTTGACGCCCGTATACTTCAGCGTGATGACGCAGGCGACAGTTGGCTACGGCGACTGGACTCCGACTGGCCCATTCCGAGTGCTTGCTTGCCTGCAGGTGGCAGCCGGGTTACTGCTGGTCACCGCTCTCATTCCGCGCATGCTGAATCTCCTGCAGAGGTCGGATGTGCTGTCGCCACCCTCGGCTGGCACAAGAAAGCGGGATGCCTGAGCCCTGTCGCGCCACGAGGGCAGCCAGAACGGTCGGTGATCCCGGACCGGCCACAGACGCCACGGCGGGCACTTGTGCCCTAGCGCCGAGTGGCTGCAAGAGGCGATGAAGACAGGCCCCCAGAACCGGCCCGCGGGGAGACTAGCCTTCACGCAGCTCGCCGTTGCGTCCGCATCGAACCAGCGGGCAACGGGCTGGACATTGGGGTTGAAGAACCTGAGAACCTGGGTCTGCGAAGCATCGATTTCCCAGAGCGCAACGTCATTCCCCACATCGGCATCAATGTGATGCACGCGTACAGAAGGGTAGAACAGGTCGCCGTAGAACCGCAGCGTGGCCGACACTACCTCCTGCGGCGCCCCCGCAAGCGGGAAGTGCATTAGAGCGCCTTCTCGATAATTCTCAGGCGGAAGGCCTCCAACCAGCAGTGCTGCCCAAGGATTATCAGCGCTATACAGCGCGTACGATGGGGGCAGGGACATTGGAGTTCCAGTACCATTCCCACCCCGCGTCCTGCTTTCCGTGAGGATGAGCTATGAAAACATCGTCCGCCTGGCAAGGCATCGCCCAAGCCAGCACAACGGCAAGAAGGACGGCCTGGACCACGGGGATACGCGCTCGCGTTGGTGGTGTTGTGGTAATAGGGCTACCCGCACCCATGTGCTCAAAAAGTCGCATCTTCCTATAACCTCCTGAACCTGAAAAGCCGGGTGCTCGTGGTCTGGCCGGTCCGGTATGTCCCGCTGACAAAAACGTAGTCCCCTACCAGTCGCGCCTGCACCGCGCTCGCCACTTGGCCGAAGCCACGCGGCACCGGCATGTCGACTGGATCAATGTGTGACGCAGGATGTCTACCTGCTGCGATCTTCCGCCACGTCTTTCCGTCGTCGCGCGACACCCAGACCGTTGAGTCCTTGTGGTGATTGCCGTTGACTTCGCCGGTATAGCCATGGGGCGGAATGTCATCCCTCATCGCAAGCCACACCTCGCCATCAGCATAGGCTTTGAGCCCATACGCCTTTGCGTCTTCGTCCGGTGAGAACCCGAGAACGATGTCGTGGGTGTAGTTGCCGCCCGTCGGTTGTGAGAGAGGGTTTTCACTACGAAGAATCGAGTTGCCGTAGCAGCGCTTGTTTTCGGGGGTGTAGTCGGCAGGGTAGTTGTCGGTGCCGGCCAGCAGCGCGCTCTGCCCAGCAGTAAGGCCGTTATAGCCGCCGAGCGTGGAGTAAAGACCAGGCTGGACCAGACCGTACGGGTACGGTCCATACCTCCAGGTGATCAACACCTGAAATGTGGTGCCACCATCTGTTGAGTAGGCCACCTGCTTGATGTCGTCGCCGTACGTCACGAACCAGGTGCGCCGGGCGGTCATGCCCTCCACCTCCACTTTCTCCGCCAGCCCGTGTACCCACCCAAGCCCAACAGCAGCGCGGCCAGCGACGAGGGCTCCGGCACAGGCACAATCGTCAAGCCGGGGCCAAGTCCCCCGGATTCGGAGAGGTACACGTACCCACTTAAGCTCGTGAAGCCGAAGGCTGCAAAGCCATGCTCATCGCGCAGGTCTTGGTTTATCGCCGCCGTCACATCCACATCAAACCACTGTGCGTAATGGACAGCACCCGTGTCATCATAGAACCTCAACACTGGCGTTTGTGGCGCTTGTACCTCCCAGAGCGCCACCTCGCTCGCCACTTCGACATCTATATGATCCACCTCGACCATACGGAAGCTGTCTACATAGAACCGCAGCGAGGCCGACACGATCTCCTGCGGCGCCCCCGCAAGCGGGAAGTGCATGAGGCCGCCATTCAGCTGAGTGAAACCGACGTACAGTTGAGCATAGGCGTAATGACCGTCGATATCCCAAGATATCTGGTCCGGGTGCTCGTAGCTCCAGAGCTTCATCCAGCCGCCATCCTGCGCTCCTGACGGCGAGGAGACGAAAGCAGCAGAGGCAGTTAACTTGTTAGCTCCCACCAATACCAGGGCGACGCTAAGGAACGTTCCCAGCCAGCCTGACGTGCGTCCGCGGTTGTATCTCAACGCGATGGCCACCATGTTAGAACCTCCGGAACCTGAAGAGGCGATCTGCAGTGACTTGCTGAGACACCCGGTAGGACCCGCTCACAAACACATAGTCACCGCTCAGCCGGGCCTGCACACCGCTGGCGATCCACTTGAATCCGCGCGGCGATGGCAGCGACAATGGGTTTTCGTGCGTCACCCAATGGTGCCCAACGGCCAGCTTCTTCCAAGTCTTACCGTCGTCAAGTGAAGTCCAGACGGTAGAGTCCTTTGGATGATTGACCAGAGGGTTGTCGGGGTTCTCCGACCACGGTGGTCTGTCGTCCATCATAGCAAGCCAAACCTCACCATCCGCATACGCCTTGAGACCGTAAGCCTTTGCGTCTTCGTCCGCCTTGAAAGCAAGGACGATGTCGTGGGCGTACGCTCCGTTAGGTGGCTCGGCAAAGGGGTCTTCGCTGCGCAGGATGCTGTTGCCGTACAATCGGCGGCCGTTGCCGCCAGGGGGTGTCCAGTCCGCCGGGTAGTTGTCCGTCCCCGCGAGCAGAGCACTCTGACCCACAGTCAGGCCGGTGTAGCCACCAAGCGCGCTCCACGTGGTCGTGCCCGAGCTGTTCGGATAGGGTCCATACCTCCAGCGAGGTACTTCCTGGAAGGTACTCCCTCCGTTCGTGGAGTACGCCATACGCTTGACATTGTCGCCGTACGTCACGAACCACGTGCCGTTGGTCCCGTGCAGGGGGTCGAACAGCACGCTATGCATATGGCGGTAGCTGGAGCCGTCAAGCAGGCTGTCGATCCCTGCTGACTTCTGAAACCAAGGGAGGGCAGGCAAGGAGGCATTAGCAGCTATGAAGACGTCCGCGTTGTTATAACCCGTCTCCTGGCTGGAAACGCCAACCATGAGCTTGCCGTTCGAATCCTGATCAAAGCCCCACGAGTGATACCAGTGGCTGGTGCTGCCGCTCCCATTGCGTTGTGCATCTGTAAGTATCAGTGGCGTTTGGCCAGTGCTGTCCAGAACGGGTGAGAAACTCACCTGCCGCAGAGCTTCGGTGACCAGGTCATATGGCGTCTGAAGAGACCTGTAGATTTTGCCGTCGCCGACGCCAGTCGTGTACTCGCCATTGGAGATGCTGGCATAGACGTATCCATCTTTGTCGGCGAACAGGGCTTTGACAGGCCACTCATTTCCCCCGGAAAGGGCTGCCGATACCTGTGTCCAGTTCTCGCCGCCGTTGAGGGACGCGTACACGACGTCCACATTTGCTGCGTACACTATGGTTCCGCCTAAACCAATCTCCTTGTACGTCTCCGTCTCGTAGATCCCCGTGGCGATGCCCGTCCGCCACGGCCGAACGCGATACTCGTAGCGCGTGTCTTCGGACACCGTGTCTATGTAGCTGGTCTTGTCATCCTCACCTGCCTCGACATTGCTTGCGACAATCGTGAAGCCGCTCTCGGCGTTCGGCTGCGTGCGCCGCCGCTCCACATCCACCGTCCCCAGCTCCGAATCCCACTCCACCTGAATCGTGTTCTGGTCCAGGCAGTAAGCGCCCGGCGCGCCTGCGCCGTAGATGCGTCGGGCCATGCCCGCGCGGAAGAGATCGTAGTAGCCTTTCATCCCGCCATCGTTCGGGTGCCAGTCCACCTGGCCCTGTATGCCGGTGTGGCCATAGATGCGGCTGCCGGGGCAGGCTATCGTGGCGAGGCTCGCGAAGGGGACACGGAGGTCGGAGCAGGCTTGCTGCATCCGGGCCTCCTTCTCGTAGGCCGCGTCCGCGTGATAGTTCGTATCGCATGGCAGGTTGTCCGTTGAGGGTGGGCTCCAGACCCCGAAGCAGAAAACCTGCGGACTGGAACTACCGGCCCGGAGTTGCCGTACTACTTCCGCGAACGTCGCACCGAAAACATCATACCACTCGTCTGCGCTGTAGGTGTCGGACACGCTGAGCTGCCAGTGCACAGTGTCCAGCGGCGGAACGATGGGAGACGCCGGCAAGACGAGAGGCACCCGGCACTCGTAGGTCGTGCTCGAGTAGCTCACCCTGTAGAAGGGCGATATCCAGGTCCCCGCGGCCAGGCCGGTCCACTGCACAGCCGCGGGCTTGTTTCCCGTGGGCGCGTTGTCGTTCTCGCCGATCTGCAGCGTAACTAGGTCGGAGTTCTCATCAACGTACTTCTCGATGTACGTCCGGCCCGTCCCGTCGCCCGCGTTGTTGAGCAGTTGGAACAAGCTGCCTCCGAAGGCAGCCAGCTTCGTGCTGTCGGCGAGCGTGGAAGCCGGATTCGCGTTGTTCAGATAACGATGGATCAGGTGTGCGTAATCCATCGTCTGAGATGAGGCATTCATACCCCAGTCCTTGCCTGCCCAGTCCGAGTAAGTGCTGCCGTCAATGCCGGCCCCAGGCCCCGAATGGGTAATGCTGTCGCCAATGGCGACATACTTCGCCACAAGCCGTTTGATGTCGGCCTGAGTACGCACCCTGATGACGGGCTCGATGCCCGTGCCAGTGTCTCTGGCGCTTCGAATGCCGTAGACAGCCGCTTTGTCGCCCACGGATGGGGCGGCAATGTCGTCGCCGTTCGTCGTGCCCCACTCCCAACTCACCCGGTACGCCGTTCCAGTGGGAGAGTCCTTGAGATAGAAGAACTGCGGAGGAGTGGACGTGTCCACACTGTCCACCTGGCCGGAGACCACGCCAATATCCGTCGCCCCCGATGTGATGAAGCCGCCCATGGTCGAGCTGTCCCCGATGCCGCCCGCCGTCAGCGCCGTGGGAGCTGGCGGCACAGCCCGACCCGCCGTGCTAACCTGCACATCCGTCGCTGTGACAAAGGGCTCCCCCGTGTCGTCATCGGTCGCCAGGGTCCCCACAAGGCTCACCGGCTGGCCGTCAGTGACGGCAGTCGGGCCACTGTATCTGACCTGAACACCAGCGCCGCCCTGAGTAGCATCCTGAATGTAGAAGACCCGCTGGCTGCCGATTGCGAGGCTGTGGCTCGGGCTGCTGTCGGTCGTGACCACAGGGCCGTCCTCCAGCCGGAACGGAACGCCTTCAGGCATCGACAACGCGCCCCCGGTTCCCTCGATGGAGTTTGCGGTGGCAAGTGCCGTCACCGCATCGGTTGTGCGAATCAGACGGGCGGGCGTCGGGGTTTGAGGGTATCCCTGCGGCCGCGTGATGGTCAGACCGCAGACTCCCTCAACGGCGACGAAGTCACCAACGAGTGGAATGTACTCCCCAAATCCCGTTACCCGCACGGGCGCGCCCGCGGCCGGCGACGCTGCGGACCCGTCGTCAATGTAGTAGTCTGTGCCGTCGATCTGGACGACACGGCCGGTGATCTTGAGGAGCAGGCCAACATTGTTGACACCCCACGAGAAGCCGCCGGCGCCCATCTGCCCTTCGTGGGTCGTAGGGTTGTAGCGCCAGCTTGCCCCGCCGATCTCGCGAGTGGGAATGACGACTGGGGCCGGAGCGGCAGTCGAGCTACCCACCAGACTCTCTGACGAGTCGATGAAGCGTTCACCAGCGGCGTCGGTGTCCATCGTTCCCAGGACAGTCACCACGTTGCCGGGTTCCACCGAAACAGCGGTGTGCTCCACCTTGATGCCCGATGACCGATCGGACTCCTCGATGTAGAACGCGCCCTCTTGAGAGTAGGCCCTGCTGACGACCTTGTCCACCAGGTTGACCTCCACGTCGTCTGCTTTGCACTTCGCGCCAGCAATCGACAACTGCTCCTCCGTGGGGCAGGGCCACTCGTCTTCGTCTTCAGGGGTGTCGTCCGTGGGCGGGTCAAGCTGGCCGTCCAGCATCTGCTCATCGCCACGGCCCAAGAGTTGGAGCGGTGCTGCTTCCGGAGTGAAGGACTGGTCCCCGGGGAGTGTTGGCAGTGGCGCCAGCGCAGTGGTGCCGCTGGCATCTGTGTAAACGGAGACCGCCGCGGCGGAGAGGGCACGCTCGCGGGTCACAAGTGTGGACATGAACCCGGTCACGCTGACAGTCTGCCAGCGCTGGAGCGCCATCGGAGCATCAAGCAGAACGATGAGCCTGATCTCGCTCGACCAGGGCTCGCGGACGACGATGTAGGGCGGGTTGGTCACGACCTTGTCTATGACCACACCCGAAAGAATCACTTGCGCCCCGTCCGCACAGGACAATGCGCTCAGAACTGTCACGGGAGCACCCTCTGCCCCCGCTCCGGCTGCGATGCCGAGACCAACCAACACTGCGGCGCTTGTCAGAGCAGCCAGCACGTTCCTGTTCATTGATCTTTCCCGCGCCCCGGGACGATGTGGTCCGGGCCTACCCTGCTGCTAGTGTATCACCCCGTGCGGGAAAGGGCAAACCTTGTCGTCCTGCACACCTTAGATCTCCCGCGTGTGCTTCGAGTCCGGAGTTTTCTGGAACTCCGGACCGAAGCGCTTGCGCTGTCACGGACCTGTGCGTGGGGGCGCGGATTCCAGCCATATCCATCGCACCTGCTCCGCGCCGAGTTCGAGGTCAACCTTCGCCGACTTCACGTCCAGTTTCTCCTGCGTGAGAGGATCAAGCGCCTGCTGCAAGCCCTTCAGGGACGCCGCAAGAGACAGGGACACCTGCTTCGGTTCGCGGTTGAGGTTGCCAACGGCAAGCAGCGCGCGTCCGCTCTTGTGAACGAACCCGGAAACGAGGACGTTGCTCTCGCCCGTGGTTGCGAGCGGCTCCTTGCTCCAGTAGCCAACCCATTTCGCGCCGTCAACGTCAAACCGGTCGTAGAGCTTCCACATGTCCGTGCCGCCGGGACACCACGAGCTTGGCGCGTTGTGCAGGGCGATAATCGTCCTCGCGTACTCTCCCCCCAGCGGCGCATAGCCGATGAAGTCCGTTGGCAGGCCGTGGTTGTGCCCCATGGACTCGGTACGGAAGAACTTGAGCGGCGGCCGGAAGTCGTCTGGCGCCTTCCAGTACTGCTCCCCGGTCAGCAGCAGGTCGGCGAACGAGAGGGTGGGCAGCGTCAGCATCGTGGACATATGCGCCACAATCAGCGTCGGCCTCTTCCGGGCGTCGCAGATGGCGCGCAGGCGCTTCATCGTCTCGCGCGCGGCGAAGATCGGATACGTCGGGCGAAGATTGCCGCTGGCGTCCCGGTAGCCGCAGCCGTGCTTCGTGTTGGCGCAGGGAATCGGGCTTGCCGCGCCGTCCAGATACAGCCCGTCAATCTCATACTCGTCGAACAGTTTCTCGATTCCGGCGCACCATTCCGAAGCGAATCGGCTCGCGTGGCAGGCCGGGTAGTCGTACTGCTTGGGCTCTCGCGCGTGGATGTAGTTCGCGCCCTCGGGCTCGGTGAGGCAGTCCTTCGAAAGCGCCTCGAAGCCTGGCAGGATGTTCGGGACGACAAGAGCGTGATAGAGGACAAGGCCCATGCCGCGCTCGTGACAGGCCGCGGCCAGGCTCTTCATCTTGCCGGGGTCCATTACCCTCGGCTGTCCCTGATAGTCCGTCCAGTCCTCGTGCATCCCGGCGAATCGCGCGCCGAGGCCTTTCAGATAGTCAAGCTGTGTGACTGGCGGGCTCGTGCCTTCGCGCAGCTTCGTCTCCATCCCGAAGACGCCCCAGTGCGTGTATCCGAAGCGTCCCTGCCGTAGATGCGCCGGCCGCGGCTTGACGGGGCCCGCCTGAAGTCCAAAGGTGAACTTCAGCGGTTTGCGCAGGCGCATCGGCTGTTCGATGATATGCGCCGTCAACTCAGCGGCGCCGCCCGCTTCCGCGATTGTGAGCGCCCGATCCGCGTCCGCCGGCCGCCACTTCTCGTCAGTCTCCGCGAACCACTCCAGCCCGCCGTCCTCGTCCCCGATCCAGACGCACGGAGTGAAGGGCGACTGCCATCTCTTCGGCCGCGCTCCTGAGTTCGGGTGAATCCAGCTCTCGGGGAAGGTAACCCTGGGCCAGTTGCGGGGCGGCGGAAACCAGTGAAGCAGGCGCGAGTGCTCTCGCGAGACGGGAATCACCAGCCTGAGCGAGGTGATATCCACCTCCGCGTCCGGAGCGATCTCGACATCCAGGCGCCACATTCCGTCGGGCTCTATGAGTGCCCGCACGGTGACATCCATGCCGCCGCCGCGGCTTTCGGTGCTGTAGGTCACCCTCTCGGGCTTTGTTTCGATCTGGAGCGCTGCGGCCGGGCGCAGGCGGAGCGGCTTGCCGCTACAGGAGATGTCTAGACGCACGGGGGATGAGAGCATCTGGCGTCCGCCCGATCGCATTCGGTCGGGTAAGCCCGCCGGCCCGGGACGATAGGCCCGGTTCCAGACCAGAACCTCGCCGCCGCGCTCTCGCATTGCCGGCCACGCCGCCCACGGTGAAGTCCCACCCGCGAGCGCCGGGCAGCTCGCGGCGAGCAGCAGCAGGATGAGTAGCGACGGCATCAAGAGCACCAGCACGCTCCTGCGACGCGCGTCGCTAGTCCACGACGAACTCGCCGCCGTCAACCCCGATGATGTTGCCCGTGATCCACTGCGTCTCCGGGCGCGCCAACGCGACCAGAGCGTTCCCGATATCCCTGGGCGTGGTGAGGCGGTTGTGCGGGTTCTTCATGGTGGCGTATTCGATCATGTGATCGTTGCCGGGTATCTTGCGCAGGGCCGGGGTGTCGGTAACGCCCGCGCGGATGGAGTTCGCCGTGATGCCGCGGGGCGCAAGCTCCAGCGCCAGTTGCCGGATGTGCGAGTTGAGAGCGCACTTCGCCGCCGAAACGGCACCGTACGCCGGCCACATCCTTTCGTCGCCCGCGCTCGTCATGCCGTAGACGCGGCCGCCGCGCTCGAGCAGGCCTTCGCGCACCAGGTCCTGCACCCACCAGACGATGCTGGAGCCCATGACTTCGATGGTCATCTCCATGTTCGTCCGCGTGAGCGCCTCGTCCGGGTTGTCGGTGATGTACGGCTTCAACGTCCCGAAGGCGAGCGAGTGCAGCAGAACCCGCACCTTCTTGCCTTCCGCTGCAGCGGCGGTTTCGGCTTTGATGGCGGCGACAACCTCCGCGCGCTTCTCGTCGTCCGCGGCGTTGCAGTTGAAGAAAACGGCTTTGCGTCCGGCGTCGCGTATCTGCCCGGTGATCCGTTCGACGTTCTCAAGCGTTGCACGGCGGTCCAGGTGCACGCCGAAGATGTTCATTCCCGCCTCGCGCGCGAGAGCCAGGCTGGCTGCTTCACCGAATCCGCTGGAAGCGCCAAGTATCAGCGCCCACGCGCCGTCAAGAGACGGTATATTGTCTGTCAAAGCTGTTTAGTCCTCCAGTAATGGTGCTGCAGCAAACGCCGCGCACCGCCGCGTTATGATACCCGACCCGCCCGCTATTGCACAAGCCGCCAGGCAAACGGATACCGGTAGTGATTGCAGTCATTCCCGTCAGCCCATGCAAGTATGCACAGAACCAGGTGGCACACTCCGTCCACACTCCTCCTCAACCGATCCGCCTATCCTTCTCCTTCCGCTTGCTCGCTCTGAGTAGTTATCAGAAAGTCCTCGAGCTCCGCGACATCAGTGAAGATTCGCGTGCACAGAGTCTCGAAGAACGGGCTGCGCGCGTAGGGATAGTATGCGTACACCGGCTTATTGTAGCGGTACGCAAAGTTCATCTCCGACAGCACGCCCGGAGAGGCCTTCTCTGTCGGATACATCACGACGACAAAATCGCTCTGGCGGATAAACTGGTAGTCACGGTCCACCGTGCGCATTTTGATCTGGTCAATCATGCGGCTGTCAATGTCGGTGATCTTGGTCTCGCGCTCGGCGCGCTCCAGGTCGCGCGCCAGGTTCATGTCCTTGATAAAGAGCGGATCGAAGCAGACGAAGTTCGAGCGCAGCCGCCCCACCGACGACCGGATCTTGTCCAGCTCTTCGGGCATCTCCTCCAGAACGGTGATCGGGTAGCTCAGGTAGAACTTCTGCTTGCTCCCGAACACGAGGTCGTAAACGTCCTCCGCGTTCTGCTCGCGCGCCACCACGTAGAACGGCTTCCCGCAGAGCTTGGCGAGCTGCTCGGTCAGGAACTCCTCCTCGTCCATCCAGACGCCCACCTCGTCCTGCCTCATCCAGCTCCACTGCGGGTTCTCCTTGAAGCGCGCAATGACGTCCTGGATGTTGTCAACGACGTTCAAGAAGATGTCCGCCGGGAACTCGAGCACTTCGCGATACGCGAGCCCTTCCAGCAGCACCCCGCGCCACCGGAAGCAGGCGTGAATGCCCACGCACGAATGCTGCGTTTTCTGCGCTTCGAGCGAGATTTTGTAAAATGCCGTGCGCCGCGCGAGCGACAGCACCGTCGCGTCCGAGTCGAGCACCTTCAGGTCGGTGAAGTCTATGCCTGACTCGCGGCCGGTCTGCTTCATGACCGTGCCGATATCGAAAAACGAGATGTCCGCCTTCTTCTTGCGGCAGAGCTTCTCGAAGTCTTCCATAAACTCGCGGCGTCCCGAGTTCGAGATGCCGGTGACGATAATCTTCAAGCCTTCTCCTGCGTCCTTTTGTGATATGGGGTAATTCCCCTCCCCGAGCAGTATATCCTGCCTACGCTCAAACGGGTGGGCGAAGTTCCTGCCGCCCTTCTCGACCCGCCTCAATCAACTCCCGCGGCCGGTCACGACGTAGTCTGCCGGAACACCTCCGCAAGCCCAAGCGCTGCCGGTTTCGGGTTGCCGTGGTAGTCAACAATCGCCGTGTTCGCCGAGCATGGGAAGCAGTCGTGTCCCATCCACACCAGGAAGCCCCCGCAGCGCGGGAAACGCCGCTTGCAGGCGTCAGCCGCAATCTCCAGCGCTTGCCTCTGCCGCTGTTGGCTCCACTCCACATACTCCTCAAGGCTTGCGTCCTCGCGTCCCGTCTCGCTGACGAACCTGTGCCATTCGATCCACCATGACGAACCCCTGCGCCAGAGCGGGTTGTCCGCCGTGCAGGGCATCACGGCGTAGTCACCGGCATACTGCCTGATGATCCCGGACGGGCTGGCGCCCGGCGCGCCCGTTTCGGAGCGAAAGAGCGCATCGTCTTCCTCCCAGTAGGTCCGCCAGTCTTCCAGACTGCCCTCGCAGTTCCAGGGCCCGTGCACGTCCCAGTGAACTCCCTTCCCGAACTCCTCCCTGGCAGCACAGAATCTCGGCCCGCTCGAAGACGTGGCCAAGAACCGGCGGCCCGGGTCATGCGTTGCGCACACCTCGGCCAGCCGTGCAAGCATCGGATACGAAGTGTCGCACGGGACGCCGCGCGTATCCTGCAACTCGTTGCCTCCGCACCAGACGATCAGGCTCGCGTGGTGCGCCCGCCGCTCGATATAGCTCTCCGCGATCGCCGCCATTTCCGCGATGGCCTGCTCGTCGTCCGGCGGCAGATTCTCAACTCCCGACGACGACAGTGGGAACTCCTGCCACACCATCAGCCCCAGCTCGTCGCAGATGCCGTAGAAGCACTCGCTCTCCAGCGTCGCCCCTCCCCACACGCGCAGCAGGTTCACGCCGAGGTCCCGGTACAGCTCCAGCCGCTTGTGATAGTCACTTTCCGTCAAGTCGGCGAAGTTCGGGCGGATGGGCGTCCAGTTCACCCCCTGCAGAAAGACCGGCTGCCCGTTGACGGCGCATATCCACGGATCCGCTTCCGGCGGTGCGCCCTCGCACGGTTCCCAGCAGACATGCCTGAACCCGATGCGCCGCGTCATCGAGTCGAGAAGCTCTCCCTGCGCGCCAAGCAGCTCCACGTGCACATCGTACAGTGGCTGCGCCCCGTTCCCGTTTGGCTGCCAAGGTTCCACCGGCACGCCCGCAATCCGCGTGCCGGTACCATTGAACTCCCTCGTACAGACCACGGTCTTGGCGAGCGTGCGGCCATCCTTCTCGATCACGAGACGGACGGCCGATCCCTCCGGCCCCGAAACCGCGCCTGTTGCCTCCACTTCGCCTGTTCGCGGCAGACTCAGGCTGGCGCGAACATCCAGCCGTTCGATTTCGCTCCCGTCCGTTGACTCCAGCAAAACCGGTGCGTGCATGCCGATCTGCACCAACCGGACAATCCAGTCCCACGTGTAGTTGAACCGCGCCTTCCAGTCGGTCATCCGCGACGTGTACCCGAACTGCCCCAGCCAGCGCGGCGGCGTCTCGAACACCACCCGCAGTACGTTGCCGCTCTTATGCGTCATGTCCGTGATATCCACCGCCAGGGGAACGTGCGTGCTGACAAACGAAGCCGCCTCGACCCCGTTCAGCCACACCGAGCCGCATCCGTCCAGCCCTTCAAACAGAATCCGGCGCGCCTTGCCTTCGGAGAGCCACTCATCGGGAAGAACAGTTTCGTACACCCAGTGCCGGTTCTCCACCCATTCGCAGAGCCGGGCGTTCAGGCCGGTATTCCAGTCGGGAAGAAGCCCGGCCTCCCTCAGCGCAAGCTGCACCGATCCCGGCACGCGGGCGGGAATCGCCGGAACATCCGCCGACGGCGACGCGCCGATCTCCATCGTGACTTCCATCCGCCACAGGTGCGGCGTCCATCCGGAGAGCTTCCACGCCAGTTCGCTCAGGTCTCTACGTGTTCTCAATGGGCCTCTACCTCCAGAGCAGTCTGCCGGGATTTGGCCGCAATCAGGCTCCTGCCCTTCCACGTCACCTTCGCGCCCTCGATGACGCCCGCAAGTGTGGGAGTCTCCCCGTCGCTCGTCCGCACCAGCGCGAAAGCGCCATCAGCCGCAAGCTCCGCTCCCGCCTTTGTGCTCCCGATCGCGACGTAGTCCACGGTCTTTCCGTCTCGGATAGCCAGAACGCTGTTCTCGAAGCTGCATGCAGTCCGCGTGCCGCCGCTGCGAGGCGCGAGCACGGTCACAATGTCGAGCGTCTTCGCTCTGGCGTGCGCAATCAGAAGAGGCACCGTCCGGTTGGCGGTCTCCGCCGGGCAGCGGGCCGAGTAGAGTGTCACAGGCGCGTTGCAGAAGCCTGTCACATCGAGCGTCAGCTTGTCCTGCTGCCACTGCCCCGCCCACGAACCCGCCGCGCCGTACGCCTTCGCATCCGTCACGTGCGCGTATTCCAGCGCAGGGGCATCCTTCGCTTCGGGCAGTTCTTCCAGAGTCAGCGCGCCCTCGCTGCGGACGAACCAGTCGTATGTGTGCTCGTCCGCGCTCTCGAGATGGTCAACCAGAACGAATCTCTCGCCGATCCTCAGCACCGTCCGCCTGTGGAGAACCCCCGGATACGCCTCAGCCGTTTCTGCCTGCGCCGCCTCGAACGTCTCCCCGCGCCCGAAGATGGTCAGCTTCCGCTCTGTCGTTCTCTGCTGATTGGCTCCGTCCACAATCACCGTGTTATGCCCGGGCGTTCCGACGTACCAGGGCATAACCGGCGAGCCGTACCCCGGCGTCCCGTAGTCGGCCGCCCAGAGCTTGCCGAGCGCAAACAGAGTGACTCCCATCTTGTCGAGCTGTCCGTGTCCCATAAACGGGCCGTAGTCGAACGTCATCATCGTGCCATCGCGCGAGCGCAGCGCCGCGATTCCGAGCACCGGGAAGTTGACTGACCCAATCACCCGCGCCGCCGCCGTCCGGGGTAGGGGCCGCCCCTGAAGAAGCGTCCAGAACGAGCTTCGCGGCGTCTTCTGCCGGGCGCAGGCCTCCTTGAGCGCCCAGCCGATAGCCGGGTCGCCAATGCGCGCCCACGCCAGTTCGTAATGATTCACCGGCAGGAAGCTGCTGTACCAGCCGTCGTTGATGGCTGGAAGCCGTGTGTCCGGGTACATATACCCGAGCGGCGCAGTGAACATCGCCTTCAGGCTCTTGCCGGGCTTCGGCTCCAGATGATACAGGTCAACGCCGTGGTGATAGGCCGCCTCCGCAAGATACAGAAACGCCCCCAGCGGATAGAAATGGTAGGTGTGGACCGACTCAGGCCACAGTCCGTCGTCCCCGAGTTCCTCGCTGATCTGCCTGCGGAACTCCGCCAGCGCGTAGTCCACAAGCCTGCTGTCGCCGATTGCGTACCCGATGACCCCCACCGCCGACAGGTGCCACGAGTGCCAGTTGCCGCGCACGTTGAGGCTCATCAGCCCCTCGCCGATCGGGCGCAGCAGCCTGTTCTCTATCAGCTCCTTCTCCCGTTTCGAGAGCGCCCCCGCCGAGCGCGCGAAGTCGTACGCCCCGGCGAGTTCTATGGACCAGACCGCCTCGCAGAGCGACTGATACATCATCCCGCCCTCGATCTGGCTGGTGTGCGGCCCGGGGTAGGCCGCGGCGTACTTCAGCAGAATCTCCCCGGCCTTCCGCGCGTACTCGCGCTTGCCTTCCACCACGCTGACAATGCCCATGTTCAGCGCCGCCACCGCAAGCTGATTGTGAATCTGCCAGCGTACCGCCCCATCGTACTTCTCGCCCGCGTACACCTTGCCGCAGGCGCTGCACGGGTAACCTTCGGGGTGCTCCCTGCCGTCCGGGGGAAACGTCAGCCTGCTTCCGCATTCGCAGAAGAAGTTGTGATAGTGCCCGCTGCGCGCTGGAATCTCAACCTTGCGCTTCATCCACATGTCCGCGCCCGAGCGGACGCCCGTCCCGGCGAACGCGCGGGCGCCGCTTTCTTCGTCGCCTTCGTAGATGGCGCGTTTCCAGTCAAGCCTCCTGATCTCGCTCTTAAGCCGCGCCAGTTCCTTCGCGTCCAGAAACAGCGACGGAGCGGCGTCCGTTGCGGCGGCCTGGCAGGAACCCGCCCCGCTGGCGAGAGGAATCATCAGCAAGAGACAGAAAGAAGTGAGCATACGAGTTACAGCTTTCGAGGATCTTTACGAGCCTGAGTTAGGCGCGGGCGCCCGCTGCTCCTTCGCCGCCGGGATGCCACGATGAGGGTAAGACATCTCTCATTACCAGATGCCGCCCTTTTCACTGGTTGGGCGGATACCTTCGTCAGGGGCGCGGCCCTGACCCGTGCGAGAACATGGTCTAGCTCCCGATACTCGCAGGCAACAGGCGCGAATCAGGGTTTGCTGCCGGAGGTTGGGGCGGATGACGCCGATTGCGTCCCGGTCTCCGCGCGCAGCTTCTGAAGCGCCTCGCGAAGCGCCTTCACGACTGCGTCGTTCGGCACGTCGCTTCTCAGTTCCAGAATCAGCGCCTGGCTGTATTCGTCAATGGCCTTCAGCTTGTCGCCCTTCGCCAGCATCAGGCGTCCCAAGTTCTGGCGCGGCTCCGAGGCGTTAGGCGCAAGCTCGGCCGCTCGCCTGAAGTGCTTCTCCGCGTCCGCCGGCTTCTTCTCGGTCTCATCGAGCAGCCCGAGTTCGTTGTGAGCGGCGGCGTTCGCCGGGTCCAGCGTAATCGCGCGCGTCAGCAGGCGTCGGCCCTCTTTGGTGTCCTTCTTTCGCACAGCCACCCGCGCAAGGTTGTAGGTCGCAACCGCGTTGGCGGGTTCCACTTGCAGAGCGGCCTTGAAGTGCTTCTCCGCCTGGTCCGCTTCGTTCCGGAGGAAGTAGATGCCGCCGAGCCGGATGTTGGAGTCCACCGATTTCGGGTTTAGCTCCAGCGCCTTCACATACGCCTGGCGCGCAAGCTCAATCTGACGGCCGCGCACCCGCATCTCGCCGATCTTCGCCCAAGCTTCCTCCTCCTTCATCTTGCTGTTCTTGACAAGACTGTCGGCCATCATCTCGTTGCGGAGCAAGACGCTGATGCTCGCCACCACGCCGTTGTTGAGGCTGAACACGACATTCGAGTCGTTGTAGGCGATGGTCTTGAACGGGACACCCTCGCGTGCGATCTCGCGCTCTGGCTCGCCGAACTTTGCGAGCAGGTCCTTCTCGGACGCCCCGAGCCCGATTCCTGCCACACTCAGAGAGGCCGTCTTCGCCGACGGCTTGCCCTCAACCGTTATCTGGACGATCCGTGCCTCGAACGGGGCGATCTTGCCCACCAGCACAATCACGTTCGCGTCGTCCGCGATCTTGTACGTGACCGCCCCCGATGGCGCGACCTCCTGTGGCAGCGCGAAGTCGCTCGAAACCTCCGCCGGTTCGCCAAGCGTCTTCACCGCCGTGTCCCCGCTCGCGCCGAGCGTAAGCCCCGCATAATCGGTCACAAATGGCGGGGCCGCCTGCGCCCCCGCCGGACAGAAGAGAAGGCAGGCCAGAAGAAGCGCCCGGAATCCTGATGTGCGTATGTTCATGCGTTCTGTTGAAGTCCCCCGTTTCAGAGGTATTCGACCCGCCGGACGCCGCCAGAGTTTCCCCGACGGCGGGCATCGGCCTCTATTGCTTAGGCGGGGCTGGGGCTGGCTCCTGCCGCGCCTTCTGGCATATCGCCCTGCAGCCGGGATAAACTGCCGTCAGAGTCACAAACAGGGAAGGGCATGCCTTGAATCTCAAACTCGCGTACGGACTGGCCGCAGCCGCTCTGCTGGCATCGCAATCGTGTGTCTGCGTCGCGGACGGCGGCGCTCAGACGGCCGTTTCACCCGGCAAGACCCGCGCCGCTCTGCGCTCCATATCAACCAGCCCGCAGGTTTTCGCCTGCGTCACGTCCATCGCCCGCGCCGCGCTCAAGCGTTTCCCCGATCTGGACCTCGGGCCGAAAGACCT
The DNA here is from genome assembly GCA_052033935.1 of Armatimonadota bacterium. Classification (GTDB taxonomy): domain Bacteria; phylum Armatimonadota; class UBA5829; order DSUL01; family DSUL01; genus JAGVUD01. The sequence goes on from JBPOJE010000015.1 coordinate 38,114, forward strand.
GGCGATTGCGCTCATCATTGACGACGGCGCCCGCCCGGTTATGGGCGGCTGGAATCTCGACACGCCGTTCTATCCGGCCAGCGTCGTCAAGCTCGCCTACGCCGTTGCCCTCGAGAAGGATTTCGCGTCAGAACGGTTGCCGAGGGATAGAGATACTCTTCGCGACCTGCGCGACATGCTCGCCGTCAGCTCGAATGCCGCAACCAACCGCATTCTCGACCGGCTCACTGGCACCGAATCCGGGCCCGAGTTGCCGCCCGAGGATATCAAGGCATTCGCCGAAAAGAGAAATGCCGTGAACCGCTACCTGAAGGAACTCGGCTTCAGCGGCATCAACGCCTGCCAGAAGACCTGGGACGTGGAGCCGTACGGCCGCGACACGCAGTTTCTTGGCGCGAGATACGAGAACCGGAACTCGATGACCGCCGCCGAAACCGCGCGTCTGCTTTGGCTCATACGCAAAGGGAAGGTCGTGTCTGCCGAAGCCTGCGACGAAATCCTCACGTCACTGCGCCGTACGCCGGGCAACGCGAAGGACACACAGGCGCGCCGACTCGGGTCGGGCATTCCGCCGCTCTCCCGCCTGTGGTCGAAGGCGGGCTGGACCGACGACACGAACCACGACGCGGCCTTCGTTGAGCTTCCTCTCGGCAAGCCGTTCGTGCTGGTCGTTTTCACGAACACGGGCTGGAAGAACGGCGCCATCATAAGCTATATCGCCGAGCGCGTCAGTGCCGATATCCGCCTCGACCGCCTTCCGCCCGAGTTCACGAAGGCTCAACCGGGCAGGTTCTCGGCTCAGGGCGCTGGTGGCAAATAACGCCCGCGCCGTCTAGCGCCGCATCTGCTTCTGAATGTGCCCGTCCGCGTACAGAATCACGCTGAAGCCCGGGCCGTCCGCCCGCGCAACAGGCGTTGACGCCGGATTGCCCAGCTCAGACAGCCTTTTGCCCGGCTGCAGAAGCTGGATCGGCCCCACCTGCCAGTTCGGCCAGCCGTTGCGGATGTTCTCGCGGTAAGCTCCTCCAAGATAGGGCTCCAGGGCGGTCCAATTCGGCGGAACCACGTCGTCGTTGTCAATGTGGTATGTCTGCATCGCCGTGCCGATCTGCCGCATGGCGTTCTCGATCTGCACCGTGTTCGCAACGTGCATCGGGGTCACGTGTCCCGGCGCTTCCTTCGTCTCCGCCGCGCCGAGAGTCAGCGAGCGCTGCACCTGCGAAAGCACTTTGGCGGCATGGAACGACTGCGCCTCTGGGCAGGCCATGCCGATCTCGATGGCGAAGCTCTCCCGCCCCGTGTTGACCGGTGTTCCCGCATGGATCATGTTGATGATCCCCTCCGCTCCGTCCGCGCCGGTGGCGGGCTTTGCTCCCAGCAATTGCGCTATCTGCTGCCCGGTCATCTTTCCCTGCATGGTGAGCCTGAACGCATTCTGCCCCGCTATGCGTGTGCGCGTCTCCGTCACCTTCCAGCCCTGCCGGCCTCCCGCCGCGCTCGTCGCTTGCATTGCGCTCAGCGCGCGCGAAAGCGGGGTGTCGCCCCGCTCAACCGGCAGCCTGCGCACCGAAAGCACCATCGCGTCCTTCACGAAGCTGACCGGGTTCGCTCCGGGTGCCGCCGATGTTGTCCAGTCCTTCGGGTACTCGTAACTGAAGCCTGCCGGGTCGTTCCATTTCGCCCATACCGTGGGCAGCGTCTGGGCAGTGCTTGCTGCGCCGTCCGTTGGTGCCGGTGCCGGGGCCTCAGGCTCCGGCTGGCTCGCTGCGGCCGGAGCGCGGCTGGGCAGGGACACCATAATCGCCCGCGCGGGAAGAGTCGCTCCCTTGCCCTTGTTCGGGCCAGCCACGGCTACCTCTGCCCCCGGCACGAGCTGCTCGCGCGACCCCGCCGCGCCCGTGTTCAGCAGAACTTGCGTGGAGGCCGTGATGAGCACCTGCTTCGCAACGCGTTCCTTCAGTATCGTCTCCCGCGCCGCCCCGGCGGCGCGCACAGCCGCCGCTGTGACCGTCATCTCCTGGCCGCTTACCGAAGCGATAAGCCCGCGCACCAGAATCTCGCCCGCCGCGGGCTGCAGGTCTGCTGCCGCAAGCGGCCCCACCATCGAAAACAGAACAATCAACGCCACAACCGGGTATCTCATCTGCTTTGTCTCCCTGTCGCTCTCAATTGCCAGTCTAGACCGTTGCCGATGCCTCCAGCATCCGCGTCACCGCGTCCATCAACTCGCGCGCTTCGGCGGCGTCCGGCGAGTCCGCAATAACGCGCCAGATTCCCGCCTCCGTCCTCGATCCTCTCACGAACACAAACGGACGCGCGCCGTCGCGCTCCAATTCGATGCGCCAGCCGCCCGTATGATCGCCTGTCCGCTCCATCACCTCGCGCGAGCCTTCGTAGTTGCCGAACCTGTAAGAACTGTATCTGTGCCCGATCACCGGCCAGATCTCTTCCTCGAAGCGCCGCTCCAGCATGCTTTTGACTTCGCTGTGTGGCGCGGGGTTCAACTGAAGCCTTGCGCTGTGCGTATGCCATATCGGCAGGCAGTCCATTAGGCCCTGAACGCCATTACGGACTCCGTCTGCCCGGCAGCCCAGAGTCTCCATCATTACCCCGACTGCTTCCTCGCCTGCCGCCGCCAGCGCGCAGCTCAGCCCGGTCAGAAGGCCGTCCCTGCAGGTTGATCCCGCGAAGATCGTGCCGCCGTTCGCGCCTTCAACTCCCACCGGGACTTCGGCGCCGCTCGTTGAAAGGTCGCGAATCCGCGTCACGACGTTCACCTCGCCCGTTTCCACCCATGCCACCCGCGCGCCGAACGCCTCCGCAATGTGCTCCACCCGCCTCGATGTCGCATCCGAAGCCACCACCCAGGTCTCGGGGGCATGCCGTCCCGCCGCCTTCCAGCGGGCAAGCGAAAGAGCCACGTTGAGCGCGCTCACGCTCTGCGGCGGGACAACGCACTCCTCCATGCTGCCCGGAAGCACCATGTTGCCGCGGTCGGCGTCGTAGTCGAAAGCGATGCCGAACAGCGCCCCGCAGTCCTCCACCGCCCTCGCGACGCGCATCAGCACATGTTCGCCTGTTGCCGCGTCAATGCTGTCCGTGTCAATGGGGTGGGCCGGCCTGCTGAGTTCGCCGTTCATCTCATAGACACGGACGCCCAGGTCCTCCAGAACGCCGCTGTTCAGGCCGCTCGCCGCGCCGCCGTTCGCATCCAGCACAATCGGCCCCAGACGCCTGCGGCGCACGTCCTCCACGTCCAGATGCCAGTCGTTGACGATGGTCTCGATATACGCCTGCGCCGCCGAGTTGTGAGCGCGCCGCGAGCCGCTCTTCAGAAGCGCGCTGAACGCGTCTCGCGGTGTCACGCGCTCCAGCGCCGCCTCCATCTTTGTGTCCCCGTCTTCTGCGGCCTTCGCCACCTGCCGGATGATCTCTTCCATCTGCTCCGCCGCCAGCAGCGCCCCCTCCGGCGCGGAGCCGGCGTGTCTCGTCCGCGCGGGAGTCAGAAACTTCCAGCCGTTGTCGCACAGCGGATTGTGGCTCGCGGTGACGATGATCCCGCCCGCGGCCCCGAAGCTGCGTACCGCCGACTGGGCCAGGGGCGTCGTGATGATGCCCAGATCCGCGATCTCTGGGACCCCGGAAGCAATCAGTCCGCGCACCAGCGCCTGCGTCACCGCGCGGCCCGAAATCCGGGGATCGCGGGCCAGTATCACGCGCCCGGGTACGCCGCTCAGGCTCCGGCCGTAATAGTAGCCGTAAGCCGACGCCAGCGCCTGCTTGTCTTCATCAATCTCCGCACCGTCGCCGAATCGCGTCCGCACGCCCGAAAAGCTTTGAACGAGATACGGGTCGTCCAGCGCCCGCTTCAGTGCAATCATCGAATCTCCAGTCAGTTGCTCACGTCCGCGCCGTTTGTGGCCTACAGCCAGGCGACCCGGCCTTTGTAGCGTTCGTACAGCCGCGCGTTGTGCTCATCCGAGCCGTCCAGATTCGCGCTGATGAGCACCGGCGCCGCCTGCCCGCGCGAAGCCAGAATCTGCGCCGCGTCCAGTACAATCGAGTTCACAATCGTGATTGCGGCTATGGACGAAGTCGCGCCCATTTTGCCCGCGACGCCTTCCACCTCTATGGCGGCGTCCCCGGGTTCGCCCAGATTGTCTATCACGATGTCCGCCAGTTCGAAAAGCCGCTTGCCGGATGGGTGGCGGCTCGTCACGCTGGCCGAATGCGCAAGCGATGTGATCGCGATGACCGTCATCTTCCGCTCCTTGCCGAGTACGGCCATTTCGATGGGCAGCGGATTGCGCCCGCTGTTCGAGACGATCACGAGCACCGAGCCGCGCTCCGGATCGTACTTGTCGAATAGTGTCTGCGCGTAGCCCGGCACCCGCTCCGCGCGCCCGAAGCCGGGGTCGAGGATCACGTTCACCGGCGCCATTCCTCCGGCGCGGTTGTGAACCTCGTAAGCCGGCAGCAGCGAATGCCCGCTGCCCAGCAGATAGATGATGCCGTCGCGCGCCAGACAATCGGCGGTGGCCTGCGCTGCCTGCTCTATCGCCTCTGCCTGAGATCGCCCGATCTCTTCGATGAGGCTCGACACCCGCGCACGATACTTTTCAGAAGCTGTCATACTCCGACCTCCAAGCTGGATAATTCAAATCTAGCAGAAGCGGGGGCCGTTTGACACCCCGGCGGTGGGAATGCTATACTTTCGTGCTGCATGCGCGCGCCCGTAGCTCAGGGGATAGAGCGCAAGGTTGCGGACCTTGAAGTCGGGGGTTCAAATCCCTCCGGGCGCGTTTTTGTTTTGCCGCCATCCACGGCGTCAGCCTGTAAGCGATTGCCCTCGTAGCTCAGTGGACAGAGCGCCTCCGTCCTAAGGAGGGCGTCGGGGGTTCGATTCCCTCCGAGGGCGCTCAGGCTTTCGCCAGCAGTCCTGCTTCGCGGAGAGGTGTCCGAGCGGTTTAAGGAGGCAGTCTCGAAAACTGTTGTGCGCGCAAGCGTACCGTGGGTTCGAATCCCACCCTCTCCGGTCCTTTTCACGCTCAAACCAGTTCCCCTCCCAACGTCATTCCGGACTCCGATCCGGAATCCAGGGGTCGGGTTCGGATGGGTGCTGAATCAAGTTCAGCACGACGTGTTCCGATACTCCCATCCGCGTTCCATCCGCGCAGGTGCGGCATGTCCGTGCGCACGGTCCGGCTCTGGCGATTGTTGGCCCGGTAGCGGCATGTGGGGACTACCAGGAGAAAGCAGCGGCCAGTGCAGGCTGCTTAGCCATTCAACAGACAAGAGCAGAATCCAAAGTAGGAGGTACCATAATCATAACCCGCGCTGGCGTACTGCCTCACGGGTAATCGTACCGTAGCTCAGGGTCTCCTGGAGCCTGCGGACGAGTTCGGTGATGGCTCGGATAAGCGTGGCAGGGTTCAGGCGTTCGTAGGTCTGCCTCAGGCAATCCTTTGTCTT
>JBPOJE010000086.1:0-14609 GCA_052033935.1 Armatimonadota bacterium
GTTGGGCGGCCCCGATCCGGACGATACCGACACCGTGATCATCTCGGCTCCGGGGATGCGAGCCGTGCGCTGCGCCAGCCCCTCGACAATCGCGCTGATGCCCCGGCCGCGGTGCTCTTTGTCAACAACCTTTGCGCTGAGATAGCCGTACTGCGGACCCCGGTTTCCGCCCATCATGCCCGGCTGGTCCGAGCCAACGATCGAAAAGACAAATCCCTTCTGCCTCTCCGTATGGCTCTTGAACCAGGTGCCCGGCTTGAACCAGACGCTGTCGCTGACCGAGTAGGTGACTTCTTTCATCTCGGGCAGATCCCGGATGAGTTCTCCAACCTGCGTCACAATCTGCTGCGTTGCAGCCAGTGACGTCCCCGGAGGTGTGGTGATGCTGACAGCAAGCTGGCCCTGGTCCACAACGGGGAACAGGCCGAACCCGAAGGGGAGGTGCACGGTCAGCGCGATGAGCGCCGCAACCAGCCCGAACCCGAGCGCGCCGCGCCGGCTCTGCCGGTCCACGCCCATGCAGACAACGGCGAGCCCGAGCGCGATGAGCGCGATCACCACCCGGACCGGGGTGAGCTTCAGGAACCCCGGAGCGCCGTTCGGCATCGCAAGCACGACGATAAGCGACGTAAACCCGATCATCAGCGTGAAGAACCTGTTGTGCAGCGACCAGTCGAGAACCACCCGGTACTTTGCGTCCAGCGCCCGCAGCCCGCTCTCAAGGCGATCGAACAGGCTTCCCGCAAGAAGATCAATCCTGTCGCGGAACGTGGCTCTGTGTTCGCGCGCGCGCCGGTGGATGGCCTCCTCGTTTGCTTCCTTGTCATCCTCACTTCTCATCCAGCGGGATGCTAGCATCGGTGTGAGAGTGAAGGACATCAACAGCGAAAAGCCCGTGGCAATCGCCACCGTCACCCCGAACTGCTTGAAGAACTGCCCGACCATCCCTCCCATAAACGCAATCGGCAGGAACACCACGATGTCCACCATCGTGATTGTGATGGCCGCCAGACCGATCTCCGACCGGCCATTGTACGCGGCGTCCACGGGTGACTCGCGCTTGCGCAGGTGCCTCTCGATGTTCTCCAGAACGACGATCGAGTCGTCCACCAGAATGCCGACCACCAGTGACAGCGCGAGCATCACCATTATGTTCTGCGTGAAGCCGAACGCGGAGATCGGGATGAAGGTGGACACAATGGAGGTCGGGATGGCCACCGCCACGATGAACGTGGCTCTGGCCGTATGGAGGAACAGGAAGACGATGACAACGACCAGCAGGATGCCTTCCAACAGGCTCTTGTTGACGTCCTTGAGAGAGTCCCGGACGCTCTCGGAATTGTCCATTGCCTCGATGAACCGGACCCCCGCCGGCAGCATCGGCTCCAGCTTCTTCATCTCGGCCCGCACTCCATCGGCCACGGCGACCGTGTTGGCGTCGGCCTGCTTCTGAATGAAGAGAATGACGGAAGGCTTTCCGTTCAGCTTGAGAATGACGTCTTTCTCGGCTATCGTATCGGTGACGTCGGCGATGTCCCTGATGCGCAGCACCTGGCCGTCAGCGCCGGGGACGGGCAGCGTCGTCTCGGCAATCTCTCTGGCTGTGCTGTACTCGCCCACCGTCCGGATCGAGTAGTCGCGCGCATCCTCTTTGATGGACCCGGCGGGGATGTTGAGGTTGGCGGCCTGCAGCGCGGCAACCACGGTCTCCGTGCCGATTCCATACGCTTCCAGCCGGGCCTTGTCCACGGCGACGGATACCTCGCGCTCATCGCCTCCGATGACCTGAACCGCCGCGGTCCCGCCCACTTTCGAGAGACGGTCGGCGATGACATCATCCGCAAGGATTTTCATCTCCTTGGAGTCCAGCGGCCCTTCGAGTCCCAGGACCATGACAGGCTCGGAGGAAGTGTCGAGCTTGAGAACGCGCGGCTCGTCGATGTCGTCGGGCAGCCGCGCCCGGATGGACGCAACCTTGTCGCGCACGTCGGCCGCGGCGACCTCCAGGTCGGTCCCGATTTCAAATTCCAGCACGACTGTCGAGATGCTGTCCTGCGAGCTCGACGTCACGTTCTTGAGGTCGCCGACTGACGCCACAGCCTTCTCTATCGGCTCGGAGACGAGAGTCTCCACCTCGGCGGGACCGGCGCCCGCGTACGTTGTGGACACCGTAATGTAGGGGATATCGATCTTCGGCGTAAGCTCGGCGGGCATCCTGCTGCGGGACTGCATCCCCAGCACGAAGAGCGCCAGCACGAACATCGTGAGGAAGATCGGACGCTGTATGCTTGTCCTGGTCAGCCACATATGGTTCTATCTCCCGGTTTCACCCTGCTGTATCCTGATCTTCGAGCCATCCTGAAGGTTCTGGCGGCCGCTGGTCACAACCGTCTGGCCCTCCGCCAGGCCGTGCGGCTCGGCGATGCGCACATGGTCGCGGTTCTCGGCGACGACCGTCACGACGTGGCGCTTCACGGTCTTGTCAGCCTGCACGACGAACACTGACTGCGTGCCCTTCCTCGAGTCAATCGCGTCCTTGGGAACGAGCAGAATGTCTCTGGCCATGCCCGTGATGATCCTGCCACGCGCGAGCATGCCCGGCTTGATGCCGCTGGACTGGTCAATGGTGATCCTGACGGGGAAATTGCGGCTGGCAGAGGAGCCGACCGGGTAAATCTCGGTGACCCGGCCTTGGAACACCTTTGAGCCCATCGCGTCAATGCGCACCTCGACGGGCTGGTTGATTGCGACCGAAGCGAGGTCTCCTTCGGGGATGTCTCCCTTGAAATAGACGCTTCCCAGGTTCACGACCCGCCCCAGCGCCTGTCCGGGCGACACGACTTGCCCGGGTTCCACCATCCGCGACGCCATGCGGCCGGTAAGCGGCGACCTGATATACGTGTTGTTCAACTGCTGCTTTGCCAGTGCCACCGCCGACTGAGCCTGCCTGACAGCCGCCTGCGCCGACTTGATGTCTTCCTGCCTCAGCAGGTTCTGCGAGGCATTGGCTTTCGCCGAGCGAAGCTGCTCGCGGGCCACATCCACCTGCGACTGCGCGGCGCGAATGTCTTCGCTGCGCCCGCCTTCGTCCACCAGCGAGAGCTGCTCGACGGCGGATTTGTGGTCGGCCTGCGCCACGGCATACTGGGCTTTGGCGACGTCGAAGGCGGATTCAGCGATCGCGCCTTCGTTCAGCAGCATCTGATGCCGCTTGAAGTTCGCCTCGGCGTTCTCCAGATTGGCTTTGGCGGCAGCCACACGGTTTTCGGCCACCATCCGCTCCTGACTCCTTGCGGGCTGTTTGACCACCGCGAGCCGGGAGTTGGCCGCCGTCAGCGCGGACTGCGCCTGTTCGATGGCGCTGTCCGTCTGAATCTTGGTTACCTTCGCGTTGGTGCGCGCTTGCGACAGCCTGGCCGACGCCGACGCCAGGGCGCCCCGCGCGCTCTGCAGGTTCGCCTGGGCGTCGTCCTGATCCAGCGCGATCAGCACCTGTCCGGCCGCGACCTGTTCCCCTTCCCGCGCATACACGGCCGTTACCCGTCCGGCGATCCTGGAGGAGAGCGCGGCGTCCTTGAGTGCGTTGACGTCGCCCGTGATCTCGACTGACGTGCTCATGTCGCCGCGGCCGAGCGCCGTCACATCGACCGGTACGCCGCCCTCAGCCCAGATATCCGCCGTGGTCGGCATCGGCTTGCGCGGCTTGCGCGCCGAGGAGGCCATCCACAGGCCGCCCACAAGCGCGGCTACGAGCAGTACAACGATGAAGTTCTTTCTCAATTCTTCTCCTCCGTTTCGCTCGCTTGGGCGACATCGTGGGCCGCAAGGAGCTGAAGCTTTGCGATCTCGGGCTGATCCGACTGGGCGCGCTGGAGCTGCGCCAGCGCGATGGCGTAATCGTACGCCGCGTTGACCTGGTTGAACCTGGCCTGCGTCAGTTGCGACTCGGCGTTGGTGACCTCCACGGCAACAGCAATTCCGGCCTCGTAGCGGACATTCGCAAGCCGCAGCGCCTCCTCCGCCAAGGCCACCGTCTGCGCTGTGCTTTCGGTGCGCAGAGCAGCCTCCCGCAGGTTGAGCGCCGCCACCCGCACCTCCTGAGCCACCCCCAGCTTCACCCGCTCCAGCACCTCGCGGGCGGACGCTGCATCGGCCTGCGCCTGGTCAACTCGCGCGCGGGTCACCCCGCCGTCCCACACGGACAGGCTGAGCGAGAGCCCCGCCTGCCAGGTGAACTTGTTGCCGGAGAGTCCCGCCGGCTCGGGATCGTACAGCCCGGATCCCACGACATTGAGCGAGGGACGCAGCGCTGTGCGCTCCAGTCTGGCAGACGTCTGCCCGGCGGTGACGGCAAGCTGCGCCGTCTTGACCTCCGACCTCCGGGCGTACGCCCGCTGGACGGCCTGCTGAATCTCGACATCGCGCACATCAACGGTTGGGGCGGCGGCAACAACCTGCGTGGGGTAGCTGACGTCCACACCCATCGCCGAGTTGAGCTGCGACTGCGCCACAAGCACACGGCTTTCCGCGGATATAAGCTGCTGCTTGAGATTCGCCAACTCGGTCTCCGCCGCCGTAACATCGAACTGCGCCACCGTTCCGGCCTTGCGCCGCGAGCGCGTGTTTTCGAGCCGTTTCGAGGCAACATCCACCGCCGCCTGCGCAACCGACTGCTGGCCGCAGGCACGCAGAAGGTTGTACCACGCGCTCTTGACGCTCAGAATGACGCCCTCCGAGACACCCACCATCGAGAGGTAATCCATCTGGAGCGAGTACTTCGCCAGGTCCTTCCCGTGCCCCAGTCTCTTCGAGATGTCGAGCGGAAGCAGGAAGCTGAGGGTGGCGGTGGTGTCGGTTCCGGGCACCAGTTCGATATCTCCCGCTCCAAGTGACAGCGTTGTCTTTGGGCCCTGAAGCACCGAAGAGACACCCGCGTTGAAGGTGGGGTTGAAGCGGGCGCGCGCCTCTCTCAAACGCCCCCGCCCCTTCTCGACACCCGCCAGCGCGGCCCTGATATCCGGGTTGTGCCGGAATGCCGTAGCGAGCGCCTCGTCCAGCGTGATCGGCCTGCCGAGGGCTTCGGGCGCGGGCGCCGGAGTCACCTCCACAGTGCGGGTCTCGATTGGTCCGGGGGTGCTCACGGTGTCGGCGTTCGGCGGTATTGCCAGGTCCGGCGGCGGAGCGGGAAGTGCGGCCGGGGGCGACTCGACAGGCTTCACATCGGCCGCCAGCGGCGGACCGGGATCCTTCGGGCACACCGCAGCGTCACCCTGACAGTATGCGGGCAGCCACGTGAGACCGATCACGGCAAGGGCAGCCGCTGTTTTCATTGTTCCGGGCATTGTTGACCTCCAGAGAATCACTGCCTGACAGGCAACGGGCGAAGGCAATGAGGCCTTCGTGCCGCTGCGCGGATGACAAAACATTCTGCTTCTGATCCACCAATCTCAGGGAATACAGTCCGGGGACGGGGCGCTATCCCGCGCACGGAGCCGGGCTGATTCTACGGCGCCTGCGGCAGCTTCCCACGCTTTGCAGGCCGGCAACCGTCGAGGAACAGAGTAACGAAGCGCCTGCAACTGAACTCCGCCGCCGGTCCGCCCAGAACCCGAAGGTGAAGGGGGCCGGTGAACGCCGCGAACAGCATGTCGTCCATGTCGTCGCGCAGCTCGCCCGCGTCCTGATAGTAGCGGAAGAGTTCCAGCCCCTTTTCGCGGAAGCGCCGCGTCACGTCGTTGAGGGCGTTCAGCAGGTCCTCCTGCTGCGAAAGCTCGGGCAGTATGCGCGTCAACCGCGCAGGAAGAGACGACAGGGCATCCACAAGCCCCTGCGCCAGCGTCAGCAGGTCGGCCTCCATATTGCCCGTCGGCGTTGGGAAGATGTTGAGAAACCGCGTTCCGTGATCGCTGACGGCTGTCGCGAGAAGTTCTTCCTTCGAGCGGAAGTGGCGGTACATTGTGACCTCGGTCACGCCTGCTTCCTGTGCGATCTCGCGGGTAGTTGCCCCGCGATAACCTTTCTTGCAGAGCAGCTCCAGCCCGGCGGAGAGCAACCGCTCTCGCGTCTGGTCGGCCTGCCGCCCATCTGTTTTCGGTTCGTCAGCCAATTGCATCTCCCGCGTCCGGCATCCGGGCGCCGGTGGATTATAGAGTAAGTGGTCACTTACTGTCAACAGGCCCCGCTCTGGGGGAGGTTCCGGCGCCGGGAGCGGCGAACGAGTACGGGAAAAAGCTCACTTACGAGGTTCACATGATCTTCAGGTTCACTTTTGTGTTTGCCGCGGCAATGGCTCTGGCAGCCGCGGGATCATCGGAGGCCGCTGAAGGCGGCGCGCGGTTCACGCTCTGGCAGCTTCCAGAGCAGACGCGCACGCAGATGATGTCGTACGTGCTTCGCACACAGAAGGGCACGGTCATCGCTATTGACGGCGGGATGAAGGGCGACGCGCCGTATCTGAGGGAGTTCTTGAAGAAGCAGGGCGGCGAGGTGGAGGCGTGGATTCTGACGCATCCGCACTCCGACCACTGCCAGGCTATGGCGGAGATCCTCTCAAACCCGGACGGCATCAGTGTGAAGCGGCTGTATGCCTCGCTCCCACCGGACGAATGGCTGAGGGCGCACGGGCCAGACGCGGCGCGGGATGCGGCGGCTGTACGCGAGGCGGCGCGGTCAGCGGGCCTTGCTTTCAATCAAATGGTTCCAGGGCAGCTTCTGCTGTTCGACGGAGTGCGCGTGGAGGTGCTGGGGGTGCGAAACGAAGAGATCCACGCAAACGCGGTCAACAACTCGTCGGTGGTGCTGCGGGTTTCGGATGCGCACAAATCGGTGCTGTTCACGGGTGACCTTGGGCCGGAGGGCGGCGAGAAGCTGCTGAAGAGCAGGTTCGCGCCGCGCCTGCGGGCGGATTATGTGCAGATGGCACACCACGGGCAGAACGGGGTTACGGAGGAGTTCTATCGGGCCGTGAAGCCGTCGTACTGCCTCTGGCCCACGCCCACATGGCTCTGGAACAACGACCGGGGGCAGGGCCCGGACACCGGTCCCTGGCGGACGCTGGAGGTGCGGGGGTGGATGGACAAGCACCCGATTAAGAAGCACTACGTGACGTCCATTGATGGTCTGGTGCGGATTGACTGAGGCGGCGCGGCAGGGGTGGATGCCGGCTCAAGCCCGGCATGACGCCCCATTACGTCACCTTGAACTTGATTCAGGACCCACTGCTGGAACCCATGGATGCCGGATCGAGCCCGGCATGACTTGAGGGACGTGGGCGGCGTTAGCGCGGGCCTCCGGCCTTGGCGAGAAGCGAGACCCCGGAGACTATGAGCAACAGCGCCAGCCAGACGAACGCGTTGGGACGGTCCTTGAAAAAGACGATGGAGCCCAGGGTCACGAACACGTAGCCGAGCGCGATCATGGGATAGATGAGGCTGAGCGGGTAGCGCGACATGAGCACCAGCCACAGGACGGAGCTGAGGCCGTAGCAGGCGAAGCCGGCCAACACGAACGGGTTGAGGAAGACCGTCGCGGGGCTTCTGGCCATGAGCGGCAGGTTGAGCGACGCCGCGCCAAGGGCCGCGCTGACGTTTGTCACTCCGGTTTTGAGCAAGAGTTGCCCGGCCGCGCCGAGCAGGACGCACATCAACAGAGTGAGAAGGGATTTCGTCAATTGGTGTCCTTTCCGTTGGCGGGAAGCCTGTAGATGCTGATCTCCGGGCCGGGGGTGGCGAGCCGCAGACCGTTAAGCGGCGCAGCGAGACCAGAGAAGCGGAGGGGCTGAGGGCTGACGCGATGGACCAGGTCTCCGCGCTGTTTCACCTGGTCGAAGAACTCGACTTCGTCGGGATGGTACTTCGCGGCATCACGGTAGCGGTACTCCATGCCGTCGTCAACGGCGGCATAGCGGACACCACGGGCCACCAGCCAGTCCAGCGTGCCCGGCTGCCAGTATCCGTCGAGGTAATAGACGTCGAAGCGGGTCTTCGACTCGTTGGCTTCGTTTAGCAGTTTGAACTTTTCGCGGGACTTGACGTGAGCGCCGGAGGACACGCCCATCGCCGCAAGACGTCCACTCACGCTTTCGGAAGCACGGCTGAGGTTGGCATCGTCCGGAGTCAGCGGGGCCGAATTCCGGGACAACGCGACTGCCGAGCCGGGCGGAAGCCGGTCTTCGATCCACCGCCGGGCGACCGAACGCGTGTCGGGGAACGAGTTGGACAGACTCCAACTCAGGCTATCAAGCCCCACAGGCAGGCAGAGGCTCGCCACGAGCAGCGTGAGCGCCACACGCCAGCCAGCGCTATGCCGCCACGACAACAGCCAGCAGTATGCCACGCCGCAGAACAGGGCGAGGAACGGCGCCAGGGGCAGAGCATAGCGTGAGAACAGCGTCTTCTGCGAGCCAATGACAGCGAACACGGCCGCAGGGAAAAGGCAAAGCCAGACAGTGCGGGCGGGCGCGCGGCGCAAGGAGAGTATGAGGCCGAGGAGGGCGAGCAGGATGAGCGACCAGCTCATGATCTCGGGCAGCGAGTAGCGTGCGTGGAACAACCAGCCGTTGCGGCTCGCTTCGAAGCCGAGGTGGCCGACCTTGCCCACCAGATTTGACTGGAAGGCCATGCCCGCCCGGAAGGCACGCCAATCCAGGAACGTGAAAGGCGCCCCTGCCGCAAACCCAGCCAGCCCGGTGAGCGCGAGGCCGACGGCATCAAGCACTCTTCGCTTCAGGCCGACCTGCAGGAACAGGAACGGCGCGGCCGCAACGACGGGAACCATTGCAAGTCCCGGGTATTTGGCGGCGCCGGCCAGACCCGCGACAAATGCTGCCAGGAAGAGCTTCCGGCGGCTGCCCTGGTCGAGCGCGCACTGCGCCAGCCAGAGCGCGAGCAGCACCATGCAGATCATCGGCACGTCTGTGGTTACATAGTGCGAGTTGATGACGTGCATGGGACTGACTGCCAGCACCAACGCGGCGGGGAGGGCCGCCGCCCGGCCCCACCAGCGGCGGACAATGTGATAGAGCAGCCATACGCTCAGCGCGCCATAGAGAACTGTCACGCCGCGGCTGATTGTTTGCAGGAGCGTGGGATCGCGGAAATAGGCGACGGCAAAATCCCACCCGCTGTGCCACGCGCCGATCAAGCGCCCGGCGGCGAACACGAGCACATAGACGGCAAACAGAACGTACATCTGGAGGGAGGGGTACTCGAACCAGTGGGGATTCAGGTCTCCTCTGCCAAAGCCGAGGGCGTGGTTTACCAATCCGAACTCGTCAAAGTAGAGCTTGTCGGGCAGACCGAAGCGCAGGCCGAGCAGCCTGAGCAGAGCCGCAAGCACGAGGACGGCAACCAGCCCCCAATCCCGGCTGGGGTGTGGTTCGGAGAAGGGTTTCACTTCAGCAACTCCAACGATGCTGCCAGCACCTGTTCCACGGAGACATTCGGCAGGCAGCCGGGGTCGCGGCAGCCGAAGCCGTTCGGCAGCCCGCAGAGGTGGTTTGTGACCACACGCGCCCTCTCGGGCGGGGCGAACGGGCCAGTCCGCCTTGGGTCGCCCCGGGCGAATATCGCGACAACAGGCGTTCCAACAGCCGCGGCGACATGCATCGCACCAGTATCATTGGTCACGAGCAGGTCAAGCGCTTCCAGGAACGCGGGCAAGTCCGCGAGACGAGTTCTGCCGATGGCGGAAGTGACCGGCCCATCAATTGCCCGGCCCGGCATCTGCTCGAAGCGCTCCTCACCGGGCGCCCCGAGAAGCACGATTGAGCCGCCACTGGCACGACACAACTCCGAAGCCACTGCCGCAAACCGCTCCGGCGGCCACTGATAGGTTGGGCGGAAACTGCCCGGGTTGATGCCGATGAGCGGCCTTGCGCCGCCCAGCCCTGTCTCAGCAAGGAAGGCTTCGGCGGCATGCCGGGCCGCGGATGACGGACGCAGAGCCGCGTCCCGCGGACCATCAGCACCCAGAAGAGCCGCAACTCCGAAGACACGCTCGACTTCGTGCAGGTCACTGTCCATCAGCTCGGGATATCTCAATTTGTAGAAAGAGCCGAGGCCGTCCGTATCGCGGCCGGCAGTGACAGCCGCGCGGGAGAGGCGCGCCAGAATCCGGAGGCGCATCGAGCCAGCGCGGGACAGAATGGGCTGAAGGACCGCCACACTGTCGAAACGGTCGCGCCGCAAGCCTGCCATCCAGACCAGTTCGCGGAACCTGCTGGGGCACAGAAACCCGCCGGGACGCTGAGGACTGCGGCGGAATGCGACCAGGTCATCCCACAGCCCCTCATCCCGCACCACGGCAACGGACTCGGACGAGCCGAGGAAGGTGATGTAGTCATCGGGACAGCATTTCCGCAGTGCGCGGAGAGCCGGAAGCGCCAGCAGGACATCCCCCAGGCCGCCCGTGCGCACAACCAGCAAACGTCTCGGCGTGTTCTTCATTGGGCGGGCATCAACGCTTTCTCGAAGACTGATTCCACGGTGCCGATGAACCGGTCAAGAGAGTACCGTTCCTCAACCACCTTTGCGCCCCGCGCACCCATGGCAGCCGCAGTCTGGGGGTCCGCCAACAGAGTTGACATAGCGGAGGCTAGGCCCGGGACGTCGTTGGGTGGTACCAGGAGTCCGGAGTGCCCATCTTCGACCACCTCCACCACGCCACCGTGAGCAGTTGCGACTACCGGCCTGGCCGCAGCCATGGCCTCGATCACAACAAGGCCAAATGGCTCGGGGTCTCTTGACGGCAAAACGAGCAGGTCAATGGCGCGCATGATCTGAGCCGGATCCGGGTGGAACCCGGCAAAGATGACGGAGGGTTCTATACCGAGCGAGGCCACCGAGGACCGTAGCGCCTTCAGGTATTTCTGGTCCTGCCCGCGAACAGCGCCAACAACCAGGAAGCGAGCGTCCGGGCAACTGGACAGGGTGAGGGCCGCGGCCTTCAGAAACACATCCTGCCCTTTCCAGGGAGTGATCCGGCCGACAACGGCCGCGACGGGGGCTTCCGGCGGAATACCCAGCTCACCGCGCACCCGCGCGCGTGCCCCGTATGTGTCGTTTCAGAGCAACTGAGTGCCGTTGGGCACCAGTTCTACCTGGACCCCGGTTCCGTCGAGCACGGCCGCCACCGGGCCTGATATCGCCATTACCGCTGGCCGGTACCGCGCTGCTGCCATGCGGAGCGCTCGATGGAACAAGCCGCCCGCGCGGCGGGGGCTGACGATGTCCTGAAGATGCCACACGCACGGAACGTGCGCGCGGGAAGCCGCCATGGCGCCGTAGAGGTGCGAAAACACCCCGTTTGTGTAAGCCAGCCCTACCCCCTCTTGCCGAAACGCCCGGGATAGAGCTGCGCCAGCCACGACGAGAGCCCACACGTCCCACATGCAGGCAAAGGGGTTGAGCAGCTTGACCCCCAGGGGACGCGCACTGACCGATAGCAGACGCGGGAAGCGGACACGCCGCACCGGACAGGAAGCAGCATTGAGGGCATCCAGCAACGGCCCGGCCTCCGCACAGAACACGAGCGGATCGAACCGCTGGCGATCCATGCGCTGCACGAGGGCGAGCATGTTGACCTCGGCGCCGCCGATGCGCGCGTCCTGCTGAACGAACGCTACGCGGACCCGGCGGCTCACAGGACGTCCGTTTCGCAAGGAGCAGCCGCGCGATCTGCATCCAAAGAAGCCTGCAGCCGCCAGAGCTTGCAGAAGGTGATGAAGACGTAGGCGGACCAGACGAGGGCCATAAACAGCCCCTCCGGACCGTCGAGGAAGCCCTTTTTATAGAAGTAGCGGTAGCCGAATGCGAGCGGCGGGCGCGTGATGAGCTTGAGCATGGAGAAGCGCACGCCCGCTTTGTGTTTGCGCATAGCCTCCCAGGTGGTATATCGCTGCAGGAGCACGCGGGTGATCTGCGAGACGCTGCGCTGCCCGAAATGGAGCAGGTGGTTCTGGAGAACGCCTTTGCGGCCGTTGAGCCGGAACGGGGCGTGCACCATGACGTCCTCGTAGCGCCCGAGATCGCGCCGGAAGAGCCTGAGCTGATGGTCGGGCCAGTTGCCCCCGTGGCGCATGGGGCGTCCAAAGCAGTGGTTGAGGCGTGGAATGAGATAGCCGTCGTAGTCGCTGCTTTGTATTGCCTGAAGCACCTCGGCCTGAAGCTCGGTGGTAACGCGCTCGTCGGTGTCCACGATCAGCACCCAGTCGCCCGCCGCCTGCGGGATGGCCCAGTTCTTCTGGCTGGCTGAGTAGCCGTACTCGCGCTGGATGATGCGGGTGGCGTACCGGCGGACAATCTCCATTGTGCCGTCGGTCGAGAAGCTATCAACGACGAGAAGCTCGTCAGCAAAGGTGACACTGCGGAGGCAATCCTCGATGACGTCCGCGGCGTTGCCGGTGGGAACCAGGACGGTGAGGCTCATGCGTGCGCCGGGTCCATGGGCGTGCCTGCCACAGGCGCCGTTTCGGCCTGCGGGGACGAGCGGGCGAGCAGAATGGCCGTCAGCAGGCACGAGACGAGAAACCAGTTGTGCGGGCCGGTATCGAACCGCCAGAAAACCTGCTCGAAGAAGGCGTGCACGAGGCTGGCGACGATTGAGGCGGTGAGCCCGAGCAGTACGGGCTTCAGAAACGGGTCGGTGGTGCGGTGCGCGGCGCGCAGCCCTTCCGCAACCAGAGTCCACCACATGGCGATGAACACACCCATACCGATGAAGCCAGTCTGGCTTGATACAGCCAGGTAGTCGTTGTGCCACTGCGGGAAGCCACCGGGCGTCTCATAGAGCGTGTCGCCCACCAGGGTGAAGCCCGAACCCCAGCCGCCTCCGGTGATCGGGTATCGCAGGGTTGCCCGCCACCCGGTATCCCAGAAGTGCAGGCGTCTGGCGGTTGAGGAGTCCTGCCGTTCGGATGCGCGCTCGTGGATGGCAGCCGGCAGCAGAGGGAGTACAACGGCAAAAGCGACCGCCAGCAGCAGCAGGCGGTTGAGGCCCTTGACCCCCGCGAGGAAGGTGGCCCCCGCCGTGCAGCCGAGCCAGGAGCCGCGTGTGAAGGTGCCGAGCAAACCCCAGGCGGCAACCCCGGCAAGCGTGGCAGCCGGAACAACCTCGCGCGGGTTTTTCAGGCGCAGCACAAACGAGAGCGGTACGAGCACGGCGAACATAAGGTAGTTGGCGAAGGGGTTCTGGGTACCCCACTGTCCGGCCGAGCGCTGCAGGGTGGTGGTATCTTTGCCTGTGAGCGGCTGGTCGAGCGCGGGGCCGGTGACGCGGCTGCGCAGTGCCGAGCCGGACGCAAGCACAAGTGCGATGGCCAGGACAAGTGCAAACTGCCTGCGGGTCTGCACGATGCGCGGCAGCACGAACAGAAAGATGATCGGGTAGTAGAAGTGCTTGATCATGGCGACGGCAAACGCCATGTCTACGCCGCGCAGCAGGCAGACTACAACCCCCAGAGGAATGAGCCAGAAGTAACGGACCAGGGCCTTCCGGAACGCGGGACACTCGCGCCCCCACTCGCCCCAGCGCCTTGGCTGAGAGACAAGCAGCACTACGGCAAGCGAGAACAGGATGCAGTCCACGGCGCTGACGCGAAGACCTTCACGCAACTCGTACTGGAAGCCGGTGACGGACATGAAAGACACGGCCACGAGCAGGCCGAGCCAGAGAGCGCCCCGGGTATCTACAACCAGCGCAAGGCTGTACAGCACCCCGACGAGCATAAGCCCGTAGAAATTCTGAGTTTTGGAGGCCATGTCGAAGAAGCGGGGAATGGTGAGTCCCGCCGCCGCGCTTGCGAGCACCAGCACCCCCACGACCAGAAGCCCCACGCCCTGCTTCCGTTGGACTACCGTGGTCCTGTTCATACCGCACTCCCTTTCCCACGGTCGAGCAGGCTTTGACGGATAATACCCCAGCGCCAGCCGATTTCGCGGGCATAGAGCAGCGGCAGAGCGGCAGGCCCGTGCCAGCCCAGACGCGCGGCATGCGCCAGCGGCAGCACCAGCGGCGCCACGAGGAACCAGCCCAGTTTTCGCACATCGGCAGCGGTCGACATTTTGTGAGGAAACACAGAGTACATATCGGGCCACTTACGCCGCAGTCTGAGGTATGCCCTGCCGTACATGTAGTGCTGCTGCACCAGCGACCGTGCGCCCGGGCGGTGGTGATGGTACACTCTTATCGCCGGGTTGTATACGATTGTGTACCCGGCCCGGATAACCCGCCAGTTCACGTCCACATCCTCGCCCCGAAAAAGCCGTGGGTCGTAATCGCCCGCCGCGGCAAGCGCCTCGGCCCGATAGGCGATATTGACACCGGGAAGGGTGCGCACGGTGCGGACATCGGGGTAGGAGGGAAAGGTCGTGAGGTCGGCGACCTTGCCGACGATGGTATGCTCGCTGGTGCCGATGACGGCTCCTCCCACAGCGCCCGCCCCGGCATGCTCGTCCAGGACCCTGACGATCTGCGCGATCCAGTCGGGGAAGACCTCCGCGTCGTCGTCGGTCATGGCGATGAGGCCCTCGCCGCAGTGCGCCAGGCCGATGTTGCGGGAGCCAGCCAGATGGATGTTCTTGGTTTTGACCAGCTCGAGGTCGAGGCCGGAC
>JBPOJE010000057.1:0-6503 GCA_052033935.1 Armatimonadota bacterium
GTCGAGATCGA
Organism: Armatimonadota bacterium; assembly: GCA_052033935.1. GTDB lineage: Bacteria > Armatimonadota > UBA5829 > DSUL01 > DSUL01 > JAGVUD01. Next base: position 12 of record JBPOJE010000057.1, read on the forward strand.
AAACGTCGTCGCAATCAAAGTCGCCCCGTTCAACCGATACCAGACGCTGGACGTTGTCCGCGCCCTCGCCGAAAGCGGCCGCACTGGGGAGATTGCGCTCTACACAGGCAACGACGACAGCATTGTGATGGATCTGCTCACGCAGTTCCAGTTCCGCGTGGCAGACAGGTCAGCGCCGGTGCGGTTCGTCGGGGGATTGCTGGGGCACTGGGCCGTATGGACCCGGCGCGCCGTTGAGATGCTCGAGCGCATCCGCAAGCTGGAGGGGCCTATGCCTGCGGACTGGCTGACACTGGCGGCGCAGATCACGGACGCGAATGCTGCCTTGTTCGACTCGGCGAACGCCTTCGCGGGCTGCATTGCGGGCATCCACGAAGTGCTTGTGCGCCAGGGGCTTATGGCCGGGCGCTGGACGCTCGACCCGGACGAAGACCTCTCGCCCGGTCAGATGGCCGAGATTGACCGCGTCTACGCCGCCTACCCGTCACTGAACGACGACAGCTTCGTCGCCGCTCACAAGGATGAGTGGTTGAGCTAGCGCCAATCAGCCCGGCGGCGGAGGCAGCACCACCCTTATTCCGAGTTCCTTGATCTGAGATTCGTCCACCGGCGACGGCGAGCCCATCATCGGGTCAACCCCGCCGCCCATCTTCGGGAACGCGATCACCTCGCGGATGTTCTCGTCGTCCGTCAGATACATGATCAGGCGGTCTATACCCGGCGCGATGCCGCCGTGCGGAGGCGCGCCCAGCGTGAAAGCCTCCAGCATGTGGCCGAACTGCTCCTCGATCTGCTCGTCGTTGTAGCCGAGCTTGCGGAAGATCGCGCGCTGAATATCCGGCTTGTGAATTCGTATGGAACCCGAGGCCCATTCCGACCCGTTGCAGGCGAGGTCGTAGCAGAACGAGCGCATCGCCGCGGGGTCGCTGTCTATCAGTTCAATATGCTTGGGGTGGGGCATGGCGAACGGGTTGTGCGCGAACGTCCAGCGGTTGTTGTCCTCGTCCCACTCGAAGCAGGGGAAGTCGGTGATCCAGCAGAAAGCGAGCACGTTCGGGTCGGCGAGCTTCAGCCGTGCGCCGATTTCGCGGCGCAGGCGGTCGAGAGTCTTCGCCACCACGGCGGGCTTGTCCGCGATGAATGCGATCAGGTCGCCGGCCTCGGCTTCGGCTGCCGATAGAAGCCCGGCGGTCTCTTCCTCCGTCAGGAACTTGGCGATCGGCGAGCGCACCGCGCCGCCTTCGTCCACCAGCAGATACGCCATCCCCTTCGCGCCGGCTTCCTTCGCCATGTTCGTGAGGTCGTCAATCTCCTTGCGCGAAAGCGACGCTCCGCCCGGATAGCGCAACGCCTTCACCTGCCCGCCCGAATCGAGCGCACCACGAAAGACCCCGAAGCCCGTCTCCTTCAGAATGCTGCCCACGTCCGCAAGCTCCAGCCCGTAGCGCAGGTCGGGCTTGTCGGTGCCGAACCGTACCATCGCCTCGTCGTAAGTCAGCCGGGGGAACGGCTTCACCAGCTTCTTGTCCGCAAGGGCCTCGACGACGTCAATCGTTAGCCCTTCCACAACCCGCAGGATGTCCTCCTGCTCCACGAAGCTCATCTCCAGGTCGAGCTGTGTGAACTCCGGCTGACGGTCGGCGCGCTGGGCCTCGTCGCGGAAGCATTTGGCGATCTGGAAGTACTTCTCTACGCCCGCCACCATCAGAAGCTGCTTGAACTGCTGCGGTGCCTGCGGCAGCGCGTAGAACAGCCCCGGCTGCAGGCGGTAGGGCACCAGATAGTCGCGCGCGCCCTCCGGGGTGCTCTTGGTCATGATCGGCGTCTCGACCTCGATGAACCCCTGCTCGTACATATAGTCGCGTATGCGCCGCACTGCGTCGTTGCGCAGCTTCAGCTTCCGGTACATCGCCGGGCGGCGGAGGTCCAGATAGCGGTACTTCAGACGCAGCTCTTCGTTGACAGGCGAGTCCTGGTCCACCTGAAACGGAAGCGGATTCGCGGGGTTCAGGACCTCGATCCGCACAATCTCCACCTCTACTTCGCCGGTGGACAGCTTCGGGTTCTCAGTTCCGGCGGGACGCCTGCGCACGCGGCCTTCCATCGCCAGCACCCACTCCGAATGCACGCCTGCCGCAGCCGCATGGGCCTCCGGCACGCTATTCGGGTCGGCGACGGTCTGGATCAGCCCCGTGCGGTCGCGCAGGTCAATGAAGATCAGCCCGCCGTGGTCGCGCACGCTGTGGGCCCACCCGTTCAGCACTACCGTCTGCCCCACATGCTCCGCCGTCAGTTCGCCGCAATATACCGTTCGCTTCAGCATCTATCTCCCGTTCATCGGCGCCGAATCTCGTCCGATTCCGCCGTCTCCAGATAATCCTTCACCATCCCCGCGCAGCCCTCAAGAGGAAGCCGCCACTGTTGCTGGGCGATCATGTCCCGCGCTGTCACCTGGCGCGACGCAATCTCGTCGTCGCCCAGAATCAGCGTCAGGTGCGCGCCCGACTTGCCAGCGCGCTTCATCTGCGCCTTTATGCTGCGGTTGCCGTAGTCCATGTCCGCCGTCAGCCCGGTCTTGCGCAGTTCCTCGGCAAGCGCGAGCCCCTCAACCTGCGCGGCTTCTCCCGCGCGCACCACAAACACGTCCGCCCGGGGCGGCTCGCCCACTTCCGCGCCGCGCTGCTCGAGCGTCAGCAGCAGCCGCTCGATGCCCATGCCGAACCCGAATGCCGGGGTCGCGGGGCCGCCCAGCTCCTCCACAAGTCCGTCGTAGCGTCCCCCGCCGCAGATCGTGTTCTGCGCTCCCAGCCCCTCCCCCTGAAACTCGAAAACCGTCTTCGTGTAATAGTCGAACCCGCGCACCAGTCTCGGGTCCACCTCGAAATCCAGCCCGAGCGCTGTCAATGCGTCGCGCACCTTTTCGAAGTGCGCGGCCGATTCGGGGTCTAGGTATTCGGAAATATCTGGGATATCCTTAGTCAGTTCGTGGCACTTCGGCTCTTTGCAGTCCAGCATGCGCAGGGGGTTCTTCTCGTGACGCGCCTGGCAGCTTGCACAGAGTTCTTCGAGCACAGCCGCCACGCTCTCTTTCAGCGCCTGCACGTAAACCGCGCGGGAAGCCGGCACTCCGATGGAGTTGATCTTCAGCGTCCACGGCGCCGCGCCCACAGATGCGAGAAACCGCGCCGCGAGCGCAATCATCTCCGCGTCCACCGAAGCGTCGTCCGCGCCGATCACCTCCACCCCGAACTGATGATGCTGGCGGTAGCGGCCCGCCTGCGGGCGCTCGTAGCGGAAGATGCTGGTGATGTAAAAGAGCTTTGTCGGAAGTCCTTCCCCGCCCAGATTGTTCTCGATCCACGCGCGCACAATCGGGGCGGTGCCTTCCGGTCGAAGCGTCAGGTCGCGGCCGGATCGGTCCTGGAACGAGTACATTTCTTTCGAGACGATGTCGGTGACTTCTCCGATGGAGCGCGTGAACAGCTCGGTCTCTTCGAAGCCGGGGGTGCGGATTTCCGAGAGCCCGGCAAGGCGGCAGATGCCGCGGAACTTCTCTTCCAGCGCCTGCCATCGCCAGACGTCCGCAGGCAGAATATCATTGGTGCCCCTCGGGGCGCGGTACTGCAAAGGTGTCTCCTAGTTGCTCGTTTGGGAGGTTTCATTGTACCTGCGTGCGAGAGGGGGTGTCAAACCGCGCGCTCATCGGGAGGGTTTCGCGCCGCGGGCAGTAAGAAACCGATGTGCGGCCATCTCTGCTGGCCGCACCATGTCCGGGGGAGCTGTGCTCCTCATCCGACCCTGCATCCGAAGGATAGGTTGCAGATTCTGCAGGAACAGAGTCAGAGCAAGGCAGGCAGTAGGTACTGCGAGCGGTGTATTGCGGGCGCAGCTTGCCAATGTGGCGCCACAGGAAGGAGACGTCTGAGATGCACGACCCTGAACGAGAGAATGGCAATCCCCGAAGCCCTGGGCACAAGCCGGGGCGTGTGGTGTGGTGGATTGTTGGAGGAGTGGTCCTGCTCGTGGGAGCAGCCTGGGTACTCGCGCCGTATGTTTTCGGCCTGCCGATAGCTCTTGTGCATTGGGTCATGGCCGCACGCACGGTTCCAACAGTCCCCGGGCCTGAGGAACCGTCCGTGCTCGCGCGCCTGCGGGGTACCGTCATCTACGACACCCCGGGCGGAGGCATTGAAGGTGTCACTCTGCCCGACAAGAGACTTCTGCGGTTGCGCGAACCTCGGAATTCGAGCGAACCAGGCGCAGCCGCCGTTCATACATTGGCCGGACCGGATGAACGTGGCACGATAGCCTATGTCCTCATCCGGAAGAGCCCGAAGCGGCCCTGGGCTGAGAGCCACCAGTTGGTAGTCCAGCGTCCGGGTGCGCCTGAGAAAGTCGTTTTCGACCGCGGGGGAGATCCAACTTGGGATAACGTGGCCAGTGATTGTATGGCGCTTTCACACCGGGACGAGCGGGTGGCAATAGCGGTCGATCTGAAGAAAGCCCAGATGCCAGGTGCACTTCTGATGGAGGGGCCGCTGGAGGTATGGGATCTGAAATCCGGGGCCAGCCGACGTTACTGCATTACGGCGCTTGAGGGGCCGCTTTCCTGGTTCCCGGACGGACGGTACCTGGCGTACTCCGAGCTTGTTTCCAGGTCCGCTGCTCCAGAGTTTCCCCTCGCTCCAGACAATTTCGGCGCTGAGATTCGTAAGTGGTCTCGCGTTCCCGTCACCTTCATTCTCGACACGAAGACCGGCGAGAAGCGAATGCTCCACCTGGGTGAAGGTCCTGTTGTCAGCATGGATGGCAAGTACGTGGCGGTCAGCTTGTATGAGGCTGGTTACAGGTTGGTTGACGCGGCAACCGGCCGATCGAAGCCGATTCCGAAGGCGACGAGTCTTGTAGCGCTGCTTGATGGGAAGACGGCCATCTTCATCGACTACCCTACGCGGGGCAAGGCGTCGGGCTACACTCAGAGTAACAGCCCGATTGGGCCGGGCCCTCGGCCGATGCTCGCAGCCAAAGCAGGTGCGCTGGAGGGCCGGCATTTCGCCACGATCGTGGACTCCGTTGATCCGCGCTTGGAAATGAGTTTCGGACCTGGTATTCCAGTTCCCCCGCCAATGGACTCCGGCCAGCCGAAGTCAGGTGAGGACGAAGTGCCAGAGAAGGACCCATAGCGGTGACGGTTTGTCCGCGGCCACTCCGGGCGCACCGCAAAGCCGTGGCGGGGTGTGAGATTGCTCGCCCCGATGTGCGGCCATCTCTGCTGGCCGCACCGCGTCCGGGGGAACTGTGCTCCCCATCCGTCCGGTGGGCTAACCGGCGTACCCGAATCGGAGCAAGGCTCCGGCAGACCCACTCGCAGGAGCGCAGATCCTGCAGGATCAGAAGCTACTGGTTAGGAGGCAAGAGGTGTGATGAACAGAAGGACGGGCCAGAAGGCCGATCTCGCCGTGCTGCTTCCCGGCGTCTTGCTTGCCGCCGTCGCGTTCGACATTATCATCATCATTGGGGGGTTCTATATATACGGCAAACCCACCGATGGAGGCATCGCTCCGGAATTCGCAGAGGGCACTGGCCTTATCAACCGCTGCCTGACAACTACCGCAGGCTTGGCACTGCTGCTGGCTAACCCGTTCGCACTCGTGGCTGAAGCTGTAGCCTGCCTGGTTGTCTGGCATCGGACACGGTGGACATTGCCTTTGGTGGCAGTTGTGGCGACCGTCCCTGTGGTCTATTGGCTGACCTTTGGCAGAGAGGCCGGCACCATCTGGCAGTGGGTTCTTGGGCATTGACCGATGTGTGCGGCCATCTCTGCTTGCCGCACCGCGTCCGGAGGAGCTGTGCTCCCCATCCGCCCCTGCATCCGAAGGATAGGTTGCAGATCCTGCAGAAACAGAGGTCATTGGACCTCCCCTGTTTTGGTGGACACGCTAATCCGCCTCTTTGACGGCAAGCTGCCGTTCGTATTCCGCTGAGGACACATACCCCAGGCTCGAGTGTAGCCGCTCCCGGTTGTAGAACACCTCGATGTATTCGAAGATCTCTCGCCGGGCTTCCTCGCGGGTCCGGAAGCGCCGCTGATGGATCAGCTCCTTCTTCAGCGTCGCGAAGAAGCTCTCCATCGGTGCGTTGTCCCAGCAGTCTCCCTTCCGGCTCATACTTGAGCGCATCCCGTAGGACGCCAGCAGCGCCTGGTAGTCCCTGCTCGCATACTGACTGCCCCGATCCGAATGATGGACCAGCCCCGCTCCCGGCCTGCGACGATCATACGCCATCCGCAAGGCATCCATCACCAGGGTCCTGTCCAGACTCTCGCCCATACTCCAGCCCACAACTCCCTTCATCCCAAGGTCCAGAACGCTCGCCCAAGGATGTTCTCGGCCACGGGAAGGTTATGCCGCGAGTCCGTTGTCACCACGAACCGCCGCTTCCGTTGCGCCCGGATACCGCTCAGCCGCATCAGACGCTCCACGCGGCCTCGCC
>JBPOJE010000021.1:0-15713 GCA_052033935.1 Armatimonadota bacterium
CCCGGACGAGCGTGTTCCGGTGCTGGCAACCTCACAATACCACGCGACCGGACGCAAGTCAACCTTCGCCGCGGTGGGCCGGGCAGACGCCTGCCTCAGTTGTAAACAAACCATGCTGTCGCCCGGCAGGCGCTGCTGCTTCGGATGCGCACCCAGTGCGCGCTGAAGCCGTCGGGGAACACATGGAACTCGTACCCGTCTGGTGCGACGGATATGGTTCTGTACGCCTTCCAGTCCCCGTCTCCCACGAAGTCAACTTCCACCGTGAACGCCGTCTCGCCGCCCGAATCGTTGGCGAGGTGCAGCGTCTTCTTGTCGAACCCCGTCATCAGAAACGGATCGGATGCCTCACCCGCGGCCACATCGGTCTTTCGCCAGACTCCGCCCCACCCGGTGGGCTTCCCCCACTTCCACAGATCGTCCACGCTGCCAAACCAGAGTCCGCTCTGCGGCTGGCCCACGGCGCAATCGGTCTGGTCTCCGGCCAAAACCAGCATGCCCCGGTAATAGACCATGTCTGGGCATATCCGCAGGTGGCTGCAGATGGGCTTGATGCCCCACACCCGCCCGGCGTAAACCGGCTCGGGGAGGATGTAGAAGATGCCGAACGCATCCATCAGGTAGCGCTCGGTCTGAACCTGCCGCATGCGCATCCACTCGGTGAACCAGGTATGCTCCCATTCGTGGCTGCCCTGCGGCAGGCGGTAGCGCGACCACTTGCCGCCGTGAAAGACACGCAGGATGACGCTCGATGAGTCCCATCCAGCGGCATAGAGGGTGTCGCCCTTTCCCGAGACCTCCACGAACGGGTTCTCCTCCAGCGTCTTCCAGGTCTTGCCGTCCCACTCGGCCAGACGGCCCGCCCGGCGCTCGCCCCGATACTCGCGGCCGTCGTAGGTGTTGTTGGCGATCACCAGCCTGCCGCCGCCGGACCAGGCGCCCTTGTAGTGCGGCTGCGCGCCCCCGGGCAGGTTCAATTCCTTGTTCAGGTCGGCGAGCTGAGCCGTCTCGAGCGTTTTCACGCAGCACTCGAACAGCAGGCCCTCCATGGTGAGGAAGTACACCTTGTTGTCCGGGTCGGTCAGGTGCGGCGCGGTGGCGGTGAGGCGGTGGCCGGTGAGACTGGGGATAGTGCGCACCTTGCCCTGCTCGTCAATCGCGTGCGGCCCGATGAACACCTGCTTCGATGGCCAGTGCACCATGCGGTTGGCGAACGTGCCGGTGACGCTCTCCGGACGGCGGCGGAAGTTCATCTTGCTGTCAATCTCGTACAGCCCCAGCCCCTCGCCCTTGATGTGCGCCACGTAGCCGACAAGCCAGAGCTTCTCGGCCCACGGGATGAGCGCGCCGATGCCCGCCTCGGTGGTGCTGCCCGTCCCCTTCGCCATCACGGTCATTTCAGGAAACACATGCCCGCCGGCAGGCGTCTGGCTCATAGCGTCAACCTTTCCCCTCGCCAGAAGCAGCGCTGGCGCAAGAAGTATCAATCGTTTCACAGGCGTATCCTCTCAACGGGGGCTTCCACGCGCAGGCGCGGGAATCCTTGCCGGCCGCTTTTTGTGGCGGAGATGCAGTTTTTCGGGAATCCTGTCGCCGAGGGTTCGGGGCCGGGAACAGCGTCCCGGAACATCACTGAGGAGGATATCCATTGTCAAGAACGATTCGAGCCGCGGCGGCGGTTCTGCTGCTGATCGCATCCGCGGCATCTGTGTACGGCAAGCCGTTCATCCAGCCGAACGACAGGGTCGTGTTTCTGGGCGACAGCATCACCGCGCAGAAGCTCTATACCCGGTACATCGAGGACTACTACACCGCGTTTCATCCGGAGTGGAAGGTCAGCTTTGTGAATGCCGGAGTCGGCGGAGACAGGTCAAGCGCGGCGGTGAACCGCGTACAGAAGGATGTGATTGACCAGAAGCCAACCGTCGTCACGATCTGCTTTGCCATGAATGATGCCGCCTACCGTCCCACCGTTGACCCCGAGGGCCTGAAGACGTTCAGCGACGGCATGAAGCAGCTCATCTCGATGATCCGCCAGAAGACCAGCGCCCGGATTGTGCTTCTGACCACCACCTGCGTGGATGCGCAGAAGAACCAGAAGCTGGCGGGATACAACAACACGCTGGCGGCTTTCGTGGCGGAAACGAAGAAGATCGGCAAGAGCGAGAGGCTCCCCGTGATTGACCTGCACCACCCGATGCTGAAGCAACTCGAGAAGGGCCAGAAGGCCGACACCGGGTTCACGCTGATCCCCGACGCCGTGCACCCGAACGAGGCGGGCCATATGCTGATGGCGTTCACCATCCTGAAGGCGTGGGGAGAGAAGATATAGCCGGCAGGCGGGTTTCGGGCCGGGACACGCAGCCCCGGCCCGCACGCCTCAGGCGCGGATGACACTCAGAAGCTCGTCGCGCTTCTCTTCCATCATCTGCTGCGTCTTCGCTTCGCAGGTGAGGCGCAGAAGCGGCTCGGTGTTGCTGGGGCGCACATTGAACCACCAGTCGCCGAACTGCACCGACAGCCCGTCCAGGTGCAGCACCTCATTGCCTGCGGGCCCGTAGAGCGTCTCCAGCTCGCGCAGCTTCGCCTGCTGATCGGCCACGGTCGAATTGATCTCGCCGGAGTGGAAGTAGCGGTGGATCGGCTTCCACAACTCGGACAGCTTCTTGCCGCTGGACAGCATAAGGCCCACGAGGCTGAGCATGGCGAGGTCGCCGTTGTCGGTGATGTAGAAGTCGCGGAAGTAGTAGTGGCACGAGAGTTCGCCCGCGAAGATGCCGCCGTCGTTGCGCATCTGCCGCTTGATGAGTCCGTGTCCCACGCGGCACATCACCGCCTTGCCCCCGGCGTTCTCGATCTCTTCGCGCACGGCCTGTGTCGAGCGCAGGTCGTACAGAATCGTCTCGCCCGGATGCTCGCCAAGCACCTGCCGCGCAAGCAGCGCCGTGATGATGTCGCCCGGGATGCTCTCACCTTTTTCGTCCACGAAGCGCACGCGGTCGGCATCGCCGTCGTAGGCCACCCCCAGGTCAGCACCGGTCTCGACCACCTTGCGCTTCAGATCGTCCAGCGTGGACTCCTTCAACGGGTTTGCCTCGTGGTTCGGGAAGGTGCCGTCAACGTCCCAGTAGAACGGCACGACGTCGGCTTTCAGCGCGCGTGTGAGCGCGGGAAGCACGTGCCCGGCCATGCCGTTGCCCGTGTCCATCACGGCCTTCAGCCCGCCGAAGCTGCTGACGCCGATGGTCTCGATCACCTTCGCGACGTACTCGTCCAGCAGGTCGCGCTGGCCGAGCGTCCGGCCCTTGGCGGCGGGAGTCGCGAAGTCTTCCGCCTCGGCCATGCGCCAGATGTCCTCGTTCGAGATGAACGCGATGCTCGGGATCGCGTCCGGGCCGGTGGGCTTCAGGCCGTTGTACTGGCCCGGATTGTGCGACGCGGTCAGCATCAGGCCCATATCGCCCTTGAGCGAGTTGACGCAGTGGTAGTAAAGCGGCGTGCTGACAAGCCCCACATCCCAGACATCCACGCCCGAGTCGTGCAGCCCGCGAATCAGCTCCGGCATCAGCGCGCCCCACGACACGCGCATGTCGTGCCCCACCACGGCCGTCTTCGCCTTCAGCGCCTTCGCAAAGGCACGGGCGATCAGATACGCCGCCTTCTCGTCAAACTCATCCGGGTATGTCCCGCGAATGTCGTACGCCTTGAAAATGTCTTTGTTCAGCTTAGCCAAGTATGTAGTCTCCTCCCAGCATTTGCCGCCCCGCCCGAGACTGGCAGCCCGCTGGATTATACCCGGCTGTCAAGGAACGGCGCCCTGAGGCGCGCGGTTGGCCTCAAAGCACCTGCAACGTCTGCGCACCGGGCGGACGGCCTGACGGGCGTCAGAAGTCGCGGTTGAAGCCGCAGGTCCATCCCCCGTCCACCACCAGGTTGTGCCCGTTGACGTACGACGCGGCGCCGGAGGCCAGAAACAGCACGGCCTGCGCAACCTCGTCGGCCTCTCCCGGCCTGCCCTGGGGGATGAACGAAACAAGCCTCGACGCGACGGCCTCGTTCTCGTAGAACTGCTTCCGCGTGGCGTCCACGAGGGTAGAACCGGGCGACACAGCGTTCACGCGCACACCGTGGGGGCCAAGTTCGCAGGCCATCGCCTCGGTCATCCTGATGACGGCAGCCTTCGCCGCCACGAAGCCGATCTGCAGGCGCAGCGCCACAACCCCCGCCACCGAGGCGATGTTGATGATGGAGCCCGATCCCTGCTCCACCATCCGGGCCGCCGCTGCCCTGCAACAGTAGAAAGCGCCATTCAGGTCCACGTCAATGATTCTGCGCCATACGTCGTCCGAATACCGGTCCACGGTCACGCGCTCGCCGGGGTCGCTCGTGTTGATTCCGGCGTTGTTCACCATGATGTCGAGGCTGCCGAACCGGCTCACCGCCGCATCCACGAGCGCCTGAACCTGCTCCGGCTGCGTCACGTCGCAGCGAACGAACGCGGCATGCGGGCCCAGTTCGGCGGCGGCCTCCGCGCCCTCCTGCTCCAGCACATCCGACACCACCACCCGGACGCCGCGCCCGGCCAGCGCCCCGACGATGCTTCGGCCGATTCCGCGCGCCGAGCCCGTCACGATGGCCACCCTGCCGTCCAATGAGTCTCTCATTGCTCCCCTCACACGGGCTGCGGGTGCGCCGGAACGAAAGCCTGCTCCGGCTCCGGAAGCGGGCTCGCGGCGGCGAACTGCACCGCATCCTCGATTTCGCTGTCTATGCGCGCGTTCATCTCACCGAGCGTTTTTTCGCTCAGCACGCCGTCCTCCACGAGTGCCGCCTGCCAGAAGGCGATGGGGTCACGCCGTCGGGCTTCCTCCACCTCCGCGCTGTCGCGATACTCCCACCAGTCGTCCCCTTCGTAGTGGCCACGGATACGGTAGGTCTGGCATTCGATGAGCGTTGGCCCTTCGCCCGCGCGGGCGCGCCGGACGGCCTCCAAGGCCGCCTGGTACACCCTGTCCACACGGTTTCCATCCACCGTGACGCCCGGAATACCATATCCCGCGCCTCTCACGCCGATGTCTGTGACCGATGTGGAGCGCCTGACGCTGACGGAGGTCGCATATCCGTTGTTCTCGCACACGAACAGCACGGGAAGCTTCCAGACCGCAGCCATGTTCAGGCTTTCGTGGAAGGCGCCGTTGTTCGACGCCCCGTCGCTGAAGAACGCGACGGCCACCTGCGAGGTTTTCCGAAGCTGGATAGACAGGCCCAGCCCGGTTACGAGCGGCATGCCCGCTCCGACAATGCCCGTCGTGCCCATAATACCCGCGTCCACATCGAACATATGCATGTGGCCGCCCTTGCCCCCGCAACAGCCGGTCGCTTTCCCGTACACCTCGGCGATCAGTGTCCGCAGGGGCATCCCCTTGGCGACGCAGTGCCCGCTGCCGCGATGGGTGCTGGTGATATAGTCGTCCCTGTTCAGCACAGCGCACACGCCCGCCGCAATGGCCTCCTCGCCCTCGTACAGGTGCAGCGCCCCGGTGAGATCGCCGCTCCGGTAGAGCTCCGCCAGCCTCAGCTCGGTCTTGCGGATTCGCAGCATCATCTCCAGAAGCGCCAGCTTTGTCTTCTTGTTCATCGGCTTCATCGTTTCACCAGTCCGAACATGTCGCGGATCTCGGCCGCTATCGTTCGGGAATTCGGGAATACGCAGTCTTCGAGCGGGGGGCTGAACGGGACGGTCGTGTGCCGCGCCGTCAACTGACGGGGGCTGTCGTCCATGTAGTCCATGGCCCGTTCGATAACGAGCGAAATGATCTCGGAGCCGAGGCCGCAGTAGCGGAACCCCTCGTCCACCACCAACAGCCGCCCGGTCTTGCGGAACGAGCGCAGGATGCTCTCCGAGTCGTACGGCATCAACGTGCGCAGGTCCACGACCTCGACCGACACACCCTCCGCCTCCACTTCGTGCGCGGCTTTCAGCGACTCGGGCACCATCAGGCCGGAGGCGACAAGGGTCAGATCCGCGCCCTCGCGCCGGATGGCGGCCACTCCCAGCGGCGTCGGGGCGAGGTCCTCCGCAACCTCTTCGCGCATGTTCAGAAGCATCTTGTGTTCAAGGTAGAGGACGGGGCCATCATCGCGTATGGCGGACAGGATGAGCCCCTTTGCGTCGGACGGACAGCTTGGCAGCACGACCTTGAGCCCGGGAATGTTGCAGTAGAAGGCATACCACGACCCGCAGTGCTGGGCGGCCTGCCCGCGCAGGTGCCCGGTTGTGGCGCGGAAGACGGCGGGAACCTTGATCTGTCCGTTCGACACGTAGTGCAGCTTCGCCGCCTGGTTGCAGATCTGGTCGCAGGCAAGCGTGGTGAAGTCAATCCACATCAGGTCGGCAATCGGCCGCATGCCGCTGATGGCGGCGCCCACGGCCGCTCCGGCGATAGCAAGCTCGGAGATCGCCGTGTCGCGGACTCTCTCCGGGCCGAACTGATCGTAGAACCCGGCCGTCTGTTTGAAGGCGCTCCCCCGCAGGCCCACGCCTTCTCCCATCACGAAAACCGTTTCGTCCCGCTCCATCTCCTGTCTCATGCCCTCTCGCAGGGCCTCGACATACGTCAGACTGCGTGTCAATACTCTATCCTTTCCGCCGACTGCGTGGTCACAAGCACCCCCTCGCCCGGACTGAGCAGCCGCGCTTCGATCCGCGGGCACTGCGCGGCGCAGGCTTCCAGAAACGCTCCCGGGTCGCCGCCGTGCTCGTGGAACATCCAGAAATGGCAGGGGATGGCGATCCTGGCGCCCGCGATGGACGCCAGTTCGGCCGCCTCGGCGGGCCCCATGTTGCCGAGCCTGCCGTTGATGCAGGGAATGAGCACATCCGGCTTTCTGTCCGTCAGCGGTCGGATCAACTCTGGCGAAAACGACGTGTCGCCCGTGAACAGAACGCGGACCTCCCCGAAGTCGAGCAGGAGCGACAGCGCCGTCGCGGACAGATCCCCGTGATCGGCCTTCGCGGCACGCACGGTCACGCGGCCGGCCGCGTACTGCCGCCCCGGATTCAGAATCACCTGCCGCCCGGCCGCGATGCCTGCGCTCTCGTAAACATCCCGGCAGGAGACCGTACCCACGAAACGGCACCAGGGGTTCGCGTGCGCGAGCACCGGCAGCGCTTCCGCGTCGAGGTGGTCCAGGTGCTCGTGAGTGCTGATGAGCCAGTCCGCGCGCACCTGCGCTGCCTCCACTGGCGCAAGCGAAAGCCTCTTGAAGCCGAAGACAGCCTCGACCACGTCCGAGAAGTATGGGTCAACATACAGCACGGCGCCATCGTCGCACTTGCAGGCGAACCCCGCCTGCCCCAGCCACCACAGCGCCACTGACCCCGAAGGGACTTCGGTGCGCTCGATTACGGCGGGAAGATACGTCACCGGGCGGCCTCCACGGTGTTCCGCAGTGTCCCCACGCCCGCGATCTCGACTTCGCAGACATCGCCCGGCTTCAGGAAGCGCGGGGGCTTGCGCGCCACGCCCACGCCACTCGGAGTGCCAGTGAAGATGAGCGTTCCGGGCAGGAGCGTCATGGCGCGGCTCAGGTAGCTGACGAGGTAGGGCACATCGAAGACCATGTCGCTGGTCGGCTGGTCCTGCATCGTTTCGCCATTCAGCAGCATGCGCACTCTCAGCGCGCTCGTATCCAGTCCCGTCACAACGTACGGCCCCACCGGCCCGAAGGTGTCGAAGCTCTTCGCGCGGGCCCACTGGCCGTCGCCCTGCTGGCAGTCGCGGGCCGATACGTCGTGCCCGCAGGTGTACCCGAAAACGTACGCGGGCGCGTCCTCGATGCTCACGTTCTTCGCGGCCCTGCCTATGACCACAACCAGTTCGGCCTCGTAGTCCACCTGGTCCGGAGCGATCGCCGGAATGACGATTTCGTCACCGTGCGCGACTATACAGCTTGTCGCCTTGATGAACAAGAGCGGCGCGGACGGCAGAACATCGGATGTCTCCGCCGCATGCTCGCGATAGTTCCTGCCGATCGCCAGCACATTCGGGGCGTCAACCGGCGGCAGGTAGCGCGTGATATCGGACTCTGATACGGTCTCTCCCGCCTTCTCGACAGGGTCGAACAGCCCGCCGCGCAGAACCTCAATCGTGCCGTCCTCGGCCACCAGTCCATGGACACCCGCGGTGTGCTTCGCGGTTTCAAAACGTACGAATTTCATCTGCTTCATTCTCCCGATCCAGCGATCATACCAGTGCCGAGACGGGACGCTTTCCCTGCAGGAAATCGAGCGCCGCGCCGGCAGCCTTGGTTCTCAGCACGCTGACCGCCCTTTCGGAGGCGGAGGCAGCGTGGCTTGTGAGTATAACATTGTCGAAGCCCCGCAGCGGACTGCTCTCGGGCAGCGGCTCGGCCTCGAACACATCCAGCCCGGCTCCCTTCAGCTTGCCGCCCCGCAGCGCGTCAATCAGCGCGGCCTCGTCCACGACCGGCCCGCGCGAGGTGTTGATGAGAATCGCACCGTCCTTCATCCGGGCAAATACGCTCGCATTGATGAGCTTCTGAGTCTCGGCGACAAGCGGGCAGTGCAGCGAGATGATGTCGGAAGTCGCGATCAGCTCACCGAACTCGAGCTTCTTCACCCCGGCCTCGTCAAACGCCCCTGCCGGGAGATACGGGTCCCACGCCGCCAGCCCGAAGCCGAACACGGCCGCCTTCTCGGCCACCCGCCGGGCTATCTTGCCGAAGCTGACCAGCCCTAGCGTGAGGTCGGCGGGCGCGGGAATCGGGCGAAACCGGGTGATCCCCCATTCTCCGCGAACGATCTGGTTGTGATCCTGAGGGATTCTGCGCACTAGCGAGAGAATCATCGCCATCGCATGGTCCGAGACTTCGTCCACGCAGAAGTCTGGCACGTTCGCGGCCGTCACGCCCAGTTCCTTCGCGGCGTCGAGGTCGAAGTTGTTCACGCCCGCCCCGTAGCGAACGATGCACCGGACGCGAGGGAGCGCCTCCAGCACGCGGCGCGTCACCGGCGCCCACTGCACCAGAAGCACGTCAGCGCCGCCGCAGGTTCGAATGACGTCGTCCTCGGTGCGGCAGTGCGGCGAGGCCTCCGTAAGCGTGAAGCCCGCGCTCTCTACGATGCCGCGCTCGATGTCGAGCGACGGAAACTCGTAATCCGTAACAACAACCTGTTTCAAATCCAGACTCTCCTCCATCTGTCAGTCCCTGCCCGCCAGAGCGCGGATGTCGCTCCAGACGCGCTCGTCGAGCGGGATGCCCGATTTGCGCCTCTCCTGCTCGGTCAGATACTCGGGTTCGCCCGGAGCAAGCACGGACTTCGTTCCGTCCGCCGTGGGCACGGCGTGCAGCTCGCTTACCATGCGCGCAACCTGATCGAGAAACCCGTCCCGTCCGGCGAAGCGTCCGGGGTCTATGACACCAACCAGATGACAGAGCATCCGCTTCTGGTCGAGGCCGGAGAACATGGGGGGGATATGGGGGCCGAACGCGCCCCCGCACAGGATTCCCGTAAGCACGTCAATCACGACGCCTAGGCCGTAGCCCTTGGCTCCCGCGGCGGGCGTCCAGTAGGCGGCTTTATGCGGGTCGGTGGTGGGGTTGCCGTCGGTGTCGGTCGCCCATGTGGGCGGAATCGGCCTGTCCTCCATCCGCGCCTTGTAGATGTGCCCGCCCGCGACAGTGCTCGTGGCCATGTCCAGAATGATGGGCGGCCCACTGCGCGATGGTATCCCCACGCACAGCGGGTTGGAGCCACAGAAGGGCTCGAGCCCACCCACTGGCACAACGCACTTGTCGGTCTGGGTGAACACGAGGCCGATGACGCCCTGCTGGATGGCGCGGGCCGCGAAATAGGAAAGCGCCCCGCAGTGGTTGCTGCTGTGCACCCCGACGAAGGAGACGCCCGTCTCGCGGGCCATTTCCACCGCGAGGTCCATGGCGTCGAGCACCGTCACATGCCCGAAGCCGTGATCACCATCCATCATCGCCGCCGCCGGAGCGGTGCGATCGGTGGCGGTGTTCGGGGCCGGGTTGACCGCCCCCAGCTCCAGCCGCTGCACGTAGTGCGGCACCTTCATTGCCCCATGCGTGTCCACACCGCGCAGGTTCGCATGAACGAGAGACCCGGCCACAATGCCGCTGTCTCGCTCGGACAGCCCGCGCGCGCCGAAGACGCTCGCTATCAGTTCGTGAAGATGTTCGTGGTTTACTACTTTCAGAGTATATCTCCCTGCCATGTGAGCGCGATCGCCACGCTCAACGCTGCACCCGTCCCGCCCCGCCGCCCCGCACAAGGCTCCAGACCTCATCCGCGGTCACCAGGTTGAAATCGCCCGGTACGGTATGCTTGAGGCAGGCCGCCGCCGCGGCAAACTCGATGGTTGCCTGATGGTCGAGCCCGGTCATCATCGCGTAGATGAGCCCCGCCGAGAACGAGTCTCCGCTTCCAACCCTGTCCACCACATCCGTAATCTCGCGCCTGCGGCTGTGGAAGCATCCTTCCTCGCAGCAGAGCATCGCGCCGTAAAAGCTCGCGGAGGCCGACTCGCTCTCGCGAAGCGAGAACGCGACGCAGTCCAGCCCGTACGCCGCACGCAAGCTCTGTCCCACGGCCTCGGGATCGGGCGACACCGGCACGCCGAACAGGTTCACCGCATCCTCGACACCGCCAACGAATACGTTCGCGCCCGAAAGCAGCTCCGGCAGCACAGCGCGGGCTTCTTCGATACTCCACAGCTTGCTGCGATAGTTGCAGTCGAAGCTGACCGGCGCCCCCTTGCGTCCGGCCACCGCGATGGCGTCGCGGAGCACCTGCGCGACGGAAGCGCCGAGGGCCGGGGCCGTCCCCGAGAAGTGGAACCAGCCCGCGCCGTCCAGAATCGCCTCCCAGTCGTAATCCCCGGATTGCGACTGGCCGAACGACGAGCCGGAGCGGTCGTAGATGACCTTCGAAGGCCTCAGCCCCGCGCCGGTTTCGAGGTAGAACAGCCCCAGACGCTCCCCCGTCCGCACGATGTGGCGCGTGTCCACGCCGTAGCGCCTCAGGCAGTTGACGCACGCTTGGCCGATCTCGTGCGTGGGCACCCTCGATACGACGGATGACTGAAGCCCGAAACCCGCCAGCGAGACGGCGACGTTAGCCTCCGCGCCCGTGTACTGGATGGCGAACTCCTCCGCCTGCACCAGCCGAGCGTGACCCTTCACGCTGAGCCGCATCAGCAGATCGCCGAAACAGACGATCGTCCCGCCGGGCTGAGGTGTTCGTTTCACAGATCCGCTGCCGGGACAAGAAGAGCGCCGGCGACGGCTAGCACGCCTTCGCGCGAGCCCCTGTACGCCCACACCTGGCAGGTATCGTCGCACCGCGAGCGGCCGGTCGTGCCGCCGATGGCGGGAATGTGATACTCCAGTTCGGCGAACTGGCCCAGCCCGCTGTTGACGCTGCACGCCTGCGTCGAGTAGCCTAGGTCCGCCGTGTCGTCCCACGGGGCGTCAATGTACTCGCCCGACGGGTTGACGGCGAAGTTGCGGACGATCAGCGACCAGACCCCGCCACCGCAGTCGTGCAGGTAGCCAACACGGCCCGCTGTCGCAACCGCGCGGATGCCGATCTTGTGCTCGCCCGGCGCGTGCATCCGGAAGCGGATCATACGGCCGTCTGCCGTCAGGTCCTCCGGGGCTATGTTCCCGAAGATGATCTTCGGCTGCGACGGGATGTAGGTGGGCACGATCAGGTCGCCGCCGAGGGGCATCTGGACGAGATTCCACAAACCCACAGGCCCCGAACCGCTCAGAAGCTCGAGCGAGGTGTGCTGCGAATAGCCCGCGTATGTGACGCCGCTCAGTTCAACCCCCCGCTCGTACCGGAGAGGGTCCGGCGCGGGGGCCAGAGACTTCGCCATCTCCACTTCCACCGCCTCACCCGTCCGCGACAAGGTGATCTGCAGCCGGTTGACCAGCCGGAAGCCGTCCCCGCTCTCGACGGCCTCAAAGCGGCCCGGATCGAGCTGGCGGGGCTGGAAGTAGCGGGACGTGTCCGGGAACGCGGGCAGGAACACGTCTACCTCGGGAGCCAGCCATGTCCGGTCGCCGCCGGAGTTGTGCCAGTCGTCGCTGGCATAGAAGGCGGCGGCGGACGACGCACTTTCGAGCGCGGGATGCGTCCAGTAGAAGTTCTCGTCGCTGCCTGCGGTGAACAGCCCCAGAACGCGGCCGCCATGGGGCAGGGCGAGCACCCGGCTTCCGTCCGGGCTTTCGTACATCCGGGGCGCTTTTCCGGCGCTGCCGAGCGTGTGTATCAGAGTCTTCAGGCTGCTGCTCATTGTCCTATCCTCCGGCCGGTGTCACCAGCGTGTTGCCGTACGCCATGATCACCGCGGCGATGATGAGCACGGCGATGGCCGTGTACATCTGAGTTCGCGGCGTTCCGGTGACCCCACGCCACTCGCCGCTGATGAAGCCGACGGCCTGCCCACCGGTCATCTGGAACGCCTGCTGAATGCCGAACCCGATGGAGGCGCCAAGCGCGCCGAGAAGCAGCATTCCCGCGCCCATTGCGGCGGTGGAGACGCAGAAGTTGATGCCGATAATGAGCGCCAGCAGCGGCTCGGCCCAGCTCGATGTGAGAACGCCCCACGACTTGTTGCGGAACATCAGATACACCGGGTAGGCGATGTTCACGAGCGCGCCGCCAAGAAGCCCGACCGCCCACACAGCGAATATGGAGGGGATCTCGCCCGCGCCGTGCGCCTTCATCGCTTCTTTGATGGGGGCCTGGCTGTAAACAAACGCGAAGCTGATTCCGCAGGACAGAAAACCCGCGAGAATCGTCATGATCAGCCCCGCAACGAAGCTGCCGGAGGTGTTCTCTAGTTTCCTGAGCTGCCGGTCGCGTCCGAACCCCGCCAGTGACACAAGCACGACGCCGACGAGCATCACCGCGACGCCCGCAAGCACCACGGTCCCGGCGCTTGAGCCGATGTCCGGGGCATCTTTGAACAGCCCCGACCCCTTGACGACCATCGGCAGGATGACGCCGATGGAGACGCCGATGCCGGTCATCAGAGCGTTCGTGAGCGCGAATCCGATGCGGACGAAGCAGAGGCCGCACAGCACGTTCGCGACGCCCCAACCCAGCGCAAAGAGGTTCGATTTGACGAGCACCGCCGGGTCCACCGAACGGTAGGCGGCGATGGCGTCGGGGCAGAAGGCGAGGGTGACCGCCCACGGAGCGATCACAAGCCCGCTGAGCATCCCGATGAACCACCAGTGCTCGAACTGGTAATTGCGCATGAGTTTCATGGGCCATGCGCCGCTGCCCATAATGATGCCCGCGATCGCTACAACCAGCGCGCCGGAAAGAGCTGTGGATGTCATGGGGTTCAGGACTCCTTGTCTTCGGTGGACCGGACGCTTTCGACACCCGGCAGATAGCCAGCGCCGAAGCGCGCGCCGGACTCGTTTCGGAAGTCGCTGATGAGCGACATCAGCGATGTTGTGCCGCCGTCGGCGGCAATGGTCTGGCCGACGATGTACCTCGCTTCGTCGGAGCAGAGGAACACGGCCAGCGCGGCGATGTCGCGCGGGACGCCCGAGAAGCCGACAGGAACGCTGTTCTTCGCGTCCTCGCGCGAGGCCTCCTCGTTGAACCCGGGCAACACGTTGTAGTAGTTCTCGACCGTCACCCAGCCGGGAGCGATGACGTTGAGGCGTACGCCCTTGTGCGCCAGCTCCACAGCCAGCGCGCGCGTGTATCCGATGATCGCGCCCTTCGTGCCCGCGTAAACCGAATGCTCCGGCGCGCCCTGCAGACCGTGTATCGAGGAGACGTTGCAGATCGCTCCGCCGCCCCGGCTCAGCATGTCCTGAATCACCCGCTGGGTGAGGAAGAACTGCGCCCGGATGTTCACGTGAAACATTTTGTCGAACTGCTCGCGGGTCACGTTCAGGAACGGCTTGTTGAACGTGATCCCGGCGTTGTTGATCAGGCAGTCCACGCCACCGAGGAAGTCAATGGCCCTGTCCGCGAGCGAGACCGCCTCGTCCACACTGTCGAAATCGGCCTGGAAGGCCGCGGCCTTGCGCCCCATGGCGCGAATCTCCTCCACGGCCGCCTCCGCGCCCGCGGCGCTGTGGGAATAATGCAGCGCCACATCGGCGCCCTGGCGGGCGAACTCGAGGGCCACCTCTCGGCCTATGCCAGTACCCGACCCGGTCACAAGGGCTCTCTTGCTCGACAGCCTTCGTTCGTCGCTCATACGCCTTGTCTCCTGTTCGTGTTTTCGATGCGGCAGGCGGGTCCGATCCGGGGGTGGCGCCCCGGAGTTTCCGGCCGCTCTCAGCCGCGCGGCGGAGCCTGTGGACTCGAGTCCGGAGCCAGCCACCGCCGTGCATTGATACCACGCCGGGATTCTCCTGTCAACCGCTGCGGAAAGAAGCACTGGACTCGTGTCCGCGAGAGACCGCGCTTTTCTTGACATGGCCCCTGCCGCGAAGCTACACTCCTGCCGTCGGACATCACGCACGGGGGCTATCGAGTGGCGACAACTGTCTATGACATCGCGCGCGCGGCAGGGGTGGGACGCACCACCGTGCTGCGCGCACTCTGGGACAAGGAGCACATCAACCCGGAGACCAAAGCGCGCATCAAGAAGATCGCCGCGGAGATGAACTACCGTCCCAACTTCATCGCCCGCTCGCTTGTGCAGGGCAGGTCGCGCTTCATCGGCGTACTGGTGACGCCGAGCATCTTCCCGAGTTCTCCCGGCACGGTTGATGTCCTCGAGGCGGCGCTGCGCGAAGCGGGCTACAGCATGCTGTTTGAGAGCTCGGGCGGATACCCCGGCGGAGAGGCGCGCGCGCTCGAACGCATGGCGGGATGCCGGGTGGCGGGGGTCATCGCGGTGCCTGCGTCCAGCACCTCTAACCCCGAATGCTACCAGCAGTTTGTCGAGTCGGGCGTCAGCATGGTCGTCATTGACCGGCGCGTCGAGGGGCTCAAGTGCCCCCAGGTTACCGGTAACGACTACCGGGCGGGCTACCTGGCGGCGGAGCATCTCATTTCGCTCGGGCACCGGCGCATCGCGTATATGGCGATTCCAGAGTCGTCGCATGCCGGGCGCGAGCGCGCCCGGGGAATCCGCGAGGCGGCAGCAGCAGCCGGTATCGAGATTCCACCATCCCTGATCGTGGAGACGGGGTTTGACGCCGCCGCTGGCGAGCTTGCCATGCAGGGACTGCTGGGCTTACCCGCTCCTCCCACCGCCGTGATTGCGCGGCACGATATCGTCGCGGTGGGCGCAATGCGGGCAATCGCCGCCGCCGGGCTCTGCATTCCGCGCGACATCTCGGTGATCGGCAACGGCAACATCTGGTTCTCGGATGTGCTGATGGTGCCGCTCACTACCCTCCGGCACCCGATCGAGAAGATGGCCCGGCTGGCTGTGCGAAAGCTGCTGGACATGGTCAACGGCGAGCAGGTTGAGCCGACGACCGAGATTCTGGACGTGGACTTCGTCGAGCGCGCCTCGACGGGTCCGCCCCCTGCGTCCGCCACAACCCCCTAGTGTACTGCACGTGACGGTTCTTTACAGATAGCGTGCCCTGCGCGGGCTACTTTGGCGAGTATGGTGGCGGCTCCTTCTTCCATAGGAAGACCTTGGGGTCTTCATTGTGAGCTTCGAGGAAAC
>JBPOJE010000051.1:0-5017 GCA_052033935.1 Armatimonadota bacterium
TGTCGATGAACCGGCTGCCGATGTCCACCGCCGACTCCAGCAGCCCGCCCGGGTTCCCGCGTAGGTCCAGAATCAGCCCGCGCATCTTCTGCTGCTCCCGGTTCGTGAGCGCAACGTCCATCTGCTCGTCCGCCTTGCTGTTGAACTGCCGCAGCAGCAGAAAGCCGATGCCGCTGTCCTTGTCCAGCATCTCGCTCTCGACCATCCGGTATTCCACAACCTTGCGGGGGATGGTGAGCCGCACCTGCTTCGCTTCCTTGCCCCTTGAGAGCGTCAGCGTCACCTTCGTGTGCTCGGGGCCCCGGATCATCTTGACGACCGCGTCAATCTCCTTGCCAACGACCGACTTGTCGTCCACCTTCAGGATGATGTCGCCCTTCCGGACGCCCGCCTTGATGGCCGGGCAGTCCGGCAGCGGCTCGCGCACATAAACCTGTCCCTGCTTGTTCGTCCTCAGTTCCGCGCCGATTCCGACGAAGTTTCCGTCGTTCTCCTCGCGCATCTGCTTGTAGTCCGTCGGGTCCAGCAGCCCCGTGAACGGATCATCCAGCGCCGCCAGAATGCCCCTTATCGCCATGTAAGTCAGCTGCTGGCTGTCCAGCGACGGCTTCTGCTGCACCACCGTCCCCTTCACCGCGTTGGTGGGAGTCTTGACGACGGTGGTTTTGGTAGTGGACGCCTCCGGGTAGAAGCGCTCCAGAATGGTGTTCATCGCCGTCTGGTACGCCGTGCGCACGGGCAACGCGTCCTCCCCGCCCTGCGGCGGGTTCAGCAGCATCTCCATCCGGTCGGGGATGGCAAGAAGCGCGGTGCGAACGCCGGCGGCATCGCCCGCTGAACTGACGCTGCGGTAGCTGAATCCTGCGGTAAAGAAGAAACCCGCGATCAGAACGATCGGGGCGATAAGTCTGAGCGTGCGGCGCAATGCGCCTCCTGATGTATTCATGCCGCCGGCCTCCTCGCCACCGAAAGCGCGCGTGCAAGCTGGCCGTCGTCCGCTGTCCCGAGCTTGGCGGGAGTCATCGGCACAATGGCGTCGGGCTTGATGCCCTTACCCTGATAATCCGCTCCCTTTGCCGGAAGGTACTTCCCCGTCGTCAGCGTGTAGCCCGACCCGTCCGCCAGGCGGAACGCCGTGGATTCCATCGCGTTGCCCCAGGTCATGTTTCCGATCAGTTTTGCCCCCGCCGCGTCGCGCAGTCCGGCGGCAAGAAACTCGCTCGCGCCTTCGGTGCCTTCGTTAACCAGCACAACCACCGTCATACGCGCCGCTTTCGGGTCTCGGGTAGCCCACAGGTTCTCCCTGGCCCCCTTGACGCGCACTACAGCGCCCAGCTTCGCTCCGGGAACAAGGCTGCCCGCGATCTGCTGCGCGGCCCTTATGGAGCCTCCGGGTGAGTTTCGCAAGTCGAGCACCAGCCGAGTCGCACCCTCCCCGCGCATCTGGCCAAGCTCCTTCTGGAATTCCTCGCCGGCCCTCGGAGTGAGCACGCCCAGCCGGATGTGCGCGACGTTTCCTTCGAGCCTGCGGGATGTCAAAACAGGCGGACTCACCCTGGCGCGTCCCAGTTTCACGGTGAGGGGCTTGCCTGCGCGCAGCACCTTGAGCGTCAGTTCGCCCTCTCCCGCCGTGCTGAGCGTGTCGTACGCCGCCTCCAGGGTGATCGAGTTCTTATTGAGAGCTTCAGCCTCCTTGTAGGCTTTCCTCCGGTCGGCAATGCTGGCCTTGTAGTCTTTGGCCAGTTTGTACGCCTGCACGTACGGATCGTGGCTCTTCACCCACTTGCCGTCCACCGCGTCAATGACATCTCCCGGAAGCAGCCCGGCCTCCCGCGCCGGCGACCCCTCGATCGGGGCGACGACGGTGAGGTGCTGGGCGGTGTAATCTTCCTTCTTGACCTCGCGGATCTTCAGCGCCGCTCCGATGCCGTTCGAAGTGCCTTCCGCAAGCTCGGCAAGCGCCTTTGTCTGTTTGGCGTCCATGAACCGCGACCCCGAATCTCCGAGGCTGGTCACCATATACTTGACGGCGTTGTGGGCCATCTTCTGGTTGTCGAACGGCTCCACGGGGTCCACGTAGTTATCCTTGATGATTCTGAGGACCTTGGTCACGAGATCGAGCGGGCGCAGGTCCGCGCTGAGGCCCACGTTGCCGTCCGCGGCAGCGGTATAAGACGAAAACTGAGATGCTTGGGCCGATGTGTGCATGCGGGAGAGGCTGGCTCGCAGCGAGTTGTCCGCGAACCGGCCCGCAAGGGCGGCGACGGCCGCTACCAGCAGCCAGACGGCCCACACGGCTCTCTTGTTGTGGATCATAGACTGAGTCTTCTTAGCAAGCGCCTAGCGCGTCCTGTGGCGTCGTGCGCGCGTACAATAGCCAGTCAGGCTGGCGTTATACCTCTGAGGCTGCCCGGGGTCACCCCCTCTGATGAACTTGGCCGCCGCTGGTCCGGACGAGTCCGCCCCACGGCGCCGTGCGCGCCCACCGCGTATATTCCCGTCAGGCGTCCCGGACGAGAGGATTATAACATGCGGCTCGCGTAAACTCCCTATTGGCCACGGCGCGCTGGCCTCACTCCTTGAGACGCTCGGCGTACCCGGTCAGTTCCGGCCGCGGATGTACGCCAGACCGCCACAGGAGAGCATAATGGCCGCGGGCGGGTATCCTCCTGCCGCGTGCAGGCACCGGAAGGAACCACACAAGTGACACGAACAAAACCGTCGGCAGGCCTCCTGCCGTTCTACATCGAGCTTTATGACAGAGCCGCGCCCGAGAAGCGGGCGCTTGTCGAGCAGTTTCCCGGCGAGATCGTCTCGGCCCTGGCGTCGCACGGGGTGGAGGCCGTTCCCGCGCCTGTCTGCTGCGTCAGGGAGGAGTTCGAGCAGGCCGTGCGGTCGTTCGAGAAGAGCGGGGTGGACGCGATTGTGACGCTGCATCTCGCCTATTCGCCTTCGCTCGAGTCCGCCGAAGTGCTTCTGGCGACGCGCCTGCCGCTGATCGTTCTCGACACGACCCCGGCTTTCGGTTTCGGCCCGGACCAGGATCCCGAGGCGGTATTCCTCAACCACGGCATCCACGGCGTGCAGGACATGTGCAGCCTGCTCGTCCGGCACGGCAGGCCGTTCGAGATAGAGGTGGGGCACTGGCAGCATTCGGACGTGCTCGACCGCGTCGCGGCGTCCGTGCGCGCCGCGTCGGCCGCCGCCCGCATGCGCTCGGCGCGGGTGGGGCGCATCGGCGAGGCGGTTGCGGGGATGGGCGACTTCGCGGTGGCTCCGGACGTGCTGCGCCGCACGATCGGCATCGAAACAGTCGTCTGCCAGCCTGAGCTCATACGCTCGCTTCTGCCCGACGCTGCGAGCCAAGAGGTGCGCCGCGAGATGGACCAGGACAAAGAGCGCTTCACGCTGCGCAGCGTCGGGCGACAGGCTCACGCAGAGACGAGCCGAACCTGCCTTGCCGTGCGGCGGTGGATCGAGGAGGAACGGCTCTCTGCCTTCACTGTCAACTTCCTCGAAGTCACGCAGGCATCGGGGCTGCCGGCCGTGCCGTTTCTGGAGGCAAGCAAGGCGATGGCCCGCGGCATCGGCTACGCCGGCGAGGGCGATGTCCTCACTGCTGCGCTCGTGGGGGCGCTGGGGGCGGCGTACCCCGTGAGCTTCACCGAGATGTTCTGCCCGGACTGGGAGCACAACAGCATCTTTCTGAGTCACATGGGCGAGATGAACCTGGACCTCGCCGCCGGGAAGCCGCGGCTCGTCGTGAAACCCTTTCCCTGGACCGACGCCGCCGACCCCGTGGTTGCGCTGGCGCGTTTCAGGGGAGGAAAGGCGGTGCTCGCCAACCTCGCGCCGGGGCCGGACGAGAGCTACTCGTTCGTTCTGACGCCTGTGACGATGCTCGATGTCACTGGTGAGGATCGGATGACCGATGAGATCCACGGGTGGTTCCAGCCGCCCACGCCCGTGGCGGACTTCCTGGCCGCGTACAGCCGGGCGGGAGGCACGCATCACAGCGCGCTCGTTTATGGCGACGTTTGCGGCGAACTGGCCAGATTCGGGCGCATCATGGGCTGGCGGGTGATCGAACTGGCATAGCCGCGTGGAGGAGTTTCTGCCGCCGGCGGCGGATATTGCCGCAGGAGTAATAGACAACCATGCCTGAAAAGAAGATAAAAGTTGGTATTTTCGGGGGCAGCCGTGGCCAGACCATGGCGCGCGTGCTCGCCGCTCATCCCGACGCCGAAGTGACCGCAATCTGCGACCAGTACCGTCCGATGCTCGAAAGGTGCAGACGCGTCGCCGTCGAGGCGGGCGCGAGCGCGAGCGTCACCTGCTACGAGGACTTCGACTGCTTCCTGAACCACGACATGGACGCCGTCGTGCTGGCGAACTACTGCACCGACCACGCGCCCTACGCCGTCCGCCTGCTCGACTCGGGCAGACACGTCGTGAGCGAGGTGGTCGCCTGTCAGACGATGGGCGAGGCCGTGGCTCTCGTGGAGGCCGTGGAGCGAAGCGGGCGGGTTTACGCCTACGCTGAGAACTACTCGTACTTCCGGGGGACGCTCGAAATGCAGCGTCTCTACCGCGAAGGGGTGTTCGGCGAGTTTCTGCACGGTGAGGGTGAGTACATTCACGACTGCGAGAGCGCCTGGCCCCCCCTCACGTGTGGGCAGCGCGATCACTGGCGCAACTGGACGCCGTCCACGTTTTACATCACGCACTCGCTGGGGCCGATCGTGACGATTACCGGCACCCGCCCCGTGCGCCTCACTGCCTACGAGTCGCCCAACACGAACAAGCGGCGGTACGGGGCGCGCAGCGGCGAGGCCGCCGTCGTGGTGTTGCAGATGAGCAACGGTGCAACCGCCAAAGTGTTGCCTTGGGCCCCGTTCAAGAGGCATCCCGGAGGTGTGTGGTACTCGATCTACGGTACCAAGGGGATGGCGGAGACCGATCGCTGGGCGGACAGCGTCAACAAGCTATATGTGTATCTCGAAGAGAAGGGCGAGAT
>JBPOJE010000006.1:0-66929 GCA_052033935.1 Armatimonadota bacterium
GTTTCCTCGAAGCTCACAATGAAGACCCCAAGGTCTTCCTATGGAAGAAGGAGCCGCCACCATACTCGCCAAAGTAGCCCGCGCAGGGCACGCTATCTGTAAAGAACCGTCACGTGCAGTACACTAGCGCACGCGGTGCACATAGCAATTCCTCCCAACAGAATGGTCGCTGTGAGCGCCATGCGCGCGCGACAGTGATTGGACAGAAGTTGCATCACTAGAACACGTCCATATCCGCAGATTCCCGAACGAGAAGTAGCGGAAGCAGATAGTCGCCCGGGTTGATGCACGAACTGATGCCGTTGACCACCGCGAAGCGCCCCACCACCAGGTCTTCGGGAATGCGGCCCGGCGCCCAGATTCGCACGCCCGGGTAGCTGTCCATATCCGAAACCGGCGAGCCGTCCCACAGAACGAAGAACCTGCGCTCCCCGTCAACGTGCATGACGCGGCCGCAAACGCGGACAAACAGACCAATGTTGTTCGGCGTGAAGCCGTCGAGCACTCCCTGCTGCGCGCAGTGAGGAGCGCCGCCGAGCGCAGTCATACGGATGGTGTAGGGCTCGGGCGGGCTGCCCGCTGACATCACCGACACGGCCGCATCGGACAGGGTCACCTCTCCGCTTGAAAGCACCGAAACGATGCCGGTAACTCCGACGATATCCCCGAGTTGGAAGCTTCCGCCCGCCTCAACGCGGATGCCGGCGGCGTACCCCGGCTCTTCGACATACATGAAGCCGCCCATCTGCGAGGGCGTCGCGGTCACACGCACGCCCTCAATGCGCACCAGGCTGCCGGGCGCCACGCACTTGACGGGGCCGACAGACCCAAAGAGCACGCCCGCACGGTGCTGCGCCATGATGTCACTGGCTGACGGCACGAGGACTCTGCGCGCGATGGTGCCCGACGGAGCCGTGAAGCAGGAACTGATGCCGGTAACGGTTATGAAGTCGCCCACGGTGAAGCCAGACGAATCACAGACCACCCGCGCACCGATGTTGTCGCGTCCCGCCGTGACGGTGCCATCGCGCAGATTCCAGCCGTCGTTGATATAGAGATACCCCGGAGCAGTGCAGGTCACCGTGCCGCAGATCTGCACACGCAGGCCCGTGTTCGTCAGCCCCGCCGCCCCGGTGACGCCCGGCTGCAGGCCCAGTCCCTCGCCGCCGAGAGAGAATGTGCTCATCACAAGAGGCTCGATGAGACCTTCCGCGGGTTGGGAGGAAACACTGGCGGCCCTGATCTGCCGCTCGCCGTCCACGGTCTCGACCGTGCCGGTGATCTCCGTCAGGTCACCCGGCGAAACCACTTGGTCCGACACAATCCGAATGCCGGACGAACGATCAAGCTCTTCGATATAGAAGAACGCGCCGAAGGACCCGCCGAACACAGCGGTCACCTTCTTGCCGGAGAGCAGGACTTCGGCTCCTTCGGCGGCCTGCTTCGCGTCCGAGATGCGCGCCAGGCTGAGCGGCGGCCTCTTGTGCGACACGATATCCGAGCTGTCCCGAACCAGAATCCGGCGATGAAGCTCGCCCGCGTCCGTGCGGAAGCAACTGCTGATGCCGGTCACGACCACATACTCGCCCTCGGCGAACCCGGCGGGGTCACAGACGACGCGCACGCCGGTGTTCGGACTGACGCCGGTGAAGGTGCCATCCACGACGCCTGTGGTGTCGTCAACATAGATATAGTCTGGCCCGACACGGGTGATGGCGCCCCAGATGCACACGAGCATCCCCACGTTGTTCAGGCCAACGCCGCCGTGGAGGCCCTGCTGATGCCCCAGGGCGCCGCCGCCGAGATGGCGGCTTACCAGTGCCACAGGCTGGATGCCGGCAGGCGCGCCAGCCGGATTCACGGACCCCGCGGCGATTGCTACCTCATCTCCGGATGTGTCGAGCCGTCCGGCGACGTGGACAGCATCGCCAACGCTGAACTCAGCGTCTGTAAGCACCTTCACGCCTGCGGACAGATCCGGCTCTTCTATGTACAAGCACCCCGGGAATACGGCTGTCACGACTTTGGAGTCGAGCCCGAACACGCTGCCCGAGTCCGTCTGTTTGGCCGCCCCGATGCTGGAGACGCGCAGGGTGACAACAGTCACGGGCTTACCCGGACCGGCCGCGGGCGCGGAGTTCCCCTGTCCGTCGTGCGCTGTCCCCGCCGCGATGCTGATCCGGATCTCACCATCACCCGAAATACTCTGGAGGGTGATCGTTCGCATCGCGGGCCCCGATCCGGAGACCGCCACACTGGCAACGGCCGTGCCCGTCGTCTCGATCGCGACGTCCGCAGCGGACAGGGTGACCTCGTACGCCCCGGAGTAGGTGACGGTGAAGCTCACACCCTCGCCGTTTGTGGTTGCAGCGGATGGCGGGCTGATTGCCACGGTAGGAGGGGCGCCAGACGCAGCCGTAATCTTGAATGTCGTGAGCGAGTGCGCGGGGAACGTATAGTTGAAGCTCGGGTCGTACAAGGCGTTGGTAATGATGCGATAGACGTTGCGCTTTGTCGTGTAGTCGTCAACGTCCGGCGAGTTGTCCTCCCATATCTCCGCATGAAGCAGCGTCTGCCCGGGCTTCAGGAACCCGGTCAGGTTCACTGCAGACGATATGGGGTTGTCTCTGTCCTTGTTGATGACCCAGAGATAGGCCGTCTCGCCATCATCGCTCAAGCTCGCCATGCCGGTCAGCTTCGGAATGTTGTAGAGCGCGGGCGTGTTGCCCCGCCAGCCGTCCCAGTCAAGCGTGGGCGCACCGGTGAACTTCGACGGTATCAGCTTCGTTCCGAAGTGGTGGTTGAACGCCGAGAACACATACCACACCGGGTTCGGCGTCACGTCGTCGTATTGCACGAGGCCCCACTGATTGTCCTGCATCAGCCAGTGGCAGGCGACGCTCAGAAGGTCGCGGTTGAGAAGGAATATGCGCAGGCTGTCGGCGGTCGCGAGGGCTGCTTTCCACGTGCGGACATGGTCGGCGTTGATCCAGCCATACGTGGGGTTGTTCGACCAGTAGTAGTTGACGTTCCACTCGTTGAGCTGAATCTTGATGAGATCGGTGCGATCCGGTTCTATCATCGCCTGCATAACCCGGTAGGCGCCCAGCGCATCCTCGAACGCCTTGGCCGCCGCCATTGTCTCGTTGTACAGCCGGACGATGTCCGGCTGCGACGGACTGTAGGGGAAATACTTGTGGAACTGGGCCTGCTCGATGAACGGAGCAGTCATTGACAGGACCCGGTACGGCCAGTTGTTGATGAGACTGCCCCAGTTCGAGCCGTGGTAGTCGAGATAGACGCTGGGGGTCACGATGACGCTGGGATCGGTCGCCTTGATTGCTTCGTAGTAAGTCAGAAACGCCAGCGAGTACTCGTTCGGGCCATCCAAATCCACGAGACTCGGGCTGCCCCATGGGTCGGGCTTGAACGGCTCGTTGCCGATCTCAATATACTTCAGATGATACGGCTCCGGGTGGCCGTTGGCCGCGCGCACCGCCGCCCAGTCCGTGCCCCCGTTCCAGTTTGAACCATCGTTCGGCGCGTTGCAGTATTCCACCAGATCCACCGCGTCGTCCAGGGCTTCCTGATACGGGTATGGCCCGTCCTGCCCCGGCGCACCTCCCGCGGTGGGCCAGCGGAAACGCGTCGTGATCATGGGCTCGATGCCTCTGGCCTCGCACCAGCGGCAGAACTCGTCCAGACCGAACTTCGCCGGGCCTTTCTTAACGGGCACTGGGGCGCAGGGGTTGCCATACTGCACCGGGCGCGACTCGACAGGCCCGATGCTCTTCTTCCAATAAAACGTGTCGGCGTGGCAGCCGCCCGGGTAGCGGATTATGCTGACGCCGCAGTCGGCAAAGAGCGCCTCGAGGCTGGCGCTGCCGAGCGTGTTTGTTGCAGGGTCGTACTTGTCCGACCACTTGTACCAGATCTCGTTGTTGCCCGCGATGAGCCTGTCGAACGGCTGCGCCGGGCCTGCGGTGTCCACATCAATCCGGGGCGTCAGCGCAGTGTTGATCGTGAGGTTGTGGACGATGGCTTCGGGGTAGTCCCAGCCATTCGAGTTCAACGCCTGATCGTAAGCCTTGACGCCGAGATCGTAGCTGCCCGGCGGAAGTGCTGGATACTTGAACTGCCACCCGGCGAGCAATGAGATATCAGTACCCACCAGCACCCAGTCGGCGTTGGTTCCGCCAGCCGGGCGGCGGTAGAACTCGACCTTCTGCAGGTCCGACACCCTGTCGAAAGTGTCCATGAGCACCAGGCTGGGCGTGTTGTAGCTGATGGTGTCGTTGTCGGAGTACGTCCAGTTGTTTTTAAGGATAAACTCCGGTCCGGCATGGTCCTGCATCAGCTTGATGGATTCGATCTCGATGCGCGCGTCGGTGACGATGGTTGGGTCGAGGCGCACACGCTTGATAGTGCCCGTCCACTTCGCGTTGCTGCCCGCCCAGACGTTGTGGACCTTCATGGTACCCGTACCGTGAGTGCGGAACGTGAACTTCTTCGTCTCGTCAAACGACGGCTCGGCGTCGGTTGTGAAGTAGATGCCGGCGGAAGCTCCGGCGAACCTCGCCGTGGGACTCGAAGCGGGGCGCATGCGAATGCGAATCTGGAAATAATGGTCTTTGCGCGCGGGCAGGTCTAGAGGCGTGTGATGCACGAAGTAAGTCGCCCGGTCACCCGATACAGCCCAGAGACAGCCACCGCTTACACCCGATGCCAACGCGTCCTCAACCCGCCACCCCTGAAAGTCATCAGGTGAAGAGAAGGTCCAGGCGCGGTCAATGGGATCCTCCGCCCGGGCTATTTGGACGGCCGAGAAAAGAAAGCCTGCGGCGGCCAGCAGAAGCAGCGGTACTCTTATGGCAATCAGGGGGATTCTCATGTCGCGTGCATTCCTGGCGCTGGCTGAAGGGTCACAGGCAACCAGAGCGCCTCCAATAGTTTAGCACAAGCCCGCACAATGGCACCCGAAGCTGGCGGGCTCACGGTTGCTGATCAATGGACTGCTACGGGGTCACGATATCACTGGCAGCCCGCACCCGGACCAGCGGCAGCAGCAGATCCCCATCCCTGTCGCAAGAACTGATACCGGTCACCAGCACAAACTGCCCCGCGGACAGGTGGGGCGAAATCAGTCCCGGTGCCCAAATGCGCACGCCCTCGCGTCCGCCAGCGCCTGGCACTGCCGAGCCATCCGAGATGCTGAAGAACTGGCCGCCGGGGTCAATGAACTCAATGCGCCCCCACACGCGCACCAGCAACCCCACGTTGTTTGTACCCAGACCGCTGCCCACCATCGGCTGAAAGCCCTGAGCGCCGCCGCCCAACGCGGAGAGACGCAGGGCCAGCGGCGGAAGAGGCGTGGTGCTCGACACGATCCCGGCCACGGCCTCCGACAGTTCAAGCTCACCGCTATCGAGTACTCTGAGCGTTCCGGCTGCGCGGACGACGTCACCAGGCTGTGAAGGCAGCGACGAGCCCACACGAATGCCCGCCGAACGGCTGGCGTCCTCAAGATACATGAAGCCGCCCATCTGCACGGCAGTGGCCGTCACCACCCCGCTCTCCAGAACCACCTCGCTGCCGGGAATCGCATGTTTCAGCGCACCGATGGATGCAAAGCCGCCAACCTTCCGCTGCACGGCGATGCCGTCCGCGGCACGCGGCAGCAGGGTGGCCGCGACCCGGCCCGAAGGCGTCACGAAGCACGAGCTTACGCCGGTCACAACCAAATAGTCGCCCACGGAGAAGCCGGACGAGTCGCACGTCACGCGCACGCCTACATTCGCTTCGCCGTCCGTGAGCGTGCCGTCGCTCACCGCCGACCCATCGTCAATGTATAGCCAGCCCGCGCCTACACCGGTCACCACGCCCCACGAACGTGCCAACAGGCCCGTGCTGACCGCCCCCTCCCCGCCCGAAACAAGCGCTCTATTGCTCATCGCGAGGGGAACGACAGGCTGCGAGCCAACCCCGGGCAAGACACTCGACGCGATGATCTGGCGTTCGCCATGGACAACAGCGACTTCGCCCACGACACTCGCCAGTTCGGCCTCGCGGACAATCGCATCGGAAACGACCCGGATTCCGGACGATCGGTCGGGCTCCTCGATGTAGAAGAAGCCCCCGAACACGGCCGAAACGACCTTCGCCGACAGCGAGACCGGCGTTCCCTCCGCAAGCGGCCGGACATCTGAAATGCGCTCCAGGTTCAGAGGACGGCTGGCGTCACGCTCGATGTCCGCGGCGCTTCTGGCCAGGATGCAGCGCCGCAGTTTGCCCTCAGTATCCGGGAAGCAGGAACTGATCCCGGTGACGAGCAAGTACTCGCCGGGGGCGAACCCGGACGGGTCGCAGACAACGCGCACCCCGGCGTTGGGTTCGGTTCCGGTGGCGGTTCCATCGCGGACGCCCGAGAGATCGTCCACGTAAAGATATCCCGGCCCGATCTGGTCCACCCTGCCCCACGTGCGCACGAGCAACCCCGTGTTGTTCAGCCCAACTCCACCCTCAACCCCGTTCTGCCGCCCGAACGCAATGCCGCCAACCAGACGGCCTGCCAGCGCAACAGGCGGCACGCTTTGCGTGTCACCCGCCGGGGCAACCACTCCGGCCGCAATCGTTACCTCATCG
The DNA here is from genome assembly GCA_052033935.1 of Armatimonadota bacterium. GTDB lineage: Bacteria > Armatimonadota > UBA5829 > DSUL01 > DSUL01 > JAGVUD01. The sequence continues at coordinate 6,643 of JBPOJE010000006.1, forward strand.
CCCGAAGCATCCAGGCAGCCCGTGACGCTGACCAGATCCCCCACGGCAAGCGCGTCGGCGGTGATGACCTTCACACCGCACGAACGGTCGGGCTCCTGAATGTAGATGTGCCCGGAAAACACAGCCGAGACGACCTTCGAATCGAGCACGACAGGCGCGCCGTCTTCGAGATGTTTCGCGGCCCCGACGCTGGACACGACGGTGTTGTCAACGATGAAGGATGCGCCCTGCGCGCCCTCGTTGGGAATCCCCACGCGGTCAACACACGCGCCCGCCTTCACGGCGATGGATACTTCGCCGTCTCCGCTGATGGAAGCAAGGGTCACAGTGTAAGGCCCCGCCGACGGCCCGCTGCTGTCAACGCCAATCCCGACGCTGCCCACCCGCGCCGTGCCCGAAAGCGACACTTCGATATCGTCCTCCGAGTCGAAGCCCTCGACGGGCTCCGTGAATCTCACCGTGTAGCTTACGGGGCCGACACCAGTAATCTGCGACGTCGGCCCTTCGATGGAGGCGACGGCAGGCGCGGTGTTGTCAACTGCGAACTCCTCGCTCGGCCCGGTGGCGGCCGACGGCGTCCCCGCCGAATCACGGGCGGCCCCGGCGGCAATCGAGATGCTGAGCGTGCCGTCGCCGGTTATGTCCTTGATGGTGACAACACGCGCGCGAGTGCCAGTGCCCGCGACCGTCACCGATCCATCCACGGTTCCCATCTTGTTGAGCGTCACATGATCGGCGGAGAGCGCCGCTGACGCCGCTCCGTAGAAACGCACTGAGTAGGTGAGCGGTCCGGTGCGAGTGGCCGCCTGCGACGGCGAGCTGACGATCACGCTGGCGCCCGGGTTTTCGACCACCGCCACCGGGTCGCACGGGCCGGCCCCGGCGGCATAATTGCCAAAGCCGTCGTGCGCGGTCGCCGGAGCGATGCTGATTCGGAGGGTCCCGTCTCCGGAGATTCCGCGCAGCGACACGGTCCGGCTGGTGGGACCGGAACCGGACACCTCCACCGTCGCGACTGCGGTGCCCGTCGTCTCGAGCGTTATGTCCGCCGGAGAAAGGGTTACTCCATAGGCGCCGCTGTAGCTCACCGTGAACATCACGTCCTGAATGTGCGTTGAGGCGCGCGATGGAGGGCTGAGTTCGATGCCCGGCGCGGCGCTCCCCTCGGCCGCCACAGGCGTAAACTTGAAGCAGGTGAGCGAGTGCGCGGGGAACGTGTAGCTGAAGCTCGGGTCGTAGAGCGCGGTGGTGATGTTGCGATAGGCATTGCGCTTCGTCGTGTAGTCGTCAACATCATCGGAGTTCATCTCCCAGACTTCGGCGAGCAAACGCTGCCCCGCCGCCTTCAGGAAGCCCGCGACATTCACATCGGATGTGATCGCATTGTCGCGGTCTTTGTTGATGACCCACAGGTAGGCCGCCCCGTTGTCATCGCTCAGGCTTGCCATGCCGGTGAGCTTCGGGATGTTGAACAGGGCCGGCGTGGCGCCCTGATACCCGTCCCAGTCGAGCGTGGGCGCGCCGGTGAACTTGGAGGGGATGAGCTTTGTACCAAACTGCTGGTGAAGGGCCGAAAAGATGAACCAGACCGGATTCGGGGTCACATTGTCGTGCTGCACAAGCCCCCAGTTGTCGTCCTGAATCAGCCAGTGACAGGCGATACTCAGCAGGTCGCGGTTGAGCAGGAAGATGCGCAGACTGTCAGCCGTGCCAAGAGCCGCCTTCCAGCTCCTGATGTGATCGGCGTTGATCCAACCAAAGGTGGGGTTGTTCGTCCAGTAGTAGTTGATGTCCCATTCGTTGAGTTGGACCTTGATCAGGTCTTGCCTGTCGGGCGCTGTAAGTTTCTGGATGATGCGAAATGCCCCGAACGCGTCCTCGAACTCCTTGGCGCATGCCATCGTCTCGTTGTAGAGGCGAACGACGTCGGGCTGTGTGGGGCTGTAGGGGAAGTACTTGTGGAACTGAGTCTGCTCGATGAACGGCCCGGTCGTGGAGAGCACCTGGTACGGCCAGTTGTTGACCAGGCTGCCCCGATAGTCGCCGTGAAAATCCAGATAGGAACTCGGCGTCACGATGACGCTCGGGTCGGTCGCTTTGATGGCGTCGTAGTAGCTCAGGAACGCAAGGGCGTATTCGCTGGGGCCGTCCAGCCCCACAAGGCTCGGGCTACCCCACGGATCGGGCTTGAACGGCTCGTTTCCAATCTCGATGTACTTGAGATGATAGGGCTCGGGGTGCCCGTTGGCGGCGCGCACCGCCGCCCAGTCCGTCCCCCCGTTCCAGTTGGAGCCATCGTTCGGGGCGTTGCAGTACTCGACCAGGTCCACCGCGTCGTGCAGAGCCTCCAGATAGGGCTGGCGGCCGTCCTGCCCCGGCGCTCCTCCGGCTGTTGGCCAGCGGAAGCGCGTCGTGAACATCGGCTCGATACCTCTCGCCTTGCACCACCGGCAGAACTCGTCGAGACCGAACTTCGCCGGGCCCCGGTTCACGGGAACGGGTGCGCAGGGGTTGCCGTACTGGGAAGGGCGTGAGGCGACCGGGCCAATGCTCTTCTTCCAGTAGAACGTGTCGGAATGGCAGCCGCCGGGATAGCGAATGACCGTGATGCCGCAGTCCGCAATCAGCGCTTCGAGATTGGGGTCCAGGCTGTTCGTGACCGGGTCGTAGCTATCCGACCACTTGTACCAGATCTCGTTGTTCCCGGCGATCATCCGGTCGAAGGGCTCGGCTGGCGCGGCGGCGTCCACGTCAATTCTGGGAGTCAGGGCGGTGTTTATCGTCAGGTTGTGTACGATAGCCTGCGGGTAATCCCACCCGTTGCAGACAGGCACCTTGTCGTAGGCTTTCACTCCGAGGTCGTAGCTTCCGTCGGGAAGAGGCGGATACTTGTACTGCCAGGTACCCACAGTGGAGTCATCCACGCCCGAGAGGACCCAGGCGTCGTCACCTGCCCCAGATGGACGCCGGTAGAACTCCACCTTCGATATCTCGGATACTCGGTCGAACGCGTTCATGAGCACAAGGCTGGGCGTGTTGTAGCTGATGCTGTCGTTGACGGTGTAGGTCCAATGGTTCTTGATGTCGAACTCGGGGCCCGTGCGGTCCTGGAGTATTCTGATGGACTGAATCTCGATGTGAAGATTCGTGAGCGGTGACGGGTCCACACGAAGCCGCTTGATCGTGCCCTGCCACGCGGCGGAGGAGCCCACCCAGACGTTGTACGTCTTCCACGTGCCGGTTCCGTACGCCCGGAACGTCGCCTTCTTGGCCTCATCGAACGTGGCGCTGGTGTCTGTGGTGAAGTAGATCCCCGCATAGGTACCGGCAAAGCGGGCCGATGGGCTCGATGCCGGACGCAGGCGAAGCTTTATCTCGACATAGTGGTCGCGGCGCGCGGCCAGGTCGAGAGGCCCTTCGTTCACGAAATACCCGGGAGAGGCGCCGGACTCGGACCAGAGCGCCCCGCCGCTGATGCCGGACGCGAGCGCATTCTCAGCGCGCCAGCCCAGCGGGTCTCCTTCGGTTGAAAACACCCACTCACGTTCGAGAACGTCCGCCGCACTGACGCCCGGCGCGATCATAACGGCAAGGCAGACAGCGGCACACAGCAACAGCGATATTCTAAGAACTATCAAGACGAGTCAGGTCTCCCGGTGCCATGCGCGCGGTGGCGGCGCGCATGGCGTTCGTGAATGCCTCTCGATCCTGATCGGGAGCGCCCGGCACAAGCGCAGAACTGCACGGCACACCTGGCGCGGCCCAGCGAGAGACGATCAGGCCACCTCTACAAGTTTACCACAAGCGCAGCTGGCAGCCGTGATAGGCCATCCGCCTCAAGAATGCGCGGTGGGCGAGGGTTCACTCCCTCGCCCACCGCAAGCAGATCAGACTGTCCTTGCCGCTACTGGAGCAGGTCCACGATGTCGCTGGCGCTCGTCACGATGATGACGGGCACCAGGCGCGTTCCCACAAGCTCCAGGCCCACAACGCCCGTCACCTGAACGATGCCCGAGCACGGCGGGTCAATCGCCCCGCACCGGACCCGGACGCCCCTGATGGCGCCGCCATCCGACAGGTTGCTTCCATCATCAAAGTAGAAGAACCTGTCCGCCGGATTGCTGACATCGCACCCAGTGACCGCGCCCCAAGCCCTCATCAGAAGGCCGACGTTATACAGCGCGGTGGCACCGGTGATGCCCGGGGTCGCAGCGTTGAAGCTCGCGCCGCCCAGGCTCTGCATATTCATGCCCAAAGCTTCCGGAACGGCGGCCGTGCCTATCGCTTCGACGACATCCGCGTACAGCACCCGCTCTCCTCCGGACAATCCGAGGACGCCCGCGACGTTCACAAGGTCGCCCTGCGCCACGGACGCATCACCAAGGACCTTGATGCCCGCCGACCGGCCGGCCTCCTGCACCCAGAACATGCCCGGCAAGACCCGAGTGACGACCTTGCCGCGAACCGCAAGTCCAGCGCCGTCCTGTTCGCTCCAGAGCGCGCCGATCGGATCAACCCCAGGAGCCACCGTGATTCCGTCGGAAGCCGAGGCCGACCCTGTGTTTCCCGCGTTGTCTGTCGCGCGGACCTGGATGAAGTAGGTTTGCCCTTCCGACAGCGTCAGCAGCAGATCGGCCATGGCGGTTGCGCTGCCGGCCGAGGTCCATCCCTTCGTGTCCTGCGTATCGGCGGTTGTACCGATGGCGTATTCGTAGCTGGCGATTCCCGAACCGCCAGCATCTATCGCTTCGGTCCACGTCGCGCGCAGTGTTGTGAGAGACGGAGTCCACGCGCCTTCATCAGTGACGACAACCACGCCCGGGCCTTCCGTATCTATATAATAGACCTCGGTTTTGACCGCCTCTTCGTTGCCCGCCTCGTCCTTCGCAAAGAACTTGAGCGTCGTATCGGCAGTGATCGGGATCGCCGCCGAATACGCGGGGGATGCCAAGGTCGGCGTGCTGCCGTCGGTCGTGTAGTAGATCGCCGTCGAGCCCGGCGCGCTCAGGGTCACGCTCTGATTCGCATTGTAGAGTCCGCCCGCAGGGCTGGCCGTCGAGACGGGCGCCGTGTTGTCAACCGTGAACGCCAAGCTCATCCCGGTTGCGGCAGCGCTGTTGCCAGCGGTGTCTGTCGCGGTTCCAGCGGCGATGGAAATGCCGAGCGTCCCGTCGCCCGTGATGCCCGAGATCGTCACAGTCCGCGTGGACGCGCCCGTACCGCTCACAGCCACCGTCCCGTTCGCCGTGCCCGTCTTGTTCAGTGTCACGTTCGTATTCGCCAGAGTAACCGCATCAGCCCCGGTGTAGGTGACCGTGTAGGTGACCGGCCCGCCCTTCGTGATCGTGGCTGACGGAGCGCCGACGGCGACCGCCGGAGCAGTGTTGTCCACAGTGAACGTAGCGCTCGGCCCGGCCGCGGCAGCGCTGTTGCCAGCGGTGTCTGTCGCGGTTCCAGCGGCGATGGAAATGCCGAGCGTCCCGTCGCCCGCGATGCCCGAGATCGTCACAGTCCGCGTGGACGTGCCCGTACCGCTCACAGCCGCCGTCCCGTTCGCCGTGCCCGTCTTGTTCAGCGTCACGTCCGCGCTTGTGAGCGTCACCGCGGAGACGGTGACATCATCCGAGTAGCTGACGGTGTAGCTGATTGGGCCGGAGCGTGTGAGCGACCCCGACGGCGCGCTGATGGCAACGGACGGAGGAGTCACGTCGCCGCAGCTTCCACTGCCCGCCCCGGCGTACACCCACTTGATGGCGTCAGCGATCACAACGGTGGTGTCGCTGGTCTCACCGGTCGCGTTGTTCAGTGTGACGCAGCCGCTGGTTCCGGCGGCAAACGGCAGGCCGCTGCCAAGGAGAACCCAGGCGCTTCCGCCCGTCGTCTGGTTGACCGTCTTGGACGTGCTGCCACCGCTGTAGTTGATGACATACTTCGCGGCGGTGGAACGGTTGGCCCCGGAATTGTACCAGCAGTAAACGTCGTACAGTCCGGTGGCCGGCAGCGTCGGAGTCCAGGTGGCCGTGTGGGTCGCGCCCGATGCCACGTTGTCAGCGAAGTGATAGTAGGTGTTGTAGCCGCCCGCGTACGAGCCCTGAATCCACGCTCCGTCGAAGGACGCGCCGGCGTCCTGGTCGTCAACGATGACGTCGGACGGCGCGGGGGTGCTGCCCAGATAGACGAGCTTCACGGCATCGGCAACAACGTACTTCGTGCTGCTCCTCTCTCCTGTGTTGTTCCTCAGAACAACATTCCCGCCCGTACCCGCGGCGAAAGGCAGATTGGTGGCGATCAGTTGCCACTCACCGCTACCGGCAGTCTGATTGAACACTGCCGACGTTGTCCCGCCGCTGTAAGTGACGGTGTAGGTAGCGCTCGCGGTGTTGCCGCTATCCACCGGGTAGCAGCAGTAAACCGCGTAGTATCCCGCCGTGGTGATTGTGGGCGTCCAGGTGTACGTGGCCGATGCCGTTGTCCGCGTGTTCCGCACGCGACGATAATCGCCGTCGTTCCCGGCGCCTGACATCAGAGTCCACGTTCCGGTTGTGCTCGTTCCGGTATCTCCGTCGTCAAGTATGATCTCCGACGGCGCCGCGCCGGTGGTGAACACGTAATCGCTGGAAGACGCCGTGCCGTTAGCGTTCACCGAAACGCACTGGAAGTGATACGCCGTGCACGGCGCAAGGCCGGTCAGAGTCATGCTGTGACTGGTAACCAGAGCCGAGTCGGTCACCTGGCTGCCGTACGCCGTGGTCGTGCCGTAGTTGACCCTGCTGCTCGCGGCCTGGTCGGTGGTCCACGTGATGGTCGCCGATGATGAGGTGATGCCGCTCGAACTCACGTTCGATATGGACGGACCGCTGCCCGTCACGAACGTGTAGTCAGTGGACACCGCCGTGCCATAGGCGTTCGTGGACGTGCACTTGAAGTGATAGGTGGTGCCCGCAGTCAGCCCGGTCAGCGTCACGCTGTGGCTGGTGACCTGCGATGCGCTTGTGGCCTGGCTGCCATACGAGGTTGTCAGGCCGTAGTCCACCTTGCTGTCCGAGGCCATATCCGTGGTCCAGGTGATGGTGGCCGATGTCGCCGTGACGCCCATCGCCTGAACGTTGGATATCGCCGGCGGCCCGCTGGTGGTGAACGTGTAATCGCCCGATGTGGTAGAGCCGTTCGCGTTGGTCGAGATCACCCGGTAGTGATACAGCGTCTTCGCCGCCAGCCCGCTCAGCGTCTGCGAGTGCGATGTGACGAGGCTGGAATCCAGCGCCGTTGTGGACCCGTAGCTCGTGGTCGTTCCGTACTGCACCTGCGAAGTGGACGCCTGATTGGTCGTCCAGGTTATCGTAGCGCCGGAGCTCGTAATGCCGCTGGCCGCGACAGCGCTGATTGCCGGCGGCGCGAGCGTCGTGAACGTGTAGTCCGGCGAATAGGTCGTGCCATTCGCGTTGGTCGAAACGACGCGGTAGTGATACAGCGTTCCCGCCGTGAGCCCGCTCAGCGTCTGCGCGTGCGACATCACCAGGTTCGAGTCCAGCGTGGTGGTGGAGCCGTAGCTCGTGGTCGTTCCGTACTGCACCTGCGAGGTGGACGCCTCGTTGGTGGTCCAACTGATAGCGGCGGAGTTCGCCGTGATGCTCCCCGCCTGGACATTCGTGATGACGATGGTTGACGGGTTCGCGTACTTGTAAACCCACTTAACAGCATCCGCGTAGAACGAGCCGCTCACGTCTATGGCGGTGTTGTTGACATCAACCTGGCCCGTGGCCGATCCCGCCGCGAACTGGTAGGTCCCCAGGGAGACCCAGGTATCGCTGGTGGCGGACTGGTCCACGTCCACGTTGGTGGTTCCGTTGAGGTGGGTGACCGTGTGCCGGATAGGATTGCGGCGGCTCGCGCCGGCTCCCCAGGTTATGAAGACCTCATAGGTCCCGGCCACGGCGATGTCCGCCGTGAAGAGGGCGTGCTTCTCGTTTGCCACCGAGGTGTAGGTGCTTCCGTATCGCGAGCCGATCCCGGACGTGACACCCGATGCCGCGCTCTTGGCGGTAGAATCGCCCAGTTGGCCGGACTCCGAATACCAGGCGTAGTTCTGTCCGCCCTGCCTCGATTCGATGATGATGTCCTCCACCGAGCTGCCGTCGGTGGTCGTGAAGGTGTAGTCCGACGAGTAGGTCGTGCCATAAGCGTTCGCCGAGCGTACCCGGAAATGATAGGTGGTGCTCTGCTGAAGCCCTGTGAGCGTCACGGAGTGCTGTGTGACCGCGGATGTGTCGAGTGTTGACGACTGCCCATAGCTTGTCGTCAGCCCGTACTGCACCTGGCTGTCAGAAGAAGCATCGGTGGTCCAGGTTATGGTGGCGCTGGAGCCTGTCACGTTCGACGACTGCACGTTGGAGATGACCGGCGGGTTGGTGGCACCGAGCGCGAAATCGCGCACATACATATTTCCGGTCACGCTGCCGACCTGCACCACCACCGTATCCGTGGCGTTGGGATACCCGGACCTGCTGGCCGTAACAGTGTAGGTGCCTGGCGTGAGGTCAATGAAAGCATAGAACCCCGTGCCGTCACAGAGCATGGAACGGCTCTCGGGACCGGTTATCGCAACCGTGGTACCATACGCGCCATCCGACCATTTGCCGGTGCTGGCGATGGTGACGGTTCCGCTGATGTGTCCCTTGGTGGGTGAAGCCTTCCAGGACATCACGGGCACGTCATCCCAGGACGGGGTCACCTGGGAAACCAGCGTCGGGCTGAAGCCAGCCCAGGTGCCGTTGACGTAGGGCACCCTGTACGAGTAGCCGCAGAAGCCCTGCGCGTAGTTGCCGGCCGGCGACGCGGTGCGCGTCTGCTTGAGCGTGTTGATCGAGTTGGTGAGCGAATTGAGATAGAGGCCCGGCCCGATGTACATATGCCGGTTGCCGTGGCGATCCTTCAGGAAGTTGATCCACCTGGTCCAGTCGGCCGAATACGAGCCGCCCAGGTCGTAGTAGGTCATCGGCATGGCAGCGTCCAGAATGCCTTCCTGAAGCCAACTGTCCCAGTCGGAATACACATCATAGTACGGACGGGTGGACTGGAATGCCGTCCGGGTGGAGGATGTCGGGGAAGGGTTCCAGGTGACGCCGGCGACAGTCTGCTTGACCCACGGCTTCACCAACTGGATCTTTGCGTAAGCTTTACGCACGACGGCGGTAATCTGGTCGCGCCGCCATTGCTTCCACTGCTCGGTGGTGTAGGTCGGCGAACCGCTGAGCCCGTACCGCTGGTTGTAGCGCGCAACGCTCGTGGGGTTGTAGCCCTCGTTATTGGCATCGAAGCGGATGTAGTCATAATGAATCCCGTCAATGTCGAAGTTGGTGACGAGGTCCATAGCCACGTTGACGGTGTAATCCTCGGCAAGCGGGTGGCCGGGGTCGAGTGCGTACGTGGAGGGCTCCGTGCCCGTGTTGGTGCGGGTTATCCAATAGTTGTCCAGCGTCGTCAGGCTGCCGGTGGGCGTGCTCGAGTGCTGTGAGTAAACCGTGCCGCCGTTTGTGCGGAATGCGACGATCCAGGCATGAACCTCAATGCGCTTCTTGCCCCCCGTGGTGTCGTGCGCGGCGTTGATGACCGCCTGGAGAGAGTTGAAGTCCGCCGGCGACAGGCCGGACATATACGGTTCGCCCATGGACGACGGGTAGTTCGCATCGCAGTTGCGCCGCACCTGCACGACGACCGCGTTGCAGTTCGCGGCGCGTATCTGGCCACCGCTGGTGGTGCCGGGCACACCGAGCAGAGTGTCCACCTGAGACTGGTTCAGAACACCAGCGCCCCAGGCGTCCACCCAGAAGGCTCGGAATTCGGCCGCGCCGACGGCGCCGGCGGCTGCCACACAAAGAACGAGCCCGATGCAAAGGGCCTGCATCCGCCTCCCCATTTGAGACCCAAAGAACCACAAAAACCTCATTGTTTGAGAACCTTTCATCACCAGTCTAGCAGCGCTTGCGAGAACATCGTGCCGGGCAGAACCCGCATCTTCATCGAGACGCTGGCAAACGAAGACTCACGGCAGACCGGCGCCCGCGCGGGCGGAGGAGGTTACAGATGAATGCCGTGAATAGCGGCGAGTGAGCAGACGTGCACACTCACCACCCTGCTCCGAGAGATGTTGGCCAGTGCAAAGCGTAATCCAGATCAGCATGCCACAGTCGAGAGCTTCCCAGGCAGATAACGCCTGACGCCGTCCTGAAACTAGAACGGCGTAGAGCAATACGCCCTTTCGCGGGAAATACTACAACTCCGCAGGGCTGTTGTCAAGAACTGTTTTTCGGCCTGTTTTTGGCCTGAGAGAATGTCACCCCTGGCGCGTGGGCGGGCGGCGGTGCGCTGGGATCAACGCCCTGTGTTGCGCGGGCTGCAGAAGAGCTTCAGGCCGGGGACTTCGGAGCGCATTTTGTAGAGCGCCTGCGTGCCGGGATCGGTGATGTACACATCCCGCATGTCCTTGCCGCCGAACTCGATGTTCGTGGGTCCCCAGTTGTTCTCGTGCGGAAGGCGGATGATGGTGGTAATCCGGCCCTTCGTATCGAACACCAGCACCGAGTGCGCCCCGAAATGCGTGACCCAGAGGTTGCCTTTCGAGTCCACCGCCATCCCGTCCGGGTCGCCCGGCCCGTCGGGAGAGAGATCAGCGAACGGCTCCTTCGGGCCAAGGGTTCCATCCGGCTTCACGGCAAAGCGCAGAACGCGGTTCTCGCCCGATTCGCAGACGTAGAGATGCTTCGCGTTCGCAGTAAAGGCGAGGCCGTTCGGAAACGCCATGCCATCGGCGACGCGCGTCACCTTCCTGGTCCCCTGCTCCACCCTGTAAACACAACCGACCGGGTTCTTCTTGTTCGACCCCACGGGATCGGTGAAGTAGAGGTTGCCCCCTGGGTCGAACGCCAGGTCGTTCGGCCCCTTGAACGGCTCGCCCGCGCAGTTGTCGGCGTACACTTCGCAGCGCTTGTCCGGATATATGCGGATGATGGCATTGCGCCCGTGGTCGCAGACGAACATCGTTCCGTCCTTGTGGAAGGTCAGCCCGTTGGATTTCTTCCAGGCGAACGGCTCGTCCTGCTCGCTGGCGGACATCCATTTGCGCTCGACAGTGCCATCGGCGCACACTTTCGTGATGGTCTCGTCATTGCAGTTGGAGAAGAACAAGTTCCCCCGGCCGTCGTACGCCGGGCCTTCCGGAAACGACAACCCATCGCACACCTTGACCAGGCCGGCTTTCGAGTCAGCGGCAGCGGCAGGCCGGACGGCAAACAGCAGCACTGTCCCGGCAATCGCGAAAACGAACAGCATGAGTTTCTCCATCGGGTGACATCCTTTCGCACACTGGCTCTGACACACTCTGTTTGGCCGCCGACGGGCCGAAATCCTGCCCTCGCAGGCTCAGTCCCGTGCCTCAGCGCTTCGACGAGCCCTGCACCCACACGGGCTGGGTGAGAGCCAGACTGCCGCCGGACGCGCTGACGCGGGCCCGGACGTAGTCTTCTTCGCCGGTGAAACGATACACAGGATCGAGACCCTCGACCTCGGACAGCACCTTGCCGCCCGAGCCGATGAACTTGGTGACAAACCCGCTGCGGCCGTCCGGACTGATGGTAAGCGAAATCTGCTCCCGCGTACTAAGCACTTCGCTCAGTTCCACGCCGGTGGAGGAGTAGAAGTCGCCCTTTGCGATGGCGTTCATCACATGTTCACGCGTCAGGGCGCTCGCCCTCACGACGATCCAGCCCTTGCCCGGGCCGTCGGGATGCCCCTCGGTGTACGTGTACGCATCGTCCGAACAGACACCCCAGATGACCTTGCCGCCCGTCAGGAGATCGTCCCAGATGGCCTCAACGGACGGACGGCCGTTTACCGGGTCGCCTTCGTTGTTGCAGCCCGAACCCATGTTGTACACCTCGAGCAGCGCGGCGCCCTCTACCGGGCGGATATCGTCCGCAGTGAGTCCCCACGTCCAATTCGGGTGGTTCACCTGCACAATGCCGCATTGCGGATGTCATCCGCCATCATCTACAGGGTCTCCGCGGGCGTGGCGCCGCGGCGCGAGTCGAGTTCCGCGTTGATGTTCAGCCCGCAGGTGTGCGTCTGACAGCCCAGAGGAGTGGCGGCCAGTTCGATCCCCGGAATCAGGATGAAGCTCTCCGTCTCGACGCCATCAATCTCCGCCGGGTCGGTCAGGACGAAATGGTCGGTGATGGAAAGAAAGCTGTACCCGTGGTCACGGTACCAGCAGGCGACCGCTTCCGGCGCCAGATTGCCATCGGACCGCGTGTGTGGCCTTTGTACCAGCGCGCGCAGGCGTCAGATTGCCCCGTCATGAGCAGGACCGCCGCGACGGAGCTGGGAAGGGTGCGCGAGAAGAGTGCAATTACGGTCTCCTGTAAGTCAAAGTGCGTCCCGCCATCCCTGTTACCTGCTCGGCGCGCGGAATTCTGATTCCTATCTGTACAGACGACCTGATTGCCCGCGAGATTCCAAGATTATTTCAGCTGGCAGTTGACTTCCAAGAGTCCGGGCCGTAAACTGCTAACAGTATCTTCATATCATCCCCAGCGACCTACTCCCTTCTGGCAACTCCGGCGTGAAATCGGCTCAGAACGGGCAGAACTGCGACGGGGTCTGAAGGGACGTCATCAAGGAGAACCTATTCGTATGTCACTTTTCAGGACTGCATCCCTGGTTCTTGCCGCCTGCGCGATCCTTGCGATCGGGCTGGCGCAACCGGCCGGGGCACAGGAGTACCGCGCGTTCTGGGTGGACGCCTGGGGCGCGGGTTTTCTGAACCAGAGCCAGGTTGACGCGCTTCTCGGAGTTCCCGGGGTTGCGGGCAGCCTCGGCACAATCCGGGAGGCCAACTGCAACGCCGTTTTTGTTCAGGTGCGGCGGCGCGCTGATGTCTGCTACCCGTCCGGGATGGGCGAGCCGTACTTCAGCAGCGGGCTCTCGCCGTCGAACTTCAATGCGCTGCAGGCGATGATCAACGCCGCTCACGACACGACTGGCGGCAAGAAGCGCATAGAAGTGCACTGCTGGCTTGTGGCGTTCGCCACAGCATCCTCCAACTCCACCCCTCAAACCGAAAACATTTATTGGAAGCACAACATTCCGGGAGTATCGGGCGACCCCTACCCCAACACGGTCGAGGATCAGTGGACTACGCTGAGCGAGTCGGGGGCGGAGACATCCGACAAAGCGCTGGATCCGGGCCACCCGGACTGCCTGCAGTATCTGAACGACGTCGTGATGGACATGGTCAACAACTTCGACATTGATGGCATCCATTACGACTACATCCGCTTCACCGCCAACAACCAGGGCTTCAACCCGACGAGCGTGGCACGCTACAACGAGCGGTACGGCCTCACCGGGCAGCCCAGTTCGTCCAGCGAGCAGTTCAAGCAATGGCGGCGCGACCAGGTGACGGCGCTCGTGCGCAAGGCTTATGCTAACATCCAGGCTACCAAGCCCTGGGTGGCGCACTCGGCCGCCGTAGTGACGTGGAACCCGTCGCCGGCATCGGCCACACGCGAAGCATTCAAGGCCACCCGGCCGTACTACGATGTGTACTCGGACTGGGACGCGTGGATGCAGGAAGGGATTCTGGACATGAGTGTCCCGATGACCTACTACAACCAGGCATCGCTTCCCAACGACTTTCTGAAATGGAGCAACTTCCAGAAAGACCGGCGCGCCAATCGGTTCAACATCGTCGGGCCGGGCATCTATCTCAACTCACTGACGAACGCGATCAATCAGTTGAAGTCCACACGTAACCCGTCCACCTGGAACGGCGGAATGGCGCAGGGATTCGCCGGGTACTCCTACAGGGTGCCCTACTCCGGCGGAACGTGGTCGGGCTTCGCGCCGTCGCTTCTTTCTCAGGTAACCCCGACCTGGGCCGATGTGCCCCAGATGCCGTGGAAGGTGTCGCCCACGAAGGGGCATATTCGCGGAACGGTGACGATTGCGGCGACCGGCAAGGCTGCCGACCACGCCATCGTAACGATGACGGGCCCCGAAAACCGCACGATGTACGTGGACGGCACGGGCTTCTATGCGTTTATTGACGTGACTCCCGGAACGTACACACTCACCGCCACCCTGGCGGGCTATCCGGACGCGCAGAAGTCGCAGACGGTTACGCTGGGAGAGGTGACAGGAAACATGTTCACGGTGGACCTGCAGCTCGGCGGCAGCGCCCCGGACGCGCCGGTCATCTCGGACGTGGATGCCTCGAACGTAACGAACAACAGCGCAGTCATCACGTGGCAGACCGATCAGGCGGCGACATCGCAGGTGGACTACGGCACCTCGACGTCCTACGGCAACTCCACCGCCCTCGAAACGAGCCTCGTGACGTCTCACTCGCAGACCCTGACAGGGCTTCTGCCGAAGACGACCTACAACTTCCGCGTGAAGTCAAACAACGAAAACGGAAATTCGACGTCTTCTAACTACACCTTCACGACGAGCGGCACCCCGGCGATTACGAATGTTCAGGTCACGAACATCCAGTCGAACAAAGCGACGATAAGCTGGTCCACCAACGTTCCGGCGGACAGCACAGTGTCGTACGGCCTGACAACGGCGTACGGGAGCACCGCTTCGGACGCAGGAATGGTGACCTCGCACTCCCTCACACTGACGAGCCTGAGCGCCAACACGACCTACAACTTCAAGGTTGTATCGTCGAACGCTTACGGCGCGGCACAGACGGCCAATGCGACCTTCTCTACCCCGGACATCGAGACGGAGATCGTGGTGGACAACCTCGACCCGGGCTGGGAGAACACATCGCCGAACGGCAATTCGTGGAGCGCGGGCAGTGTTGCGGCAGTGCCGAAGATCAACACGAACTACCTCTACACCGCGGGTTCAGGTTCTCTAACGGTGGGTCCGACCACCAGAAGCTGCACGTGGACGGCCGATCTGCCGCGGGCGGGTTACTACGACATCTACGTGTTCTACCAGATGGGCACCAACAGGAACTCAGCGGCGCCGTTCACAGCCTATTACGATGGGGGCAACGTCGAGAGCGTCCAGAATCAGAACGCCTCGACACCCAATCAGGGCGGCTGGTTCGTGCTTGCCGAGAACGTTCCCTGCGCGGCAGGAACAGGCTCGTACGTGGAGCTCTCCAACCTGACGCTCGACACCAAATACGTGAGCGCGGACGCGGCGAAGTGGGTGTACAGAGGCCCGATTGACGACACCACCCCGGTGATGGGCGTGGTGACCGACGAGACCTACACCACCTCCACGACAACGCTCGAGGCGTCGTGGTCGGCCACCGATCCCGAGTCGGGGATCAAGAGCTACGAGTATGCCGTGGGCACGACACCCGGCGGGACGGACCTGAAGGACTGGACGGAAAACGGCACGAGCAGCTCGGTGACGATCACGGGGCTGAGCCTCACGGCTAGCTCCACCTACTACATCAGCGCGCGTGCCACCAACAACGCCGACATGACTTCGGCCGGCCGGTCTTCGGCGGGCGTTACGGTCGCGGTGGCGATCCCGACCATCGGTGACGCAAAGAAGCTCGCGGACGGAACGGCAGTGAAGCTCACGGACAAGAAGGTTTCGGCGGCAACGGCGGACTGGACAGCCATCCAGGAGCCCGGCCGAAGCGCGGGGATACGGATTCCCGGAGCGTCGGGGCTGGCTGCAGGGCAGACGGTGGACGTGTTCGGCAGGCTCGCACTGAACGGCAACGCGGAACGGATTTTCTCGGCGCCCATGTTCGTGGGGGGCAGCCAGGGAGCGGTCCCGAAGCCTCTCTTCGTTGCGCAGAACGTGCTGCTGACAGAGCAGTTCAGCCAGCATACCCCGGGCATCTTCGAGGGCGTCGGGCTGTCGAATCAGGGGCTTCTCGTCTCGATGGCGGGCAGGGTGTTGACGGTTACGGCCGAAGGCTTCCTGCTGGATGACGGATCGAGCTGCGTTTGCCCCGAGGGAACCGGAATCAAGGTTCTTGCTCCGGGCGTACCCGCCCAACTGCAGGGAACCTGGCAGAAGGTCACCGGCATCGCGAGCTGCTACGAGGAGAACGGACAGATCTTCCCTCAGGTGTTCATCACAAGTCTGGCGACTCTAAACTAGCCGGACAGGGGGAATCTCGCAGATACTACGCGGGCCGGGGAAACCCGGCCCGTTTTTTGCGTTGGGAGTGCGGACGGCGCGAAGGCAGCGAAGGCTGGCTGTTCTGCAAGGAGGCGACGGGTTGGAACAGTTCGGCGCGCGCCCCGAGCGGCAGCAGCCCGTGCGCCTGGCAGCGGCAAAGGTATTCGGAAAGACCCGCAAGCTCGCGCTCGCCGAGGCAGTAAACCATGATCTCGGAAAGATAAGCCCGCACGACAGATTCGGGAAGCCCCATCTCTGGGGCGGTCTCGGCGGTGATCGCGTCTATCTCCTTCAGCCCGGCGCTCCGGGCATCCAGAAGAATGCGCACATCACGCTCATCCACCGCGCATCTTCTGGCCGCCCACACGGCGAAGACAAACGGCAGGCCGGTGAGGTGCTGCCAGGCTTCGCCCAGATCGAGGACGTACGGGGTGTCCGGGGCAATCGTCATGGCGTTGTTGCCGATGAGAAGGCACGCGCCGGCTTGCTGAAGCATCGCATCGGGGTCCGGGTCGGCCCGGATGAACTCGGGGGCGTTGCCATAAACATCCGCCAGAATCACCCGCGTGAGCGCCGCGCCGGTAAGCGAACTCGTGTCCAGCGCAACGCGGCGTATCTGATCGAAGGGCGCGTTGCTGAAGAGCATCACACTCGTGACCGGCCCGTCGGTGGCGATGGAGATGCCGGGCACGATGACCAGATCCGGGCTTCGCAGCGCCTCGAAGCTGGAGACTGCGGCGATATCACACGTGCCGTTCTCAAGCCTGCGCGCGAGATTGGAAGGAACGGTGTAGATCAGTTCGTATCCGGGCGGGACGTCGCGCTCAATGGAGCGGATGAGCGGACGGACGTTGAGGTAGGGAAGACAGCCGAGAACCGTACGTTTCACTAGAGAATCACCAGCACATCCACAAGGGTGAGCACGAAAAGCGAGACGCTGACGATTCCGTTCAGCGTAAAGAATGCCGTGTTGACCCTGCTCTTGTCCCGAGGCGAAACCAGACTGTGCTCCCAGACAAGAAACAGCGCGACAAGGAACTCAGCGAGCATGTAGATGAGTCCCAGATTCGCAGCCTTTCCGAACCAGACCAGAAGCGCGACCATCAGCATGTGCAGCACCCTTGAAACAGCAAGCGCGTTCGCCTCGCCGATGCTGGCCGGAAGGGAATACAGCCCGTGCTCTTTGTCGAACCCGGTGTCCTGCAGGGAATAGATGATATCGAACCCCGCCGTCCACGCAAGCACCGAGGCGGCCAGAATGAGACTCGGGAAACCGATCTCGGCCCGCACGGCCACCCACGCGCCAGCCGGGGCGATGGCGAGGGCGAGGCCAAGAACGGCGTGGCTCAGCACGGTGAAACGTTTGGTGTAGGAGTACCCAAGGACGATGGCAAGCGCGACGGGAGCAAGCATAAGCGCCAGACGGTTGATCTGCCAGGCGGCCAACAGGAACATGGCACACGAAGCGAGCAGGAGCGCCCACGCCTGAGCCGTGCTGACCGCGCCCGTGACCAGTTCGCGTTTCGCCGTCCGGGGGTTTGCGCGGTCAAACTCGACGTCGGCGATGCGGTTGAACGTCATTGCGGCGGTGCGCGCCCCAACCATTGCCGCAAGAATCAGCAGGATGATGCGGCTGGAGGGAATGCCGCCTGCCGCGACAACGGCGGACATGAACGCGAACGGCAGCGCGAACACGGTGTGTTCGAACTTTACTAAGCTTGCGAGCCGGGCCAGGGTCAAGGCTACTCCTCTTCCCCCCACCCTTTGACGAGATGCTGCTCCACTCCGAGCGCTTGCAACATGCGCGCGACAACGAAGCTCACCAGATCGTCCACGGTGCGCGGCCTGTGATAGAACCCGGGCGCGGCAGGCATCACGACCGCCCCGGCCTCCTGCAGCGCAAGCATGTTTCGCAGATGAATGGCTGACAGCGGCGTCTCGCGGGTTACGAGCACGAGTCCGCGGCGTTCCTTGAGGCAGACATCGGCGATTCGGGCGGTGAGATCGGTCGAGACCCCGCTGGCGACTCGCCCGAGCGTGCCCATGGAGCAAGGGACGATGACCAGGCCGTCGCACCGATACGACCCGCTGGAAGGGGGCACGGACATGTCGGAGGCGCCCATCAGCGACACGCGGGAGGCGTAATCGCCGAGACCGAGATCGCGCGCGGGGTCGAAACCCCGCAGTCCCAGCTCGTGCTGCGCGACTGCAAGCGCATTGTCGCTGAAGGTGAGCCAGATGCGGTCCCATATCCGGACCGCTTCCCGCAGGAAACGCACCGCGTAGATGGCGCCGCTGGCCCCGGTTATGGACACCGCCAGGCGGCGCTCGGTGGTGGATGGATAGTTTTCCGGCATACCGCCGGGGATTGTAGCACGCTTAGAGGCGGGGGCGCATATCGAAATCGCGCGCCGGACGCGGCTGTAGCCCAAAAGGCCTCATTGCGGGTAAGAATAGGTGTCAGCCGGCTGTGGCCGGGCTGCCAGAAAGGTTGCCAGATGCGTTTGAGAAGACTTCCCATCATAGCCTGCCTGCTGCTGATGGCAGCCGCCGCAGCCGGGGGCGCGGGCTACTCGGGCATCCGCGAGACAAAGCTGCCGAATGGGCTGACGATTCTGACGAAAGAAGTGCGCGTCGCGCCGGTGGTGTCGGTGAACATCTTCTACGGGGTGGGGTCGCGCAACGAGCGAACGGGTATAACAGGGGCCTCGCACCTGCTTGAGCATATGATGTTCAAGGGCAGCAAGAACTACCCGAAAGGCCAGTTGGAAGAGCTGATCCGCGAGCGGGGAGGCGTGGAGAACGCCGCGACCTGGACTGATTACACCTACTACTGGGAGCTTCTGCAGAGCGACTATCTGGAACTGGCCTTGAAACTGGAAGCCGACCGCATGCGGGGAGCGCTGTTCGACCCGAAGGATCTGGCCTCTGAGATGACTGTGGTGCGCTCAGAACTGGAGGGCAACGAGAACAGCCCCGACACGCTGCTCTGGAACCTCGTCAACGCCACGGCCTTCACCGCGCACCCGTATCAGTGGCCGGTCATCGGCTGGCGGCCGGACGTTGAGGGGATAACGCGAGACGACATCTACGGCTACTACCAGAGCCACTACGGCCCCAACAACGCAACCGTCGTGATTGCGGGCGACATTGACACCGCGCAGGCCGTGCAGCTCGTGCGGAAGCATTTCGGGGCGATCAAGCCGATACCGCAACCGCGCAAGGTACACACGCAGGAGCCTCCCCAGAGGGGACCGCGCCACGCGCATCTGACGCTGGCCGGGTCTTCGGACCGCGTGCTGATGGGGTGGAAGATACCGGCGGGTTCACACCCGGACAATTACGCGCTCGACTTGCTGGAGCAGGTGCTCTCCGGAGGGCGCTCGAGCCGCCTGTATCAGGCTCTTGTCGAGACGGGACTGGCGACGGATGCTTACGCATATTCGGCCAGCAAGACAGACCCCTCACTCTTCTATTTGGGTGCGACCGCGCAGGAAGGCCACTCGCACGAAGAGCTGGAAAAGGCGCTTCTGGCGGAGGTGGAGAAGATCCGGGCCGAGCCGCCATCCGAGGAGGAGCTGGCGCGGGCGAAGCGGCAGATCGAAGCGTCGTTCGTGTTTTCGAACGACGACGTGCGCAGCCAGGCGCGGCTTATCGGGCACTTCGCGCACACGGTTGGACTGAAAAAACTGGCAGAGTACATCCCGTCTATTCAGAAGACAACAGCGGAGCACGTGCGAAAGGCGGCGGTGCGGTATCTCGTGGACGAAACGCGCACGGTGGGCACGTTCACACCGAGCGGCCCTCCAGCAGCGGGCGTGGGCAGGGGCAAAGCGGCGGGGCCTGTGCAGGTTGAGCGCGAGCGCTGGAGCACGGACGCATGGCCGCACTACCGGACGGCGGCCAACAGGACCGCCCCGGCGGTCGCCTCTGCGGCGAAGCCCGCGCCGAAGGCAAAAACGGCGCCTGCGCCACGGCAGCGCCAGATGAAGCCGGTCCGCACGGTGCTCGGCAACGGTATTACACTGATTGTTCTGAGCAACCCCGCCAACCCGTCCATCAGCCTGGGCGGAAGCCTGCGGGCGGGATCGTGGGCGGACGCCCCCGGCAAGCAGGGCACGGCCTCGTTTGCGGCAGCGATGCTGAAGCGGGGTACGAGGAGCCTCAGCAGCCTGGCCTACGCCACGGCAGTGGAGGAGATGGGAGCATCGGTAAGCTTCAGCGCGGGCATCGAGCACACGGGAATCGGCGGACGATGCCTAAGCCGGGACTTCGAGAAGTGGCTGGCGCTGTTCGCGGACGCACTGAAGAATCCCGCGTTCGCGCCCGAAGAGCTTGAGAAGCTGCGCAGGCAGGAGTTGTCGTCGCTGGCGCAGGAGCGTGAGTCGCCGGAGAACCTTGCCGAACGGGCACTGATGAACCGGCTCTATCCGGCGGGGCATCCGTACCATCCCGGCACGATAGAAGAGAACGAGGAGTCGTACCGGGCGATCGGGGCAAGCGATCTGGCGGTGTTTCACAGCACGCGCATGGGGCCGCAGGGGATGATCCTGACGGTTGTGGGAGATATCGAGCCGACGCGCTGCCGCGAACTCGTGGAGAAGGCGCTCGGCGATTGGCGCGCACAGAGCGACACATCCAAAGCGGCGATTGCGCAGATGAACGGGTCAGGCCCGGGCTTCGAGTACATCCGCGTGCCGGACAAGACCGAGACGACAGTCGCCTACGGGTGGCCCTCGGCGCTGAAGCGCTCGAGCCCGGACTACTACGCGGCGCTTGTTATGAACGACATCCTGGGCGGAAGCGTTCTTTCGAGCAGGCTGGGCAAGAAGATTCGGGCGCAGCTCGGGCTGGTGTACGATGTAAGCACTGGCTTCCGGGCCTCGCTGGGAGCGGGCCCGTGGACGGCATCTCTCGGCACCAACCCGAAGAGCGCAGTGCGCGCGATTCAGGAGCTTGAAAAGGAGATCACACGCATGAAGACGGCAGGCCCAACGCCGGAAGAGGTGCGACAGGCAAGACAGTACATCACGGGGGTGCTGTCGCTCCGGCTGGCGACCAATGCAGGAATCGCCTCATTCCTTCACTCCGCCGAGTTTCACGGCCTGGGAGTGGACTACCTGAACCAGTTCCGGACACTCTACGGAAAGGTGACGCAGGATGAGGTGCGCCGGGCGGCAAAGGCACATCTCCACCCGCAGGCCGCCACGCTGGTTGTGGCAGGACCGGACGAGAGTTTTGCCGACGTCAGAGGGAATGCGCCGAAAGACGGCAAACAGCAATAGCGTTTCGCCTGCTGGCCTTACCGCGGCAGCAGGAACCATACTGGGGCGGCGGCGTTTCCCGTTGCGGCGGATAGAACTGACGAATGCTCGATATAATGCCTGACGCTAACAACCAGAACTGCATCGAGGCGCGCGCATCGTGCCAGACCGTGACGCTGGTGCAGCCGGGCCAGCAGCTTGCCTGTGCCCTCCCGGCCGGAGGATACGGCGCGTTTCGGAACCAGACACTTGCCTGAAATAACTCGCAACACATCTCTCATCATGGCGTTCCTTCTGGGAGCCCTTCACGTGCTCGAGCCCGCGCACGGACGCAGCATCGTGCATGCGTTTATCGTGGGTTCGCGGGGAAGCCGGCCGGACGTGCTGCGCTTTGGCGCGGCGGTCGTATTCTCGCATCTGGGCGTTGCGGCCATTCTTGCGGCGGCGGCGTGGTTCATAGGCGAGCACGTGGGAGGGGTTCTCGCGCCGATATTCAAGGTAGCGGGAGCCGTCATCACGCTGGCGATCGGGGCGCTGATGCTCACGTGCGGCACGGGCCAGCACACGACCTGCATACACAAGCATCGGGGGATCGAGGAGCATGCCGACCCGGAACACGAAGAGGTTCATGCGGCGCATATGCTGCAGGCTCACATTACCAGCCCCACGGTGCTGGGCGTGACCGGCGGGCTAATACCCTGCCAGGGTACGATTGCGCTGATCACGTATGCGCTGGGGGCAGGCAACCTGAAGGAAGCCGTGCCGCTTCTGGTCGCTTTTGCGTCCGGGCTCGGGGCGTGCCTGGTAGCCGTGGGCATGGTGACCGTGGCGAGCAAGGCGAAGGCGGGTGCGGTATCGGAACGCCTGGGTCACTCGCGCGCGCTGGCGCTGGCTCCGGGGGTGCTCGTGGCGGTAATGGGGCTGGTGGCGCTCGTGTTCTCGATACAGGAGTTCGGCGGCCCAGCGCACTGAAATGCGCCATGCACAACCTGCGAGTACCTGATGGCATGCGATTGGGACCCCCTTCGGGTGGCCCGCGCAGCATTGGCCCGGACGTGCTGAGCACACGCAACAGATAAGCGCCGTGCGGCATTAAGCATGCGTGGCGTCCTCTGCCCGGTTGCCCGCACCTACTCGAGCACGACTTCGGCGCGCATGCACCCTGCCCGCTCATGCCGGGCTGTCACGCGGACGGTCTGCCCCGGCTTTGCCCTAAGCACCCACTGTGCCTTCAGCCGCTCCTCGGTTGCGTCCGCGGTTCCGCCGTAGGGGGAGACGTCCTTGTACGCCCGCCCCTCGAGTTGCCCGGCCTCCTCGCGCAGCTTGCCCGAATCGAGTGTCACGCCTTCCGGAAGTTCGATCTCAACCACAATATCCCGCGCGGCCTTACGATCCAGCGCCTGCTTGGTGACGTACGTCGGCAGCCACCCCGTGTTGTTGACAACCAGCCGCACAAGATATGTGCCGCCGCCCAGCGATTGCGCCTCCAGGCGATCGAGTTCCAGCTTCGGCGAGATAAGGCAGTGCCAGATGAGCCACTTCGGGAACTTCGATATCTCACGCTCAAGGAGGTGCGGCGGAGGATTGCGGAAAGCGTAGAACGTGTCCCACCCGCCGAGTTCGATGTCTCCAAGCTGCGGATGCTTGAACGGGTACCAATCAACGAAGGCTTTGCCCTCGAGCGTCTCGTCGCTCCATTTGAGCATCTTCAGGTCGTCCTCGAACGGGTGCTCGCGCCACCAGTCTATGAGCTTGAACTCCTCGATGCCCGCCTCGCGCTGAGGCGACCAGATCTCCACCGTCCACGCGAACACGCCCATATGATCGTAGAGCCAATCGTCGGAAACGCCGGTGATCACTTCCTTCGGGTGATATCGGAAATCGTGATAGACGGAGAGGTTGGGATACCCCGTGAGTTCGGTGCCTTTGTCGCCGATCTTCTTGTACGTCCACAGATCCTCAGCCGGAAACGTATCGTCATCCTTCGTGCCGTACGGGCGCAGAATCGCCCCGGCGTACGTGTGAAACGCGATGCCTCCGGTGATGTTCGGGTGGGCCGCCGTGAACGCCACCTGCGCCCGCACCTCTGGCTCGCTCGTGGGGAACGGGCCGGCACCCTCTTGCTCGTGCTCCGCGCGCCACAGTGAGGGGAAGTTGCGGTTCAGATCGAGACGCTCCCTGTTTGGCTTCATGCGAATCGTGATGCCGTCCCAGTTGTCGAGCATACCTTCCGGAAGAATGCGGTAGTACGTGCCGCCCGTTTCGGTGGGGTCGCGGCGCACCATCAGCCGCGGCTCTTCGGGGTGCGCCTTCCACGGCCCGTTCGGGTCTTTGATGCGCATCGAGAGAAACCGCCCGTCGCCGTCGAGGTCTTCACGCCGCAAGCCCTCGATGGGCTCTTCGTCGTAAGGGTACGGACGTGTGCTGGAACGCAGAAACCTGGGACGATCCGACAGGAAGACTTCTGGCCCATCCGGATTGACGCGCGGGATGACGTAGAACGCCCGGGTATCGAGGCAGCGGGTGATGTCCGGGTCCGTTCCGTAACCTTCGAGCAGCGCCTTGATGAAATAGAGACACGCCATGGACGCGGACACTTCGGTGGCATGGATGTTGCCGTCCACCTCCAGCGCGGGCTTGTCACGGTCGGGGCCCGTGGCGAATCTGGTGATGGTCGCGCACCAGATGTCGCGTCCTTCGTGGCTCTTCCCGATGGGCTCCAGCGTCATCAGATCCGGGCGCTCAGCCGCCAGGGCAAAGAGCTGTTCGGTCAGTTCGGCGTAGCGGTAGTAGGTGTCGAATCGCAGGTTCTCGGGCATGGTCTCCTCCAGAGGGTTTCAACTGTCTGCTTCGCGAAACAGCCCCGTCTGCCCTGCCAAACGTGCGGCAGCCCGCGCCGCGCTTCGTGCATCAGCTATAATCCGCTCTGTTGATCACGCAACCCCGTATGAAGAGAGGAACGACTGATGAGTGACAGCTTTGGCGCGCGCCGCACGATGGGCGTTGGAGGGAAAGACTACTGCATCCACAGCCTCAAAGCCCTGCAAAGCGCCGGAGCGAGGCTGGAGCGCCTCCCCTACTCTCTTCGCATTCTTCTGGAGAACCTGCTGAGGCACGAGGACGGCGTGAGCGTGACGGCGGCGGACATCCGCGCGCTCGTGGACTGGGACCCAGGCATGGCTCCGGCAAAGGAGGTCTGCTTCTCGCCCGCGCGGGTGCTCCTGCAGGACTTCACGGGCGTTCCCTGCGTGGTGGACCTTGCGGCGATGCGCGACGCGATGGCGCGGATGGGCGGCGACCCGGCGAAGATTGATCCGCTGCAACCCGTGGAGCTGGTGATAGACCATTCGGTGCAGATGGACGAGTTCGGCGCCCCGGACGCGTTGCGGCGCAACGTGCAGATTGAGTTCGAACGCAACCGGGAGCGCTATCAGTTCCTGAAATGGGGGCAGCAGGCGTTCGGCAACTTCCGGGTAGTGCCGCCAAGCACGGGCATCGTGCACCAGGTCAATCTGGAGTACCTTGCCCGGGTGGTCTTTTCGACACCGCGGGACGGCTCAGCCCCCCTCGCCTACCCCGACACAGTCGTCGGTACCGACTCTCACACAACGATGATCAACGGGCTGGGCGTGCTCGGATGGGGCGTCGGCGGCATCGAAGCCGAGGCGGCCATGCTGGGGCAGCCCATCTCGATGCTGATTCCGCAGGTTGTGGGCTTCCGGCTGTCCGGCCGCCTGCGCGAGGGCGTGACCGCCACCGATCTGGTGCTGACGGTGACGCAGATGCTCCGCACGAAGGGTGTGGTGGGCAAATTCGTGGAGTTCTTCGGCCCCGGGCTGGAATCGCTGCCGCTCGCCGACCGTGCGACACTCGCTAATATGGCCCCCGAATACGGAGCGACCTGCGGCATCTTCCCGGTGGACGGCGAGACGCTTGCATATCTCAGGGCGACAGGGCGGCCGGATGAGCAGGTCGCGCTTATCGAGGCGTATATGAAGGAGCAGGGGCTGTTCCATACGCCGGAGACGCCGCCCGCCCTCTATTCGGATGTTGTGGAACTGGACATGGGAAGCGTGGAGGCGAGCATCGCCGGTCCGCGCCGCCCGCAGGACCGAATCCCGCTGCCGCAAGCCCGCGAAGCGTTCCGCGCGGCGCTGCCACAACTGGCAGGACCGGCAGGCGAAAGGGACGCCGGGACACAAATCCCGGTGACTCTGGAGGGGCAGGAGCATACGCTTTCTCACGGCAGCATTGTCATTGCCGCCATCACGAGCTGCACGAACACGTCGAACCCGTCGGTGATGCTGGCGGCGGGGCTGCTGGCGAAGAAGGCCGTGGAGCGCGGCCTGCGCACGAAACCCTGGGTCAAGACAACGCTTGCTCCCGGCTCGCGGGTGGTGACGGAATATCTCAGGCGCTCGGGGCTGGATGCGTATCTGGACGCGCTGCGATTCAACAACGCGGGATACGGATGCGCGACCTGCATCGGCAACTCCGGGCCTCTGCCGGAGCCGGTTTCGAAGGCCATCGCGGACGGGCGTCTCGTGGCTTGCTCGGTGCTCTCCGGCAACCGGAACTTCGAGGGGCGCATCAGTCCGGAGGTCCGCGCGAACTATCTGATGTCGCCTCCGCTGGTGGTTGCCTTCGCGCTTGCCGGGCGCATTGACATAGACCTGACAACCGAGCCGCTCGGCACGGACGGCAACGGCCAGCCGGTGTATCTGCGGGACATCTGGCCGGCACGCGACGAGATCCGGGCGGCCGAGAACGCGATTTCGAGCGGCATGTTCCGCGAGACCTACGCGCAGATCTTCGAGGGTGACGAGAACTGGAAAGGCATCGCGGCACCGCGGGGGGCGCTGTTCGAATGGGACGCGGAATCGAGCTACGTACGCAACCCGCCGTACTTCGACGCCATGGCCGTGGAGCCTCCTGCCAGCGTCGCCGACATCACTGGCGCTCGCGCGCTGGCCCATCTGGGCGACAGCATCACGACCGACCATATATCGCCCGCGGGCTCAATACGGGCCGGCTCTCCCGCGGGAGCCTACCTGATAGAGCGTGGCGTGCAGCCGGGCACGTTCAACTCGTACGGTTCGCGGCGGGGGAATCACGAGGTGATGGTTCGGGGCACGTTCGCCAACGTGCGCATCTGCAACAGGCTGGCGCCAGGCACGGAGGGCGGCTTCACGACGCACATCCCATCGGGCGAGGTGATGACGATATACGATGCCACCGCCCGCTACGCAGCGGAAGGCACGCCGCTGATCGTGCTGGCGGGAAAAGAATACGGCTCGGGATCGAGCCGGGACTGGGCCGCGAAGGGGCCGTATCTGCAGGGCGTGCGGGCGGTGCTGGCGGAGAGCTACGAGCGCATCCACCGCTCCAACCTGATCGGCATGGGCATCGTCCCGCTGCAGTTTCAGCCGGGCGAGAACGCTGAGTCGCTGGGGCTGACCGGACTGGAGGAGTTCGACATCCTCGGGATCTCGGAAGGCATCACGTCCGGATGCACAGTGCGGGTGCGGGCGAAGGCGGCGGACGCGGTGCGGGAGTTCACGGCGACCGCCCGCATTGACACGCCGAAGGAAGCCGAATACTACCGGCACGGCGGCATACTGCAGTACGTGCTGAGGCAGCTTCTGGGGGGCGACGGCTGACGCCGGACCGCGAAGTCAGGCAGCCCGGTTGCTGTCCGCGCCGCCGGACGGCTCGCAGAGGGCGATCTCGAGCACTTCGTCCATATGCGACACCATGCGCAGATCCATTTCGGACAGCACGTGCCCCGGAATGTCCTCGAGGTCCTTTTCGTTTTCCTTCGGGAAAATGACAGTGCGGACCCCCGCGCGGTGAGCGGCGAGGACTTTTTCCTTGAGGCCGCCGATCGGCAGAATGCGTCCACGCAGCGTGATCTCCCCCGTCATGGCCACATCCTTGCGGACGCAGCGGCCGGTGAGCGCTGAAGCAAGCGCTGTGGCAATCGTGATGCCCGCCGAAGGGCCGTCCTTGGGGATGCCGCCGGCGGGAACGTGGATGTGAACGTCGGTGCGCGACTGGAAACTCCCGTCTATCCCCAACACAGCCGCCTTCGAGCGAACGTACGTAAGCGCCGCCTGAGCGGACTCCTTCATCACGTCTCCAAGCTGCCCGGTAAGGATGAGCCCGGGCTTCTCGCTGGCCACCAGGCCCACTTCGACAGTGATGATATCGCCGCCGAACTCGGTATAAGCCAGGCCGGTCGCGATCGCGACCTCATCGGCCTCCTCGGCCTTGCCATACTGATAGCGCCGCTGACCCAGGTACTTGTACACGTCTTTGGCTCGGACGGTGACTCGGGACTTCCGGCCAAGGGCAATCATTCTAGCGACCTTGCGGCAGATGGAGGCGATTTCGCGCTCGAGGTTCCTGACGCCCGCTTCGCGGGTGAACTCGCGGATGATGCACAGGAGAGCATCATCGTCGAACCGCAGCTTCGAGCGGGTGATTCCGTGCTGCTTGAGCTGCTTGGGCACGAGGAAGCTCTTTGCGATCTGAAGCTTGTCGTCCTCGATGTAGCCTGCAAACGGAATCACTTCCATGCGGTCGCGCAGCGCGGGCGGCACGGTATCGAGGACGTTCGCGGTGGTGATGAACATCACGTCGCGCAGGTCGAATGGCACCTCGAGATAGTGGTCGCTGAAGCTGTCGTTCTGCTCGGGATCGAGCGCTTCCAGAAGCGCCGCGGAAGGGTCTCCCCGGAAGTCGGCGCCGATCTTGTCTATCTCGTCGAGCATGAAGACGGGGTTGCGCGACCCGGCTTGCTTGATGCCCTGAATAATGCGCCCGGGCAGCGCGCCGACATACGTGCGCCTGTGTCCGCGCACCTCGGCTTCGTCCCGCACCCCGCCCAGCGAAATGCGTATGAACTTGCGCCCGAGCGCGCGGGCGATGGACTTGCCGATGGAGGTCTTGCCCACTCCGGGAGGACCGGCAAAGCACAGGATCGGCCCCTTGAGGCTGCCCGCCAGCTTGCGCACCGCTAGGAATTCGAGAATCCGCTCTTTCGGTTTTGTGAGGCCGTAGTGGTCCTCATCCAGAATTTCCTGGGCCTTGTCCACGTCCAGCCGGTCCTGGGTGGCCTCATTCCACGGCAGCCCTATGAGCCAGTCGAGGTACGTGCGGATGACGACGCCCTCCGGAGCGGCATAGGGCATCTTCTCGAGCCTGTCCACCTCTTTTTCCGCGCGCGCCTCGACATCCTCGGGCATCTTCGCCGAAGCGATTTTCGCGCGGTACTCCTCGATTTCGGTTGTGCGCTCATCGGCCTCGCCCAGTTCCTGCTGGATGGCCTTCAACTGCTCGCGGAGGAAGAACTCGCGCTGCGAGTCGCCCATCTCCTTCTCGACACGCGAGCGGATGGCGCGCTGAATTTCGACGATCTCGAGTTCCTTCTTGAGGATGACCGACAGCTTCTCGAGCCGCTCCTGCACGGGCAGGGTTTCGAGAAGCTCCTGCTTTTCGTCCACCCTCAGGGCAAGATACGGGATGATGCTGTCGGCGAGTTTGCCCGGCTCGTCTATGTTGATGACGTTGATCAGTACTTCCGGCGGGATGTTGCGGCCGTTGTTGACGAGCTGGTCAAACTGACCCGTCACACTGCGCATGAGGGCTTCGAGACCGAGCGAATGAGACTCCTCGGAAGGCAGCGGCCGGGATCGCACCTTGAAGTACGGCTCGATGCCCAGGAACTCCGTCACCTGCACGCGCGCTATGCCCTCGAGCATTACTCGAACGGTGCCGTCGGGAATCTTAAGAATCTGGATGACCTCGGCAACCAGCCCGACGGTGTACAGGTCGCCGGGTTCGGGGTCCTCCACCGTCATTTCGCGCTGAGCGGCCAGCAGGATGTAGCGGTTGCGCGCCATGGCCTCGTCGAGCGCCCGAACCGACTTGTCGCGCCCGACAAAAAGCGGGAACAGCATGTGCGGAAAATAGACGTTGTCGCGCAGCGCAAGCAGCGGCAGCACGCGCGGCAGCCGACGCGAGCCTGCTCTCTCCACCGGTTCCTTCTTCACCCTGTCAGTTTTCTTTCGTTCTGCCATTGTGTGTGGCTGCCAGGCCTTTCCGTGTTGTCAACGATGCGCCCGCTGCCGAACTATCAGCTAGCCTGCCGGAGCTGGTCCGCGGTATAGAGGTCCGGATCTCTGCGCTCGCGAACCGTCTCCCCGGTCACGACACAGCGCTTGATGCCACTCAGCGAGGGGATCTCGTACATGATGTCGAGCATCACCTCTTCGATTATGGCGCGAAGGGCCCGGGCCCCCACTCCTCGCGCGAAGGCTTCGGCTGCAATGGCGTGGAGAGCGTCCTCGGTGAAGACCAGCTCGACCCCGTCGAGGTCGAAGAACTTCTGGTACTGCTTCACGAGCGAGTTCTTCGGCTCGACCAGAATCCGCACCAGCGCCTGTTCGTCCAGAGCGCCCAGCGTGGCGACAACCGGAAGCCTGCCTATGAACTCGGGAATCAATCCGTATTTCAACAGGTCGTCCGGCATAACGTGCGCAAGCACTTCGCCGATGTCCCGGCCCTTCTTCGATTCGACGCTCGCGCGGAAGCCGAGAGAGGTGTCGCCGAGACGGCGCTCGATGATGCCCTCCAGCCCATCGAATGCGCCGCCGCAGATGAACAGGACATTCGACGTGTCGAGATGGACATAGTCCTGCTGCGGATGCTTGCGCCCGCCCTGCGGAGGGACGTTCGCCACGGTCCCCTCGATGATCTTGAGAAGCGCCTGCTGCACCCCCTCACCCGACACGTCGCGCGTGATGGAGGGGTTGTCGGACTTGCGGGCGATCTTGTCGATTTCGTCAATATAGACGATGCCGCGCTCCGCCGCTTTGATCGTGTTCTGGATGTTGTCGTGCGTGCCGGCGGCCTGCAGCAGCTTGAGCAGGATGTTTTCGACGTCTTCCCCTACGTAGCCGGCTTCAGTGAGGCTGGTGGCGTCGGCAATAGCGAACGGCACCTTGAGAATCCGGGCAAGAGTCTGGGCGAGAAGGGTCTTTCCGCAACCGGTGGGGCCGATGAGCAGGATGTTGGACTTCGAGAGCTCTACATCGGAGGCCGCCGCGGAATTGATTCGCTTGTAGTGGTTGTAAACGGCGACCGAAAGGACGCGCTGCGCCTTCTGCTGCCCGACAACGTACTGCGACAGAATGCGACAGATCTCCTTGGGCTTCGGCACGGCGGTGCCGTGCGCGGCGTGGTCATCGCTGCCGCCTTCGCCGCGCACGACCTCGTTGCACAGTTCGACGCAATCGAGACAGACCCCGCCGTGCACCCCGAGTATGAGTTTCTTTACCTGTTCGCGAGGCTTCCCGCAAAGAGCACATCGCGAATCGTTACGATCCTGTCCGCTTCTGGCCAACAAAAACCTCCCGGCTTGGTGAGACCCGGTGCCTTGAGGCAGGACCGGCCCTGTCTCAGGCTCGCCGTGCGCTATCCGGTGCCCGGGAACACCGCGTCCCGCGGCGTCAGCGCGTTCCTCTGTCGAGCACTACGTCAACGATGCCGTACTCTTTCGCCTCCTCACCCGACATGAAGTAGTCGCGATCGGTGTCCGCGGCGACCTTCTCGACCGGCTGGCCGGTATGCTTCGACAGGATATCCTGCAGAATCTTCTTCGTGAGCAGGATCTCCTTCGCCATGATGTCAATATCCGACGGCGACCCCCGGAATCCCGCGCTGCCCTGATGGATCATGATGCGCGCATTGGCGAGAGCATGCCGCTTCCCCGGCATGCCCGCGGCCAGCAGCACGGCCGCCATGCTGCACGCCTGGCCCAGGCAGATGGTGGCGACATCAGGCTTGATCACCTGCATCGCATCGTAGATGGCCAGCCCCGAAGTCACAACGCCCCCCGGGGAGTTGATGTAGATGTCTATGTCCTTGTCCGGGTCCTCTTTTTCGAGGAAGAGAAGCTGCGCCACGACAACGTTGGCAACGTCGTCGTCAATCGGGGTGCCGATGAACACAATACGGTCCTTCAGCAGCCGGGAGTAGATATCGTAGGATCTCTCGCCACGAGCAGTCTGTTCGACAACAAACGGGATCATCGCGTCTTCAGGCCTCCTTGTCTTCGCCTTCCGGTTCACCGGACGCTTCTTCGGGTGCGCGGGTCACTTCCGTGATATTGGACGCGGCGCGCAAAAACTCGAGGGTCTTGGCTGTACGGCGCCTGCGCGCGACAGCCGAGCGGGCCTCCGAAGACTGCGCCAGAGCCATTAGATCCTCGGACGGTTCGGTCTGCGCGGAGTGGAATCGCTCGATCTGCTCGTCTATTTCGTCTTCCGAAACTTCGACGTTCTCTTTGTCGGCGATCTCGCCGAGCACCAGCCCCACGCGAATCTCGTTGTCGGCGCGCTTCTGAAGCATCTCGCGAAACTGCTCTTCGGTCATCTGCAGGTCCTCGAGGTACTGCTGGAAGGTGCGGCCCCTGTGCTCGAGGTCGTGGAGAATCTCCCGCGCTCTGCGCGCCGTCTCGCGCTGATGAAGCTGGGGAGGATAATGAACCTGTGCCCCCTCGACGATCTTCCGCACGATGTCGTTCTCGACCTGGTCGTCGGCAAGCTGGGCGAACGCGCGGGCGGCACTGGATGCGATATCAGAGCGAAGCATCTCGACTGACTCGTAGTCGCCCAGCGTCTTGACGAACTCGTCGGTCAGCTCGGGCCGGACCTGACGGTAGGCCTGCGTAATACTGACCTCAACGCGCGCCGTCTTTCCGGCGCGTTCTTTGTCGGCCCAGTCTTCGGGATAGCTGATGTCGAACCGCTTCGTCTCGCCGGGCTTCATCCCCGTGACGCCAGCGTCGAAATCGGGGACGTTCTCTCCAATAATGGCGGCGTTGTGCCCCTGCTCGCCTCGCGGCGCCCCTTCATCGTCCAGTTCCTGGATGCCGACGAAGACGTAGTCGCCTTCCTCGACGGCGTCTTCCTTCGGCTCAAGCGTGGTGTGCTCACGCAACAACCGGTCTATCTCGCCGTCAATGAGATCGTCAGTCACCGGCCGCACCACCCGCTCGACTTCGAGCCCGGCATACTGCCCCAGTTCCACCTTGGGCGGAAACTGAAGCAACGCCTTGAACTTGAGCCCCGACTCGGGCGAGCACTCAAGCACCTCGACGGAAGGATCGTCCCAGAGGTCCGGCTCCTGTTCTTTGACAATCTCTTCCAGAGCGTCTGCCATGGCGTGGTCGTTTGCCAGGTTGGCCACCCGCTCGGGGTCGAGGAAGCGTTCGAGGACGCGCATGGGTGCCTTGCCCCTGCGGAATCCGGGCACCTCAGTGCGGCGACCGAGTTCGACCCTCGCCTTTGTAAGCGAGGCGGCGTACTGTCCGGGCTCGATCTGTATTTCGAGCGAGGCCAGGCACGGACTGACATCTTCACGAGTAACCTGCATAGCAATCCTCTGGCTTGAGCTGCTTGCGCCCACCCCCCGGGCAATAACGAAAAAAACCTCGCCGCATCCGAACCATAAGCCGACTGGCATTCGGAGACTGGCGAGGCGAGAGCCGCAACCGGCGCATCAGGCCAGCAGAATGCTGATTCCCCGCGCCTTTGTCATCAGAAGTCAAAAAAACAAGCGGGAGACGGGATTCGGACCCGCGACCTCCTCCTTGGCAAGGAGGCGTTCTACCCCTGAACTACTCCCGCATGTCTGTGCCCGGGGCCGCCTTTTGGCGGCGCCCCTTGCGCGCACAACCCGTATTCGACGCCCGCGCGCCGACATCCTCCCCGAGTCTATCCCAACGCGGACACATTCCGCCAGCATTCCTGGTGGGCGAGAGGAGATTTGAACTCCTACGCCTCGCGGCACCAGATCCTAAATCTGGCGTGTCTGCCATTCCACCACTCGCCCAAGCAACCCGCGTTGGGCGCGCCGCGCCGTAGGCCGCCGGGCACGCGCGGGGCGCAAACTGGAGAATGGGTCGTACAGGACTCGAACCTGTGGCCCGCTGATTAAGAGTCAGCTGCTCTACCAACTGAGCTAACGACCCACGGCCCAACTGGGCACCGGGCTGGCGGCACTCGAACGGACTGAGATGCCGGAGGCGGCCGCTGGCAACAACGCGCGTGGCGCATTGGCATGTCAGCGACAGCCGTATGACCGCGTCTTTACCTGACGCACAAGAAGCACCTGGGACGCCTCCGGCAACGATGAACATTTCGCGCTTGGAGGGACTCGAACCCCCGACCCTCTGATCCGAAGTCAGATGCTCTAATCCACTGAGCTACAAGCGCCCGACCGAGCCGCGGCGCCGTCACCCCTCGGGACTGTGCTAGTATATCAAAGAGGCATCGGTTCGGCAACAGCTTTTTTGCGTCAAAGACGCAAACTCCGCGCGCGGCGCGGTATTAGCATGCTACCATGCCAGAGTAGGCGCCCGCGGAGGCGGGCGGGGCGGTGAAGATATGGACCGAATATTCTTGTCGGGCATCAGGGTTTTCGGGTTTCACGGGCTGACGGAAGAAGAGCGGTCGGTCGGGCAGGTTCTGGAGGTGGACGTGGAGCTTCGCTTGGACCTGCACCACGCCGGACGCACTGACGTGCTGGAGCACACCGCGGACTGGACGGACGTGTACACAATCGCACGGGAGACGGTGGAGGGAAGTTCTCATCGCCTCCTCGAAAGCCTTGCCGCCGACCTTGCGCGGCAACTGCTGGACGGAACCAGGGCAGACGAAGTGCTCGTCCGCGTGACCAAGCCCAACCCACCCATAGGCGGCATCTGCGATCGCAGCGGCGTGGAAATAGTCCGGACGCAATCGGATTTTGAACAGGACGCCGGGTGAGCGGCGCGTCCCCCGCATCACAACGGCTGCTGAACCTTGCGCAGGAGGGGATTCCCCTTACCCCGCGCCCCTTCGCCGAGATGGGCCGCGCCTGCGGCCTGAGCGAAGGCGAGGCGCTGGCGCTGATGGAACAGGCCTACGCGGAGGGCCTCGTGCGGGAAACCAGCGCGATCTTCGATGCCGCGGCGCTGGGCTACAAGAGCACGCTTGCGGCAATGCGAGTGCCCCCGGAGAAGCTGGAGCGGACGGCCGCCTGCGTAAGCCGTCACCTCGGCGTGAGCCACAACTATGCAAGGGACCACGCGTACAACCTCTGGTTCACACTCGCCGTACCAGCAACGGCGGATATCGAAACGGAACTCCGGCGGCTCTCGGAAGAAGCCGGGGGCTGGTCATTCCACAACTTCCCCACGCTGAAGCGCTACAAGATCGGGGTCAGGTTCGACCTGACCGGCAACTCCGCTTCCTCCGCTTCGTCCGCAGTGAATGCTCCTTCGCCCATCCCGCTGGATGAGGAGACCCGGCGCGCAGTCCGGGCCCTGCAGGACGACCTTCCCCGGACGCCGCGCCCGTTCGCCGTTCTGGCGGCAAGAGAGGCGATGACGGAGGAGCGCCTGATCGAGGCTGCCAGCCGTCTGCGGGCATCCGGCGCAATGAGGCGGCTTGCTTCGGTTGTGCGGCACCGGACGGCAGGCTATGTGAGCAACGTGATGAGCGTGTGGGACGTGGCGGAGCACGAGATGGACCGGGCGGGCGAGGCACTGGCCGCTCTGCCAAGCGTAAGCCACTGCTACCGGCGGCCTTCGCACAGCGGCTGGCCCTACGAGCTGTTCGCGATGATCCACACGCGGTCGGAAGAAGCCACCGCTGAGGTGGTACGCCAGGCGGAGCCGGTCATCGCCCCGCGGCGGTATTTGCTTCTCCGCAGCGTCCGCGAGTTCAAGAAGGAGCGCATCCGGTTCTTCCGGACCTGACGGCGGCGCAAAGTGAAGCCACAGCGCAGCCACGCAACGGCCGCCCGGGAAGGGACTATCACGAGGGTTTGCGAAGACTCCAGTTGAAGCGGCGAAAACCCGAATACTGTTGTGTAATGTGCCAGCCTGATACGCCCGGCGCATTCTCCGCCTTGGCGGATGGATTAGAGCGGACGGCACTGGATTGACTTACGCAGATATGCCGTGACGAACGAGTCAGGAGATTGCGCTTCTTTCGCGGCGCGGAACCCGAGGAACCCTTGAACAGACATTCCGTGGAGAAGAACCCATTGTACTTTGGTCCGGACAGGAGGGCGGAGGCGGCACACAAGACCCGCGGACACTCAGCGATGATTGTGCTCGCCGTCCTGATCGTCCTTTGCGGCGCGGCGCTTTCGCCTTTGCGGGCCGCCACGTTCATCGTCAACTCCCCGGCGGACACGGATGATGGCGTCTGCGATAGCGTGAACTGCACGCTGCGCGAAGCGATCAACGCGGCCAACGCCAACCCGGGCAGAGACATCATCGTTTTTTGGCTTGGCTCTGGCACCCCCACAATCCAGCTCGCGACGCCGCTGCCGCAGATCACGGACAAGGTGGTGATTGACGGCGGGACTGACGGGGCAACGCGCACTGAGTTGAACGGAGCGCTCATACAGACCGAGGCAACCGGGCTGCGCGTGGCATCGGCTGACAACACCCTGCGGTCTCTCGTCGTCAATGGGTTCAATGGCTACGGCATCGAGATTTCCGGGGCAGGCGGCAACAGGGTGGAGAATTGCTTTGTCGGATGCACCGCCTCCGGCATGCAAGCAAGTCCAAACCGCCTTGCGGGCATTGCGCTTACGGGGTCATCAGACAATCTGCTGGTCAGCAATGTTGTGTCGGGCAACACAAACTCGGGCGTGCTGATCTACCAGGGCACGCGGAATGTCATCCGGGGCAACTACATCGGCGTCGCCGTGGACGGCGCGACGAAGCTGCCGAACCAGGACGGCGTCATTCTTATTGACACAGCGAACAACGCCATTGGGGGAACTGACTCCACCGACGGAAACATCATTGGCGGGAACACCTCGGACGGTATTGAGATGCACGGTCTGGGATGCAGCGGCAACAAGGTGCAGGGCAACACCATCGGCACGAACTCGGACTGGGCCAACCTGGGCAACGGAGACGACGGCATCGAAATCAACATGGGGGCAAGATGCAACTGGATTGGCGGCGGAAACGCGTTCGAAGGCAACGTGATCGCGTTCTGCGGAGGGAGCGGAGTCGAAGTAGCCTCCAGTTGCACGAACAACCGCATTCAGGGCAACTCGATCACGGCCTGCGGCGTCCTCGGTATTGACCTTGCGCCCATCGGCGAGGTGAACCCCAACCAGGATCCTGACGCGGGCGCCAACCAGACGCAGAACTACCCCATCCTCACCAGCGCTGTCGCCTGGCTGGGGGGGATGACCATCACGGGCACCCTGAGCGGGCAACCCGCGCAGAGCTATCATATCGAGTTCTTCACGAACGACGAATGCAGCCCGAGCGGCATGGGGTTCGGCAAGACTTATCTCGGCTCAACGCACGTGCAGTTGGACGAAAACGGCGTGGGGCAGTTCCAAGCGGACTTCGCGACGCGGACGCCCGGGTCCGTGGTAACGGCC
The DNA here is from genome assembly GCA_052033935.1 of Armatimonadota bacterium. Classification (GTDB taxonomy): domain Bacteria; phylum Armatimonadota; class UBA5829; order DSUL01; family DSUL01; genus JAGVUD01. The sequence goes on from JBPOJE010000006.1 coordinate 43,530, forward strand.
ACCGCAACCAACGCCACGGGGAATACGTCGGAGTTCTCAGCGTGCTGCCCCGTGGAGAGGATCATCCGTGTTCAGCAGAAGGCCACACGCGACCCGGTGATGGTTGCAGGTTCGGTGGGACGCAAGTTCTCGCTGTGGGGATCCGTGATTCCGATTGACGAGAACAGCTTCCGCCTCAGCGATGGCTCAGGCGTCACGGTAAGAGTTGATGCACCCGGGCACGGTATGCAGCCGGGCGCTTTCGCGCGGGCGGAGGGCACGCTCGACGTCAGCGCCGCGGAGTCGCTGCTCACCAGCTCGGCCGGACACATTGTGACGCAGTCCGACCTGGTGCCGCCCCAGATCACCATCAGCAGCCCTTCCGTGGAGCGCACGCGCTTTGGCCCTGTTGACTTCCTGGTCACGTACGAGGACGCCCAGATTATTACTCTGGGTGACGGTGATATCGTCCTTCACAAGACAATGACCGCGGACGGAGTCGCGCAGGTTCTGCCGCACGGCCCAAACACGCGCCTGGTGAGGATCAGCGACACGACGGGTGACGGAGCGATCTCCATTGAGATCCTGCCGGGAACAGCGGTGGACGACTCGGGCAATGTCGCTCTGGGCACAAAACCCAGCATGGGCGTTGTCATCGACAACACGCCGCCATCAGTGAAGATGACCGGACCCTCCGTGCAGACCACAAGCGGAGGCCCGGTTGATTACATTGTGAACTACGCCGGGGCCGCGCGCATCACGCTGAACTCGAATGATATCACGCTGCACACGACCGGTGACGCGACCGGCTTTGTGAGCGTGCTCGGAAGCGGCCTGCTTTCGCGGACGATACGGCTGTCGGGGACCGAGGGCAATGGCACCCTAGCGATATCGGTGGCGGCAGACACCGCAGTTGATTCGCTCGGCAACTCGGCGCTTGCCGTCGGCCCGAGCAACCCGGTGGAGATCATAACCCCGCCAACGCAGATAACCATCGGCGATCCCTCGGTGTTCGACACCAACACCGGCCCGGTTGTGTATCCGGTTCACTTTACCTATGCAACGGCGATCACGCTCAACGAAGCGGACATAACGCTCAACAAGACGGGCACGGCGGATGGAACAGTGACCGTCTCCGGCTCCGGCATCCACGACCGCGAGGTGACGATTTCGAACATCACGGGCGACGGCACGCTCGGCATTTCGCTTGCGGCGGGAACGGCGAGCGGATCCGGCGGGCAGGCCTCCGAGGCCGGCCCCAGTACGCCCTTCAACGTGGACAACGTGGCCCCTGAGATCAGCATGAGCGGGCCATCCGCTGCTCTGGCCAACACCGGGCCCGTGACGTTCGATGTGACGTACTCCGGCGCGGATGCTGTCACGCTAGCGCCCGCGGATGTTACTCTGATCAAGACAGGCACGGCTGACGCAATGGTCGATGTGAGCGGGATCGGCACGGAGTCGCGGACTGTGACACTGTCTTCGATTACCGGTGACGGGACGCTTGCGATTGCCATCGGCACCGCAACCGCCTCGGACCTTGCCGGAAACCTTGCGCCTGCGGCGGACGCCAGCGCAGCGTTTGAGGTGGACAACACCGCGCCAGCCATCGAGATCGGCCAGCCGAGCATGGCGATAACCAACAGCGGCCCCGTCACCTATGCGGTAACCTACACAGGCTTCAGCGCCATGACGCTCAGTGAGGCTGACATCACGCTGCACAAGACCGGGACAGCCGATGCGACACTGACGCTCAGCGGATCCGATGGCGAATACACTGTAACGCTCTCGGACACGTCGGGCAACGGAACGCTCAGCATCTCGGTGGCCGATGGCACGGCGGTTGACCTTGCGGGCAATCTCGCACCCGGCGCAGGACCCGGCACGGCGGTGACGGTTGACAATGTCGCGCCAACGATCACAGTGAGCGGCCCTTCGCAGTCCCTGGCCAACACTGGGCCTGTGACGTTCACCGTGACCTACTCGGGCGCGGATGCCATCACCCTGAGACCGACCGACGTAACGCTGAACAAGACAGGCACGGCTGACGCAACGGTGGAGATCAGCGGCAATGATCTGACGACCCGCACGGTGACCCTGTACCCGATTACGGGAGACGGGACGCTCGGCATTACAGTCGCGGCTGGATCGGCTTCGGACTTTGCCGGCAACCTGGCGCCTGCCTCTTCGGCCACGCCCACCTTCGATGTTGACAACACCCCGCCGGTGGTGACCATCAGCAACCCGAGCAAGCATCTGACGACCGCCGGGCCGATAACCTACACGGTGAGCTATCTGAACCACAGCAGCATCAGCCTGACTCTGGCGGACATCATCCTGAACAAGACGGGCACCGCGGACGGGACGGTGACGCTGAGCGGCACGACTGCCGTGCGGACTGTGACCATTTCGAACATCACGGGGGACGGCACTCTGGGCATATCGGTGGCTCCGGGAACGGCCGTGGACACTGCCGGCAACCTGGCACCCGCCGCAGGGCCGAGCAACTTGTTCACGGTGGATAACACCCCGCCGACGATAACGCTGACGGGCCCCTCAGTGCCGTCAACCGTCTCCGGCCCGGTGGACTTCCGCGTGACGTACGGCGGCTTCAGCAACATCTCGCTCTCACCGGCGAATGTGACGCTCAACAAGACAGGCACGGTGACGGCCAGCGTCTCCATCCTGTGGCTCTCGGCGAGCGAACGGATGATCCGGGTTCACACGATCTCGGGCAACGGCACGATCGGGGTCTCCATAGCCCCCGGCACGGCCGTTGACAGCGTCAACCTGACCGCTCCGGGCACCGGGCCGAGCGCGACGGCGATCGTGGGCAGCGGCAACCCTTAGGGATGGACCGCGATAGCGCAGTTTTCGAGTTTGTAATCTGTAAAAAGACGGGGGGTGCTCTTGACTCGAAAGAGTCTGGGCCCCCTGTTCTACGATCCCGCTAGGTGACGCACCAGACAAAGCTTGGAGAGGATGCGAATGAGATCTACCACGTGGGGTCTTTGCGCAGTGATTGCCGCGAGCATGCAGTTGCTGTGTGAGGCCCGTGAGGCTTCTGCCACACCCCCGTTCAACTACTCGACGAAACCGGATGGGTCGGTTGTGACGCTTGAGGGCATCGTGACTGTCGCTTGGCCGGGCGTCTTCTACCTTCAGGCGCCCGACCGTGCGGCGGGCATCCGCGTCCTGATGCCGGATGCTGTGACGCCCGGAGACACAGTCCGGGTCAAGGGAACCCTCTGCACCGATGGATGCGAGCGTGCGATGGCGGGGACGGACATCACCATTTGCGGTAGCGGCGGTGCCCTGCCGGCGTCGCTCGGCGTTAGCTTGGATCATCTGGGCGGCGCCACGACGGGGTACAATCCGGGTGTCACGGGAGAGGTGGATACTTACAATGTAGGACTGCGAGTGCGGGTTGCCTGGTATGCCGGGAGGCTGGCGGACGGGTTCGCCGCGCTGACGGGCGGCGAGAAGCCCGTGCGGGTGTACGCGGAGAATCTGGCTTGGCCGCAGTCGGGGACTCTGGTCGTTGTGACCGGCATCAGCAGCTTGGTGGAGAGCGAGGCGGAGATCCGGCCTCTCATTCGCGCAACGGAGATCCGCGAGGTTGGCAACTGGCTTCCGCAAACGATCATGTTCGTCGGCGACAGCCTGACCGATGGCCTCTTCGCTTCGGCCCAGGACAAGGTGTTTGTGGCACGAACGATGGCCAGACTTCACGAGGCCTACCCCGGCCGGACATTTTCACACGAGGTAATGTACGGGACGGACGGGAGCCCGATGCGCACGATAGCCCGGGTCATCAAAGAATACCAGGGACCCTGGCCAGACATCGTCATCATTCAGGATGCGGCGACGCAGTCGAACCCGATGACCGGAGGCGCGGTCAACGGGCTGGCGGCAATCACCACTGCCGCTGATGGAAAGGTTCTGACCGCAACTCCCGATGCGGTAACACCGGGGAGCGGGTATCAGTACAGGTATCCGGGCGAAAGCATGCCGCTCGGAGTGTATGTAACATTCCGTCAGGGCGATAACACATCCTCGGGCGGGCGAGCGACGATTTCGTCGGCGGGTGTGCCTGTGTCCTACGCTGTGCCACCGGCGGCAGCGGCTACGACCCTGCACAGCCGGTGGAGGTGCTGACCGACGACTGGCTGGCTCTGGCCGAGTCGGCCATTGACGATGTGATCGAGCGCTGGGGCACCCCCGAGCGCCGCCCGCTGGTCGTCTTTGCGGCTCTCTGGCGGCAGCCGAAGGCGGCCTTCGAGCTTGATGGCGTGACGATGAACTGGAACGCGCACTGGGCGCGGATTCTGGCGGGGCCGAAGTATGAGGGAAAGGTGTTCCTGGTGCCCGAATTCGACACGGTAAGCGACATGCCGTGGGCCCTCGGCTACTGGTACCAAGCGTCAACCGACGGGGGCAATACGTGGGTCTTCAACTACCCGTTGCCCTTCGACCCGACGGGCAAGGCCCTGTATGTGCGCGACCAGTCGTGGCACTCGGTGATTACGGGCTGGGACGGCGCGCGTGTCGTAACCACCGCCGAGCCGCGCGGGGTGCCCCGGTCCGATCCCGCCCTTAGGCTGAACCTGGTGCAGTACTGTTCGTGGAGGAACAGTTTCGGTGATGGTTACCACCCGACAGACGCAGGTCACGAGGCGCTCGGGCAGGGCGTGTTCGAAGCGATACAGCGGGCAATCGCGGCGCGTAACGAGAATCTGTAGCGCGCCCCCGCTGGTATCTGTGACGGGGTCCTTGGGCTTCTGCTTGCGTTCTTCGATTGTCTCCACTAGGAGTATGTGAAGACACGCGCGTGCTTTCCGGACGCTGAAAGGAGTGCGCGGAAACAGCAGCCAGTGCAGGCTGCGGCGCCATTCAGCAGACAACAGCAGAATCCGGTTTGCACACTATTGATCCGTCCATGCAGGGGCCGGGTTCCGGGAGGCAATGCGGAACATCGGCGTCCGGGAGGCAGTCACGAACCAGTAGCGCCAAACGCTTGAAGGAGATTTGTATGGACTGGCAGGCACGTTGGATATGGTCACGAGGCGAGGAGAATCCCTGGAACTACTGGCTCTCGGTTCGGAAGAGCTTCACGTTGAAGTCAACGCCACAGAGCGCTCTGATTCACGTGACGGCGGACACGCGATACGTTTTGTGGGTCAACGGCGAGCGCATTGGCCAGGGGCCGGTGCGGGCGTGGCCCGCGCACTGGCGCTATGACACCTACGACCTGAGCGGGCGGCTGACGCAGGGCGAAAACGTGATCGCGATCCTCGTGTTGCACTACGGCATCGGGACGTTCCAGTCGCTGCCCACCCGCGGCGGGCTGCTGGCGCAGGTGGAAGCGGACGGCGAAGTCGCGGCGGTGACGGATGAAACGTGGAAGGTGCGGGAGCATCCGGCATACTCGCGCGAGAGTCCGAGGATCACCTGTCAGCAGGCGTGGGCCGAGGTGTATGACGCACGAGAGGACTGCGGCGCGGACTGCGACGACAGCGCGTGGGAGCCGGCAGTGACGGTGGGCGCTGTAGGATGCGATCCGTGGAAAGAGCTTCTCCCGCGCGACATCCCGTTTCTCACGGAAGAGCCGATCTACCCCGTCAACGTCCTGGATGCGCGGACAGTACGCGCTCCGCGGACGGTGTGGGGCTTCGATTTGAGGCGCAATCTTTTGCCGGGAGTCGTGGACGCCAACCCGCACACACTGTGCGGACTGGTGGCGGCCTCGGTTGTTGTGGAACGGGCGACAGAAGTGATGCTCTCCTGCCCGCGTCCGGGCAACTACGCGCCCGGAATGCTGCGGGTGAACGGCAGAGATGTCCAGCGCGCCCAGGGCACGCGCCTGCCGTTCGAGCACGGGTCCACGTTCCGGTTCAGGCTGGAGCCGGGAGAAAACCTGCTCGTGTGGGACGTGACCTGCACCATCCACAGTTGGAGCGCCGCGTGGGTGGTCGAGGCAGATGTGCCGGTCACGGAGCACAAAGACATCCTGGGCAAAGGCCCGTGGGTAACGTTCGGGCCGTTCGAGACAACGAACGACCCAGCCTTCCAGCAGGTCTGGAACGCCGAAAGCCGCGACGGCCTGGCCCCGGCGGCACAGGCGTGCAAAACACTCGACCGGCAGCACTGCCAGCCGTTTTTCGAGACCGCCTATGCTGAGCCCCTCGGGCAACTGGACACCCGGGCGTTTGCCGCGCTTGCAACGGCATCGGAAGACACAGCGCTCTTTGAAGCTGGACCGGAGGACACGGAGATTCTGCTGGACTTCGGGCGCATGACCGTGGGCTACTGGGAGATGGACATCGCGGATGCGGCCGAAGGAGCGGTGATTGACCTGGTGGGCTTCGAGTCCATTCAGGACGGACACCGGGATCATGCGTGGGGCATCAATAACATCGTGCGCTACACCACGCGTAAGGGACGGCAAACGTTTCATTCGGTAATCCGGCGCGGATGCCGGTATCTGCTCGTGACGGTGCGCAGAGGCGGCGGCCCGGTGCGGATTCGCTCGGTGCGCACGCTGCAGAACACGTACCCACTCGTTGAGCGCGGCAGCTTCCAGTGCAACGACTATCTGCTGAACCGCGCATGGGAGATCGGGCAGTACACAACCCGCCTGTGCAGCGAGGACACCTACGTGGACTGCCCCACCTACGAGCAGACGTTCTGGGTGGGAGACGCCCGGAACGAGGGGGCGGCGAATCATTACGCATTCGGCGACTACGCTCTGACGCGGCGATGCCTGCTTCTGGCAGCCGAGTCGCTGGAGCGTTCACCACTCGTCGAGTCGCAGGTTCCTTCCGCGTGGGAGGATATGCTGCCCACGTGGAGCCTTCTGTGGGTGCTTGCGTGCGAGGAGTACTGGCGGATCACCGGCGACAGGGAGTTTCTGGAGCAGGTGTATCCGGCCATCAAGCAGCAGAACGATTACTGCCTCACACAGATCGGCGAGGACGGTCTGCTGCGGCTGGCGGGGTGGAATCTTCTGGACTGGGCGCCGCTCGACACGCCCACCGATGGAGCCTGCACGCATATGATGGCGTGGTTCGTGATGTGCCTCGAACGGCAGGCGGCACTCGCCGCCGAACTCGGGCGCGCGGACGAAGCCGGGCCGCTGCTTGCCGCCCGGGACCGGCTGGTGGAAGCGATGAACCAGCACCTCTGGAACGAAGAGCGCGAGGCGTACATTGACTGCATCCACGCCGACGGTACCCGGAGCGAAACGTTCAGCCAGCAGACGAACACCGTCGTGCTTCTGGCGGGGTGTGCGCCGCCGGAGCGGCTGGCACTGATAGAGCCGCTGGTCGCGGACGCGCCGGAGGGCGTGGTTCCGGTGGGCAGCCCGTTCTTTATGTTCTTCACCTGCGAGGCGCTGGCGAAGCTGGGCGACTTCGAGAAGATCGCGGAGCTAACGCGGCGCTGGTGGGGAATGATGCTGGACGCCGGCGCAACCACCTGCTGGGAGACTTTCCCCGGCTTTGAGCCAGCCGGACGCTACACGCGCAGCCACTGCCACGCCTGGAGCGCGGGACCGACCTTCTTCCAGAGCCGCTATCAGCTTGGCGTTTCGCCGCTGGAGCCGGGCTTCGGCAAAGCTCTGGTGAACCCGGTGCCGGCGGGGCTGACGTGGGCGCGGGGGCGTGTGCCGACACCACACGGCGAGATCAGCGTGGACTGGCGGTTGAATGACGGAGCGTTTGACCTGCGAGTGACATTGCCGCCCGGCGTGGAAGCCGAGATTCGCCTGCCCGGCGAGACGCGCGGGTTTGCGGCAATCGAGGCGGAGGGCGCGGTGAGAGCCGAAGGCGACCCCGCCGTGTTTCACGCGGGCGATGCGGCGGTAATCACGATCAGTGCGAGGAAGTAGTCAAACGGGACGCGGGCGGGTATAACCGGTTGAGCCGGCCGCCCGGGCCGGAACACAGACGACAGAGCGAGGAGCAGCAAATGGCAGAGCGTACGGTAACAATGGCGGGCAATCCGTTGCCCGTGGCAGGCCCGGAGCTGAAACCGGGCGACAAAGCGCCCGATTTCACGCTGGTCGAAAAGACGCCAGACGGCATCAACGAAGTGACGCTGAAGGATTTCGCGGGAGAGACGGTGATCCTGAGCGTGGTTCCTTCGATTGACACACCGGTGTGCGAGGTTCAGACGATGCGGTTCAATCAGGAGATCCCTGATCTGCCGCCGGGCATCCGGGTTCTGACGGTGAGCATGGACCTGCCGTTCGCGCAGGACAGGTTCGCGGTGGAGAACCGCGCCGGGAAGATCCGGTACGGGTCCGATCATCGGGACGCGAGCTTCGCGAAGGCTTACGGCACGCTGATCGAGCCGCTCCGGCTGGAGGCGAGAGCCATCTTCGTGGTGGCGCCGGACGGCACGCTCAAACACGTGCAGTATGTTCCTGAGATGACGGATCAGCCCAGCTACGACGCGGCGCTGGAGGCCGCGCGGGCGACCTGACGGAGTTCGCAAAGACTTCTTGGAGCGGGCGGCCCTGCCTGACGGCGGGGCCGCTTTTCGTTCGCGCCTTTCTGACGGGCTAACGGCCGAGCGGGACGATATCGCCGGAGTCGCGGGGGAGTATCTGCCGCGCCAGCATGCCGGTGCTGGTTGTGAAGCAGGAACTGATGCCCGTCACGGATACGAAATCGCCGGGCACGAGGCCCGCTGCAGCAGCCACCCGCATGCCGGCATTCGGAGCGCCGTTCGTCTCTGTGCCGTCCAGCAGGAGCGACCCGTCGTCAATGTAGAGGTAGCTGTTTGCAACGGCTGTGACGCGGCCGTAGGTGCGCACCAGAAGCCCGATGTTGTTGAGGCCGAAGCCACCGCCCACCCCCTGCTGTCCGATTGCCGGAGGGAAGGGGTCGTAGTTGAAGCCGCCGCCCCCGGCGGCAGCGTTTGTGAGATTCAGCGGAACGGGAGCCTCGCCCGCCTGAAGCACCGTGATCTCCGGCGACAGCAAGCACCGCTCGCCGTCGCGCGTGCCCGCGCGGCCTTCGACCCGAAGAAGCGAACCGCGCGCGACAGCCGGAAGCGCCTGAGATCCCAGATATATCTGCACCCCCGACGAACGGCCGGGTGACTGGACGTAGAGCCTCTCGCTCAGTTCGCCCGATGTCGTGCTTGCGATCACGCCGCTGAAGGATAGCAGGCTGCCGTCGGGCAGAAGCTTTGCCGACTCCAGGCCCGCCTGCTGCGTGGAGGCGTATTTGACCGCGCTGAACCCTGCGTCCACGTAGGCTATCGCCGGGTTCGCCCCGGCGTCGAAGGCGAGGCTCGGACGATAGCCCGACATATACGCGCTGTCAACGGTCTCGGAGTACCACGTCCCCGAGAGGCGCCGAGCTATGCTGAGGGTCTGGCTTGCCGAGTCGAGGTACGCGATGGCGGGCTTCCCGGATCCGTCCACGGCCAGCGAGCAGTACTGCGGGCTGGCAGCGGGAAGCTGCGCCTGCACCACTTCGCGCACCCAGGTTGAAGACGGTTTGACGGCATGGTACAGGCTGAGGTAGTCCCCGACCCCAGCATAGTAAGCGACGGATGGCGCTGCGCCCGCGGTGAATGCGAGCGAAGTGTACCAGCGCGCGGGAGTCGTGGACGTTCCCTCCACGGTCTCAACGTTCCATGAGCCCACGGCGGAGCGCCGCGCGAGCTTGACCACGCCGCCCGTGACGTCCACGAACGAGACGGCTGGAAGCCCCGAACCGTCAAACGCAAGCGAAGGGCCGTTGACATCGCCGATCGTCGCGACGGTCTCAATGGTCCAGCCGTCTGCCGCGGAGCGGCGCGCGAGCTTCACAACCGCCGCCGACCCAGCCTCCGCGCTGGTGCTGTACGTGATTGCCGGCATGCCCAGACTGTCGAGCTTCAATGAAACATAGTCCGGGAGCCAGCCCACGCTGTCCACATGCTCGACGCTCCACACGCCGCCGGACTTCGACGCGCAGCGCAGCACGGGCACGGCAGCGCTGTCGTCAATGAACGCAATCAGCGGACTCCCCGAAGCCGGGACAGCGACAGAACACCACCCTCCCCCGAATCCTGCAGTCGCGACATACTCTAGCATCCATCCGGCGCCGGTATCGGTAGCGAGAAACAGATCACCCGACGCGGTATAGGCGATGTACTTCGCCGAGGGCGTCAGCGCCAGCGACGAGTCGAGCCCAGCCTGGCCGTACCAGTCCACGTAATCCAGATTCCAGTAGTACCCGAAGCAGGGAGATGAGACACAGAGGATTGCAACAGCAGCAATCAGACCCAGCAGACGTCGAGATTCCATTGTGACGAAAACTCCTCTTTCCTCGTTGACCCACTGCGCGAGCCACCGCGGCCCGCGCAAGAACATCAGCGCGGCAAGTACCCGCCCCAACTTCACTGTACTACGGATACCACGGCGGCAACCGGGTGTCAAGGCGCGGCAAAGTGCCGATTGATGCAGGGCGCGCCAAAGCTCTATAATGACGACCGTGCGGGGAAGAGGGCGGACGGCAGTGCTTCCCGGCAGCACCGGATTCGTCTTCGCGGCGCTGAGCGCCCCGGGGACGGCTCCACTGCCACTCCCGCAACAGGCGCGGCGCCAGCGCGCTGGCGCATGATCTTTTCTGTGATGAAGCGGAGGTAGATTGAACCCAATGCGGCGGCTCACATTGCGTGTATGGCTCCTGGTTCCGGCGCTGCTGGCGCACTTGTGCTCTGGCACACCCGCGCTTGCGAAGATCGCCCCCGAAGACGAGGCCCGAATCCTCAGGACATCCCAGGTCAGGGCGGGCATGCAGGGGTATTGCCTGACCGTCCTCAAGGGCGACACCATCGAACGGCTCGACGTGAAGGTGCTCGGCGTGCTGCCAAACCAGAATTCCGGGCGCCCTCTGATTCTGGTGCGTGTTGGCGGCGGGGAGCTCAACAGGCGCGAGATTAACATCGCTTCGGGGATGAGCGGCAGCCCGATCTACATCGGTGGCAAGCTAATCGGCGCGATTGCCTATGCGGGCATGTTTGCGCGGGAGCCGCTCGGGCTGGTAACGCCCATCGAAGACATGCTCGAGGCGTGGGACCCGGCACTGCCGGCCGATCCGCCCGGCTTCGGTGAGATCAAGCCGCTGCCCGGCCCGGTGACGGTGGGAGGATCAACGCTGAAGAGCATCGGCATCCAGACGCATCCGGGTGATTCGGGAGCCGAAGCCGTTCCCGGACACGCCTGGTTCACGCCGCTGGCCACGCCGCTGATCGCGTCCGGATTCTCGCAGAAGTCAGTCTCGAAGCTGGGCGCGGCGTTTGGCGAGCTTGCGGTGACGCAGGGGCCCGGGCGCATGAACGGCAAGCAGATTGAGCTGCGCGAAGGCTCCGCGGTTGGCTTTTCTCTGGTAACGGGCGATGTCGATCTGACGGGCATCGGCACGGTCACCTATCGCAGAGGCGACAGGATTCTTGCGTTCGGGCATCCGATGCTGCAGATGGGCGCAGTGGGCATGCCGATGAGCACCTGCTGGGTGCACGATGTATATCCGAGCTACATGGGCTCCTTCAAACTCGCATCGCCCGTGTCGCTGATCGGAGCGTCTACGCAGGACCGGCCATTCTCGGTGGCCGGGACCCTGGGCGGCGCCCCCACAATGCTGCCGGTTGAGATCACCGTGCGCGACGACCGGTCGCCGTCGCCTCTGCGGGTCCGGGCAAACGTTCTGAAGCACCCGATCGTGACTCGCCTGGCAATCCCGCTCGTCGCGTCCGAAGCGATTACGCGCAAGCGCCCCTACCCCGGCGAGGGCATGGCTCGCGTAACGACGACGGTATCGGGAAAGGACATTGGCCCGGTCACGCGCACGAACCTGTTCTTCAGCGCCGATGATATCGGGGGCGCGGCAGCGACGGACCTCGGCGAGATTCTGGCGCTGTTCCAGAACAACAAGTTCCACCCTGTGACGCCCGAGAAGGTGACACTGGACGTACAACTTATTCAGACCCGGCAGACGGCGCAGGTCGAGAAGATCATGCTGAACAAGCTGATCTTCGAGCCGGGCGAGACCGTGGACGTCGCTGTGGAGATAAGACCGTTCAAGGCCGGCCCGGTCATCCGTCACCTGCGGATAAAGGTGCCTGAGAACGCGGTTGACGGGCGGGCTGTCATTGCCGTGCAGGGAGGACGTGAGGCCGCCGGAGCGACGATCGCCCCAGCGGCAGCGGAGGCTCCGGGCGCGAACAGAACCGCGCAGCCGGAGGAGATGAAGGAAGCGGCAACAATCGAGCAGTTCTTCAGCAGGTATCAAGAGTTGAACGGCAACGATGAGATTGTGGGCAGACTCCTGATGTCTTCTGCTTCGTTCAGCGTGGAGGGCGAGCGGCTGAGCGGCTTCCCACCGGGCATGGAGTACGCCATGCAGTCGAAGAAGGCGACCGCCACGCGTCTAGTGCGGGACGAAGCGAAGGTGCGTCAGGGCACGGAATGGTTCGTGAGCGGAACGCAGGTTCTCGCCATCACCATCCAGAAGAAATCGCGCTCGGAGAAGGCAAAGGCTGCCTCCACCACGGTCACGACGAGCACGGAGCGCACCACGACGACATCCACAGACAGCGCCGAAACGATCACTACCGGGAAAGATAAAGACGAGAGCAGTACTGGGACCCTGTTGAACGCGGACGTCACCATGCTGAGCGTGTCCGCGGGTGGTGCGGACGCGGAAAGCGGGACCGGGACGAAGTCCGGGGAAACGTCCGAATCCGCCGGTGACGCAGGCGGCGAGAACGGCTCGGAGAGCGGTTCCGGGAGCGCTGATGAAGAGAAGTCCGGAAACGAGGCCAAGGCTGTCGGGCGGGCGGTCAAGACCTGGCGGCAGGCAACGGCGGCGGACTTCCTGAAGGGCGAGATGGCAGGCGTAGCAGTTGGCTCGGCAGTGGCCGGTTCCAGCGCTATGCAGTCGGATGGCTATCTGCAGCCGGGCCTCGACATCCGGAGCCTGGCGCCGCTGGAGGACTCGTATATATGGTCGGTGTGCCCGGGGCCAGGCAACTCGGCCGTGGCCGGGACGGGAAGCCACGGAAATGTTTACCGGATCCCCCCCGAAGGCGCGCCGAAGAAACTCTTCAGCGTAAGCGGATCGCAGGCACTGGCCGTTACCCGCGACCGCCGGGGACGCATCTGGGCGGGGAGTTCTCCGGACGGCGGCATCTGGATGTACGAGGGGGGCAAGGCCGTGGAAGTGGCCCGCGCACCCTCGAAGCACGTGGCGGCGCTCGCGGCTGGGCCGGACGAATCGGTGCTGGCCGGCGCGGGGGACAGCGGCAAGATCTGGCGGGTGACTCCGGACGGCAAGCTGTCGCTCTTCGCCGACACAAACCAGCTTCATGTTCAGTGTCTCTGGACATCCGCCGACGGCTCGGTGCTGGCGGGGACGGCACGAACGGCAGCTGTGTGGCGCATCAGCGAGGGGTGCGCGGAGGCAATCCTGCATGCGTCCGAGGAGTTCGTGGGCTCGGTGGTGGCCAACGCCCGAGGCGCGGTGTACGCAACGACCGGCCCGAAGGGCAAGCTGTATCTCATCGAGAAGGACAGGGCGCCTGTCGTGCTCATTGACAAGCTCGCGGGCAACACCGCGCCGCTGGCGCTCGACGCGGACGGGTCGGTCGTTCTGGCGGACGCCTCGCGCATCTACAGGTATCCCGAGAGCGGCGGTCAGGTTGTGCAGCAGATCAAGGGACAGTGGGAGTTCCAGGCTCTGACAGCGCTGGACGCGGGCGGTCTGGCGGCGGGCCTGACGAACGGCGGCGGAGTCTGGAAGCTGTCGCCGGCAAAGGAGGGGTGGTTCGAATCCACGGTTCGCGACGCCGGGCGCCCCGCGGACTGGGGCAAACTGCGCGCGAACGCATCAGGCAGCGCCGGCGGGATACGCTTGAAGACACGCTTCGGCGACGTCGCGGAACCCGACGGGACGTGGTCGGCATGGACAGAAACGAAGCCCGGCGAGAGCCTGGGCCTGAAAGGGCCGCGCTATGTGCAGTATCGGCTTGAGTTCGGCAGTCCGGGCGGCCCGCAGCCGAAGGTATCCGGCCTGAGCTTCAGCTACCTGCCCGCGAATCGCCCGCCTTCGGTGAAGTTCGAGAAGCCCGCTGCGGGCGCGGGCCTCAGCAGCACTCAGGAGGTGACATGGTCCGGCAGCGATCCGGACTCGGACAAGCTCACATACGAACTCTCGTACTCGGCGGACGGCGGCAACACATGGAGACCGATCAGCAAGGTCAGCGCGAAGCCCTCCGCCTGGAAGCAGCCAGCCGGTGGTTCGAAAGCGAATGAAGGCGCGAAAGAGGGCGAATCCGCAGCCACAGCCGGGGCTGAAGCGGCAGCGGACGCTCACGCCGAAGTGCTTCTGACTCAAACGAAGAAGGCGCTGGACGCACGCCCGGACATCCCGGCCGTTGTGCGGGAGCGAATTCTGGACTCGGCGAAGACGGCGATTGAGCAAAGGAAGGCCGCCACGGAGGAGACAGCAGAGCCGGAGGGCAACGGCAAAACCAACAGAACCAGCTACAAGTGGGACACGACAAAGGTGGCGGACGGGCAGTATCTGCTGCGGGTGACGGCAAGCGACGTGATGGCCAACTCGTCCGGCGCTCTGAAGGCGCAGGCGTTTCTGGGGCCACTGCTTGTGACAAACACGAAGCCTTCGGTGACTCTGGGACGCGCGGCAGTGACAGTTGACGGCAACAAAGAAGCGCGGGTGAAGGGGCTCGCGCGCTCGAAGGCGGCGGACATCGCGGCGGTTCAGTTCCGGCTGGGCAACAGCGGCAACTGGTACACAGCGGAGGCCGACGACGGCCTGTTCGACAGCCGCGACGAGCCTTTCACCTGCGTGCTGCGCGATGTGAAGGCGGGCAAGTACAAGCTGGAGGTTCAGGCGAAGGATTCGGCGGGCAATACCGCCAAAGTGGAGCGTGAGTTGGAGGTGAATCCAGCCGCACCAGGAGGCGCGTAAGGTGCAGAACCGGCGTCTTCTTCAGGAGCGGAATACGAACGGCAGCTTGCCGTCAAAGAGGCGGCTTAGGGTGTCCATGAAAACGGAGGAGGTCCAAATCAAATTTCCCACTTCAGAAGAAAGTAACTTGTTCATCAAAAGCCCTTGACACTGGGATAGCGCTTGTGTAGCCTACACTCAGCCGTTGTTCTGAAGCCCCTCAGGAGGGGCTTCAAGCGGTGACATCGGCGAGAGGACGCACACGTATGAATACTGACGATTGTGCTTATCTCGACGCGGGCCAGATGCCTCCCCTGCCCCTCGCCGCCTTCTTGCCTTCTGGCGTCTGTAGTCGCTCGTTCAACGCCAGCGCGAGTCGTCGGCAACGGGGCGCTCTTCAACTCACGCACATCCAGCGAGCGTTGGCGCAGAGCGACGCTGGCGGCAAGGCTCTACTGCCGACTGTTTCTCGATGGTTAGGAGGGTTGACGATGAGAGTACTCTGCTGGTTTTCGCTTTTTCTCGTTGCGGCGTTACCCATTAGTGCGGCTAGCGGCCACGGCGGTGGACAGGATGTCGCGACCAGTCTGCAGGCCGGGCTGAAAGCGCTCAAGGCTAACGATATCATCGCCGCCAAGGCCAGCTTCGCGGACGTTCTGGAGCGGGCGCCGCAATCACAAGAAGCTGCCACGGCTGGCCTCAGGCTGGCCTATCTTGGGCTACGGGAAAAGGACCGGCAAACCGCGGAGGCATTCTTCCTCAGGGTCACGAAGCAGACGCCGACCTCACCCGAGGCAGCGGAAGCACTGCAGCGGTTGGGTTATCTGGCCTTCCGCGACCGAAACCCCGCCCTCGCCCTGGAGCGATTCGACGCAAGCGCCGCTCATGCCGCCGCTACCCCGCGTCTTGCGGAGGCTAGCCGGACTCTCGCTGGTTTCTCCCTTGTCAGTTCGTACTGGCGCTCGCGAGACACTACCTTTCTTGCGAAGGCAGAGCAGCGTTTCGCGGCGGTGCGGACGGCTGCGCTGGATACAGGCGCAGGGGCACGGGCGAAGATAGGGTTAGGTGAGACTTTCCTTCTTCGCGGTCGTGGCGCTGAGGCACAGCGGGCTTACGAAGAGGCCCTCAGCAGCGAAACGGGAAGCCCGTATCTGACGGGTGTGGCCCGCTTCGGCGTGGGCTGCAGCCTTTACCAGCAGGGGCTTTGGCCGGCGGCGGCGGCGGCGCTGGCAGCGTTCGTCGAGTCAGTACCCGGCACCACACTCACGAACAAAGACCGGCAATGGAAACTGTACCGACCCGGATATGCGGAGATGTCCGTGACTGAGCCGGACAAAGCGGAAGGCTACAGCGGGCTGGATGTTGTACCCCGTGCCGTGTATTGGCAGGCGATGGCACAGCGCAAGGCCGGCCGGCCGTCGGAGGCCAAAGCTCAGGCGGAGGCGCTCCTAAACGCGTTTCCCACACTGAAGACAGCCAAGAGGGTCAGAGAACTGGTCGTACTCTGCCAGAAGGACCTGGAGAGGGACTTGAAGGAGGTAGTGAAGTGAGACAGCTACTTGCAGGAGCATTACTCGTGCTTCTCTTTGCGCTTGGCGCAGCGGTAGGCGACATCGGCGAGCCGCAGAGTTGTTGCCCGTTCAGTTGGACCGGGGAAGAGGCACCTTTCATTTTCAGCGGCAGTGTGTGCGCAACAGCCGCAAGCGCTCCGGTCAGGCACCTTCTCCGTGTTACCGCGGACCCGGGCATAAACATCTTTAATCATGTTGTCCGTGAGCTGACCATCCCGGCACACAACACCGGCACTGTTGTTTGCCAGGCAACCCAGTACTCCGAGCCCTGCTTTTGCACGCCCCTCATCCTGGTCAATTTTACCCGCGTCGCGTGGGAGTACCAGCCGCCGCACAATGCTGAGTACGAGTTTGAAGTTTGTGGGACAGACGGTGCGGGCCAGCCAGTGAGCTGCAAGACATCCTTCGTCGCAGACAATCTTGTCGTGACCAACAATGACACGCCGGCACTCCTAGTTTGCAAGCCTGACCAGACGAACTCGTTCGACATCCCGGTAGTTTTGCACGACGGAGGCGGCTTGGACAACACGGTCGTCGCTGTCACAATCTACCACGGTGTGCACCAGGTGAAGCGTCTTGAAACGACGACAAACTCGGCGAACACGTCAGTCCACTGGGACGGCAAGGACGCGCTGGGGCGGGATCGCGAAGGCATTTTCACCTACACAATCGATGCCTGGCACGATGAGCCGTTGCAATGGATATGCAAGGACCGCGACGGCGATGGGGACTGGAACTGTCTCACGGAGTGCGCGCTGGACACCGCATGGAGCCCCTACAATGACTATGATTCGAAGCACGGCGGGCCGCTAGTGGTGTATGCGGCTGGATGGCAGTGCCTGGATTGCACGGACGTGCCGGCCGGCTACGTACGGCTACAGTGGAACTATGAACTTGTGTATGATGACGCCGTAGAGGGCGGGATGATGGTTTATTCGCCTGACGGCGACCTCATAACAACGCAGCCCCTGCCGTATCTGGACGCTGGCCGTTACGAGGAAAACGAGATTGACATCCCTGCGGACGAAGAACAGCCGTGTGGTGACTATTGGCTGGTGGTTTGGGCACGGGGAACCTCCCGCGACAACAAAGGGCATTACCAGCGGCCGGCCATCGAGGCCGTTGCGCCGGTATATGTGTTCAGTGCCAGTCTTCCGGGGCCGCCTATTAAAGCGAGCCTGCACACTGTCATAGGAGATCTGAAATCCAAACGCGGGTTCGCCTGTCCTGGTTCGAGTGTGCGAGTGGAGTTGGATGCAAACGACATCGACCTGATCTGCTCAGTCGGGGTCGGGCCATACAACGAGTACCTCGACAAGCTGTTGGTGGATTGGACCTGTCCTACAGGCTGGGGCTGCACAAAAGCCGGGGATTGTTTTTCTGTCGATCTGACAATTCCACAGAGCACACCGGATGGATTCTATGAGGTAACAGCGGTCGTGGATGATGACCGACAATCCTCCGATCCGCTGAACGATGACGCCGTCACGAAGAAGATCACGATAGCGGTCGGGTCGGACAAGATCTGCAACTGCGAAGAGGCGGGCGACGATCCCGTCTCCGGCGCGGGAGGCTGCGGGGCCGACGGATGTGACGCGGGCGTGCTGCTGCGAACGCGGCGGCCCGGCAGCGTCGGAGGAACGGGCGGCGCAATCAGCGGGCCAGGGCCGGGCGGTGGCGACGGCGGCCCGTGTCCGGCGGACAGCTTCACGACGGCGTCGGCCTGCAACACGAATCCGGATGTCGCTGTCATGCGGCTCAAGACCTGTGACCGCGTCGAGTGCATCTGGTTCACTTACGACAGCCAGACTGGTCTGTGGACCACGTCGGATGTCCGTTACGCAGGGCTAATGGTAAGCGGCAGCGCCCAGTCCGGCTATACCGCGTCGTTCCCTGATGGACGGACGGTCGGTTTCAACGGGGCCGGCGAGAAAGTGAGCGACATCGGGCCGGACGGCGCAGGCACGGAACTGGAATGGGTGAACCCGCTCGCGTCCGTGACGGCCCAGAACGGCACCGTCTGGACGTACAACAAGCCCTCTGGCGACGGCACGAACGAGCCGGAGGAAGTCGTAGCAGAGACGGGCGAGAAGGTCGTTTGGGCGTATTACGACTCGACCGACAATCCTGCGCAGAACGGCCTTCTGTCGGGGCAGACGGTATACGACTCAAGCGGCACGCCGATGAGCTCCGCGACCTTCGAGTACAACGAAGACGGCGACATCGAGACGATTACGGCTGACAATGGCCGCCAGACGGTTTACGCCTATGACGCCTACGGCCAGGTGGCGAGCGTGACGGTGCTGGACGCGTCAGTCACGCCGGCTGTGACGCTCTCCCTGACGACTTACAGCTATGGCGACGACTACCAGGAGAGCGGCACCGGCCTGAAGCTCAACTACACCACCGAGAGACGCCGCGCGAGCACAACTGCCGAGGCGCAGGCGGACCAGATCACGACGACCTACTTCTACCAGAAAGACAACGACGGGCCGTCTACCTACATCTACAAGGTCGAACGCACCGCGGAGTCTGGCACTCTGACGACGACCTACAAGCGCTTTGGCTGGGTGTCGAACTTTGCGAGCGATCCGGACCGCCCGCGCGACGAGCAGAACTCGGTCTATGACGACCCTGCGCTTCATGGGCTGCCGTGGAAGGTAGTCGGGCCGGGGCAGAGCGATGACAACGCGACGCTGTATAAGTATTACTCGATCTCTGAAGGGCCCGGGCAGGGGAAGTACGGCTGGAATCGGCAGCTCCGACAGGTAGCCTACCCGAAGCCTGACGCGCAGGCGGCCAGGCCGTACGAGCAGTTCTCCTACTACGACAGCGGCGGTGTGAACCGCCCGTGGCTCACCGTCAAGCGCGATGTCCGCGGCAAGTACTTCCGCACGACGTACGACAGCGGCGGGCACGTGCTGTCCGAGGCGGTCAGCCCCACCGGGCAAACCGGGACATATACCGTCCAGAGGGAGTTTGAGTATTATGGCACCGGCGATGACGTGCGCAAGCTCGGCATGCTGAAGAAGGAATTGGCGCCCAACATAGATGGCACATTGGCTTCGGAGACCAGCTACGACTACGAAGAAGGGTCCCCCGCGAAGGTTCGGACCTCACCCACGACAGTGACGCGCTGGTGGCGCAACGCGTCGGGCGCGGACGAGCAAGTGACGGCAACCAACCACTATGACGACCTGGGCCGGCTTCTCGTAGCGACTGACGAAGAACAACACAGCACAGCCTACCGCTATGACGGCCTTGGCCGGGTGACGCAGGTTGATGAAGGCTACACCGGGACGTTTGCGGCCGACCGCGAGACGAGCTACGACTGCTGCGGGGTTTCGCGGCAATCGTGGAAGAAGGACGGCGACTGGCTGTACACGCACTACCAGACGGACAGGATGGGCCGGACGAGAGAGGTCAGCGTTCCTTCGGGCGATCCTGACAGCGCAGCGCCGCTGGTGCAGTACGCGTACAACCTGCTGGGCCAGACGGAGGCGGTCACGTCCTACCGCGACACCGGTGCCGGGCGTACGACCAGCTACACATACAATCGCCTGGGGCAAACGACGAAGATCGTCCACCCGTATGACACTACGGAGGAAGACCGGCTGGCCAACGAGGAGTTCGACTATTATGAGAGCGGTGCGCTGAAGTGGAAGCAGGAGCGCGATGACACGGGCAGCCTGTCGAAGACGTTCTTCGAGTATGACGATCTCGGCAGGCGTACGGGCACGGACTACGGCTACAATGGAACATTCGATGCGGATGTCTCCTTCGAATATGAGGGAGGCTCGGAGCTTGTGACGACGGTACACGAGGCCGGGGGACTGGGGGACACGGTGTATGCGTATGACGACATGGGGCGGCTGAAGAGCTACGAGCCGCCGAAGCCGCAGGGGTTTCAGAGCTGGTATAAGCTGGAGTACGAGTACAACACCCTCGGCGCGAAAACGAAGATGACGCTGACGCTGCCGTCGGGGGCGAAGAAGTACACGCGCTACGCTTACCGGCGCGACGGCAACGTGTGGAACGTCATGTGGCCCACTCCGAGTTGGCCGCCGACTGTGATGAGCCAGTATCTCTATTTCAAGAACGGCTTGCCGAAGTGGACGGTGTACGGGCAGATTGACGCCAGCAGTTACCGGACGCTGTACGGCTACGACGCTCAAAACCGGGCCACGAGCGTGGAGCATTTCCACAGCACGGGCGCGCCGTGGAACGGGGCTAAGATGGCGGGGCGCTCGGCGACGCTTGACGAGCAGGGCAACCCGACCGCCATTGACGAGTGGCATGACTCGCAGACGACGTTCCACAACACCTACGGCTACGACGAGTTCAACCGCCTGACGAGCTGGAGCCTGGAAGGCCAGCAGCAGGACGCGTGGACGTATGACCGGGTGGGCAACTGGACGATGAACGGGTGGACGGCGGACGCGAAGGCGGACATGCTGACCGCGTCGCCGGGTTCAAAGACCTACACGTATACGCCCCGCGGGAGCCTGAAGGAAGTCTACGACAACTCGCAGCAGGCGCATACGTTCGGATATGACCCGGAGGGACTGCTGACGGCGAAGGCGGACATGCAGCAGTACCTGCTGACCGGAATGAGTTGGGACCACGCCGGCCGGAGGCTGGAGATGTACAAGGTGGGCGGCGAAACGTGGCGGTTCATCTATGACCCGACGGCGTCGGTGCCGGCTGTGGTTGTGGAAGACCTGAACGGCACTCCGCAGGCGTTCTACGTCCGCGAGCCGGACGGCCGCCTAATCGCTCGCGAAGCGGGCGAGAGCCTGCAGTATTACTTCTTCGACCTGCTCGGCTCGACGATCCTGATGGCTCCCACCGCTGAGGGCAATCCGACGGACCGGTTCTACTACACGCCCTGGGGCGAGACGGTTGCGACGGGCGCGAGAGCCAGCACCATCGCGACCACCGCCAACCCGTACCGCTTCGTCGGCAGCCTTGGCTACTACACGCATCATCAGGACGCGAACCTTGCCGACTGGATGCAGCTCGGGGTGCGGTTCTACGACCCGGAGTTGGGGCGGTTTGAGCGACGGGATCCGGCGCGCGCGAGTCGCAGCGCCTCTTCGTACTCCTATGTCTCCGATCGGGCCACTTCGGAAACAGATCCTGCGGGGTTGTTCAGCCTCTCGGATTTGATCAACTGGTTGCGCCCCGGAAGGCACATCTGGTCAGCGGTAAACCCGATCCCGTGGAATGTTCAGTTTAGCTATGGGCAGCTGAGCATTCAGCTTGGAGTGTACTGCTGCAGCGACTGCAACTACATCAACCACTGCGCGCGCATTCTGACCATCTGCGTGCAGGTGGTGGGTCTGCCCCTGCCCGGTGCTGCGATTGGCCTCACTGCTCCGTTGGAGTGCCCGAGTGGTGACCCTTCACGCTTTTTCAGCCGGCTGCTCGGTTGGGGTTGGGGGTATGACGCTGTTGCCGGCGGCGGGTTGATAGGAGGCGGCGGTTTCTTCTCGTCCGGCTACCTCGGTGCCCAGGTCGGGCTTGCTCTGTCGGTGGGCGGCTGCTACAGTTACATGACAGGTAAGTGATGGGCTCGTCTGCTTGCTTTGGCTATACGCGGCTGTACGTTGCTGCTGCGCTAGCCGGGCCAGTGGTGGCAAGCGTGGTGCTAACCGGCGCGTTCTGGTTGTTGGCCGTGTCAGAGCTGTTGGGCCTTATGCGAGGCGGTAGCGCGGCTGAGGCGAGCAAGGGGCTGATAGTGGCGGTGTGGACCTCGGGTATCACGGCCTACGAGTGGGCGTGCCACAAGGTAGTTCCGTGGCGACTCCGAGTAGATGCAGACCGACTCAGCGTAACGACCGTCGGCGGCCCGATCCTGAGCTACCGTCTTGCTGATCTGCTTTGCGTCCAAGAGACATCCAGGCTGTACCCCACCTCATTACGCGGCTGGGTCTGCTTGCGTTTCGCCCAAGGCAAGGGGGAAAAGCGCGTTTATGTTTCGAAGCACCTCATCGAGTTTGAGCGGTTCATCCGTGCGGTCGAATCGTCACGATGAGTGGGGTGTCTGGCGGTTCATCTACGACCCGACGGCGTCGGTTCCCGCGGTTCTCGTCGAAGACCTGAACGGGACGCCGCAGGCGTTCTACGTCCGCGAGCCGGACGGGCGGCTGATTGCTCGCGAAGCGGGCGAGAACCTGCAGTATTACTTCTTCGACCTGCTGGGCTCGACGATCCTGATGGCCCCGGCCGCGGAGAACAACCCGACCGACAGGTTCTACTACACGCCGTGGGGCCAGACGGTGACGACTGGCTCACGCGCCAGCACCGGGGCAACCACCGCCAACCCCTACCGCTACGTCGGCAGCCTCGGCTATTACACGCATCATCAGGACGCGAACCTTGCCGATTGGATGCAGCTCGGGGTGCGATTCTACAAGCCGGAGTTGGGGAGGTTTGAGAGACGGGACCGTGTCGTAGCCAAGGACCATACGCGGTACGATTACGCCTTCGCCAGTCCCCTACGCCTGACAGACCCGCAGGGATACTGGCCTACACTGTACGGAGGCGCAAGCTGCAAGAATGCCCGCTACAACACCGAAGCCATCATCAACTGGGTTTCGGCAAGCATGCGGCACTATTTCGACACCGGCAAGTATTCAACAGTCATAGGCGAAGCGGTGATGCGCTGTACAGCCCGAATCATGGTGCAGGGTACTGCCAAGGCGTACGCCGCCGGTGTGGCTTTGGAAATGCGATTACAGGTGTTGCCAGCATGGACCTCCCCTGTTTTGGTGGACACGCTAAGCCGCCTCTTTGACGGCAAGCTGCCGTTCGTATTCCGCTGGGGACACATACCCCAGGCTCGAGTGTAGCCGCTCCCGGTTGTAGAACACCTCGAT